>NZ_JBITDM010000006.1:139284-246931 GCF_044454195.1 Streptomyces sp. NPDC051561 | reverse complement strand
ACCCCCTCCACCTCTCATACATATACACTGACTTTGTGCCTCGGCCATGCCCCCCCCCCCCCCCCCCCCCCCCCCCCCCCCCACGCCGTTTCCGCACGCGGATACAGAAAATCCCGGTCTCAGGCTGCTCCGGTGGTCACCGAAGCCGTGCCGTCGATCCGGGCGAGGGCGTCATCCGCACCGAAGGGTTGCAGATAAGGGAGCCAGCGCGGATCCCTGTGCCCGGTACCGATGATCCGCCAGGCCAGACCGGACGGTGGAGCCGGTTGATGGCGCAGCCGCCATCCGAGCTCCAGCAGATGCCGGTCCGCCTTGACGTGGTTGCAGCGGCGACAGGCCGCCACCACGTTCTCCCAGGCGTGCTGTCCGCCGCGACTGCGCGGAATGACGTGGTCGACGCTGGTTGCGACGCCACCGCAGTACATACAGCGCCCGCCGTCCCTGGCGAAGAGCGCACGGCGGGTGAGCGGAACGGGCCCCCGGTAGGGGACCCGTACGAACCGTTTGAGCCGGACCACGCTGGGCGCGGGGACGACACGGGTCGCACTGTGCAGAAAGGCGCCGGATTCCTCAAGGCAGAGAGCCTTGTTCTCGAGGACGAGCACGAGCGCGCGGCGGAGCGGTACGACGCCGAGGGGCTCGTACGACGCGTTGAGTACCAGGACATGCGGCACGGATGCCTCCTTGGACGTCGGCGGCGCGTGGCTCGCGCCGGGACGATGCAGGAACAGTCTCCCCTCATGCCTGGTCGCGGCGCCACCACGTCCGGGTAACGGGCCGGAAGTGTTTTGCACCACAGCCCGGAACCGGCGGACGGAGTGTCAGGGACCACAGGCCCCGCACCCTGATGTCAACCGACCCCTTCACATTGCCCCGTTAGTGTGGTGGGTCTGCCACATCGCATGGAGGTGCCCGAGGTGTCCTGGTCCGCCCTACTGGTCGCAGAACCGCCCGCCGATTCCGCCACGTTCGACGAGGCGGCCGAGAAGGCGGGCAACGCCGCGAGCTGGGTGGAGCAGAACTGGTCCACCTGGCTGAGTGTCGGGCTGCGCATCCTGCTGATCATCGTGATCGCCACCGTGCTGCGCTCCGTGATCCGCCGCACCATCACCAAGCTCATAGCCCATATGAACAACAGCGCCCAGGCGGTCGAGGGCACCGCGCTCGGCGGTCTCCTGGTGAACGCCGAGCGCCGCCGCCAGCGCTCCGAGGCGATCGGCTCGGTACTCCGTTCGGTCGCGTCCTTCGTGATTCTGGGTACGGCCGCACTGATGGTGCTCGGCGCACTGAACATCAATCTCGCACCGCTCCTCGCGAGTGCCGGTGTGGCCGGCGTTGCCCTCGGTTTCGGCGCCCGCAACCTGGTGACGGACTTCCTCTCCGGCGTCTTCATGATCCTTGAGGACCAGTACGGCGTCGGCGACACCATCGACGCGGGCGTCGCCTCCGGCGAGGTCATAGAGGTCGGTCTGCGGGTCACCAAGCTGCGCGGCGACAACGGTGAGATCTGGTACGTCCGCAACGGCGAGGTGAAGCGGATCGGCAACCTCAGCCAGGGCTGGGCCACGGCCGGCATCGACGTCCAGGTCCGGCCTTCCGAGGACCTGGAGAACATCCGGGCCGTCCTCTCCGAGGTCGCGGAGGACATGGCGAAGTCCGAGCCGTGGAACGAGCGGCTCTGGGGTCCCATCGAGGTGCTCGGCCTTGATTCGGTCCTGCTCGACTCGATGATCGTGCGTCTCTCCGCGAAGACCATGCCGGGCAAGGCCCTGGGCGTCGAGCGCGAGCTGCGCTGGCGCGTCAAGGACGCGTTCGACAGGGCGGGCATCCGGATCGTCGGCGGCCCGGTTCCGGTCGTCGAGGACGAGGCGGCCGACCCGTCGGCGGGTGTCGCTGCCCCCTCCGCGATGGCGAACCCGACGTCTCCGCAGGCGTTGGCCAGTGCCCCGATCCCACCGGTGGGCGCCTCTCCGGGCTCCGGTCCGGCCGCCCCCGGCCCGAGCCTCGGCAAGCCGTAGCTTCCGCTCGCCCTCACCTCACCGCACCCCCGTAGGTAACGCTTTGGTTGCCTCGGAGGTGCTTGCCATTGACGCCCCCTTCACCTGCCCTTACGTTCCTCTCATCTGAATAGGAAACTTTCCTAACAAAGTCGTTGGGGAGTGGGCAGCCGAAAGGCAGGTGACACCGTCATGGCCGTAACGCCTGGCACACCGAGCGTTCTGCGGGCGATGAACGACCGTGCCGCACTGGATCTTCTGCTGGCGCACGGCCCGCTCTCCCGCACCCGGATCGGCAAGCTCACCGGGCTTTCCAAGCCGACCGCCTCCCAGCTCCTGGCCCGCCTGGAAGCGGCCGGGCTGGTCGTGGTCACCGGAACGACCGAGGGACGGCCGGGCCCCAACGCGCAGCTTTACGCCGTCAACGCGTCGGCCGCGCACGTCGCCGCCCTGGACGTCACGCCCGACCGGATCCGCGCCGCCGTCGCCGACCTGACCGGCGAGACGGTGGGCAACTTCGAACTGGCCACCCCCGGCCGGAGCTCCACGGGGGTGGTACGCCAGGTGACGCAGGCGCTGGATGGTGCCGCGAAGGACGCCGGGCTGGTGCAGGGAGACCTGCACCGGGTCGTCATCGGCACCCCCGGCGCCTTCGACCCGAGCACCGGACGGCTGCGGTACGCCTCGCACCTGCCCGGCTGGCACTCGGCCACGCTGCTCGACGAGTTGGCGGCGGTGCTGCCGATGCCGGTCGAGTACGAGAACGACGTGAACCTGGCGGCGGTGGCCGAGCAGCGGCTCGGGGCGGCACGCGGTCACGAGAACTTCGTGCTGCTGTGGGCGGAGGCGGGGCTCGGTGCCGCGCTGGTGCTCGGCGGGCGGCTGCACCGCGGCTGGACCGGCGGCGCGGGCGAGGTGGGCTTCCTGCCGGTGCCCGGCGCCCCGCTGATGCGGCATGTGGCACAGGCGAACGGCGGTGGCTTCCAGGAGCTGGCCGGCCCCGTCTCCGTACCGCGGATCGCCAAGCAGCTCGGGGTGAACACCCCCGAGCAGCCCGCCGTGGAGGTGGCCACCGGGCTGCTGGCGCGAGCGGCCGCGGGGGAAGCCGAACTGGCCGGGCTGCTGCCGGAGTTCGCGCAGCGACTGGCCACCGGTCTGGCCTCGATCGTGGCCGTGCTCGACCCCGAACTGATCGTGCTGTCCGGGGCGGTGACCGCCGCAGGCGGAGAACCGCTGCGGGCGCGTGTCCAGGCGGAGCTGGCCGAACTGGCCGCGCCCCGCCCCCGTCTCGTCATCGGCGAGATCCAGCAGTCCCCCGTGCTGAGAGGTGCGTTGCAGAGCGCCCTGGAAGCCACCCGTGACGAGGTCTTCGACACCTCGGCCCGCTAAAAAACCCGTTCGCCCGCTCATCCACCACCCCCGTCCTGCCCCAGGGAGTTCCGTCATGCCCAGAAACCGTCGGCTCACCTCTGCCGCCGTCGCCGTCGCCGCGATATCGGTCGTCGCCACCGCCTGTACCGGCTCCGCCGAGAACGTGGCCAAGGACGACCCGAAGGCCAACACCACGATCAACTTCTGGCACGGCTGGAGCGCCCCGGGCGAGGTAAAGGCGATTCAGGAGAACGTCGCCCGCTTCGAGAAGGCGCACCCGAACATCAAGGTGAAGGTCGTCGGCAACATCAACGACGACAAGCTCAACCAGGCGCTGCGCACCAAGAGTTCGACCGGCCCGGACGTGGTGTCGTCGTTCACGACGTCCAACATCGGCAAGTTCTGCTCCTCGGGCGCCTTCGCCGATCTGAAGCCGTTCATCGAGAAGTCGAAGCTGGATCTGGAGAAGACCTTCCCGAAGGTCATGCTCGACTACACGCAGTTCGAGGGGAAGCGCTGCGCCCTGCCGCTGCTCGCGGACGCGTACGGGCTCTACTACAACAAGGACGCCTTCAAGGCGGCCGGCGTGACCGCGCCCCCGAAGACATTCTCCGAGCTGGCCGACACCGCGAAGAAGCTGACCAAGGCCAAGGGCGACAGCTTCGAGCAGCTGGGCTTCATGCCCGCTTTCCACGGCTACGAGACGACCGTCGAGCACTACCTGGGCAGCTGGAGCCCGGAGTACTTCGACAAGGACGGCAAGTCCAACGTTGCCAAGGGCCCTGAATTCACCGACATGTTCACCACGCAGAAGAAGCTGGTCGACGACCTCGGCGGGATCAAGAAGCTGGAGAAGTTCCGCAACACCTTCGGTGACGAGTTCAGCCCGAAGCACCCGTTCCACACCGGCCAGGTGGCGATGCAACTGGACGGTGAGTGGCGTCTGGGCATGGCGAAGGAGGCCAAGGTGCCGTTCGAGATCGGTGTCGCGCCGATGCCGGTTCCGGACAGCCAGAAGGACAGTTACGGCAAGGGCTTCCTCTCCGGCACGGTGATGGGCATCGCTCCGCAGAGCGAGAAGCAGAACGCCGCCTGGGAGCTGGTGAAGTTCATGACGACCGACACCAAGGCGGTCGTGGAGTTCTCCAACGCGATCCACAACGTGCCCTCGACCTTCGAGGCGCTGAAGTCGCCGGACCTGAAGAACGACCCGGAGTTCAAGACCTTCCTGGACATCGCCCAGCACCCGAAGTCCAACACCCCGGCCGGAGCGGTCAACGGTGCCACGTACCTCAACGCCATCCAGGACTTCGGCTACCTCTACGAAAAGGGCGCCGAGAAGGACCTGAAGGCGGGTCTCGAAAAGCTGGCGAAGCAGATCGACACCGACATCGCGAAGGCGAAGTAGTCCGCTCATGACCACGCAGCACACGCTCCGTACGCAGCGTCGCGCGCCGGCCCTGGTGGCGAAGCACCGAAAATCGGCACTGCGTACGGCGGCCTTCATGTCGCCCTGGCTGATCGGGTTCGCGGTGTTCTTCGCGTACCCGCTCGTGTCGACCGTGTACTTCTCCTTCATGAAGTACGACGGCTTCGGCGCCCCGACCTTCAACGGTCTGGACAACTGGACGTACGTCTTCAGCGACTATCCGAACTTCTGGCCCGCCATGCGCAACACCCTGTGGCTGGTCGTCGTGATGGTGATCTGCCGGGTTGTCTTCGGCCTCGGCATCGGTCTGCTGATCACCAAGATCAAGACAGGTACGGGCGTCTTCCGTACCCTCTTCTACCTGCCGTACCTGGCCCCGCCGGTCGCGGCGACCCTCGGCTTCGTCTTCCTGCTGAACCCGGGCACGGGTCCGGTCAACGAGATCCTGGGCAGCCTCGGGCTGCCCACCCCGGAGTGGTTCACCGACCCGGCGTTCTCCAAGCCGGCGCTCACCATCCTCGCGGTGTGGGGCATCGGCGACCTGATGGTCATCTTCATGGCCGCGCTGCTCGACGTACCGAAGGAGCAGTACGAGGCGGCGGAGCTGGACGGCGCTTCCGGCTGGCAGCGGTTCCGGTTCGTGACGCTGCCCAACATCTCGCCCATCGTGATGTTCGCGGTGGTCACCGGGGTCATCCAGGCGATGCAGTACTACACCCAGCCCTTGGTGGCGGGGAAGGTCGCCTCCGGCATCATCGGCAACTCGGGCCAGCAGTTCGAGCCCGGTTTCCCGGACAAGTCGACCCTGACCCTGCCTCAGCTCGTCTACAACCTCGGCTTCCAGCGCTTCGACTACGGCGCCGCCGCGGTCACCGCACTCGTCCTTTTCGTCCTGGCGATGGCCTTCACGGCCCTGCTGATGCGACGTCGCGGCGGTCTTCTCCAGGCAGGTGACTAATTCCCATGTCCACCCAGACGATTGAGCGTCCGCTCAAAACCCAGGATTCCGGGCCGACCCCGGCCCACCGCACTGCCCGCCGCAAGGCACTGCTGAACTGGATCGGTGTGCACTCCCTCGGAGTCGCGGCAGCGCTCTTCTTCGTGCTGCCGTTCGTCTTCCTCTTCCTCACCTCGGTGATGAGCGACCAGCAGGCGCTCACCAGCGATCTGGTGCCGAAGACCTGGGAATGGAGCAATTACACCCAGGTCTTCCAGACGCCGGGCTTCCTCACCTGGTGGAAGAACAGCCTGCTGTACGCCGGTGTGGGCACGTTCCTGACCGTCGTGTCCTCGGTGCCGGTGGCCTACGCGCTCGCCAAGTTCCGCTTCCGGGGCCGCAATCTGTCGCTGATGCTGGTCATCTCGATGATGATGCTGCCGCAGCAGGTCATCATCATCCCGATGTATCTGTTCTGGTCGAAGCAGTTCGACCTCACCGGCACCCTGTGGCCGCTGATCATCCCGCTCGCCTTCGGCGACGCGTTCTCCATCTTCCTGCTGCGCCAGTTCCTGCTGACGATTCCCAACGAATATCTGGACGCGGCGAAGGTGGACGGCTGCGGTGAATTCCGCACGCTGATCCGCATCGTGCTGCCGATGGCCAAGCCGGGCATCGCGGCGATCGCGCTGTTCCAGTTCTTCGCCCTGTGGAACGACTACTTCGGCCCGCAGATCTACGCCTCGGAGAACCCGGCCGCGTGGACGCTGAGTTACGGCCTGGAGTCCTTCAAGGGCGCCCACCAGACCAACTGGAATCTGACCATGGCCGCGACCGTACTGGTCATGGCCCCTGTGATCCTCGTCTTCTTCTTCGCCCAGAAGGCGTTCGTCGAGGGTGTCACGCTGACCGGAGTGAAGGGCTAGGTCATCACCATCATGAAACTCGCCGTAGTCGGTGGAGGATCCACCTACACACCCGAGTTGATCGACGGCTTCGCACGGCTGCGGGACACGCTCCCGATCACCGAGCTCGTCCTGATCGACCCGGCGGCCGACCGCCTGGAGCTGGTAGGCGGTCTCGCCCGCCGGATCTTCGCCAAGCAGGGCCACCCGGGCACCATCACCACCACCTCCGACCTGGACGCGGGCGTCGCCGACGCCGACGCGGTGCTGCTCCAGCTCCGCGTGGGCGGCCAGGCGGCCCGCAACCAGGACGAGACGTGGCCGCTGGAGTGCGGCTGCGTCGGCCAGGAGACGACGGGTGCGGGCGGTCTCGCCAAGGCGCTGCGCACGGTCCCGGTCGTTCTCGACATCGCCGAGCGGGTACGCCGTACCAACCCCGAGGCCTGGATCATCGACTTCACCAATCCGGTGGGCATCGTCACCCGTGCCCTGCTCAACGCCGGGCACAAGGCCGTCGGTCTGTGCAACGTGGCCATCGGTTTCCAGCGGAAGTTCGCGGCGCTCCTCGACGTCTCCCCGGCCGAGGTCCACCTCGACCACGTGGGTCTCAACCACCTCACCTGGGAGCTGGGTGTCCGTCTCGGCGGCCCGGCCGGCGAGAACCTGCTTCCCAAGCTGATCGCCGAGCACGGCGACACCATCGCCGCCGACCTGCACATGCCGCGCGCCGTCGTGGACCGTCTCGGCGTCGTCCCCTCCTACTACCTGCGCTACTTCTACCAGCACGACGAGGTCGTCCGGGAACTCGGCACCAAGCCGTCCCGGGCCGCCGAAGTCGCCGCCATGGAAAAGGAATTGCTTGCCCTTTACGGCAATCCCACCCTCGACGAGAAGCCCGAACTCCTCGCCAAGCGCGGCGGCGCCTTCTACTCGGAGGCGGCCGTCGACCTGGCGTCGGGGCTGCTGGGCGGTGGCGGCTCACCCCTCCAGGTCGTCAACACCTACAACAAGGGCACCCTGCCCTTCCTCCCCGACGACGCGGTCATCGAGACCCAGGCCCGCATCGACGCGTCGGGCGCGACCCCGCTCGCCGTACCGGCCCTCGACCCGATGTACGCGGGGCTGATCTCCCATGTCACGGCCTACGAGAACCTCGCTCTCGAAGCGGCCCTGCACGGGGGTCGCGAGCGCGTCTTCAAGGCGCTGCTCGCCCACCCCCTCATCGGCCAGTTCGAGTACGCGGAAGCCCTCACGGACAAGCTGATCGCGCACAACAGGGAGCACCTGGCGTGGGCGTGAGCACTGCCGCGGGCAAGTTCGAGGCCGGCAGCGTCCTTGCGATCGACGCGGGCAACAGCAAGACCGACGTGGCGGTGATCGGCGCGGACGGCAGCCTCCTGGGCACCGGCAGGGGCGGCGGTTTCCAGCCGCCCCTGGTGGGGGTCCAGGCGGCGGTCGATGTGCTCGCGGAGGCGGTGGTGCGGGCGATGCGGGTGGCCGGCGTGGATGCCGTCGATCATGTGTCGGCCTGTCTCGCCAACGCCGATCTGCCGGTCGAGGAGGAGGAGTTGGCTGTCGCGGTCCAGGCGCGCGGCTGGGGCCGTACGACCGAGGTCCGCAACGACACCTTCGCCATCCTGCGTGCCGGGGTCGACGAGCCGCGCGGTGTCGCGGTGGTGTGCGGCGCGGGCATCAACTGTGTGGGCATGCTGCCCGACGGGCGCACCGCCCGTTTCCCGGCGATCGGGAAGATCTCCGGGGACTGGGGTGGCGGCGGGGGCCTGGCGGACGAGGCGATGTGGTTCGCCGCCCGGGCGGAGGACGGGCGGGGCGGCCCCACCGCCCTGATGCACGCCCTGCCCGCTCACTTCGGCCTCGACTCCATGTACGCCCTGATCGAGGCCCTGCACCTCGGCCGGATCCCGGCCGTCCGGCAGCACGAGGTCGCCCCGCTGGTGTTCTCGGTCAGCACGGGCGGCGACGCAGTGGCGCGGTCGCTGGTGCACCGGCTGGCGGACGAGGTCGTCGCGATGGCCTCGGTCGCCCTCGGCCGTCTCGGTCTCCTCGACGAGGAGGCCCCGGTCCTGCTCGGCGGCAGCGTGCTGGCCGCCGGGCACCCGGAGTTGAACGACCGCATCGCCAACCGGCTGGCGGAGCGGGCCCCGAAGGCGACGGTACGGGTGGTGACGGTGGCGCCGGTGCTGGGGGCGGCGCAGTTGGGGCTGGATCGGGTGGGGGCGTCGGGGGAGGCGCATCGGAGGTTGCGGGGGCGGTACGTGTAGGGGCGGAAGGAGGGCTCCGCGCTTGCCCTGGACCCCTCTCCAGGGGCGCGGGGCTGTGTCACTCTGCGGCTACCGCCGCGCGGACGCGCCCCTTTAGGGGCGCGGGGAACTGCGCGACCAGCCCCCACTCACCTGCCACTCACCCACCCACCCCTGGAGGGCCCGCCACCTTGTCGGGGTCTGGGGGCCCGCCCCCAGTTTCGGGAAGGGGCGGGGTGGGGTGAAGCCCCGCGCAGCGGGCCGACGCTCCGGGGTGGGAGCGGTGCCGGGGCGGGCCGGGACGGCAAGGGTGGCGACTCCGTCGGGGGCCGCCCCCTTGCCCGCCCGTCCCGCCCCCGGGGGGGGCGGCCCCGCCGCCCAAGCGGGGCGGGGTAACGCGAGGGTGTGGCGGCACCACCGCCCCGGCGGGCTATCAGGAGTGAAGGGGGTGGCGGCCCCGCCGCCCGCCCCGGGAGGGAGGGGGCATTTGGGGAGGAGGTGGGCGGGGGGTTGGGGGCCATGGCACGTGGTGCGTGGGGCGCATAGGATTCGGCCACGAAGTGGCATGTCCCTGGCGCGAATTGGGCAACGACCGGTCCCGGACGACCAGCACCGCTGATCAACTCCGGGCTCCGTACGGGAACCAAACGGATCTCTCCGACGTATTCATGGGGAGGGGAGCCCGCCGGAAGACGGGCCAGCCGTCCACGACCGAGGGGGAGGTCACGTGGCACACCCGCCGATGAGCGGCCCAGGGGGGACCGCGGTGGCATCCGCTCCCGCGCCCGCATCCACGCACGTGCCCACGCAGGGGCCCACGAGCAGTGGGCCCCTGCCGCCCGCGCACACCAGCGCATGGTCCGAGGGTATGGAGCGGCTGAAGGCCGGGGCGACCACCGAGCCGGGCCGGCTCAGGGTCATCGGGGCCGTACTGGCCCTGCTGGTCCTCGCGTTCGGCGCGGCCACCGCCTGGCAGGTCTCCGACCGCTCCGCCGCCGCCGACGACGTGGTGTCGCGCAGCCAGCCGCTGTCCGCCGACGCGGCCAGCATCTACCGTTCGCTCGCCGATGCCGACACCTCCGCCGCCAGCGGTTTCCTGGCCGGTGCGCAGGAGCCGCGCTCAGTGACCGAGAAGTACGACAAGGACATCGCGGAGGCGTCCCGCCTGCTGGTGAAGGCGGCGGCGAACACCGACGGTTCGAGCACCTCCGGCCAGGAGATAGCCAAGCTCAACCAGCAACTCCCCCGGTACACCGGGCTGATCGAGCGCGCCCGCGCCAACAACCGGCAGGGCCTGCCGCTCGGCGGCGCCTACCTCCGGTACGCCAACGAGCAGATGTCGACCCAGCTGCTGCCGGCCGCCAAGCGGCTGTACGACGCGGAGACCAAGCGTCTCTACCGGGACCTGGACGACGCGAGTTCCTGGCCGTACGCCGCGCTGGCCGTCGGCGTGCTGGCGCTCGGTGCGCTCGGCTGGTCCCAGCGCCGCAACTATCTGCGTACGCACCGGGTGTTCAACCACGGCCTGCTGGGTGCCTCGGTCGCCTCGGTCGCCGTACTGCTGTGGCTGGCGGTCGGGCACGCAGTGGCCGCATCCGATCTGGACGACTCCCGCAAGAACGGTCAGGAGTCGTTGAAGGTCCTCAGCGACGCCCGGATCAACTCGCTGCAGGCCCGTGCCAACGAGAACCTGACCCTGGTGTCCCGGGGTGCGGTCACCACCGCGGACAACAAGGACAAGTACGAGGTGGAGTACGCCTCCAACATGGCGGCCCTGGTGCAGCGGCTGGACGACGCCAAGCGGCTCGCGGACAACAACGAGGGCCGCACCCCGGTGGGGCAGGCCGTGACCAGCGTCGGCAACTGGAAGACCCGGCACGGCGAGGCCCGCACCCACGACGACCTCGGCGACTACAAGAAGGCACTGGACAAGGTCATCGGCGAGGGCCCCGGCTCGGAGTCGACCGGTGAGACCTTCGCCCAGGTGGACAAGGCGCTGGAGCAGGCCTTGAACTGGGAGCAGCGGGAGTTCACCGAGGCCGCCGAGAGCGGCCGCGGGGCACTGTCCGGGCTGACCATCGGGGCGCTGGTGCTGGCCGTGCTCGCGGCGGGCGCGGCGCTGCTCGGTATCGGCCGCAGGCTCGCGGAGTTCAGGTGATGAGGGTGCAGGGTGCACAGGACGAACCTGGTGGACAGCGCGGTCAGGACGGAGCGGGTGGGCAGCACGGGCCGGGCAGTCATGACGGTTCGGGCGGTCGGCGCGGGCCGGGCAGGCAGGACGAGGCGGCCGGAGGGAGTGCGATGAACAGGAACGGGGCGAAGAGGCGTGGTTCGGCCCGGACCCTGCGGGGTGGCTGGCGGTCCGGTCTGCTCGCGCTGTCCGCCGCCTGTGCGCTGACGGCGGGGGCCGCGGTGCTGCCGCTGCCCGCCGGGAAGGACGCCGGCGCGGACACCGTGGCCGCGTCCGGCGGTGGGGTCACCGCGGCGAGGGCCGCGAAGGCCGACGACTGCAAGGACCCGGAGGCCAGTCTGCGCCCGGGGCTGCCGGACGGGGCCGCGATCCAGAAGATCAAGGCCCGGGGCAAGCTGATCGCGGGCGTCGACCAGAACAGCTACCGCTGGGGCTACCGCAATCCGGCGAGCGGGAATCTCGAAGGCTTCGACATCGACATCGTCAAGGCCATCGCCCAGGAGATCCTGGGCAGCCCCGACGATGTCATCTACCAGGCCATACCGACCAGTCAGCGGATCCCGCTGCTCCAGGCTAACAAGATCGACATCGTGGTGCGCACGATGACGGTCAACTGCAAGCGCATCAAGGACGTCGCGTTCTCCCACGCCTACTTCCAGGCGGGTCAGCAGGTGCTGGCCCCCAAGGGGTCGGACATCACCGGGTACGACGACACCCTGAAGGGCAAGCGGGTGTGCACCGCCAAGGGCTCCACGGCGTACGACGCGATGAAGAAGGACGCACACGGCGCGCTCTTCGACACCGGCGAGTTCATCGTGCCCAACCAGCTGGACTGCCTGGTGCGGCTCCAGCTCGGTCAGGTCGACGCGATCGTCACGGACAACGCCCTGGCGGCCAGCCAGGCGGCGCAGGACCCGGCGATCGAACTGAAGGGCGACGCGTTCACCACCGAGTTCTACGGCGTCGCGACCAACAAGAACGACTCCGATCTGGTGAGCCGGATCAACAAGGTGCTGAACACCTACAGCACGGCGAAGGCACCGAACAGCAACAAGACGGCCTGGCAGATCAGTTACGGGCGCTGGCTGGAGGCGGACCTGCCGGATCTGACCGGACCGCCGCCCCCGAAGTTCAGGAACTGAGCGGATCGGCAGTACGCGAGGGAGCACCTGGGAAGGTGAACACCCGAGGAAGCAACGGCAGTTGACGGCAGAAGCGGAGAGGTGATCGATGGGCGTCGCGGGTTCCCCCTCCGGATCGGCGGAGAACCACCCCCCGGGGGCGGTCCTGGACCGGGACCAGGTGGACCGCGCGCTGGCGCGGCTCGGCGCCGAGCACGAGGCGATCGAGACCTCGCTGCTCGCTCTCCAGGACCACGCCGGGCGCCGCCTCCTGGAGGGGGCGGAGCTGACCGGCCTCACCAAGGACAAGTGGGCGTCCGCCGAGCAGTCGATCACTCTGCTGTGGACGTACTTCGACGCGTACGCGGCCGCCCTGGAGGGTGCCCGCGAGGTGCGGGCGCGGCGGCGCTGGCCCAGCCGGGAGGACCTGGCCGAACTGACCGACGTACTCCGGGGCAACGGTGTCACCGTCTCCGGCGGCGCGCACGCGCACGGCGTGCCGGCCTCGATCACCGGTCCGGCCAAGCTCTCCGAGCACTTCTCGCTCACCGAACTGGTGAAGCGGATGAACAAGCTGTACGCCGCGTCCCTGGACATGGTGGTGACCGCCGACGCGGTGTGGTCGGCGCTGCCCGCACGGATAGATCTGCTGGCGGCCGAGCTGCACCGCACCCGTTCGCTGGCGCACTCGGTGGGCGTGCGGCCGGGCGAGCATCCGGCCGGGGACGACCTGGAGGAGATCACTCAGGAGCTGGCGACGCTGCGGGCACAGGTGGTGTCGGATCCGCTGGCCTTCTGGCGTGCGGCGCCGGGGAGTTCGGCGCCCGGGGGCGGCCGACCTGACACCGACCGCTACGACCGGGCGGCGCGCGCCCTGGAGGACGTGCGGCGGGAGATCGACGCCGTGCTGACCGTGCGGCAGGACGCCGAGCAGCGGCTGGTGCGGCTGCGCGACGTGCTGTCCCGGGCGGACCGCACCCTCACCGAGGCCAGGTCGGCGCGCGGCGAGGTCCTGGCGAAGATCGCCGGGTCCGAGGTGCCCGCGGTGAGCGGCCCGCCCACCGCGCTCCAGGAACTCCTGGCGGCGGCGTCGGAGCACCGCAGGCACGCCCGCTGGCACCGGCTGTCCCCGCTGCTCGACTCGCTGGAGCGGGACGCCGAGGACGAACTGCTGCGCGCCCGGGAGTCGCTGAGCGCGGTCACGGCACCGCTGGCCGTCCGGGCCGAGCTGCGCGGCAGGCTGGACGCGTACAAGGCGAAGGTCGCCCGGCACGGGATGGCCGAGGACCCGCAGCTGGTCGAGCGCTACGACGCGGCCCGCCGGATGCTGTGGAGCGCGCCGTGCGACCTGCGCGCCGCCGGGCAGGCGGTACTGCGCTACCAGGAGACCGCCAGGGAGGTCCTGACGCCACGGGCGCAGGGACCCAACGACCGTATCAACGGGGGTAATTCATGAGCACGGCCTGTCAGCGCCCCGGTTGCGGGGGCACCTACGAGGACATGGGCGGCGGGGAGATGTACTGCGACACCTGCGGGCTGGCGCCCGTGGTGTCGCCGACCGGCCTGATCGCCTCGTCCATGACCGGGGTCACCGGGGGCGGCAAGGCGTCGTCCCGGGGCTCCAACAGCAGTTCCGCGCGGAGCAGTTCGCGGGCTTCCTCGCAGGCCTCGCGCTCGTCCCGTTCGGCGACCTCGCGCCGTTCGGTCTCGGGCCGGCTCTCGCGGGCGCTGTCGGGGGCGACCACGTCCCGTTCGGTGTCGGTGCGTTCCTCCGGCAAGTCGACGGCCGCCTCCGGGCGCAACCGGCTGGGTGCGGGTCTGGTCACGGTGCCCGAGGTGCCGCGCCCGGATCCCCGTACGGCCATCATGGAGAACCCGGAGGTTCCCGAGCGGAAGCGGTTCTGTTCGCGCTCGGAGTGCGGGGCCCCCGTCGGGCGTACCCGGGGTGAGCGGATCGGGCGCACCGAGGGCTTCTGCACCAAGTGCGGCAACCCGTACTCGTTCGTGCCCAAGCTGGGTCCGGGCGATGTGGTGCGCGGGCAGTACGAGGTGGCGGGCTGTCTGGCGCACGGTGGTCTCGGCTGGGTGTATCTCGCTGTCGACAAGGCGGTGTCCGACCGGTGGGTGGTCCTCAAGGGCCTGCTGGACACCGGTGACCAGGACGCGATGGCGGCGGCGATCTCCGAGCGGCGCTTCCTCGCCGAGATCGAGCACTCCAACATCGTGCGGATCTACAACTTCGTCGAGCACCTGGACACCCGCACCGGCTCCATGGACGGCTACATCGTCATGGAGTACGTCGGCGGCAAGTCGCTGAAGGAGATAGCCAACGAGCGCCGCGACACCGGCGGGAAGCGTGACCCGCTGCCGGTCGAGCAGGCCTGCGCGTACGGCATCGAGGCGCTCGAAGCCCTCGGCCATCTGCACAGCCGGAACCTTCTGTACTGCGACTTCAAGGTCGACAACGCGATTCAGCAGCAGGACCAGCTGAAGCTGATCGACATGGGTGCGGTCCGGCGGATGGACGACGAGGAGTCGGCCATCTACGGCACGGTCGGCTACCAGGCGCCCGAGGTCGCCGAGGTCGGCCCTTCGGTGGCCTCCGACCTGTACACGGTGGCGCGCACCCTGGCGGTGCTCACCTTCGACTTCCAGGGCTACACCAATGTGTTCGTGGACTCGCTCCCGGACCCGGACAACATTCCGGTCTTCCAGAAGTACGAGTCCTTCTACCGCCTGCTGGTACGGGCGACGGACCCCGACCCGGCGCGCCGGTTCGCCTCCGCCTCGGAGATGGCGGATCAGCTGACGGGGGTGCTGCGGGAGGTCGTGGCGCTCCAGACGGGGAAGCCGAGGCCGTCGCTGTCGACGTTGTTCGGGCCCGAGCTGCGGGTGACGGACACCGGCCTGTTCGCGGAACTGACCGGTTCTGTCTCGCAGTTGGGGATACGGTCGCTGCCCGCGCCGCGCCGCGCCCGGCAGAGGACGAACGGGGCGGCGGCGCGGATCCCGGCGCAGGCCCAGCACGCGCAGCCGGCCCAGCACGCCCCGCTTCCGCAGGTCCCGCCGGGACAGCCCGGTTACGCCCTCCAGGGTGCGCCGCCGCCCGGCGGCCCTCCGCAGCAGCCGGGCGGCGTCCCTGGCTCGGCCACGGCCGTCGCGTACGCCCCCACCCAAGGCGGCCTCGCCGTGCCGCCGACCGCCGGGCTGCCCGGCGCCCCGACTCCCCCGCCCGGCGCTCCGGCCTCGCCTCCCTCGGTGATCCCGGAGAACGCCGCGTACCTCCGTGCGCTGGAGGCCCGGATCACCTCGCTCGCCCTGCCGGTTCCCCGGGTCGACCCGAACGACCCGAACGCCGGGTTCCTCGCGGGTCTGATGGCGTCCGCGCCCACCGAACTGATCTCCGCCCTCCAGTCGGCGCCCGCCGACTCGGTGGAGCGCCGGCTGCGGGAGCTGCGGGCGCTGCTGGAGATGGGCGATCTGGCCACCGCCGCCCGCACCCTGGCCGAGCTGGAGGCCGCCTACCCGGACGACTGGCGGGTGGTCTGGTACCGGGGCATCGCCTCGCTGGCCACCGGCGACAACGAGACGGCGGCGCTGTCCTTCGACGCGATCTACGACGCGTTCCCCGGCGAGGCCTCCCCGAAGCTGGCCCTCGCGGTCTGCGCGGAAGTGCTCGGCCAGCTGGACAACGCGGCGGAGTACTACCGCCTGGTGTGGACGACCGACCCCTCGTACGTGAGCGCCGCGTTCGGTCTGGCCCGCGTCCAGCTGGCGGCGGGCGACCGGCCCGGCGCCGTAAGGACGCTGGAGTCGGTGCCGGAGGCGTCGATCCACTACACGGCGGCACGTGTCGCCGCCGTACGGGCGAGGCTGCGGCGGCGCGCCGCCAGTGACCCGCTGATCGACGATCTACTGGCGTCCGCGGCGCAGGTCGAGGCCCTTCAGGGCTTCGGTCTTGACGCCGTACGCCGTGAGCAGCTGGCCACCGAGGTGCTGGGTTGTGCACTGGACTGGGTACTCTCCGGTGGGCACGGGGCCCGCCCCGTGCAGACCGCGCTGCTCGGCAGCCCGCTGGACGAGCGGGGCCTGCGCTTCGGGCTGGAACGCTCGTACCGCGTGCTCGCGCGGCTCGCGCAGCGCGGCGACGAGAGGATCGAATTGGTGGAGCGGGCCAACCGCCTCCGCCCCCGGACTTGGGTGTGATGATGTCGCAGACGCACCAGCTGTCGGCCTGCCCCGGCTGTGAGGAGCCGCTGGAAACGGGCGACTCCTTCTGTGAGGTGTGCGGGTACGACCTGACGGCCGTGCCCGAGCCGCCCGGCGACCGTCCGACGGTCGCCATCGGGGCCCACGCGCCGGAAGAGTCCCCGGACGGGCCGTTGGCCGCCCCTGCGCCCAACGGGCAGTCCACCGGCAGACCGACCCCGGACGTGTCCGACCCGGGCTTCCCGGACGGCACCGACCACACCGTGGCCCCCGCCCACATCGCGGAGCCCGGTCACGCGCCTGCTCCCGGTCATGCCCCGGACCCCGGTCCGGCCTCCGGCCCCGGTCACGCCGGCGACCCCCGGGACCCGCGCGGCGCCGGTGCGCACGAGGGCCGCGCGGGGCAGGGCGGTCAGGACGACGACTACGACGGCGGCGAGGACACCGCCGACATGCCCGTCTTCCAGGTCCCCACCGTCGACGACTTCCCGCTGGCCGCCCCGGTGGCCCAGCAGCCGCAGAAGGTGTGCGTCGCCTGCCGGGCGGGCCGGATCGACACCGACGGCTACTGCGAGAACTGCGGGCACGCCCAGCCCCGTGAACGCGATCACCAGGAACGGGAGTTGGGCACGGTGGCCGCGGTCAGCGACCGTGGTCTGCGTCATCACCGCAACGAGGACGCCTTCGCGATCTCCGAGGCGCAGCTGCCCGACGGCACCACGGCGACCATCGCCGTGGTCTGCGACGGGGTGTCGTCGGCGACCCGCCCCGACGAGGCCTCGGCCGCCGCGTCGGCCACCGCCAACGCCCTGCTCCTTGAGTCGCTGCCGCTGGGCACCCACCCGCAGCAGGCCCTGCACGAGGCGATCCTGGCCGCCGCCGAGGCGGTCAACGTGCTGGCCGCCGATCAGTCACAGGCACAGGAGCACGACCCGCACCGCCACCAGAACGCCCCGGCCTGCACGCTGGTCTCCTCGATCGTGGCGGGCGGCCTGCTGGTCGTCGGCTGGATCGGTGACAGCCGGGTCTACTGGGTGCCGGACGACCGTTCCGCCCCGCCGGCCCGGCTCACCGAGGACGACTCGTGGGCGGCGCAGATGGTCGCCGCGGGTCTGATGGGCGAGGCCGAGGCGTACGCCGACGACCGGGCGCACGCGATCACCGGATGGCTGGGCGCGGACGCGTACGAGATCGATCCGCACACCGCGTCCTTCAAGCCGGACCGGCCGGGTGTGGTCGTCGTCTGCACCGACGGGCTGTGGAACTACGCGGAGGCCGCGCAGGACATGGCGCGCGCCATTCCCGCAGATGCGGCGACGCGTCCGCTGCACAGTGCGCAGGTGCTGGTGGGGCACGCGCTCGACGGCGGCGGCCACGACAACGTAACAGTGGCGGTGCTGCCGTTCCCGATGCTGCCGCAAGGGGCAGGATCCGCCTACGGAAGCGGCGCCGCACAGCAGTAGGAGGTCCGGCCGGGGGGAGCCGTCCGCCGTGCGCACGAGAGAAGCAGTGCACGAGGGAAGCGGTGCACCGTGAGATGCGGTGCACCGAGAGAAGTACGGCAGCACGGAAAGTACCGGTGGCGCACCCCGCCCGAGCCACGTCCGAACCAGGTCTCGCACCATCCGCAGGACTCGCTAGGAGCCGATCCGATGGCCAATTTCTCCAAATCCAATGTGCCGCAGTTCTCCGTCGACGTGTACCAGAACGAGTTCCTGCCGGAAGGCGGCCGTGAGGTCAACGCGATCGTCACGGTCACCTCGACCGGCGGCGGTACCAGTGGGGCGACGCTCACGGGGGCGACCGCCTCGCCCGCACACATACCCGGCGAAGGTCCTGCGGCAGCCGTAGTGATCATGGTCGACTGTTCGGGTTCGATGGACTACCCGCCGACCAAGATGCGCGGTGCCCGCGACGCCACCTCGGCGGCGATCGACGCGCTGCGCGACGGCGTCGAGTTCGCCGTCGTCGGCGGCACCCACCTCGCCAAGCAGGTCTACCCGGGGCAGGACCGGCTGGCCACCGCGAACTCCGAGACCCGTGCCCAGGCCAAGACGGCGCTGCGCTCGCTGACCGCGGGCGGCGGCACCGCGATCGGCACCTGGCTGAAGATGACCGACCGTCTTCTCGCCTCCTCCGACGCGCCCATCCGGCACGGCATCCTGCTGACCGACGGCCGCAACGAGCACGAGTCGCCGAAGGACCTGGCGGCCGCCCTGGAAGCCTGTGCCGGACGTTTCACGTGTGACGCCCGGGGCGTGGGAACCGACTGGGAAGTGAAGGAAGTCACCGCCATCGCGTCCGCGCTGCTCGGCACCGCCGACATCGTGGCCGACCCCTCGGGGCTTTCCGCGGACTTCACGCAGATGATGGAGAACGCGATGGGCAAGGAGGTCGCGGATGTGAATCTGCGGCTCTGGACGCCCGTCGGGGTCGAGATCAAATTCGTCAAGCAGGTCGCTCCCACCGTCGAGGAGCTGACCTCCCGGCGCACCGAGGCGGGACCCCGCGCGGGCGACTACCCGACCGGTTCCTGGGGCGACGAGTCGCGCGACTACCACGTGTGCGTGCAGGTGCCGGAGGCCGGTGTGGGGCAGGAAATGCTGGCGGCCCGGGTCTCGCTGATCCTCCCGGACACGGCCGGTGGCACCCCGACCACGCTGTCCCAGGGTCTGGTACGCGCGGTGTGGACCGACGACATGGTCGCCTCCACCTCCATCAATCCGCAGGTCGCCCACTACACGGGCCAGGCGGAACTTGCACAAGCAATCCAACAGGGACTGGATGCGCGGAAGTCGGGAGATTTCGACGGCGCTACGTCCAAACTGGGACGGGCCGTTCAGCTCGCGGCCGCCTCCGGGAACGCGGATACTGCGAAACTGCTTGCGAAGGTGGTGGACGTCGTCGACGAGGCGACGGGTACTGTGCGGCTGAAGGCGAAGGTCGCGGAAGCGGACGAGATGACTCTCGAAACGCGCTCCACGAAGACCGTCCGTGTAAAGAAGTAAAAGAAAGAAGACGTCGAACGCGACGTTTTCGGTCAAGCTGATTCAGAGCTGTGTACGGCCTGCGGGCCGGACGAGGAGAGGGGGAAGCGCCGACATGCCGACCTGCCCGAACGGACACCAGTCGGGTTCCGACGACTGGTGCGAGGTCTGCGGCCATCGCATGGCCGGCGCGGTGCCGCCGCCCCCGCCGCCGCCTCCCGCCTACGGATACCCGCAGCAGCCCGACCAGGGCCACGGCCAGGGCGGTTACGGCGGCCCCGACGCCACCGCCCACGCGGAGCTGTGCCCGCAGTGCCGTACCCCGCGCGAGGCGCTCGCCCCGTTCTGCGAGGAGTGCCGGTGGAACTTCCTCACCAACCAGGCGACGTACCCCCCGCAGGCTCCGCAGCCGCCGTACGGCGGGCAGCCGCAGCGTGACCCGTACGAGTACCAGGGTTCGCGTCCCTCGCAGATGAACCGGCCGGCCGAGCCGTACCCCCAGCAGGGGCCCCCGCAGGGCGGCTACCAGCAGGAGTACCAGCAGCAGCCGCAGCACACCGGTGGCGACGACGACTGGATGCTGCCGCCTCCCTCGCAGCAGGTTCCGCAGGGCGGGTACCAGCAGCAGGGCCAGCAGCAGGGTGCCTACCAGCCGCAGGGCGGGTACCAGCCCGACTACCAGCAGCAGGGCCAGCAGCAGGGTGGCGGGCAGTGGTCCGCGACGGTGGGACCCGACCGTGACTACTTCATGGCGATGATGCAGCGCAGCGGGCCGGAGGCGGGCGGGCTGAATCTCCCGGCGTACTCGCCCGAGCAGCATCTGCAGCTCACCGGTAACCAGATCACCATCGGTCGCCGGCGGCACTCGACGGGTGAGTCGCCGGATGTGGACCTCGCGGTTCCGCCGGAGGACCCGGGGGTCTCGCATCAGCACGCGGTGCTGGTGCAGCAGCCGGACGGGACATGGGCGGTCGTCGATCAGAACTCGACGAACGGGACGACGGTGAACGGCGGCGAGGAGCCGATCCAGCCGTATGTGCCGGTGCCGTTGCAGGACGGGGACCGGGTGCACGTGGGTGCTTGGACGACGATCACGATCCATCGGGGTTAGTGATCGATGGGGCGCGGGCGGGGAGTTTCTCCGCCCGCGCCTCTGCTGTGTCTCCGGTCAGATGCGCCTCGGCCGGACGTGCCCCCGGCCGGATGCCCTGGCTGTGTGTCCCCGGCCAGACACCTCGGAGGCCTTCTCAGGTCATGAGTGGCCACGCGTACGGGCCCGCCGGGTCGTCCAGCCAGGCCCATTGGCCCGAGCCGTTGATGGTCACTCCGAAGCGTTCGCGCCGCGGGCGGCCCTCCAAGTGCCAGAGGGCGAGGGCCTCGTGGGGGTCGAGGCTCGATGCGCTGAGGGAGAGCAGGAAGCGGAAGAGGTCGTTCTCCAGCGCGGTGCGGGGCAGGCCGCCGGTGTAGCGCGGGGTGGGGGCCGCGGTGCCGCCGCGCAGGGGGACGAAGTAGGCGGGGGTGGGCAGGAAGCGGCCCTCCGCGTCACCGCTGCCGCGCACCCTGAGCGCGATCAGTCCGGTGGACAGCGGTGCCAGGATGCGGGCACCCGGGGTGCACTGCCGCAGCCAGTCGCGCGGCACCGAGTGCACCGTGCAGGTGGCCACGATCCGGTCGAAGGGCCCACGCTCCGGGCAGCCGCGTGCCCCGTCCTCCGCCACCACGGCGGGCCGCAGCCCGGCGGCTTCCAGGTGAGCGCGTGCGGACTCCACAATCTCCGGGTCCAGATCGACGGTGGTCACGTTCGGGCCGCCGAGCCGGTGGGCGAGCAGGGCGGCGTTGTAGCCGGTGCCCGCGCCGATCTCCAGGACGCGCTGGCCGTCCCGTACCTCCAGTTCGTCCAGCATCTTCGCCATCAGCGAGGGCTGGCTGCTGGAGGAGAGCAGTACGCCGTCGCGCACCCGGGTGGCGAGCGCGGTGTCGCCGTACACCCCCTTCAGCCAGCGCTCGCGGCGTTCGGGGTCCGGGTCCTTGCCCCAGAAGCACTCGTATCCGGCGGGTCCGTGCTGGAACCAGTGCGGTACGAAGAGGTGGCGGGGCACCTCCTCGAAGGCCGTCCGCCAGGCCGGGTCCTTGAGGGCCCCGGTCTCCGTGATCCTGCGGACGAGTGCCGCCCGCTCGCCCGGGTACTGGTCGCCGTTCTCCGCGTGTGCGCCCATAGGCACACTGTGGCGCGGGGGCGGGTGGCTTGGCGAGGGCCCCGTACCCCGGTCCTACGTCCCGAGTCCTCCTCCCGGCCGTCTGAGACGATGGAACGGTGAACGAGATTCCGCGGGGAACCCTTCAGGAGCAGACCTTCTACGAGCAGGTGGGCGGCGAGGCGACCTTCCGTCGCCTGGTGCACCGCTTCTACCAGGGTGTCGCCGAGGACCCGCTGCTGCGGCCGATGTACCCGGAAGAGGACCTGGGCCCTGCCGAGGAGCGCTTCACGCTCTTCCTGATGCAGTACTGGGGCGGCCCGCGCACCTACAGCGACGAGCGCGGTCACCCCCGGCTGCGGATGCGGCACGCCCCGTTCCAGGTGGACCGGGCGGCGCACGACGCGTGGCTGAAGCACATGCGGGTGGCGGTCGACGAGCTGGGCCTGGGCGCCGAGCACGAGCGGCAGCTGTGGAACTACATGACGTATGCGGCAGCTTCGATGGTGAACACCGAGGGCTGAAGGCTGAGCACCAGGGACCCAAGGCCGGACACAGTGGGTTGAGTGCCGAACACGGTGGGTCAACTTCTGTGTTTTTGGGGTGAGTTGGCGTTATCCCGGCCCCCGCAATATCCGGAATGCGATGATCCACTACCGAATTTCGGTCACGATCGCATCAAGTCCCTCCCTCAGAAGGTTTCCCCCGCCGCAGAACCCTGACAGCATCCGAAAGGGCTTTCGGAAGATCGCGGGCGCCGGTGCGCCGAGGCGGTGCACGCCAGGAGCTGTGTGTACCAAGGGGTTCTGGGGGACGGGTGACGGGGTTTGTCTTTCTGCGCGTACGTGCGCACCGACTGCTGCTGTCCGCGGCCCTGCTGGCGGTCGTGCTGACCACCGCGGTGCTCGCCGCACTGGCCGCCTTCTCCGGTTCCATCGGCGACGCCGGTCTGCGGCACTCGCTGGGCGTGCGGGACGCGACGGCCTCCTCGCTGCTGGTGCAGTCCGGCGTCCCGGCGTCCGACCGGGCGCAGGCGGACGCGGTCGTACGGGACGGGGCCCGCCGCGTCTTCGACGGTCTGCCCACCCGGCAGAGCACCCTGGAGCAGTCGGCCGCCTTCGCGCTGCCGCCCACCCTCCAGTCCCCCTCCGCCCGCAAGGACAAGCCCGACCTGACCCGGCTCGCGGGCCTCGACAGGTCCCGGGTCAAGCTGTCCCGGGGCAACTGGCCGGCGAACGGCGTCGGCGCGGACGGTGTGATCGAGGTGGCGCTGCCGGCCGTCGCGGCCAAGCAGCTGAAGCTGTCGCCCGGCAGTGCGGTGATCCCGCTGGCCGCCCGGATCGGCACGGGCGTCGTCAAGGTCCGGCTGACCGGTCTCTACGAGCCCAAGCAACTCGCCGACCCCTACTGGCGGCTTGAGGAACTGGGCGGGCGCGGCATCCGCACCGCCACCTTCACCACCTACGGCCCGCTGCTCGTCGATCCGGCGGTGCTCAGCACCGGGAAGGTCGCCGCGGACGGCAGGGGCTGGCTGGTCAGCGCGGACTTCCGCACCGTGGATTCGGGGCGGATCACCGAACTGCGCGCCGCCGCCGTGGCGGGCCTCAAGCACCTCACCGCGCAGCCGCCCTTCAGTGGGCAGGTGAGCGCGGAGACCGGGCTGCCCCGGCTGCTCGACCAGGCGGACCGGGCGCTGCTGGTGTCCCGGTCGACGCTGGTGATCGTCTCGCTCCAGCTGATCCTGCTGGCCTCGTACGCGTTGCTGCTGGTGGCCCGGCTGCTGAGCAGCGAGCGTGCGGGTGAGACCGAACTGCTGATCGCGCGCGGCTCGTCGCGCCGCCGGGTGGTGGTGCTGGCCGCGGTGGAGGCGGTGCTGCTGGCGGTGCCGGCGGCGGTCTGTGCGCCGCTGGTGTCCGGGCCGCTCACCACGTTGCTGTCGGGGCAGGGTTCGCTGGGGCGGATCGGGCTGCGGCTGGACACCGGTGGGGTGTTCGCCTCCGCCGGAATCTGGCTGGTCGGCGCGGGGGTCGGGCTGTTGTGCGCGGTGGCCGTGGTGGCTCCCGCGCTGACCGCGGGCCGGGGTGCGCGCAGCCGGGTGCGGGCGGTACCGGGGCCGATGAAGGCGGGGGCGGACATCGCCCTGCTGCTGATCGCGGTCGTGGCGTACTGGCAGCTGGACCGGCAGACCTCCGGTTCGGGGCCGCTGGGCGAGAGCCGGGGCGGCGCTCTGGGTGTGGACCCGTTGCTGGTGGCGGCGCCCGCGCTGGCGCTGCTCGCCGGCACCGTACTGACCCTGCGGCTGCTGCCGCCGCTTGCGAAGCTGGCCGAGAAGCGGGCCGCCAAGGGGCGGGGGCTGCCTGCCGCGCTGGCGGGCTGGCAGCTCAGCCGGCGGCCGCTGCGGGGGGCCGGCCCGGTGCTGTTGATCGTGCTGGCCGTCGCGATGGGGATGCTGGCGATCGGGCAGGGCGCGTCCTGGGACCGTTCGCAGGAGGACCAGGCGGACTTCCGCAGTGGGTCTTCGATACGGGTGGCGGGCACCGGGAGTTCCGACTCCGCCCGGGGTAACTCGTACGCCGCGATCGACGGGGTCCGCTCGGCGGCACCCGCCGCGCGTACCGGTCTGCCGCTGTCCGGGGGCCGCACCGCGACGGTGCTCGCCCTGGACACCTCGGACGCACGGGAGAATCTGCGGCTGCGCGGGGACCTGGTCGACGGCGACTACGACGCGCTGGCCGCCAAGCTCCGTACCGGCAGTCAGGAGCGCGTCGGGATCCTGCTGCCCGAGGGCCCCGGCACCCTCGACCTCGCACTCACCTTGCGGCGTCCCGACGGCAAACCGTCCAAGGCCGTCGACGCGGTCACCGCGACCGTCGAGGACCGTTACGGGATGACCTACCGGCTCGCCGCGGGGCAGCTGACCGCCGACGGGCGGGAAAGCACACTGTCCGTGGATGTCTCCCGGCTCGCGGGGCCGCTCCGGCTGACCGGTATGGATGCCTCGCTGGACCAGCCGTACCTGCGGGGCGAGTCCCATGTCCTTTCCCTCAAGTCCCTTGCGAAGAACGGCACTTCGATACCGCGCCCCGGCGCCGGGTTCAAGTGGCTGGGTACCGCCACCGACACCGCCGGGGAGGCCGAGGGCGCCCCGGACGCGGTGTCCACGCTGGCCCCGGCCGCCGCCGGGCAGAACCTCTTCGAGGTCACCTACCGGACCGGCGCGTCCGACGTGGACCCGGAGCTGGACGGGTGGGGCGCGGCGACCCCGCAGACCGTGGTGCGGATCTCGGCGGCCCGCCCGCCCGCCACCGACGGGGTCGGCGCGCTGGCCACCGATGACTTCATGCGGCACGCGGGTGCCGCGGTCGGCTCCAGGATCGACTTCGATCTGCACGGCACCACCCTCACCGTCACCCTGGTGGGCACCCTGCGCCAGCTCCCCACCACCGGGCCCGGCTCACTGGCCACCGACGGACTGCCCGTCGATCCCGCCAAGGACGGCGGGGCGCTCCTGGTCGACCTGCGGGCGGTCAATCACTCCCTCGCCCCCACCGGGCTGAACCCGCTGATGCCGTCCGAGTGGTGGCTGAGCACGGATTCCGCGAAGACCGCGGACGTGGCCGCCGCCCTGCGGGAGCGGCCCGACATCGACCCGGCCCAGGTGCTGGTACGGGACGAGGCGCTGAGCGAACTGCACGACGATCCGCTCGGCGCGGGCCCGCAGTCGGCGCTGCTCGCGGTCGCCGTGGTCGCGGCGCTGCTGGCGGCGGTCGGTTTCGCGGTCGGTGCGGCGGGATCCCTGCGGGAACGGGCCGCGGAGTTCGCGGTGCTGCGTGCGCTGGGCACCCCGCCCAGGCAGCTGGCCCGGCTGATCGCGGCCGAGCACTCGGTGCTGATCGCACTGGCCCTGGTGGTGGGCATCGCCCTGGGCGCCGTACTGACCAGGGCCGTGATCCCGCTGATCGTGCTGACCGGGCAGGCCACCCAGCCCCAGCCGAACGTCCTGGTGCAGCTCCCGGCGGGGCAGATCGCCCTGCTGCTCACCGGTGTCGTCGCCATCCCCCTGCTGGTGGTCGCCGCGCTGGCCCTGCGCCGCGGCGATCCGGCGACCATGCTGCGCATCGGAGGCGGCAACTGATATGAGCGACCGAGCCGTTGCCCCCTGGGTACGCACCCGGCTGCGCGCCGCCCCCGGTGCCGCCGTGTCCATGGCCCTCCTCGTCCTGATCACCGCGTTCCTGGCCGCCGCACTGCCGCGCGGCCTCGACCACCACCTCGACAACGGCATGCGCGCCCAGCTCGACGCGGCCCGCGCCGACCAGCGGATGCTGAAGGTCACCAGTACGCCGCCGGGCCAGGTCCCGGAGAAGATGCGCGAGGACTCGCTGCGGCCTCGCGCGCTGCGGCAGAACTTCGAGGAGTTGCTGAAGGCTCCCGAGGCGCCGGTCCGTACGCTGCCGGAGGCCTCCTCGTACGGAGTGCGCGGCCCGAAGCGGATCGTGGCCAGGGACGCGTGGCTGCCGCGGCCGCCCGTCACGGGCGATGTGGCTCCGGCCCAATTCCTGCTGAGCGCCCAGGCCGAACTGGGCCGGCACTCGCGCATGGTCCAGGGACGCGCGCCGCGCGCGGACGGCAACGGGACGAACGCGGGCACCGACAAGCTGGAGGCGGCGGTCAGCACCGCGACCGCCAAGGCCCTGCGGATGAAGCCCGGTTCGGTCCTGCACGTGGAGAACGGCTCCGAGCAGACCGCGGTGACCATCACCGGGATCTTCGAGCCGCTGCGCACCCAGGACCCCTACTGGGCGACCGACCCGCTGCTGCACACCCCGGCGGTGCTGGCCGCGACCGGTGCCAAGCCGCCGCCGGTCAAGTACTGGGGGGCGTCGCTGCTGCTCGCCCCGGAGGCCGGGCCCGCGCTGCTGCACCTCTTCCCGACGCCCGAGCGGTTCTGGGAGCTGGACTTCGACACCGCGTCCCTCACCGCCCAGGACATTCCGGCCCTCTCCTCGGCGGTCGCCTCCCTGGAGGGCGGGCCGGGGCTGAACGCCCTGCGCGCACTGGCCGGTGACGAGACGGTGGTGACCACCGACACCGAGGACCTGCTGGCCTCCTTCGACGCGACCCGTCAGGCGGTCCTGCCGGTGGTCGCGGTCGCCGCCTTCGGTATCGGTACGGTCGCCGGGGTGGTCATCCTGATGGCGGCCGGCCTGGCCGGGGCGCGCAGGCACGCCGAGTTGTCGCTGGTGCGTTCGCGCGGCGGTTCGGTGCGCGGCATTCTCCTGCGGCTGCTCGGCGAGACGTCGGTGGTGGCGGTGCCCGCCGCCGCCGTGGGCTGGCTGACCGCACGGCTGCTGATCACCGAGGTGCGTGACACCGCTTCGGTGGTGGCCGCGGTGGCGGTCGCGCTGCTCGCCTCGCTGGCGCTTCCGGTACGCGCGGCGGTCGCCCACTTCACCCCGAAGCTGCACGGCGAACGCACCGACCTGGTGCGTGCCAGGCCGTCCCGCCGTCGTACCGTCTTCGAGCTCACCGCTCTGGTGCTGACCGTCGGCGCGGTGGCCGCACTCAACCGGCGTGGCACCGGCCAGGGTTCCGACGAACTGGTCAGCGCCGCCCCGGTGCTGGTCGGGCTGATCGCCGCGATGGTGCTGGTGCGGCTCTACCCGCTGCCGCTGCGGCTCGCGGGCCGTCCGGCCGCCCTGCGGCGGGGCGCCGTCGGGTTCCTGGCGATCGCCCGTGCGGGCCGGGCGCCCGCGACCGCGGCGATGCCGCTGCTGGCTCTGCTGGTCGCGCTGACCACGGCCGCGATCGGCGGGTCGGTGCTGGCGGGGGTCGGCGATGCGCGGGACCGGGCGGCGTACCAGGTGACGGGGGCGGATGCCCGGATCGAGAGCAGCCACGGCTACCCCGAGGAGACCGTCGCCCAGGTGCGGCGCTCGCGGGGTGTGCGGGAGGTGAGCCCGGTCGGGGTGGACTACGAACTGACCCTGGACGAGGACGGGCGGGACGTCACCCTGGTGGTGGTCGACCCCGAGTCGTACGCCAGGATCTCGGAGAAGACCGGGCTCGGCCCGTTCGACGCCGCAAAGCTGAAGGCCGCACCCGGCTCGGCAGCCTTCCCGGTGCTCGCCACTCCCGGTGCCGCCAAGCGCATCGGCGCGCAGGGCAAGCAGCTGCGCAGTGTCTTCCTGGGGCTGGCGGCCTTCACCGCCAGGCCCGTCGGCACCCTGGACGTCACCCCGGCCCAGCGGCAGGGCGAGTTCGTGCTGATCAGCCGGGCCGCGCTGCCCAAGTCCGAGCCCAACGCCCTGATGGTGAACGGCGACAACCTCGATGGTGCGGCGCTCCGGGCGCTGGCGGTGGGCGCCCGGGACGACTCCCGGGTGCAGCTCGCCGCCCAGGAGCGCGCCAAGTACGCGGACCCGCCGCTACAGGCAGGCGCCCAGCAGATCTACGCCGCGGGCGTCGCCGCCGGTGCCGGTTACGCGGTTCTGGCGGTGCTGCTGTCGCTGTTGCAGGCCGCCCCGGAGCGCAGGGCGCTGCTGGCCAGGCTGCGCACCATGGGCCTCACCCGGGCCCACGGGCGGCGTCTGCTGGTCTTCGAGTCGCTGCCGCAGGCGCTGCTCGCGGCGGTCGGCGGTGCGCTGGTGGGCTGGGCCGCGGTCCGGCTGCTCGCGCCCTCCGTCGACCTGGGCAAGCTGGCGCTGTCCCCGGGGGCGGGGGTGGCGGACACCGGGTTCGTGGCGCTGCGCCTGGACCCGTTCTCGCTGCTGCTGCCCGCGGTGGGCGTGGTGGTGATCGCGGCGGGGGTCGCGGTCTTCCAGGCGTGGTGGACCACGCGAGTCACGACAACGACCGAACTCAGGGCAGGAGACGCACGATGACCGGGACCACGGTGGACTCCGCGACGGGCGGCTCCGCGAGCGGCACCACGCTGGCCGAGCTGGAGGCACGGGCCGCGTCCCGCCGCGACCGCCCCGCCTACGGCCACGACGCGCTGATCTCCTGCGACCGGCTGGTACGCGTCTTCACCACCGACGGGGTGGAGGTGCAGGCCCTCCAGGGGCTCGATCTGCTGGTCCAGGAGGGCGAGTTGATGGCCCTGGTGGGGGCGTCGGGCAGCGGCAAGTCGACGCTGATGAACATTCTGGCGGGCCTGGACGAGCCGACCGCGGGTGCGGCCAAGGTGGCGGGCTGCGACCTGCTGACCATGGGCTCCAAGGAGCGGCTGCATTACCGCCGGAGCATCGTCGGCTTCGTCTGGCAGCAGACCGCCCGCAATCTGCTCCCGTATCTGACGGCCGCTCAGAACGTGGCGCTGCCCATGCAGTTGAAGGGCCGGGGTCACAAGGGTGAGCGCACCGAGCGGGTGGACACACTGCTTTCCATGATGGAGGTGGCGGAGTGCCGGGACCGGCGCCCGCACCAGATGTCCGGCGGGCAGCAGCAGCGGGTGGCCATCGCGGTCGCGCTCGCCAACCAGCCCTCGGTGCTCCTCGCCGACGAGCCCACCGGAGAGCTGGACTCCACGACCGCCGGGCAGATCTTCGACGCGTTCCGCCGCGCCAACGACGAGCTGGGCACCTCCATCGTGATCGTCACCCACGACCAGCAGGTCGCTTCCGAGGTACGCCGCACCGTCGCCATCCGCGACGGCCGCACCTCCTCCGAGGTACTGCGCCGCACCGAGGTCGACGCGGCCACCGGAGAGGAGTCGGTCGTCGCCCGCGAGTACGCGATGCTCGACCGCGCGGGCCGCCTGCAGCTCCCGGCGGACTACACGGAGGCCCTGGAGATGAAGCAGCGCGTCATGCTGGAGCTGGAGCAGGACCACATCGGGGTGTGGCCGGACGACCAGCAGCGCTGACCGGGCAGGGGGTTACGCGGGTGTGACCGACAGCAGGCCGGCGCCCGCACGGCGGACCGACACCGATCCGTAGGGGGTACGGAGGCGGAGCCAGCTGCCCGCCTCCAGGAGGGCGACCGGCGCGCCCGGGTGCAGGAAGCCCAGTGACTGGGCGGCGTGCACCACCCGGAGCGGGAGCCCGGTGTCGCCCAGGACGCGCGACCAGATGTCCCGGCCGATCACGTCGCGGGCGCTGCGGGTGCGTGCTTCGGGCGCCAACTCCTCGTCCCGGCGCCGGAATTCGGCGACGGCGGAGGAGACCACGGCACGCAGGGCGAGGGCGTCGGGCAGCCCGGGGACCTCGCGCCAGCCGCCGCGGGGCGGCAGCACCCCGGCCCACGGGGGGCCGGTGACGGCGGCGGGCACGGTGAGCGTGCCCGCCGACTCGTCGATGCTTTCCAGGAGTTCACCGGCGGAGACCGTCACATCGAGGTCGACCGGCTCGGTGAGCCGTGCGGTGCGCACGGCCAGTACCTCGAAGGACGGCGGACGGCCGAAGACGGCCAGCGCCCCGCCGCCCGCCTGGAGGCGGACGGCGGCGGCGCGGTCGTAATGGATCAGCCGGCCCAGGAAGGCGGTCAGTGCGGCGGCCTCCCGGGTGCCGTCGAGAGCGAGCTCCCGGGCCGTGACGGTCATGCCGCGACGGCCTTCCCGGACTTCCCGGTGGCGCCCGGCTTCGCGGCGGCGCCGGTCTTACCGGTCGCGCCGGTCTTCCCGCCGTCGGCCGCGTCGTCGAAGTACTTCTCCAGGAAGGACTTCTCCTCGGCGGTGATCCGCCGGGGCATGCCCTGTGCCAGGTTGAACGGGACGACGACCGTGGACGCCCTCACGTACACCTGCTCGGGGTCCTTGATCTCGTAGGCGATCGTCAGGGACGCCGCGGATATCTTCGTGACCCACGACTCGATCCTCACCGGCTCGTGCCGGTGGACGAGGGGCCGCACGTAGTCGATCTCGTGCCGGGCCACGACGGACCCGCCCGTGAAGGACGCGCTGCCCTCCCCCGGCGCCAGCCGGAACATGAAGTCGATCCGCGCCTCTTCCAGGTACCGCAGGAAGACGACGTTGTTGACGTGCCCGAAGGCGTCCATGTCCGACCAGCGCAGGGGGCAGGAGTAGATGTGCCGAGCCACTGGCTATCAGCCTCGCGTGAGCTTCTTGTAGGTGGCGCGGTGCGGGCGGGCCGCGTCCGCTCCGAGCCGCTCGATCTTGTTCTTCTCGTACGACTCGAAGTTGCCCTCGAACCAGTACCACTTGGACTCGCCCTCGTAGGCGAGGATGTGCGTCGCCACCCGGTCCAGGAACCAGCGGTCGTGGGAGATGACCACGGCCGCACCCGGGAACTCCAGGAGCGCGTTCTCCAGCGACGACAGGGTTTCGACGTCGAGGTCGTTGGTCGGTTCGTCGAGGAGGAGCAGGTTGCCGCCCTCCTTGAGGGTCAGCGCCAGGTTGAGGCGGTTGCGCTCACCACCGGAGAGGACCCCGGCCGGCTTCTGCTGGTCCGGGCCCTTGAAGCCGAAGGCGCTGACGTACGCGCGCGACGGCATCTCGACCTGGCCGACGTTGATGTAGTCCAGCTCGTCCGACACGACGGCCCAGAGGGTCTTCTTCGGGTCGATGTTGGCGCGGGACTGGTCGACGTAGGAGATCTTGACCGTGTCGCCGACCTTGATGGAGCCGCTGTCCGGCGTCTCCAGGCCCTGGATCATCTTGAACAGCGTGGTCTTGCCCGCACCGTTCGGGCCGATGACGCCGACGATGCCGTTGCGCGGCAGGGTGAAGCTGAGGTCGTCGATGAGGACCTTGTCGCCGAAGGCCTTCGAGAGGTTGTTGACCTCGACGACGATGGAGCCCAGACGCGGGCCCGGCGGGATCTGGATCTCCTCGAAGTCCAGCTTCCGCATCTTGTCGGCCTCGGCCGCCATCTCCTCGTACCGGGCGAGACGGGCCTTGGACTTGGTCTGGCGCCCCTTGGCGTTCGACCGCACCCACTCCAGCTCTTCCTTGAGGCGCTTGGCGCGCTTCTCGTCCTTCTTGCCCTCGACCTTGAGGCGGGTCTGCTTCTTCTCCAGGTACGTGGAGTAGTTGCCCTCGTAGGGGATCGCGCGACCGCGGTCGAGCTCCAGGATCCACTCGGCGACGTTGTTCAGGAAGTAGCGGTCGTGAGTGACGGCCACGACGGCACCCGGGTACTTCGCGAGGTGCTGCTCCAGCCAGTTCACCGACTCGGCGTCCAGGTGGTTGGTGGGCTCGTCGAGGAGGAGCAGGTCCGGGGCCTCGATGAGCAGCTTGCAGAGCGCCACGCGGCGCTTCTCGCCACCGGAGAGGTTGGTGACAGGCCAGTCGCCGGGGGGGCAGCCCAGGGCGTCCATGGCCTGCTCCAGCTGGGCGTCGAGGTCCCAGGCGTTGGAGTGGTCGAGGTCTTCCTGGAGCTTGCCCATCTCGTCGAGCAGGGCGTCGCTGTAGTCGGTCGCCATCAGTTCGGCGACCTCGTTGAAGCGCTTCAGCTTGCTCATTTGCTCGGCGGCGCCGTCCTGCACGTTCTCCAGGACGGTCTTCGACTCGTCGAGCTTCGGCTCCTGCATGAGGATGCCGACGCTGAAGCCCGGCGACAGGTACGCCTCGCCGTTGGACGGCTGCTCAAGACCGGCCATGATCTTCAGAACGGTGGACTTACCGGCACCGTTGGGGCCGACCACACCGATCTTCGCGCCGGGCAGGAAGTTCAGGAAGACGTCGTCGAGAATCACCTTGTCGCCGTGCGCTTTACGCGCCTTGCGCATGGTGTAGATGAACTCAGCCAAGAGAAACCGTCCGGCAGATCGTGGAGTGGGCAGGGATACACCCCATCTTGCCTGACACCACTCCCCCGGCGGAAACCGGTTCCCTGCCGGGGCGGGGGCTGCGCGGCCTCGTATCCCTTGTGCTGCCTGGTGAGCGGGCCGGCGGGCGCTCCGATTACTCGTCCGCCGGCCGGCCCGCTCGGGCCTCCTGCTCGTCCTGCTCGTGCTACTCGTCGTCGGGTGCGGGGTCGGACGCGGCGTCGGCCGCGGGCTTCTTCTTGCGGAGCAGGACGACCGCGCAGGCGCCGATCGCGACCATGCCGAGGGCGAGGTAGCCGATCATCGGGGTCGCGGCCGAGGCGCCGGTGGCGGCCAGGTCTTCGGAGCTTCCGGCCGCGCCGTCGGCGGTCAGGGGGGCGGGGTTGCCGCCGGTGGCCGGGGTGGGGCGGTTGGCGGGGGCGTCCGCGGTGCCGATGGCGACGGTGCCCGCGGTCTCGCAGTCCAGGACGCCCTTGAAGTTCTTGCGCAGCCCGCCGGGCCCGGAGACCGTGAGGTCGTAGGCCTGGTCCTCCTGGAGCGGGATGGTCACCGTCCGCGAGGAGCCGGCCGCGATGGTGTGGCTGGCGCCGAGCAGTTCGAAGGTGAAGGGGGCGTCGCCCGCGTTGGTGGCGGTGATCCCGACTCCGCCCTTGGCGCAGTTCTTCTTCGCGGAGAGCGCCGGGACCGCGCCGGAGGCCTTCTGCCCGGCCCAGGTGGCGGTGGCGTCGGCGGTGACGGTGGAGGTGCTGGCGCCGGCCAGGATCTGGGTCTGGCTGTGGGTGTCGCTGACCAGGGCGCGGCCGATCGGGATCGGGGCGTCCGCCTGGACACTGAGCGCGCTGGTGCCGCCCTCGGCGTCGGCCGGTATGTCGAAGTACAGCCGGTCGCCTCCCTTGGCGGCAGTGACGGGCTTGCCGTCCTTGCTGACGACCTTCACGCCGGAGGGTGCGTCACCGGCGAGTGCGACCGTGACGCGGTCGGCCTGGGTGCGGACGGTGACCGGGCCGACCCGCTCCCCGGCGCGTCCCGCCACCGCGGGCGGGTCCAGGGCGAGCGAGGCGGGGGGCTGCGGGGCGCTCCTGGCGGCCCGGGTCAGATAGGCGGCGAGCCGGCCGGCGCCGGGGTCGGCGGGGCGGGCCTCGACGTTGTCGGAGAAGCGCCAGATCGCGGCCTGGGTGCCGGCCGCGGCCGCCTTGTCGTCGAGGGTCTTGACTCCTGCCTTCTGGGCGAGCTCCGCCAGATCGTTGACCTGGGGGTAGGAGTGCTCCAGGATCCAGCGGATCTTGCCGGCGTTGCGGTTGCCGTGCAGCGAGGACTGCTCCCAGCCGACTTCCTTGTACGTGGTCCCCTCGCGCGCCGGGGTTCTGAGGTCGATGCTGTAGCTCTGCAGGGTGCCGCCACCGGTGACGGTCATCTCGAAGAGTCCGGCCTCGGCCTTCCACTCCTCGCCCGCGTCACGGATGGTGACCGGGCCGTGCGCGGTCAGCCTGCCGAGGTTCGCGGCGGCGCCGCCTGGGTTGCGCGGCTGCTCCTGTGCCGTGGCGCTCCCGGCGCCACTCACCGCTCCCGCCACGAGCAGGCCGACGGCCAGCGTGGCGACGGCCGGGCGCAGTGCCCGTATCGCGCGGTTCGGGCGGCCGGAGCGCCGCCCTCGGGTGGTGGCGTTCGAAGCTGTCGCTTCGCCAAGCATGCAAGTCCCCTCCGGGCGAGGGCCTTTCGCATGATGCGTGTGTGGGGCGTGCCTCGCCTGCAACCTCAAGTGCCCCATGAGTATCCGGAAATCCTAAGGAAGCAAATCCGAACGTCCCCCCGCCATGCGCCCGGACGTCCTATTCCGAATCGGAATCGTTATCGCCCGGAGGTCAACCTTCTCGCCCTTGTCGACAAGTCACCTCCACATAAGGGATGTTCAGGACAGGGTGCTCGCTGTGGATTTGCGGCCCGCCTTGCGGTCGGGGCGGTCGGGGCGATCCGGCTTCGGCGCCGGCTTCTGTTCCGGTTGCGGTTCCGGCTTCTGTGCCGGTTGCGGTTCCGGTGGCGTGGACGGCACCACGGCCCAGGAGACCGGCGGCCCCGGCCTGCGGGCCGGTGCGCCCTGGGCCGCCCAGCTCACGGGGCTCTCGGCGGCCCAGCCCTGGGGGGCGGCGGGTGCGGCGGTTGCGGCGGATGCGGCTGCCGCGCCGTCCGGTGCGGGTCCCTGGTGGTAGGACGCCCGGACCGCGGCCGGCTCCACCAGGCGGGGGTCCGCCCTGGCCACCCGGCGGAAGGCCGACGTACCGCGGGTCATGTCGTGGCCGACCGCGATGGCGTCCACGTCCGCCGAGAACCTGCGTTCGCCGTCCCTCACCTCGTCCTTGACGCGCAGTCGGCCGTGCACGACGAGAGGGTCTCCGACATCCACCGAGGAGGACAGGTTGGCTGCCAGGGAACGTCTCGCCCACACCGTGTAGAAACTGGCGGGGCCGTCCGTCCAGACCTGCTGCTCGCGGTCCCAGCGCCGTGGCTGCACCGCGAACCGGAGCCTGACCACGGTCCCCAGCGCCGTCTCGCTCGCGAGCGGCCCAGTGGCGGCGTTGCCCACCAGGGTCACCATCGTCTCGTTCATCACGGATCTCCCCTCCATGGCCGGCCGGGGTCGGCCGGTGCGTGAGATCCATGCTGGAGGGGTTCCGGAATTCCCGCTGGGGCTGTGGACCGAGCTGCCGTTGTGGACAACTCGGTCACCCGGGGGGCGGGACCGGGCCTTCACCACACGTCCGTCGCGCCCCTCACCGCGCGGCCGTCGCGCCCCTCACCGCACCGTCGTCCCCGCCACCGTCACGTACCGCTCCCGCACCTCGCGGTACCGGAGCAGTTCCGCCGCCACCGGGTCCAGCACCTTGGCCCGGCCGCAGCCCGCCGCCGCTTCGCGCAGCCGGCGTTCGACGTCCTGGCCGTATCGCCGGGCAGGTCCCCGGGCGGCCGCCCAGCAGCCCCACTCGACCACGGGGCCGCCCACGACCCCGGCCAGCATCAGCAGGAACGGCGGCAGGAGGTCCGCCTCCATGACGCCCAGCACCTGGCCCAAGAGCCACAGCCCGCCGACGATCTGAAGCATTGTCATCGCGGCCTGCGCGAGGACCGCGACCGGCCACCACGCGGGCCTGGGTGGGTTCCCGCGCGGCACTCCGGCCGATACGGCGAGCGCGTCCAGTTCCTGGGGCAGACCGTCCGCGCCGCGCACCGCGGACTCCCGTACCGCCTGCGCCCAAGGGGCGGGCAGCCCGGACGTCGCCGCGTCGGCGACCGTACGTACCGCCTGCTCGACCCGCTGGCGGGCCGTCACCTCAAGGTCCTTGGAACGGTCGAGGTCCTCGCCGGGCAGCATGATGCCGCTCGGTGTCCGCCTCGCGTCGTACCAGCGCCACAGCCGCAGCCAGGGCGTCCCGCAGGCCCGGCCCGCGTGCCGCCGCCACTCCCGCTCGGCCGCCTCTCCGGCCGCCGCGGCCCCGACCGCATCCCCCAGCCGGTCGGCGAACTCCTCGCGTGCCCGCTCGCCCAGTCCCGCCCTCCCCTCCGCCACGTACACCGGGCGCAGCCTGGCCGCCGCCGCGTCCACATCGGCGGCGAGCCGCCGCCCCGCGGCGCCCCTTTCGGTGATGAACGTCCGCAACAGCTCGCGGAGTTCCTCGGTCCCGTCACCCGTAAGGGCGGAAAGCGCGAGGACGGTGGCGCCCGGTTCGCCGTACTCGCCCAGCGCCATGCCGTCCTCGTCGAGGAGCCGGCGCAGATCGTCGAGCACCAGGTCGGCGGCCTCGCCGGGCAGCCGGTCGATCTGGTTGAGGACGACGAAGGTGACCTCCGCGTGTCCGGCCAGCGGGCGCAGATAGCGCTCGTGGAGGGCCGCGTCCGCGTACTTCTCCGGGTCGACCACCCAGATCACCGCGTCCACCAGCGCCAGCACCCGGTCCACCTGCTCCCGGTGTGCGACCACCGCCGAGTCGTGGTCCGGCAGATCGACCAGCACCAGGCCGCGCAGCCCTTCGTCACCCCCGGCCCCGGCTCCGGTCCCCACCTGGAACGGCCGCCTCCGCAGCCGTCCCGGGATCCCCAGCCGGTCGAGCAGGCCCGCCGCCCCGTCCGTCCAACTGCACGCGATCGGCGCGGAGGTGGTGGGCCGCTTGAGACCGGTCTCGGAAATCCTCACCCCGGCGAGGGAATTGAAGAGCGTGGACTTGCCGCTTCCGGTCGCCCCGGCGATTGCGACGACGGTGTGCTGGGTGGACAGCCGCCGCCGCGCCACCGCCTCGTCGAGCACCCGCCCCGCCTCGTGCAGCGTCTCGCCCTCCAGCCGGGCCCGCGACAGCCCCACCAGCTCCCGCAGCGCGTCCAGCCGCACCCGCAGCTCGTCCCCGTACTCCCCGCCCCCCGGCGGTACGTCGCCGAACTCCTCGCCCGGCTCCCCCTCCCCCAGCCACGCCTCACCGATGAGAACGTCCGCTTCCGCCCCACCCCGCCCAGCGACCGCCCGCCGAGCGATCAACCCGTCGTCCCACCCACCGCTCTTCGCCTCAGCCGCCCGGCTCGCCCCACTCGCCCCACTCGCCCTACCGACCTCGGCCGCATCAGCCCGAGCCCCATCCCCCTCAGCCACACCAGCCCGAACCACTTCGTCCACTTCAGCCACTTCAGCCACCTTCATCGCATCCCTCACCTCAGCCACGTCCCTCACCTCAGCCACTCCCCTCACCTCTCCTTCTTCGTCACGGACAGCGCGGCGATCAGCTCGGCCTGCGACTCCGGCGTCACGTTCAGCGCGTCCAGCGGCGCCAGCCGCCGGTCCCGTTCGGCGTGCAATACGCGTTCGATGTACGTGGTCACCAGCTCACCGCCCCGGTCACGCAGCCGCAGCGCGGCCTGCGCCCCGATCCGGTCGGCCAGCCGCTCGCCCGCCGAACGGGCCCGCCGTCCGCCGAGCAGCGCCGCCGCGAGGAGTGCCGCCACGGCCTCCGGATCGGGCGCCCCCTGCCGCTCCATCTCCCGTACGACCTCCTCGGCCAGCTCCTCCAGGACCCGGCGCCACTGCCGCACCACCAGCCCGATCCGCTCCGCCGCCTCGGGGTCGGGCCCGCCCCCGCTCACCGCTGCGGCGGCCGGCTCCTCGCGCCAGGCAACCCGCACCCGTTCCTCGGCGGCGGTCACCGCGCACTGGAGCAGCGCGGTCAGGCTGTCGGCAAGCGAGTCCAGGAGTTCCTCGTCGGTGGCGTCGGCCGGGTGGGCACGCCACCGGGTGAGGGCGTCACCGGACAGCACCGCCCCGTTGCGCAGCCGGGTCCGCACCCGCTCGCCCTCCTCCGCGTACGCGGTCTCGACGGCCGCCGTCAGCCGTACGGAGGCGGCGTACTGTGCCGACACCGCACCCGCCAGCTCCGGCATCCGCGAGTTCAGCGAATCCATCGCGCCGCGCGCGGTCCGGGCCACCGCCTGCTGCCGGGCGGCGGGATCCCGTACCCGGTGAGTGAGCCACTCCAACAGCGGCGCCACCGCCGTCGACGGCAGCAGCCCGCTGCCGCCGCCGGCTGATTCGGGCAGCTCGGGAATCGTGAACCGGGGTACGTCGCCCAGCCCGGCCCGGTTCAGCAGCGCCCCGTACTGGCGCGACACCTCGCCGACCACCTGGTGGGGCACCCGGTCCAGGACCGTCACCAGCGTCGCGTCGTACTCCTTGGCCGCCCGCAGCAGATGCCACGGCACCGCGTCGGCGTACCGCGAGGCGGTCGTCACCATCACCCACACGTCGGCCGCGCAGATCAGTTCGGCGGCGAGTACCCGATTGGCCGCCACCAGCGAGTCGATGTCCGGGGCGTCGAGCAGCGCGAGGCCCACCGGCAGCGACTCGGAGGTCTCCACCCGGAGCACCCCGCTGTCCTCCGGTTCGCCCTCCCCGTCGTCGCACCGCTCGGGCAGCCACACCCTGGTCAGCTGCGGCAGCACCCGCTGCCCCGCGAACCAGTGGTGGTCGTCCGGGTGGCACACCAGCACCGGCGTCCGTGTCGTCGGCCGCAGTACGCCCGCCTCGCTCACCCGGCGTCCCACCAGCGAATTGACCAGTGTCGACTTGCCCGCACCGGTCGAACCGCCGATGACGGCGAGCAGCGGCGCTTCGGGATCCCGCAGCCGGGGCACCAGATAGGCGTCGAGCTGAGCGAGGAGCTCCACCCGGGCCTGCCGGGCCCGGGGCGCCCCGGGCAGCGGGAAAGGAAGGCGCACGGCGGCGACACGGTCGCGCAGGGCGGAAAGTGCGTCAAGCAGCTGAGGCCGTACGTCCAAGGTCACCACATACGAAGAATGCCCAACTATGACCGCTTTTTGAAGCGTATAGACCATCTCTGCGCGCCGATATCCCCCCATTCGGGGACAATGCGCACCCTGGGACACTTGGGGCGAGTGGGGCACAGGCATAACGAGTGCACAACACCCGGGGCGTGAGACGCCAAAAGCGGTGCGCGATTCGCACTCGCCTGCGATTATCGGGGGCGCTTCACTGAACCTCCACATCGTGCCACGCAGGTGAAGCAACCGGGCCACGGCGACAGGACCCCTATCCTTGTCCCCGGCAACGGCCCCACCGGCCGATCCGGGCCCCAGGCCCATCACCGGCCCCCGTAGCTCAGTGGATAGAGCAGGCGCCTTCTAAGCGCTTGGCCGCAGGTTCGAGTCCTGCCGGGGGCGCACAGAGCGAAACCTTCGGGCCCTTCCTTCGGGGAGGGCCTTTTCGCAGGTCAGAGCGTTTCCGTCCACCCTTCCTGCTGCGTTGGCGGGCATGTGGCACCCCCAGCCCGGCAGCACGCGTGAGTTCTTCAGGTCCGGCTGACACCGGCTAGAAACGGGTGTCTACGGGTGTCTGTGGAACATACGTGGAACGGTCCACGCTCCACTTGAGGCCCAAAACAAACGGCCCGTGCCTGCCTCCACCGGTAGTGGAGGCAGGCACGGGCCGCCGAAGAAACCGTGCTCAGACCTCGGAGAGTTCCAGGCTCTGGGGCCCTTCGATGCGCTTCTGAAGCTCGACCAGCTGGCCGTTGATGCACCGGGCGTAGATGGCCAGCAGTACCTGGACGCTGTTCCCCGCCCATTCGGCCACCTGCGCCGGCGGGACGCTGTTGTTCAGCCACATGGTGAGGCACGTGTGCCGAAGATCGTACGGCCGCCTTCCGCACGGCGAGTTGTACTCGTGCTCTTCGAGCACGGCCTCGCGAGCCTTGCTCCACACACGGTGGTAGACCGACCCCGAGAGATGCCCGCCGTCGCGGATCCCCGGAAAGAGGATGTCGCCTGGCTTGAGGCCGTACGCCTCAATGAGGTCGCGCAGGATGGCGACGAGAAGCGGGTGAATCGGGACGGGGCGCGTGTCGCCTTCGGCACGCCCCTTGAGCCCCCGCTCCTCGTGCACCTCGCCGCTGTCCGTCCACTGGCTGCCAACCTCCGGCTGGGCCTGATGAACGAGGAACTCGCCCCACCCGGCCTCGGGCAAGGTGGCGTCGCTCACCACGAGGGCGACGGCCTCCTCCGGACGCAACCCTGCGTAATACATGGTCGCGAAGAACGCCCGGTAGCACCGACCGCCTACCGGCCTGCGCCCAATCCAGTCGAGAAGCCCGGCAACCTGCTTGGGGTTCAGCAAGGATCGCTTGTCGATCCCCACCGCTACCTTGCCAGACGCCCCTATGGGCTTCAGGTTCCGGACGGGGTTCGCAGTCAGGAAGCCCCGCTTGATCGCGGATTCCATGGCCGGGTTCAGCAGGCGCCGGAAGCGGCTCACACTGCTCGTCGCCGCCGCCGACCCATCCAGCAGCGTACGAAGAGCAGTTACGAACCTCTCGGCAACGTCCTCGTCATCCAACGAGGCCACAGGGAGGGTGTTCCGCTCCACCCATTCCAGGATGAGCCGCTCATCGATGGAGGGCGGCCCCGCCTTCCGCACTTTGGTATTGAAGGCCCGCTCCCTGAGCGCCCGCCGAACCTTAACCGGGTCAAACTCCTTCGGAAGCGAGGTTCGGAGCATGCCGAATGTAGCGGCAACCATTGCCTTCGCGAGGTTCTTGCGAGTATTCCCCGCGATATGCGGCCACTTGCCGTCAACGTACTCGACAGCAAATTTATACCAAGACAACCCATCGGACGCCTTTGCGCCCATGGATATCGGCATTCCCGTCGAGCAGTTGAAGGGCTTACCTTGATTTTGCGCCGCTATCAGCTCAGACCGAAACCCATCGGCAAGCGACGAAGTCTTATGTGTCTTACTGAAGTCCTCCCCAGCTACTTTCCAGCGGACCGTATAGCTGAAGCCCTTAGCGCGCACATTGGCACGAATGGAATAGACACGGACGTCGAATGACGTTCTCAAGTACGGTCCTCACAGTCAGCAAGCCAGTTTTCCAAATCTGAACGCCTGATACGAAGAGCACCGTTGGGAAGACGGATACACCGAGGCGCACGCCCTTTTTGCCGCCAGTCATAAAAGCTGGACTTAGCAATCCCCAGCTCCGCACACACCTGGTCCACCGTGAGCTTGTCGGACAGCCGCGGGGCTGCGACCTGCTCGCCAGCCGCCTTCCTCCGGCTCGGCCCGCAGACCTTCACCGCCAGAGCGGAGTCGACCTGGGCACCACGCGGGTGCCGGAAAAGGGCATGGGGCATCACGGATCGGCTCATGGGGTTCCTTATGTGGCGCGCAGTGCGCCCTCACGTAACAGGGGTCTCGGACCAGAAGCGCTACATCCCAGTGCTTCGAGCCCGCCCGTCTTCTACCGAATCAGGGCTGGCGCACCCAACGACGAATACGCGTCGCCAAGGCACTCGTCCGCCAGCTACACCGCCAAGCACAGCTGGTGCGAACAGAACCAATGATCCGGAGGATTCCTGATTTCCGAAGTCAGGGATGTACTGCTATAGGGGAGCCCCACCCCCGCAGCACTAGCACCAAAACAGGACAGAAGGGAATAGGCGGGGCAAAAGAATGGAACCGTCGGATGTATAACAGCAACTCCTCCCCCCCTCTCCCAGCAGCGCTTCGCGACCGTCTAAAGGTTGACATGGAGGAAGCGGGTGATCCACTGGGTTGCGTCTGCCATCAGCGAATCTGGCGATCAGAAAAGCCTTAGCTTTTAGGTCACAAACCCGAGACGGCCCGCCAGGGAACGACCCTGTTGGCGAAGTCGCTGCGTGTGATCTTGTTGGCCCCCGAGACTGGTTCTCGGGGGCCAACGTCGTGATGGGTGGTGGTCAGTGATGTCAATGCGGCCTGGTTGTGCGGGTGATGTGCCGTTGGAGACGGCCCGGGTGGCAGGGGCCGCATTTCCCAGGGGCAGTCTGGCGATCCGGATCCGGGACAGGCTGGGTGTGGTGTTCACCGATGAGGAGTTCGCGGGACTGTTCCCGGCGTACGGCCAGCCTGCCTGGTCGCCGGGGAGGCTGGCGCTGGTGTTGGTTCTGCAGTTCGCCGAGGGGTTACCGGACCGGCAAGCGGCCGAGGCTGTACGTGGGCGGATCGACTGGAAGTATGCGCTGAACCTGGAGTTGACCGATCCAGGGTTCGACTTCTCGGTCCTGAGCGAGTTCCGGTCGCGCTTGGTCACGGGGATGGGGGAAGAACGGCTGCTGCAGGCCGTGCTGGACGCCGCGGCCGCCTCGGGCCTGGTGCAGCGAGGCGGTGAGGCGCGTACCGACTCGACCCACGTGCTGGCCTCCATCCGCCTCCTCAACCGTCTGGAGCTGGCGGGGGAAACCGTGCGCGCGGCCCTGAATGCGCTGGCGGCCGCGGCCCCCAACTGGCTGGTGCACCTGGTCGAGGCGGACTGGTTCGACCGTTACTCCCACCGGGTCGAGGAGTACCACCTGCCCCGTGCGGGCACCGAGCGGACGGAGCTTGCCGAGACCATCGGCCGGGACGGCAGCCGACTGCTGCATGCGGTGTTCGCACCCGGGTCACCAGGATGGTTACGGCAGGTCCCGGCGGTGGACATCCTGCGGCGGGTATGGGTACAGCAGTACCGTACTGACGGCGGCGGCCGTCTGCGGTGGCGGGATCCGACGGAACTGCCCCCGGCGACTGTGCGTATCGAGTCGCCTTATGAGGCGCAGGCGAAACGGAGCATGAAACGGGCGGTGGCTTGGACCGGTTACAAGGTCCACTTGACCGAGACCTGCGCCCGGCCGTCGGCGCACCCGCATTTGATCACGCACGTTGCCACGACTTCGGCCACGGTCCAGGACGTCGAGCTGACCGCAGCCATCCACGCGGACCTCGCCGACCGCGGTCTGCTGCCGCAGGTGCACCTGGCGGACACGGCCTACATCGACGCCCACCTGTTGGTCACTGCCGCCCGTGACTACGGAGTGGAACTGCTGGGACCGGTCCGCGCGGACACCAGCTGGCAGGCCAGTACCGGGGGATTTTCCATGGACGACTTCACCATCGACTGGGAGAAACGCCGGGCGATCTGCCCGAACGGCAAAGTGAGCCAGCCCTGGCTCGACACGACGAGAGCGGACGCCCCCGCCATCCGCGTCCAATTCTCCACATTGGACTGTGCTCCCTGCCCACTGCGGACACGGTGCACTCGCAGACCTCGGGGGCGCCAACTCACTCTGCGGGCCAAGGCAGAGCATGAGGCACTGCGCCGGCGCAGAGACGAACAGGAGACAGCCCGATGGCAGCGGAGGTACGCGCTCCGACAGGGAGTCGAAGGAACCATCGCGCAGGCTGTCAACGGACTGGACCTGCGTAGATGCCGATACCGCGGACTGGCGAAGACGCACCTTCAACACCTGCTGACCGCATCCGCGATCAACCTACGGCGCATCTCGGCCTGGCTCGCGGAGGCGCCCTTCGAAACGACCCGCACCTCCAGCTTCGCCTCCCTCTTGTTCTCCGGGTAATACCGCAAGCGACTTCGCCAACAGGGTCGGGAACTGGCGGGCCGTCTCGGCAATCTATCTGCCCTCTTTGAGAGGGACTCCTCACGGGCGCAAGTACGTCTGCTGCCACTCGATGGAGGACATCGTCAGCGCGTCCTGCGCAAGGGCCTGAGCCGAGGGCGTTTTCAGGCTGGCGAGGCTGGTGTCGATCCAGTTCTGTACGTTCCCGCAGCCCTGCTCGCGGTATTCGACCGCCTGAAGGAGACATTCGAGCTTGTCGGCGTCGTGGGCGACGACGACTTCGAGGCTGGTGCCGTTCTCGTACTCGGCCACGACACCTTGAACGCCGGCGGCGACCGCCGGGTGGGCGGCGGAGACCTGGTCGGCGGTGACCTCCTCGTTCGAGGCGGCGGTGAGATAGCGGCGGGAGATGTGCGGGATGTCGCTGACCCTGGTCTCCTGGCTGTCGTGGAAGAGACACATGAGTGCGACCTTCGCGGGGTCCGCACCTTCCATCATCGCGAGGACGGCACCGACGACGCCGACGCGGAAGGAGTGCTCCGCGATCGATTCAGGGTCCTTGACGCCGGCGATCCACCACCCGGTCCGCTTGGACCTCTTGAGCATGCCCATCTCCAGCAGGAAGCCGGTCGTGCCGCGCGTGCTGGGCGCCTCGTCCGCCATGTGTGACCCTCCGGTTGATCTCAGTTCTCTGGGCGTAAAACGTAGTGCACAGCGCTGAGTTCGCGCCGGGACCGCGGGGAGATCCTGCCCCCGTCGAGGAGTTGTTCAATCTGCGTTTCGAGTTCGGCGGCCAGGACCGCGGACGCTTGCGGCAGCCACGGGTGGCGGTTGAGCAGTGCCCAGAGGGAGTGCGCGTAGAGGTCTACGTAGCCGGGTGCGGGGTGCAGGCTCTGGGACAGGCACCGCAGCAGAGTCACCGGGTCCCAAAGGGGCTGCTGGGGGTCACGCATGAAGAGGTCGTCGGCCTGCGGTTGGGCGACGGCGCCCAGCCAGTACGCCCAGTAGTTCAGGTTCGCTGCTTCGCCCTGATCGTCATCGGCCACGGACCGGTCGATGAATTCGAGGAGCGGCTCCGGGTCCCCGAGGCGGGCAAGAGCCGTGGCGGTGGAGCGGACCTGAGTCCATTGAGGCGTCCATCCGCGTGGCGCCAGAATTCCGCGCGTCCCGTGCAGGGCCTGGGTGGTCCAGGAGGCCGTTTCGGGGCCTTTGTCGTACGAGGCCAGGTAGAGGGCTTGCCGGTGCAGCAGCGGGGCCTTCCCCACGTGACGGTCGGCTGCCTCGGTGACGTCCCGCAGGTGTGTGAAGAAGCGTTTCCGGTCAGACGCGGCAAGCTGGGGCGTTGACGCCACGGGGCCTCGGCGAGCGCGAGCACCGTGGCCGAGGAGGGCCGGGGGCGCGGTGCCGTTGGTGACCCACGCGATCATGTGCGCGGTGTCCCGGGTGTGCACCCACCCGGCCAGTGGGTGCAGCGCGCTGTCCGTGGGGGCGAGGGCGGCCCCGATGATGCGGTCGGCGTCCATGGCGGGTTCCATCATCGCCACGATGCGCGGAGCCGCTCCCAGCGTCGGCAGTCGACGCCGCAGGTCCAGGAGCCTGCCGGCGGGCATGTTCGCCAGGGGTCGCCGACCGGACTCCCAGCCCTGCATCGTTGTCAGGTCGATTCCGAGCGCTTCGGCCATGGACGACTGCGTGCGCGGAACGCTCTCGCGGCACAGGCGCAACACATACCCGGCGACCGTTCCCGTGGCCGCGCGACGTCGTACAGGTGTGGAGGTCATAGGGGCACTCCCGGTGTCGCTCGCAACACGTACCAGCAGTCAGTCCTCTGCCGTGTGCGAGATCCGTACGGTCAGGTACCAGGAATCCAAGTGCCCTACCAGTAAGGGCAGTTACACCACGTGCCGTCAACGGCTCCTACGTTCCGGAGTCGCGAATTGCCTCGACAGCCGTCAGGTGAGTTCCGTGCGCCTGGCGAACTCTGCGGAGAGGAGATCGTCATGGACACCACTGTGCAGTCCGACCGGCTTCCGGCCCGTGTCGCCTGGGACGAGACCGGCACGGTACTGATCCCTGGGGCGCTGGATACGGATCGGTTCGGGGCGCTGGTGGCCGAAGCGCAGAGCCATCTCGACCTGGCTGAGCCGCACGTGCACGAGCACACCGCCGGCCATCGGGACGGCTCCTTCGCCACCCCCGTGCACTGCGCCTTCGTACCCCCTGGCCCCGTGTTGGGGGCGCTCGCCTTCGACAAGGGTCTGTTGGCGGCGGTACGGGAGGCCACAGGCATTCCGCGGTTGATCCCGCGCGGGGGCGCGGTCGTCCTCTACGAGCGCGGTGACTTCCAAGGGCTCCACACCGATTCGGTGAAGTCCACCGTCACCGTTGCGTTGGCGCTGAGCGAGGGGTTGCCGCCGATGGGGTGGGCGCCGCATCTGCGCAACCAGCACCCGGACGAGTTGAGCAAGGTGGTCGCCGAACACGGCATCTTCCCGGAAGGCGGCAACTTCACGGTCCTGGAGCACCCGTTCGGCGACGGGAGCGTGCGCGCCTTTGCCGGGTACGCCGTTCCGCACTGGCGGCCCCGGTTGAGCGTGGAGCGGGAGCTGCTGGTCACGATGTCCTTCTTCGACCTGTGAGCGGGACCGCGCTCCGCCAGACCTGGCTGGCAGAAGGCCGTGCGGCCGTGCCGCCGGACCTCGTTGATGCCGCTCTGTGGGAGGAGATCGCCGAAGAGGCCGAGCGGTGTGAACCGCACGCTGCGGTCCGGCACAACGAACGGCCGGGCCTGCTGGTGATGCGGGACGGGTCGATCACCTCTCCGCAGCGGTGCACGGTCCACCCCGGGGGTCCGGCGCTGCGGGCGCTGGCCATGCACAAGGGGCTGTCCGATGTGGCGGGCGAGGCGACCGGCCGCTCGCAGATGACCGCGATCCGGCTCGGCTACAAGTTCTACCAGCCGGGCGACTTCATGCACGTCCACCGCGACGACGGCAAGTGCGAGATCACCTTCAGCTGCGGCCTGACCCCCAACCTCGGCGCGATGGGCTGGGCGCCGCGCCTGCGCTGGCTCACCACCCAGGAGGTCGCCGACCGCTTCGCCGACTCCCCGTACCCCACGGAGGGCGAGGAGTTCCCGATCCTGCACCGCGCTCTGACCGGATTCGACGGCGGCCGAATCCCCCACTGGCGTACCCCGCTCGACTCCTCGTCGCGCGAGGTACTGATCACCATCTGCCTCACCGATCTCTCGATGTAGCAGTCCCGCAACCAGGAGGAAGTCATGCCCACCGTGAACCCCACGACCACCTTCGACCCGGCCGACTTCGTGACCGAACTGCACGCCGAGGGCAACCTGCCGCAGAACAGCGGCGGTGACCCGGCCGTGCCGGACAGCGCGTTCCCCGACACCCACACCTACGAGCAGCCGGCCGTCTGACCGTTCCGCTGCCCGGCCGTCGCGCCCCTCGCCTGCTCAGGGGTGCGACGGCCGGGCGTCGCCGGTCGACAGGAGGAACCGGAGGAGGAGCTCGTGCGCAAGACGTACTTCGAGGGCACGCACCGCACCCGCCACCCCGCCCACACCTGGGAGGCCATCCGTCCCCTTCTGGGCTCCTACGGCATCACCCGCGTTGCCGACGTCACCGGCCTCGACGACCTCGGCATCCCGGTCACCATGGCGGTCCGCCCGCTGGCGCGCACCCTTTCCGTGGCACAGGGCAAGGGCGCCTCCCTCGACGCGGCCCGGGTCTCCGGCGCCATGGAAGCCATCGAGGCGTGGCACGCCGAGCGCGCCGTCCCCGGCCCGGACCTGCACCGCACCCCTGCCGAAGCGCTTGGCCTCCCCTACGTGGTGACGGCCCTGGAGCAGCACCCCGGCAGTCTGCTGACCGCCCGTACCCGGCTGGACTGGATCACCGCCCGCTCTACGCGGTCCGGAGAAGCTGTGCTGCTGCCGCGGGCGTGTGTCCAGCTCGGCCGCGAGGAGCACGCCGACTGGCGCATGCACCTTCCCAGTGCCTCTACCAACGGTCTCGCCTCCGGCAATACCCCCAGCGAAGCCACGGTCCACGGCCTGTACGAGGTGATCGAACGCGATGTACTCAGCAGGCTCGACGACCCCGGGGCCGGCGGCCAGTTGATCGACGCCAGCAGCATCGACGACCCGCACTGCGCCGGCCTGGTCGCACGTCTTCAACAAGCCGGTGCGTGGCTGGAGTTGTGGCACCTCCCCAACCGCTTCAACGTTCCCGTCGCCGTGTGCTTCCTGTGGCGCGAAGACCAGCCCTCCGTACTCGTCTCTGGGTCCGGGGCGCACCTGGATCCGCACGTCGCACTGTCCCGGGCGATCACTGAGGCCGCCCAGTCCCGGCTCACCCTGATCACCGGCAGCCGCGAGGACGTCCACTACTCCGCCTACCGGCCCGAGAGCCCGCAGGGCCCAGCTCCTGCACAGGACGAGAGGGTGCCGTGGGCGCACGCCACCGCCCGCTACACGGTCGGATTCGCCAGGGACGACCAAGAAGCCACCCACCTCGCCGCAACCATCGCGGCGATCACCGGGGTGCCTCCCCTGGTCGTCTCCCTCACCTGGGGGAAGTACGAGCGGGAGACTCTGGCCGTCGTCAAGGTCCTTGCCCCGCACCTGCGGTACACCTCCCGGCACACGATCCCTCGACCGCGGAAGGCGAGCGCCACGTGACTATTCACGTATTCGCCGGAACCACGCTGCCCGCTGACGAGATCCAGTCGATCTGTCCCGGCGCGGTCGTCCACCCGCCCGTACGTCACGGTGACCTTCTGCGCCTCGGCGTGGGCTGTGGGGACACGGTCCTGATCGTCGACGGGCTCTGGCACCAGAGCGCTCCAGTGCGGCACAAGGAGATCCTCGCCGTCCTCGACGACGGCGTGAGCGTCTTCGGTGCCGCCAGCATGGGAGCACTCCGGGCCGCGGAGCTGGGCCCGTACGGGATGATCGGTGTGGGCCAGATCTTCGCTCACTACAGGGACCGCGTCCTGGAGGCCGACGACGAGGTCGCGGTCCTCCAAGGGCCCGACGGACAGCCGCTCACCGAGGCCCTGGTCAACCTCCGCGCCGCTCTGGAGCGCGCCGTCGAGGCCGGCCATCTCACGCTGGCGGAGAACGAGCTGCTCCTCGCCCAGGCACAAGGGCTCCCCTTCGCTCACCGCACCTGGGCTGCCCTGGGGCTTCGGGCCGCAGCCGTCGGCGCGGAGGACGCCTTCGCCAGGCTCGACAGCTGGAGGCGCTCCCACCCCTACGACCTCAAACGGGAGGACGCCGAGACCGCCCTCCGGCTGCTTGCCGCCCCCGCCACACTCCACACCTCGCCAGCCGCTACTGCAGGGGAGGCAACGTGGCGGACCAGCTTCGTCCGCTACTGGGACGCCGCCTACCGCCCCGGCCCTCCAGCCGACGACGGACTCCCGGTCCTTCCCTTGCTCCAGCACCAGCAGCTCTACGACCCCGACTTCGCGCGGCGCTGGCGAGCACGAGTGCTGATCGCCGTCGCTCCACCGGGCACCCCGCCCGCAGACGTAGAACATGGCGCGCTGCGGAGGGCCGCCGAGCAGGGCCTGCACTTCACCGACTTGAGCAGCGAGCAACTCGCCCACTGGCTCACCCCTGCCGAAATCGCGGACTTGTGCGACGCGGAGAAGCTGCTGCGCATCATCGTCCGCGCGGCCCGCCTCGACGGCGCGTGGACCGCGTGGCCCTCCCATCATGCAGAGTCCGGCGACCTCCTCAACCCAACGCAGCCGACGGCGCGCAGCGTCTCGGCAGCGTTCCTGCACAACGCTGCGGTCTCAGCCACCGGCCCTGGCCGCACGACGGCGCACCTCAACGCCGACCGGATCGAACAGCACCTCCGCGACCGCTGGGGCCTCCCTCGCGACGCAGCCCAGCAGGCGCTGGACGCCGCGGCCCGCGACCGCGCCTTCCGCGCGTTCGACGGGGCGATCGAAGTCGCCCGCGCCTTCTACCTCTCCGCGCGTGCCGAGGAAACCGTGCCCGAGACGGTGCCGGACACGTTGCGCGATAGCCCCCTCACCTGTCCCACCGCCAGCGGGACGACGGCTGCGGCAACAATGACCGCAGCACCCCAGGCGAGCGTCGGCCGGACGCCGAGTGCGGCCGACGCCGGGCCCGCGAGCAGGTAGCCGACAGGGACAGGCAAGAGCTGTCCGAGGGTGGCGTACGACAGGGTGCGCCCCAGGCGGTCTGCGGGAATGCGCTCCTGAACGAAACCGGACCACACCGTCATGCTCAGAGCCAGCCCGCAACCCGCTGCGCCGGCCGCCGCGACCAGGAAGACCAGGGGAAGCGAGAGTGCCATCGCGGCAAGGGGCAGCGCCATGCACCCCGTCCCCAGACACACCACCAGTCCTACCAGGTGCGGCTTCCACATCAGAGCGAGCGCTGCTCCCGCGATCAGCCCCCCGGTGAAGCCCGCGACCACCAGACCCCATGGGGCGGCACCTCCGAGGAAGCGGTCGCCGTAGACCGGGCCCAGCGCCTGGTAGCCGACCAACCAGACCGGCACCACCACAGCTCCCTGCACAACCATGATCCACAGCCAGCGGCGCGAGGAGAAGTCCAGCCATCCGTCCCGCAGGTCGGCCAGGAACCCGGCCCGCATCTTGATACGGCGGTCGCCGAGATCGATGCGGGAACACAGCGCGGCTGCCAGGAGGAAGGTGAGGGCATCCCAACCGATCGCCCACGCCGGGCCGGCGGTCGCCACCAGGACTCCGCCAAGGGCAGGACCACCCACCTTGACGACGTTCTGCCCGATCCGCAGCAACGCATTGGCCGCATGCCGCATGGGCACAGGAACCACGTCGACCACAACGCCACCGGCAGCCGGGCCGAAGAACGCGCCCGCCGCCCCACACACAGACGACGTCAGGATGAGGTGCCACAACCGGGCCGATCCCGACCACAACAACAGCGCCACCAGGCCCTGGGCTGTTGCGGAAACCACGTTCGACCACAACATCACCCGCGCCCGCGACCACCGGTCGGCGACTACACCACCGACCAGGAGCAGCAGGATCTGCGGCACCACACTGGCCGCGAGCACCAGCCCGAGCCCGGTCGCGCCTCCCCCGAGCTGTAGCACCGCGAAGGCCAGTCCCAGCGGAGCGACGGCCGAGCCGGTCCAGGAGAGCAGCCGAGCCGCGAAGTGCAAGCGGAAGGGGCGGACAGCCAGAGGAGCACCAGCTTCCCGAAACCGGGCCGCAAGGCCGACGCGTGGCCGTGCCCCATCCGAGGGGCTCTGCCGCAGATACCTCAAGATCGAACTCCGCCCAGGAAGCACAAAGCCCCGGCACCAGAACAGTGCCGGGAACTTCGAACCACCCTAGGACAACCTAGAGATCGTCTACCTCAAAAGCATCAATCGGCACCCGGGACCCAGCGCACGTCCCAAGTCGCAAGCCCCTTGTTAGCCTCAATGCGCCCGGGGGTCGTCGGGGGGCTCGCGGTCTGGCGAGCGGTTAGGCGTATTGCCTAGGCTTCCTCGCCACGGAGGGACGGCGGTCAGGGACCGCTTCGCAGCAGCAGACGCAGGAGTGCGAGCAGTGGACCGCTATCGCAGCAAGCCCGGCAAACTGGTGAGGGACCGAATTCCGCAGATCATCCGCGACGACGGGGCCGAGCCGATCACTTACACCGCGGGTTCTCAGGAGTACCGCGCCCGGCTACGGGACAAGCTCTGCGAGGAGGCCACCGAGGTCCTGGAGGCCGACGACGAGAAGGCACCAGAGGAGCTCGCGGACGTGCTCGAGGTTGTGCACGCACTCGCCGCGGACCTCGGGATCAACAGGGAGCAACTGGAAGAGATCCGAGAGACCAAGGCGAGTGAGCGCGGGGGGTTCGCGGAGCGGACCGTGTGGACCGGCAACCGCTGACCACGGCCGCTTTGGTCGTCACTCGGTAAGCCACTCCGTGCACGCCGTCGGACGCGACGGTTAACCGACGCGGCTCGATGGCTTCGCCTGCCGCATGACGGACCACCCCCTCGATCACAGTGTTCCGACTCGGAGAAGCCGAGAAAGCAGCAGAGCGGCCCCCCAACCGACCCGTCGTGAGCACCGCCTGCTGGCGACGATCCACATGCACTTCTGTCGTCGGTCAGCAGTCGCCCGTAGCTGCCAGTTCCGGGATGGCAGGACCGTCGTAGTGGTAACGCCATGGTGTCGTGAGGCGAGAGCGGGGCAGAGTGGGGACAGCCGAAAAGGCAGATGGGGCTCCGGCTCGGCGCCTATATCCCAGGCACCGGTCCAGAGCCCCATCGAATAGCAATCTATCGCCGGGGCTCTATCGTGGCTGCTGGGTGGTGGCGTAGTTCAGGAAGTCGGTCCACGCGGAGGGTCCGACGCTCATCCCCGCCCGCTCCACGTTCTTGGAGTCCCGGACGTGGATTTCGGTCGACCCCTGAGCGACCTCGACGCAGTCGCCGCCGTTCTGACCGCTGTAGCTGCTCTTGCGGTAGTGCAGCTGCTCGTTCAACTGTGTTGCTCCTTACCTTGCATGGGCACTTCTCATAGTGGGTGCGCCTCGAACAGCACACCAAATCGGCGCCTGGCTCTTGGTGCCCAGCAAGTTTCGCGTAGGTACGCACAGCGTCTACAGCGAGACGCAGGAGGTGTCGTGCCCGTTCCTCGCACGTCGGCCGGCGCACCGTTCACGGAACTTGAGCGCACCCGCAAGTCTCAGCCTTGCGCGGCTTCGTTGAGCATGTCCAGGGACTCGGCCTCCGAGAGCGCCAGGCCGGACAGCTGCTCGTGCGACGCCTTGAAGGCGTCAACGAGCTCTGGTTGCGTGATGACACCCGCGTCCACGAGGTTCTCGACGTACGCAAGATCCTCCACGCTGGAGTCCGGGAAGGTGAGTACCTGAAAGGGGCCGTGCATGCCCGGGTGCTCTCCCACATGGAAGGGTAGTACCCGGACGGTCACATTCGGAAGCTGAGCCACCGCAGCGATGCTGTTCAGCTGCTTGCGCATCACGTCGGCTCCGCCGACCGGACGCCGGAGGACGGCTTCGTTCAGGACGACCGACACAGCGGGTGCGTAGTCCGTCCGCGTGAGGATGCTTTGGCGCTTCATCCGCACCTCAGCGTTCAGCTCGATCTTCTTGTCGTCCGCCCCTGAGAGCCGCAGGATCGCCAAGGCATAGTCCGGCGACTGCAGCAGGCCAGGCACGAATTCGCCCTGGTACATACAGATGCTGTCGGCAGCAGACTCCAGGCCCAGGAAAGCGCTGAACCAGGCGGGAACAGCCCCCTTGAACGGGGCCGTCTCCCACCAGTCCTTCCTCGTCTTGGTGATCAGCGCGTAGCCCTCCAGCTCGTCCCGCTGACCTGCCGGCACTTCGTAGAGATCACACAGCAACCGGACGTCTCCCATTTCGACGACGTTGTTGCTCGTCTCTAGGCGGGTCATGCGGGCGATGGACCACCCGAAGCGTTTGGCAACGGAGGAGGCGCTCATGCCCCGGGCTTCGCGGTATCGCCGAAGTTGAAGCCTGAGCAGGATGCGGCACATCGCCACCGACCGCTCGTCGGGCACTGCTGCCATCGTCACTCCCAGTTCTGTGGTTGGCGTCAGTCTGACGCCAACCGCCCCAGCGCTCAACTGCCCGTTGCCACGACTGACGGTAGCGCCCGTTACCCCTTGAGAGTGAACCGAAAATCAGTGTTGCGAAATTTTCGCTACATCACTTTACGTGGCGAAGTTTTCGCTGCCATACTCCAACCGAGTCGCGACAGACGGCAGTTGGGCGCCCACGGCCAGTGATCATGGCCGAGCTGCGCGCCTACCCCTCACAGACGACGAGGACGTGGCAATGCTCCCCATCCTGAACAGCGCGGATCGACGTAAAGCTCAGCTTCGAAGCACGGCCAGGCACTTCCCCCACGTTCACGCCCTGTCGAGGGCGTGATGACGGCCCCTAGCGTCTGGCCACCGCCGACCAGTGATCGATCCGCCTTGATCCGCGGCTACGAAGACGTACTGGGTTGGACCGTCAGCGTGGGAATCTCGACCGTCGCCTCCAGTTGCATCCCTAGTGGGAATGCGGAGGTAGCCGGAAGCGCTTCCTTATACACGTCGTGTTCGACCCTCGACACCGTCTCGATCGCGCGGCCGGCGGGCCAGGTTGTCTTGGTCCGTCTGGGCCGACACCGCTCGGGACCTGTGCCCAGCCTGGTCACTACCGGCCGAGTGATCCTGCTGGTGCAGGCTGGCACCGGAGCGGCGCTCACCAATGTGGACGACGTCGCCGTCTCGTCCGGCCCAAGCGCCCAGTTGGTGCTGCCGCCCTCGCCCGGCGTTCGGTGGGAGACCCCACCGTGGGCGCTTGCTACCCCGACGCCGCTCCCCCTCACCGCGGGCGAGGCAGTCAGGGGGGCAATCCTCAACGCGCTTCGGCTCTATGGCCGCTCCCACACGCTCGGACGAGAGACCTCAACGAGCGCGCCACGTAGCCTGGTTGATGCTCGGCGAGCGAAATCGGATCGCTGCGGGCGAAGGGCCGGATCGTGATCGACGCCCTTCACGCAACGTTGTCCAGCAGCTCGGGCTGGGGTCTCGGGATCGGGGCCTTGGTTCTGGTGGTAGCGGGCGTTCTAATTACGCGCCCGCAGTCCTCCATCACCCCCATGGATTCCGACGACCTCGGCGCCGCCGACGAACTCGGAGCCCCCCGATGAGCGCGGGAGAGCGCAGGCGGGCCGTGTGCGCTCTGTGGTGTCTTCGCCGCGAAGGGACCGTGGAGCACGCCGGCACCGTCAAGGACCACGGGTGGGCCGCCCCGGTCTACGTCTGCGACGGGTGCTTGGACCGCCTGCACCGCACGGTCCGGTATGTGGCTGCCCATGGGCAGAGCGGCCGGTGCTGGCTGTGGTGCGGCGGACGGTCCCTTTCCCCCGCCGACGGGCTGGTTGCCATCGGCACCGTCGAGATCGTCGGCGATCCGCTCCTGCCGCCCGTCGCGACGGCCGACCTGATCGCGTGCACTCCCTGCATTCGACTCATCGGCATGGAGTTGCAGCGGCTCGCGCAGCGGCGCGACGGCGGTTCTCCCTCTGCTTCTGCGTTGGACGCAACGAAACGACAGCGGCCGACGCCTCGGCGTGGCGGCTACACCTCTGCTGCTTCCGCTCTGGCCGCACAGGAGTTCTCTCCCGGAGGACACCTCACAGCGGTCTGACCTCTTTCACGCCCCCGCAAGCCAAGGACCCCCTTATGCTGTGTCAGCACCAGCCGCCGTGCCCGCCTGCCGAGTCCACCGACCGGGAGGCCGCCATCGTCGCGGTGTCCCGCCCGGAACAGGGCTGGGCGCTGCTGTGCAACGGCGTACTGCACTTCGATGACACCGGTGAGTTGCTGCCGAACGGGCAGATCATCGCCCCGCATCGGACGCCGGTGCCCGCATGATCGCGCCAGCAGGCTCCCTGACGGCGGCCGGCCGGGCCACGGCCGCCCTTCGCCAGCGGATCGCGTCCGGCACATACCCGGCCGGAGCCCCCCTGCCCCTTCTGCAGTCTCTGGCCGCCGACCTGAAGGTCGGCATGCAGACCCTGCACGAAGCGCTGGGCAGGCTCGCGGACGAGGGCCTGATCGAGCGAGGCTGCAGCCACCGCCCGTACGTTCTGGCCGACCCCGCCGAGCCGGGCCCCGTCGCCCGGACCGCCATGGCGCTGAGGACCCGGATTGCCACCGGCACGTACACCCCTGGGCGGACGATCCATCCGCCCGCGCTCGCGGCCGAGCTCGGCGTGAGCCGGGCAGTCGCCGAGCAGGGGTGCAAGTGGGCTCGCCACGAGGGCTATCTCGGCAGCAACCCGTTGGCCCCGCAGGTGCTGTGGGTGCGCGAACCGCGCGAGTACGCCCTGCCCGAGCCACACTCCTAGACCGGGCCGCCCTGCGGTCCGGTGGCACTGTACCCGCACCGTGGGGCGCCCTTCAGCGTCCCGCGCCCTAGCCCAACCATTGGCCCACCGCAAGGCCGGCTGTCGTGGCAGGGGTGCGGGACCAGGGGAACCGGCGGCACCGATGCCGATCGACACGGCCGGGCGCCCTTCCCCTGGCGCCGCCCCTTCCCCTTCCTCCTAGGGGCGGTGCCATCCCAACTCCCTTTTCTTTTAACCTTGTTGATCCGATCTGGAGCACGACGTGACCATCGCGTACGCGCCGGACGCACCCCCGTCCTGGTACATCACCGGCTCATGGGAACGCCAGTCGGTCGCCCGGGCGGCGAAGCTCCTACACGAGCACCTCCACACCCAGTGCAGGCCGGGGTCCCATCTGCCGTCCGACCGCACTCTCGCCGCTGCACTCGATGTCGCGCAGGACTCGGTCTTCCGTGCCCGCCGCCGTCTGGAGACCGAGGGACTGCTGGCTGGCAGGAGGATCTTGGGGCCCACCGAACTGCACCCGGCCGACGTAGCTCTGGATGTCTGTGTGCGCGACAGCGTCCAAGCCGGGTACTACCAGCCCGGCTCGGCTCTGCCGACCGGCTTCCTGGCCCACGACTTCCTTCTCAGCAGCAGCGAAGTACGCCGCGCCTGCCATCGCCTGATCGCTGACGGAACGCTGCGCATTCAGGACGAGCCGTACGGCCCCGGCCTCTACATTTCCGATGCCGCCGGGGCGGCACCATGCTGACCTCCTTCCAGCGAGACGTCGTCGGCCGATTCGCCGCGGGCGACAACGCCGAGGCCGCCGCCCGCCACCTGGACGTTCCGGTGAGAGCGGTGTACACCGCCACCGACCGGTGCGCTCAGCGTCTTGGCGTCTCAGGGCGCACCGCGTTGGTGCACGTCGGGTACCTGGTCGGCGCCGTTTCCCGTCCACCGCGCCGTCATCCGACGCCCCTGGCTGTGCGCGACGTCCGCATTCTGGAGCTCTTGGCGAGCGGAGCTGGCCAAGCGGGGGCGGCGCGGCACCTGGGCATTTCCCGCGAGACGCTGCGGGTGCGTCTGCTGTACCTACAGGACGTCACCAGCGCGGCGAGCACCTGGCATCTGATGACGCGGGGCTGGCAGGACCGGGTGATCGGTACACGGCATGTGTTCACGATCTCGGGCCGCCAGTACGACCCCGTACGGCCGCTGCCCGACGCCCCGCGCTGCACCTGGGTCCGGCGCCCGGCGCCGCTCCTACCGTCCGGCCGTCCTGTCCCCGTCCCCCCACCGTGGGTGCCGGCCTTCCACTGGAGCGCTTCGTGATCGAGCTGCCCGACCAGGTACAGACCCTGCTCAGGGGTGCGACCAGAGAACCTTGCCGCGTCGTCGCGGACCTTTCCTGGCACGGCCCGCTGCGTAACCGCGTGTGGGAGGTGGAGTCCGGACCGCCCGGGATGGGCTTCCGGCGGGTCGTCAAACAACACGTCACAACCTCAACCTTCCAGCGGGAATACGCCGCCTACAAGAGGATCGTCCCAGCTCTGGGCATCGACCGGGCCCCGCTCCTGGCCTCGGCGCACGAGAACACGCGCACCCTCATCCTGACGCGGGTCCCGGGCGTCCCGGTCTCCGCATTGTCCTTGACGGCCGCCGAGGAGATCGAGGTCTACCACCAGGCCGGAGAGGTGCTCGCTCTGCTCCACGCCCAGCCCGCCCCCGCCCCGACGCCCGGAAGCGTTACCTGGCACGACAAACTCACCCAGGTGCAGGCCGAGTTGCTCGCGCTCCCCGAGGCTTCGGCCGACCTCCTGGCGATGCTGCTGTCCGACGGGCCGCCGCCGAAACTGCCGCGGGTTGCTGTGCACGGGGACTGGATGCCGCGCAACTGGCTCTGGGACGGAAGGCACCTGCGCGTCGTCGACTTCGAGGCGGCCGTGGGGGCGCCCGCCGCCTGTACCGATCTCGCACGGCTCGGGTACCGCGTCCTGCGGGGACGGCCCGATCTCGATACGGCCTTCCGTGCGGGGTACGGCCGCAATTTCACCAGGACCGAGCACCGGGTCATGCGCCAGTGCGCCGCCCTGGACGCCTTGCAGGCCCTGCAATGGGGCCGCCTCCACAGCGACAAGGAGACGGTCGCGCAGGCCCACACCATGATCTCCCACCTCCGAGCCGACCAGGACACACCGTCGACCGCCCAGCGGCCAGGCACTCGCCGGCACGAGCACAAACCACCGGCGGACACCAGGGCCTGCGAGCGCCTGGCCGACTTCGTCCTCACCCGACAGAACAACCGCCCCCAGGAACCGCAACGCCCGTCCGTCTCTCCGAGAGGGGAGTTCAGTTGAAGACGTTCCACGCCCCCCACGGTCTGCTGAACGAGCGTCACGTGCGAGTGCTCGACCGCTTCGCCCAGGGCGACAACGGTGCCGAAGCGGCGCGAGCGCTCGGCCTGTCGCCGAACCAGGTCTACCGGGCTAGCAACACATGCGGCCAGTACCTCGGTGTCTCAGGCCGCTGCGCCCTCGTCCACGCCTCCTACCTGCTGGGCATCGTGCCCCGGCCCGCCTACGCCGGTACCCCGCTGCCCTCCACCGGCCGGAAGGTCATCGACGCTGATCTCCCATCGCTCCTGGGCCTGCTGGCCATGGGCATGACCCACAGGGAAGGCGCCTGGCACCTGCACTGCGGCCTGACCGCATGGTGGCTGCGCATCCGGCTCCTGCAGCACGCCACGGGAGCTGTCAGCACCCACCACCTGATCACCATGGCTTGGCAGCACCAAGTGCTCGGCCCCGCGCACGTGCACACGGCCGGGGGCGCCACCCTCACCCCCGCCCCGCACCTCTCCTGCAACTCCGCCCCCTCACCTCCCGGCCCGCAGCTCTCCCTCCCCACGTCACGGAGCACGGCATGAACCACACCCCCCGGCCTCGTCTGCTGGCCGCCGCCGTCCTGGGATCCGCGATCCTGGGCGCTGCCTACCGCCTCGCGCACCGCCAGGGCGCCCGCGCCCAGGCCGGCTTCATCCGCGAGGGCCAGCAGCAGTTCCTCGGCACGGTAGCGAAGCACGTGGAACTCCGTTCAGGGTGGGCACAGTTCGAGGATGCCGGGCCTGCCCGGCAGGTGCAGATGCTGCAGCAGCACGCGTGGGTGGCGCTGTGGGTGGCGGGCTACCGCAGCCGGGCCCTTTCGCTGGCCGAGATCCGGACCGCCGCGAAGGCCATGTTCGCCACCGAGCCCGGCGCGGCCTTCTGGCAGTGGGCCCACCACTGGTACGGCGACCTCGCCTGCGACACCCGGACGCTGCGGGTGTACGAGGTCCTCGACGAGGTCTACGCCGACGAAACCGGCGAGACCGTTAGCAATTTCTGACCCCGGCCAGCACGGCCAGGCCCGCACTCCTCTTCCGTTCTTCCCTCCGGCCTCCGGGATCCCCGATGACCCTCAGCACACTGTCCCAGCCCACCCGAATACCGGCCCCCGACCGGCTGTCGCCCCGAGCGCAAGAGCTGCTGCATCTCTTCGCCCGTGGCCTGAGCCCGAAGGTGATCAGCGCGGAACACGGCTTCAGACGGCGCGAAGCCCGCGAGCTCATCCAGCAAGCGTCCTACGACCTCAAGGCCGCCACTCGTGCCGGGGCGGTGATGTTCCACGCCGTGGTGCTGGACCAGATCCCCGCGCCGTCACAGGAACGGCTGTACCTCACAGACCAGGCTCTGGTCTTCGTCGCCGACCTCGTCCTGGGCCGCACCGACCACACCATGGCAAAGGACCGCAGCATCACCCAGGGGGCTCTGGACGCACTGGGCAAAGGCGTGCTCCGAGAACTGGGCGCCGCGACGTACGCCCACGCCGTCTATCTCGCCACACCCACCCTGCTGGCCATCCCTCCCGCCGATCTGACAGCAGCACGGTCCCGCGTCACCACCCCGCGCACCTGAACCCGCCAGCGCAGCGCTCCTGCCCCCGAGCCAGAGCACCCCTCGCCGAAGCCCCCGGTATCCCGCACCACCAGCCCCCGCCACCGTTCCACCACACACCAGGAGTTTTCATGGCCCACGCGGACACCGACTACAGCCAGCCCGGCCAGCGCCGCATCGGCGCCCTGGCCCTCATCCGCAACACCGGCGGCGAGGTACTGATCGTCAACCCCTCCTACAAGGAAGGCCACATCCTCGTCGGCGGCGGCGCCCACCCGGACGAGGAACCCCAGCACGCCGCGTACCGGGAGGCTGTCGAGGAGACCGGGCTCACCCAGCTCGTCATCGGCGACCTGCTGCTCGTCGACTACATCCCCGCCAACCCGAAGAAGGACGCCGTCGAGGGATACAACTTCGTCTTCGACGCCGGGGTGATCGCCGACGACGCCGCCATCGTCCTGCCCGCAGGACTCCCCGGCCAGGAGCCGGAGCTCATCAGCTGGGTGTTCTGCCCGCCGGACCAGCTGGACACCTACTGCCTTCCCTACCAGGCCCGGCGGATCACCGAGGCACTGGCCGCGCTCGCCCACCCCTCCCGCCGTGGACTGCGCATCGAAGGAATGTCCGCCCGCTAGCCGACTCTGCGCCGATTCCGGAGACCTCCATGCCTCACCGCACTCCACCACCGCGCACCATGCGTCCCCCGACACCCGCCGGTGCCGCCCTGGTACTCGGAGCCGCCGTTCTGTTGGCCGGGGGCCAGGAACCGGCCCCCGCCCCGCCCGTGGCCGCACCGACCACGACACCGGTGTCGTACACGGCCGGGGCCGGGGCGTCGTACCCGTACCTGCCCGGGTCCGCTTTCGACGTACGTACGGCCTCCTGGGCCCCGACGAACCCGCTGCGCATTGCCCTCGAACCCGCAGCCAACACCGCCCTGGTACGCCCCGACACCACCGCTTCTTATCCGCCCGCGGACGCGGGCGGCACCCGCATCCTCACCGTGCTCCGCTGCCTCGTCCCGCTCCATCAGCCCACGTCCACGCCGGACCGGAAGCAGCTGACCGCATGAGCTTCTCCCCGCCGCCGCTCGCCGACAACCAGACCGCCCTTCAGAAGATGGAGGCCCTCGCGGAAGCGCTGCACCACGAGATGTCAGCCGTAGGGCTCAGCGCACTGGCTCCCATCGTCGAAGACCGTGGGACCACCCCGTCCATCTGCCTCCCCCCGCTCGGGGGAGCCGACGCCACCCACCTCACCCGGCTCCTCCGCTATGCGCAGGACGATGCCCACGAGGCCGCAGCCAGCCTGCACGCGGCGCTCCTCGCCCGTTCCCTGAGCTTCCCCGTCCCGAGGGCCCGCAACGGCATGGTCGCCCTCGGCCGTGTCGACGTGGACGCCGCCGATCACCTCGCCATGCTTCTGGGCGCCCCGCCACTCCCCGACGGGGTCCTCGCCATGGACATCCTGGAGTCGTCACAGGCCGCGCCGCTCATCCGCAGGATCGCCAGCGCTTTGGCGAGCGTCACCAACGACCGTGACGGCGTGATCGTCGGGTTCGAGCCCTCCTGCCCGCAACCGTGCTGCGGCGACGCCGCCGTGCGGTTTCCCCTCCTCTCCGTCGACACAGCCCGCTCCATCACGGACGCACTGAACCCCAGCACGGAGGTACACGAGTGATGCCCCCACAACGGCCTGACCTCGCCCAGGACCTCATCCAACGCGCCGCCGCGGACCGCGCGTTCCGCGCCCGACTCGTACGCGGCCAGCTCCCCGCAGGGGCGTACGACGCCGGCGTCCGGCAGCAGCAGGCGAACATCGAAGTCCTCCAGCAGGTCCTGGACGTTCACGGGTGGCCGGACCGCGCACTCGTCGGCGACGTGGGAACGGCGGCGGCCTGGCGCATCGCCCTGCACGCCGACCACTCCCCCGGCGTCCAGTACCTCGCCCTGGGCTATCTGCGCACGGCCGCCGACACGGACCTCACGCTGCTGCCCCTGTGGGCCCATCTCCACGACCGGTGCAACGTCGGCGCCGGGCAGCCGCAGCTCCACGCCACGCAGAATTGCCTCGTCAACGGGACGCTGAACGCACTGCCCATCGCCGATCCGAAACACCTGGACACCCGCCGGGCCGCAGCCGGCCTGCCTCCGTACGCCGCTGCCCGCGCCCAGCTGCTCCAGCGATACGCCGCTCTTCTGCGCCAGGACGAGGACGACGACCCTTCCGTCGAGCCCGCGCCCACTTTGCTGCTCGCGAACGCCTGACGAGCGGTACTCCCCCGCACATCCACTCCCCCAGGGCGGCCCTGACGTCGGCCGCCCTCGACTTCGAGGAGCACCATGAGGACCTCCCTGTCCCCCGCCCTGGTCCTGGCCGGGGTGATCGGTGTGGCTGCCGCCGTGCACACATGCCAGCGCAGCCGTCACCACCGTCAGACCCTGGCCCAGAAGCGGCGCCACCACGGCGAAGAGCTTGAACTGGGCCTGTTCCAGGCCCACATCAGCATTCTGCGGACCGCCATGACCCACCCTGACCTCGACCCCGTCTGGGAGCGCGTCCACCCCAAGTACGTCAAGCAGGACGAATCGGGGCCGCTGCTGATGTGCCAGGCGTGGCTGGAGCTGTGGCGCACCGGCCTGAACCTCGACATCTACACCCCCGGCCTACTGAGGGTCAATGCCACGCATTTCATGAGGGACGACTTGGCCTTGAAGGCATGGGGCTTGACCCGCCACGGCCGTGCCTCCCAGGCCCGAAACGACACCGACCGGCTGCACATCGCGCTCCTGAACGAGGCGTACGAAAAGGCCGGCGGACCCGACCTGTACCCCGAGCTGGAGCAGAAGACGGTCTGCACCACCTGACCGCTGGTCCAGACGTCCCTCATCGCCCCCTGCCGATCTCGCACCTGCACAAACCGTCGGAACCAGAAGACGTTGCCAGTGCGGAGCCCACCTCTCCACGCCACTCCGCAATCCCCCACAGGAAGGACCCACACCCACAGGAGTGATCGAACGCCGGATCACAGCCCGGAGGCCGAAGCTGTGACCTCGATCGCTAGGTGGCGAGGGACCCTCCGGTCTTCACTGGTCAGACAGCTGTGACGATTCGTAGTTGGCCATTATGGCGGCTGGTAATTGGCCAGGCGGGTGCTGGTCGACGCCCGCGGCCACCTCATACGTCGACACCCCCGCCGACATCCGCATCGTCCACAAAACCCTCCGCGGAAACTCCAGGAGGGCCAGGACCCGGCCCCGGCCTCCTCGGGTACGACACCAGCCACCGCTCCTGCACCCGCCACCTCGCCCCCATCCGCGAGCACGCAGACCTTGTCCTCGACGGCACCCGCACCACCGACCAGCTCACGGCCGCGCTGTAGCCCCACCTGGCCCAGCAGGGCCGGGACACCTCGGCCCCATAGCCGGCCCGGGCAATGCACCGGCCGACGGTGGACCTGGACGTGCTGCGGCCCCGAACCAGAGCGCTTGAGCGCTGAATTCGGGGCCACAGGAAGAGGCCGGGCCGGAGGATCAGCCGGCTTCAGGGCTTCGGCCGACCAGCTCCGTGAGCAGCTCGATGATCCCGAACTCGCGGTCGTGCTGTGCCGAGACCTCTTCGAGGCGCCGGGTCAGGGCAGCGAGCGCGCTCTGAGCGATGGGGGCTCGGGCACGCGGGCACTCCCGCCAGATCACAAAACTGCAGACAGGAACTCCACGATAAGGCGCCCGTACGGCCTCCGGTTTCGCAGACCAGGGTCCTACCGGGCTAGGAGGGCACTGACGGTTTTCCCGGCGGGTGTGCGGCGGGTGACGGCGGTGGCGCGGGCGAGGCGGTTGACCATGGGCCAGCCGAATCCTCCGGTGCCGCCGTTCAGGTCGGGCGTGCGCATGCGGGGAGCGCGGGGACTGGCGTCGTGGACGGCGACCGTGATGCCGTCCGGGTGGGCCGTCAGGTCGAGGGTGCAGGTGCCGCCGCCGTGGCGCAGGGCGTTGGTGACGAGCTCCGAGACGACCAGGACGACCGTGTCGAACGCTTCGGGCGCCAGGGGTGGTGTGAGGCCGTCGAGGAAGGTTCGGGCCCGCTCGCGTGCCCCGGCGATCGTGATCGGGGGAGACAATGCCTCGATGTCCAAGCTCATCGTGTCCATCAGATCACCCCGGTCTCTGGATCTCCGCCGTCCGGCCCTGCTGTGCTTGTGCCCGGTCCCCACGCTGTGAACCGCACGGTGACGGTGTGACTGCCGTGACCCGTCCTCCCCCACCCCCGGTACTGGCGTCTGATCAGCGGGAGTGGTGCCCGGTTGCCTGCTGGGCGGGCCGGGGCGCGGCCCGGCGGCGGGTGACGCGGGTCGTCCGGCGGCCGGGGAAGGGATTCCGGCGCGCGGGGGCGCTGAGAGCCAGGGCCAGCAGCGCGATCAGCGCGGCGACCGCGACGAGGATGAACACGGTGACGAGGGCCATGGTCCTGCCTTCCGTCGGCAACGCTCTGTAGCTACCTGGTGTTACGGAATCGACCGCGTCACCGTCACGCACGGCCTGGTCGTAGCGGTCCTGGAACGACTGGAGATGGCCGCACAGCTCCGTGCCGAGCTCCGTCTCCGCCGACTTCGACCCGCGCCCCGCCTGCTGCATCCCAGGGTCGGCCAGCAGAGCCGAGATGACGTCCTCCGCCTCCGCGAAGGCCCTCTCCCGGCCGTACCGCAGTACGGCCGCCTGCACGCGCTGCTCTTCCCCGGGCTCGCCGCTCGTCGCGCCGCCCGTTGCTTCATCGCCCACTGCAGCTGGGTAAGGCCCGAGCGAGGCAACTGTCGGCAGCCGATCCAAGACGATCAGTAGCAGATCCGGATATCCTGATCGCCCATAGTGGAGAACATTGCCCGAACCGGCCTGTGGTCCGGCTTGAGGGGGCAAACTGGGGTTCTGGCACCAGGTGGGCGCTGTCCGGCGGTCCCTTTCCTGTGCACCGGCGACAACCCAGGGAGACCCGTGCTCAGTTCCGACATCACCTCGGCCCACCAGCGTCTCAAGCTGGCCAGGGAGTACGCACTTTTGGTTCTGGCCCTGTCCCAGGACAAAGACACCACCGTCGTGCTCGACTCCACCGGCCCTTCTGCTGCTCCCGCCGATGTCAGCGCCGCCTTGCCCATCAACCAGTGCCGCTACGTGCTCGTTGACACCGGCGTGAAGATCGTGGCCTTTCTGTGGTCCCCTGTCGACGCCCCGACCCGCAACAAGATGATCTATGCCTCACAGTCCTCCTCGACTGCCTCTTACCTGGAGGGAATCGCTGGGTTCACCTTCGTCGAAACCTCGCAGGAACTGGCAGACCTACTCACCCCCTGAACAGGTCTCTGAAGCTCGCCGTTGGACTGCGGTACCGGCACAAGCGACGGTACCGCGTCAGCGGATGGCTGACCTGTCTAGAGGGCCGAGGTGGACGCCAGGCGCTCAGCGCGGGTGAGTTCGGTGATCTGGCAGCCGATGGTGGCGCGGCCACGGCCGGTCTGGTGGGTGATACCGAGGACGCCGTCGGCCTCTCGGTCGACCACAGGGTCGTCGGGATGTTCACCAGACGGCGGGATGATCCTGCCCGCGGTTCGAAGCCGCACAGGGCACCCCCGGCTTCCCTCTGGTTCGAAATGAGTCCCATCGGCATCCCCGCATCGCCTCCCGTACGAGGAGCGTCTGGCGTTGGCAGCCGGGCCTGGTCGGGCCCCAGCTGTTGGCGTCTGGTGGGCCGGACCGGTCAGGGTCCGTCCTGGGGGCAAGGACCCGCCGCGTGGTGTGACGTTGCTCGCGACCGCATTTTCTGTTGTTCCGTCAGGTGGAAATTTCCATGGGATACCTGCGCGCTTCGGCCCGTTCGGCTGCTGTTCTTGGTGCCGTGTTCCTCACCCAGGTGGCGGTGGCCGCTCCGGGTGCTCATGCCGGCTGTAAAGATTCGTAGTTGGCCATTACGTCAGCTCGTATGTGGCCATGTGGGTTCCGGTCAACGACGGCGGCCAGTTCATCGGCGTAGTCCGTCATGAGCAAACTCAGCTGGGAGTAGTGGGTGTGTGGGCCTGGGGTTGCGAGGGCGTCTGCGAGCGATGCCCAGGATTTGCGGTGCCTTAGCTGGGGCGGCAGGACTGGGATTCTGGGAGCGAGCCCTCGCTCACTGCCGGTGACGCGTGCCCAGACGAATTCCGAAGCGGCCTGGTGCTTCCGGGGGCCGTCCTGTGGTGGGGTCGTGCCGGGCCTCGGTGCGATCTGCTGCCAGATTGTGGCCCAGTGTGACTGGGGTAGCGTCCACGTTGGCAGGCTTTTCCGGCGGTGGCGGTAGTTGGTTGGGCAGATGGCCTCCCTGCTCCGGTTCGCCAGGACTTCGAGCTCCCGGTCGTTAAGGAGCAGGGCGACGGGCAGGCGGTGGTCGCCGTCTCCAAGCTCAAGGTATGTGCCTTGGATCCCGAGAAAGAGTTCTGCTTCCTGGACGCTCATGTCCGACATCATCTGAATGAGCTGGACGGCGGCTGCTCGACGATGCATGGGGCGGTGGAGGTGTGCAGTGAGGCGCTCGCCATTGGGATGCTGCAGCCAGTGGTCTGGGAGCCACTGAGGGACATGTTCTGGGCGGTAGAGGTTCGGATCGAGTCGGCGACCGGGGCCACGCCCCAGGTTCCGTGACCGGTGCTCTTGCGCTTGTCTGACCGCTTTCTGGAAGGGAGCCGATGCTTGGACCAGGGCGAGGTTCGTCCGTCCCCATCGCCCGGAGTCCGGGGTGGGCCCGGAGCGGATCATGGATCTGAGGGCTTCATCGCGCTCGTTCTGGTCAAGTGCGAGGATCTGGTCCGCGGTGTGGAGAAGAGCCGCTGAGGCGATGGCCGACTCCGGAGGCCGGTCCCAGGTGTGATGGCGTCGCTCAACGGGCATGACGCTGAGCTTGTGGTGGTGTCTGGAGAGATCACTCTCGATGGCCTTCGAGAGTGGTGCGGGGTTGAATTCCATGGCCAGTGGCCAGGTCGCGAGGACGATCGCGGACAAGATCCGCAGGTCGGTGAAGTATGTGCGAGCCGCCTGAGAGCTGCCGGCGCCGTCGAGAAGGGCCCCGATGCGGTCCTGCAGGTGCAGGAGGGCCGACGGGGCAGCTGGAAGCCGCGGGCTTGCCGGAGGAGCGTCGAGGCGGGCGCCGCAGAAGAGGTCGAGCACTTCTTTGTCGGTCGCGAGATTGCGGCACTGGCCGGGGTGTAGGCCCTTGAACTGCATGAACGGCAGGAGCCTGGAGCCTGCCCTGGCGTCGAATTTGTGGGCAGGACGTCGGCAGCTGGGGCAGAGATGCCGGAGGAAGGCGCGGTGGTCGCGGCAGACGAAGCTGACGGCCAGACGCCATTCCGTTTTCCAGGGTCCGCCATGTCGCTGCTGGATCGCGGACCCGTCTCCGGCGAGGCACTGGGGGCAGTAGCGCGTGAACGTCGACAGGACCCAGGGATCGATGCGGGCCCAGGTGAAGCGGTGATGGGTCTGGATGTGCAGGGATTCGGTGACCGGTGGGAAGCGTTCGCCGTAGGGCTCGAGGGTCAGGGCTGCTGCTTCTTCCGTCGTCAACTGGGTGCTGTGGGCAAAGAGGTTGATCTTGCTGCCTAGTGTCACCAGGAGTTGGCCTGGGATGGAGCCGGCCGGGGCCCGGGCTGCTCCAGTGCGGGTCAGTATCTGCATGGGTGACATGTCCAGCCGGTGCGACAAGCGCAGGAGAAGGCCGGGCAGGCTCTCACCGGGCAGTGGGGCCAGCGCGCGGGGCAGCGGGGCGGGGAGTCGAGACATGGAGGTCAGCCGCCGGTGCGGGATTCGGGGCCGTGGTCATCGAAGGTGGTGTTGCGGCCGCGGGCTCGGGAAGGGCGCGACGCCTTCATGCCGGACGCAGCCGTATCCGGGGCCGGGCTGGAGGAACCGGGGATGGCGGGGATCTCGCCGGCCTGGGGGTCTCGGTCCGGGTCGTCGAGACTGAGGACGATGTCGTCCAGGAGGGCTTCATCGAGGTTCTCCTGCCCGCTGTCCATGGCCTCCTGGCAGCCGTCCTCGATGAGTCGCTCGAGCAGGCCGACGACGCCGTCGGTGCGGCGCATCAGGTACTCGGGCATGTTGCCGCCCGTGAGCATGTCGGGTGGGGCCTTCAGCAGGCGCAGGTTGGCCTGCAGGCCGGCGAGGTGGTCGTGGAAGGCGGCGATCTGGTCGGGGGTGGAGTAGCGGAACCGGTCGAGTTCGACCAGGTCGAAGCGGCGCTCGGTCTGGGTGGCTTCCAGGCCGTGGATGCGGGCGTGCCGGGACGGCGGCAGGATCCACTGACGCCGCTGTGGGTCCCAGCGGCCCTGCCGCAGGAGGCCAGAGCCGAGGATGTCGACGCCGATGAGGACCAGGGTGACGTTCATGCTCATGAAGGCGCGGATCAGATCCAGGGTGTCCTGGTCGTCGGCCCTGTGCATGCGGAGCCTCGTAATATCGTCCAAAATCAGAGCTTTTGTGCCGTGGTCGTCGAGGGAGTCGGCTACTTGCCGGATCAGCTGCGGCAGGGTCAGCCGCCTGGCCTCCGCGCCGAAGAAGTCCAGGATCGACTGGCAGGTACTCTTCGGCTTCGCCGTGACGGGAGTCTGGATGTAGGCGACCGGTGCATGCAGATCCCGGGTCCCCGCCACTACTCCGGGATGGATGTAGTTGTGCATGGCCAGCCAGGCATCCTCGAACTCCGCGGCCACTTCGCAGACCGTCTCCGTCTTGCCCTGGTAGCCCCAGCCGGTGACCATCACCCCGGCCCTGGTGGAGGGCCGGGTCTTGAGCGCGTTGTTGCGGATGCGCCGGTTGACCAGGCGGGCCACCTTCAGCGACATCGGGGTTTCCTGCAGCGGCAGGTTTACATGGGTGGCCGTGCGGTGCAGGTCGTGCAGGGACCGCTTCGCCGGGCTCAGGGCTCGCCAATCGGTGAAAGTGAGCTGCGGCGCCGGCGTGAACGGGCCCCGGGTCTTGCGCCAGTGCTGCCAGCCGGCGTAGGTGTCCCGCCTCGGTGAAGACCGGATCAGGGCCTCGGCGAGATCTTGGCGGTCCGGTTCCTGGTTCACCCGTGCTCCTTGTGATGGGCTGTGGTCTCGTCATCGTCGGGCGGCAGCAGGAACAGGGACCTGCGCCGCAAGGAGTCGCCCAGCCGCGGGGGTGGGACGGGAAGCGGCCGGCTGCGGGCCACTTCCTCGCGGCGGCGGCGCCGGTCGTCGTCGACGGCCTGCTCGACGCTGCGAGCCTGCTCGGGCCAGGGCAGGACCACGCTCTCGACCGGTTCCTCCGCGGCCGTCTTCGGGCGGTCGGTGCCGGCGGTCCGGGCCTGCTCGACCTCACGGGATCGGGCGGTCCGCTCCCGCTTGGTCATCTGCGTCGGCCACTTCTCGACCGGGATCACCGAGCCGAGCAAGTCCAGCAGGACAGGCAGGAGGTCCGCGTCCGAGCGAGGAGCCAAGTTTCGTCGGCGGACCTCCGCCAGCAGGGCCTCTGCGGTCTTGTCAGAGAAGGCCGGCACCTCACCTTTTGGCGGCAGACCGGTCCAGCGCAGGGGGTACCACTTCTCCGGTGCGTTCTCGTCCTGGAAGAACACTGTCCGCCTGTCGCGGCGGTCGGAACGGATGACCCACTTGTGCTTGTGCCGGCCGCCCCGGCTCGATGGCTGGTGAAAGCGGGGCTCCTCGAGGACCTCATCGTGATACCAAAACCCTCCGATCTTCACCCCCCGCCGGGGATGAATCTTGACGTAATGGGCCTTGAGGAGGCCGTAGTAGAGCTCCGGCCTGGGGATCTGCAGAGCGAACCCGCCCTGGTGCATCGCTGCGGCGAACAGCGAGTTGGGACTGTGATCCTCACCCGGACCCCAAGCCGGTGCGTACTCGCCCAGGACGTGGTTTTGCCAGACCTTCACCACCCATGAGGCGATCACGTTCTCCATCTGGGCCATCGACAGCACCGCGTCCGCTTCCGGATCGGCGCCGCGGTCGGCGACATCAACCCCGGTGAAGCCCAGCAAGTGCTCCAAAAGCATGCTGTTGATCGCGGCAAATGCCCTCTCGACCACGAATTTGTCAGTCGCCCGCATCACGCGGGCGGGCAGAATGTTGCAGCCCAGCGTCCTCTCCGCCTCCACCACGTGGTGGTTCTTGTAGGGGCCTCCGTGATCGGTGGTGACCGTCTCCGGGGAGAAGAACGGCAAGGCAGCAACCCGGTGGCCGGCGAACTGGGCGACCACCGTGGCCGGGACGCCGGGGTAAGGCCACTCCATTTCGGCGCCCCAGCCCTCCCGCAGGGGCAGCGGCATCATCACATCCCGCAGCAGCATCGCGACGTCCACCGAGGTGTCCGAGATCAGCGTCAGCCGGAACGCGACGATCGAGTGCGTGTAGCAGTCGATCGCGATCGTCAGCATCACCGAGACCGGATCGCCGAACACCGACTCGCGGACCTTCACCGGCAGCGGTGTGGTGTCCAGCGCGACGACCTGGCCCGGGCGGTGCACCACCACCCGCGGGGACGTGTCCCCGATGGCGTGCGCCGTGCGCTGGTAGCGCTGGCGGGCTCCACCCGAGCCGAACCACTCCTCCCAGACCGCGGCCACGGTGTCGTAGCCGGGGACCTTCTCCGTCGGGAAGTCCGGGAACACCTCGCGGATGTACTGCTGCAGCAGCCGGTGCTTGGCCCGCATGCTGATGCGTGAACGCTGAAGGCAATCGTGTCTGACCGCGAACATCGCCTCACGGATCTCCTCCGTGATGCTCGGGTGCCCGCCGCCCCGGCGTGTCCATCGACCGTCCGCGCATCCGTCCACGATGTCCTGGATGCTGTCCGCCGCAAGCCGCCGCAGCGTGCGCTCACTCATGTGCGCCAGCCCCAGCATCTCGGCCTCCGCCAGTCCGAAAGCCTTCAACTCGGCGGCCTTGGACCGGCGCCGCTGGGTGACCGTGGTGGTGGCCGAGTCGTACTCAGGTCGCGGTTCGCCCGGCAGGGCGCGTGCGGGGTGACCGGCACGGTAACCGGTCTCCGCCTCCAACACGTGCTCGGCCCGCAGCCGTGCTCGTTTCAGCTGGTCCTCGCTCAGGTCGGGCTTCAACACCTGCTTGCGTGGCCGTGGCGGCTGTTCCCGAGCCGCCTTTCCGGGCCGGCAGTCCGGGTGGTGCATGAGCCATCGGATCGGTCGCCGTTCCACCTCGCCTGCGGCATCCCGAAGCACCACCGTGCTGGCCTGCGGCAGAACGTCCTCAACCGTCCACTCGACACCGTTGAGGCGGATACCGGATCCCGGCGCCAACGCCAGCATCCCGGTAGCCATCAGGCGTCCCTCCGGGCGCCCGCAGAGACGAGCGTCGCATCGCTCAGCGGTTCGGCCAGCTCGATTGCGAGCCGCCCGTGCCAGATCAGGTGCAGGGCGTGAGCGCGGGCCACCACCGGCAGGCGCGTGGCCTGCACCAGATCGCCGAAGGCCACCGGTTCCTTGGCAGCGGCAAGAAGTTCGACCTGAAGTCCAAGCGGATCATCAACAGGTCGGCGCTGGGCCGACAAGGCATCCAGCACCGACCATACGTGCGGCCGCCATCCCGTCACCACGGCGTATCGCCAGCCACAGGCCGTCGTGAGTTCGCCGGTCGCGGCGAACTTCAACTCGTCAGCGTCACCAACCAGCGCCCTCGGCCTCACATCCAGCACCCATCTCCCACCGTCAGCCATGACCACCAGGAAATCGGGGATGTGCTCCGCCCGCCCTTCCGAATGCTCGAAGCTCAGCCGGAACGGCTGCGGCAGCACCTCCCTCACCCGCAGGAAGTCCAGTGCGAGAAGCAAGCGTTGCTCCTCCAGCGACTCGAACCCGTGGTGCCGGCCGGTAGAGACCATGAACTGCAGACCGGGCCGGTGCCGCTGCCGGGTTCCCCAACCGAAACGACGAACCAACTGCGACCTGAACAACGGCACCGACTCCAGATCCCGCAGCGCCCAGATGACTTCCTCACCGTCGAAGCGCCAGGCCGTCGTCCACCGCCGCAGCCAGCCCTGGCCCAGAGACAATCGCGTCTCAACACCCTCATCGACGGCGTACGGCGCAACCAACTGCTCCAGCCCGCACGAGTCCGAGGCCACCCTTGACCGCCTCCGCGTACCACTCATACAAGGAGCACAGCAGCCCTGCCCGGGGCCCGCGTACAGAAGCCCGTACCTGATCAGAAAACGCCGCCTCGCGACCGGCTGAACGAGGGGCTGGCCAACTATCGAACGAGATGGCCAACTACCGATCGAGGTCTCAGAAGCCGCACCTAGGGCCCCCAGCGGGTTCGACATTCAGTTCTAGATTTCGCCCCCCTACACCCGTGACGGCGAACGGAATAGCCCAGTTACCCGAGCACCTGTCCGCATCACGTCCGAGGAGCTCTCATGCGTCGCGTGCACCATCGTGCTGCCATTCATCCTGTGTTCGAAAATCCCGCGCCCGGCTCCGCCTCGTCCGTGCGCAGCGCGATCGGGCGCGCCGCGCTCCTCGTCCACGAGTCACGACCGGATACGAGGTACCGGGCATGACGGACTCAGCAGCGCTGCCGGAGCCGCTGGCCCAGTGGGTGGCGTCCGTCGTGGGACCGATCCAGGAAGTCCGCGACGCCTCGCACGCGCGGGAAAACTCGCGGGTATGGGAAGTGACCAGCCCGACGGGCCGCCACTTCGTGAAGATCGCACCCCAGCCGCTCTCCTACACTCGCGAAACGTACGCCTACCGTGCGGCCGTGCCGCACCTCGGCCTTGGCAACGCCCCTGTGCTGAAGGCCAGTTCCGCTGATCTGTGCGCGATGATTCTGACCGCCGTGGACGGCGAACCCCTCAAGGCCGAAGCCTCGCCCAGCAGGCGGCGTGCCGCACACGCTCAGGCGGGTCTGCTCCTGCGCCGCTTCCACGACGCGGCCCCGGACTCTAATGTCCTGGCCCAGGTCGGGCATGTCATCGAGAACACGGCGGCAGGTCTGGACAGACATCTGACAGCCGCCGGCGACCACCTCACGGCCCTTGAGGCCGACATCCTCCGCCGCCACGTCGCCGTCCTCCTCGACCTCGAAGACCTGCCGGTCGGCCTGCTCCACGGAGACCTGTGGGAGCGCAACCTGCTCTGGAACGGCTGGCGTTGCGCACTGATCGACTTCGAAAGGAGCATGCCAGGGCCGCTCGTCGCGGACTTCGTGAAGCTCGCCACAGCCGTCTGGCCCGAATTCCCGGGGCTGCGTTCCTCCTTCTTCAACGGCTACGGACGTGCTCTGTCGGACGCCGAGGAGCGGGCGCTCGTAGCGTTCTCGGCCGCGGATGCGGCCAGTGCCCTCGCTTACGGCCCTCGCCACGGCGACCCCCAGGTGACCGCGCGCGGCCGGCGAACCGTCGATCGCCTCACACGGGAGGCGCGACGATGATCGCCGGGCACCAGCGGCTGGCCGCAGACGTCGTGCAGATCCTGCTCCGGGAGAACGGGACCGTGCTGTGCGTACAGCGCAGTCTCGGAGCGGACCGCATGCCAGGCCCGCTTGCGCTCATCGGCGGGCCACTGCTTGCCTCCGAGGCGCTGGACGGCGCGGCCCGGCGGGAGGCGCAGGAGCAAGCCGGCGTCCAGATCAACGCCCTCGACCAGGAGTTCGTCGGTCTCCTCCACCAGCACGTGCCCGAACGGATGGATCGGGTCACCGTCGTGTTCGTGGCCCAGACCTGGGCCGGTGAGCCGTACAGCGCCGAACTGCATGAGCAACAGGAACTCTTCTGGGTCTCGATCGACAATCCCCCACCGAACTGTGATGCCGACACCGCCGCGGTCCTGCGGCTGCTCACCGCAGGCCCCTCCTACCAAGCACTGAACTGGCCCAGCACGGGAGGCACTTCGTGAAGCGATTCTTCGGCCCCGTACGGATGGCCGAACCCAAGATCTCCGACGCTGAGCAGGAACTGTTCGGCGGGCCACTGCGCTACGACTTCGGCTGGTCCAAGCACGAGCACGCCTTGCTCGACCTGACCATGCTCTCCGCGCTCCGCTCCATGCCGTCCCTGGTCGGGGCCACCCTGCGCATGGCGTGGAACGCCGACCGCCGAGGGCTTCTCGCCGTGATGACCAGCGAGGTCGGCCAGGGCATCGCCGCCGCCGTCGGTCTACTCGCCGTCAACGCCGTCATGCACGCCCTGCTCGGCGGCACCGGCACCCCCGTCGAGCGGGTGCACACGCTGCTGCCCGCGCTGCTCGCCGTCGCGGCCATCGCTGTCGTCAACTCCGCGCTGGCCGGGTGGTCGACCTCCCGGGCCGGGCGCCTGGAGCCGCTCGTCGAGCGGATCGCCACCACCCAGTATCTGGCTGCTGCCGTCTCCGTGGAGCTGGAGGCCATCGACGACCCCGACTTCCGCCGGCTGATCGAGATCGCGCAGCAGGGCCCGGGGGCTGCTCGCCGCATGATCGGCGTCACCGTCGCCGCCCTGAACTCTATGATCTCCCTGATCGCGACGGCGGGGGTGCTCACTGCCCTGGACCCCGTTCTGCTGCCCATGCTGATCCTCATCGCCGCACCGCGCGGCTGGGGTGCCATGCGGGTGGCGCAGGAGCGGTACGTGTCGTTCATGAGCTGGGTCGAGCACGTCCGGGCAAGCCGCCTGATCGGCAATCTGCTCACCGAGCGCACCGCCGCCCAGGAGGTACGTATCCACGGCGTCGGCCCCTTCCTGCTCAGCCGGTACGAGGGGATGGCCCAGAGTGCTGAGGCCGAGCAGGAGCGGCTGGCCTCCAGCAAGGCGGTCACCGAGTGGGTCGCCTCCGCGCTGTCCGGGCTGGCGACGGCGGCGACGTACGGGGCCATGTTCTGGCTGATCACGAGCGGCCGGATGAGCCTGGCCGTCGCCGGTACCGCCGTGATCGCCGTGCGGTCCGGCTCGGCGAGTCTGGGCGCCCTGGTGATGAACATCAATCACCTGCACGAGGAGTCCCTGTACGTCCGCGACCACGGCCGCTTCCTCGCCCAGGCCGCCGAACGCGCCATCCCCCAGGGCGGTGACCCGGTGCCCGAGAAGGTCGAACGGGTCGTCCTCGACCAGGTCACCTACCGCTACCCGGACCGTAGGGAGCCCGCGCTGGACAGGGTCTCGTTCACCCTGCCCATGGGATCGGTCACTGCGGTGGTCGGAGAGAACGGCTCCGGCAAGAGCACCCTGATGAAAGTCCTTTCCGGGCTGCTTCTGCCGCAGGCCGGCACCCTGCGGTGGGGCGAGGCGGAGGTCGCCGGCCTCGACCGCGCCCAGGTCTTCCAGCGCGTCTCACTGCTCACCCAGGACTTCCAGCGGTGGCCGGTGACCGCCGCGATGAACATCCGGCTCGGCCGCCCCGCCCACCCCGCTACGGCAGAGGACTTGCAGCCGTCCGTCGACTACGCGGGAGCCGGCCCGGTCATCGCCAAACTCCCCGATGGCCTGCGCAGTCTGCTGGCCCGCATGTTCCGCGGTGCCATCGAACTCTCCGGCGGGGAGTGGCAGAAAATCGGCCTGGCCCGAACCCACTGGCGCAGCACCACGTCGCAGGCGGACAGCGTCCTCGTCGTAGACGAACCGACCTCCGCCCTCGACCCGGAATCTGAGATCGAAGCCTTCGACCGCATCCGCCAACTCGCCGCGCCCCACCGGGCCGTCGTCCTGGTCACCCACCGCATGTCCGGGGTCCGCCACGCCGACCACATCCACGTCCTGCACCGCGGACAGCTGGTCGAATCCGGCACCCACGACGAACTCATGGCAGCGGGCGGCAGATACGCCGCCATGTTCAACGCCCAGGCCGCCCAGTACGCCTCCACAGCCACCATCCCCCGGCCCGCCTCGCCCACTGTCGCCGACCCCGCATGACACCACCGCCCGAAAGGCCCACCACCACCATGGCAGCGCCCCCCACCGTGCAGCAGCTCGAACCCACCGCCCTGCGCGACCAGCTCACCGACCAACTCCTGGCTGACGGCCGCATCCTCAGCCCCGCGGTCGAGAAGGCGTTCCGTACCGTCCCCCGGCACGCCTTCGCCCCCGAGGTGCCCGTCGAGGCGGCCTACGCGGACGACGTCATCCCGACCCGGCACGCCGCCGACGGACGGACCAGCAGCTCGATCTCCGCACCGTGGCTGCAAGCGAACATGCTCGAAGCCGCCCGCCTGCGGCCCGGCGACCGCGTACTGGAGATCGGCTCGGGCGGCTACAACGCCGCCCTGATCGCCGAAGCCGTCGGTGAGACAGGGAGCGTCACAACCCTCGACATCGACCCGCAGGTCACCGACCGCGCCGCCCGCTGCCTCACCGCGACCGGGTACGACCGGGTGCATGTCATCACCGCCGACGCCGAGAACCTGCCCGCCGAGGCCGTACCCGACGGCGGCTTCGACGCCGTGATCGTCACCGTCAACACCTGGGACCTGCCCTGGATCGACCTGGTGGCCGACGGTGGACGCCTGGTCGCCCCCTTGCGTCTGCACCAGTACACGTGGTCCATCGGCTTCACCAAGCAGGACGGCGTGCTGACCAGCGACGGGCCGCTGACCACGTGCAGCTTCGTACCCATGCAAGGCGACGGCGCCTGGGACAGCCACCGCAGCACCATCCCAGGACGCGGCATCCACCTCGCCTTCGAAGACGGCACACCGCTGCCCGTCGACGAACTCGCCCCGGCCTTCGACGCACGTCCCGCGACCGTCCGTACGCACGTCACCGTCCGGGGGCAGGAACCCTTCGACGCTCTCCCTCTATACCTGTCCGGAGCGCTCCCCGGGTTCTGCCGCCTGTCCGCCGACCCCGACACCACCATCATCAGCCCACCGCCGCCGCACTGGCCCGGCGCCGCCTTCGTACGCGGCGCCTCGCTCGCCCGCCTGACCACCGAGAAGATCAGCGAGGGCGACGACGGGCTGGGTCTGTATGAGTTCGTCGTCCACGGCTACGGGCCCGCCGGCCACACGGGGGCCACCGAGATGGCCGAGCAGATCCAGCACTGGCAGCGCAACCACCGCGCGGCCCTCTTCCCCCAGATCACCGTCCGCCCCCACGCTGCCACACCGGAACCCGGCAGCACACCGGGCCTCCACGTGTTCACCAAGAAGCACACGCTGGTCACGATCGACTGGCCGGTGATTCCCGGCACCGCAGCCCTCCTGACCGACGACCAGGGCCGCTACCTGCTGCACCTACGCGACGCGAACAAGCCGATCTGGCGCCCAGGACAATGGGCCCTGCTCGGCGGAAACACCGAGAAGGGCGAAGGGTGCGACGAAGCCATCGTGCGGGAGCTCGCCGAGGAAACCGGCCTGGAAATTCCCGACCTCACCGGCTTCATCACCCTGGACACCCTCGACGCAGGCGGTGACTTCAAAGACCGCGTCCGCATCTACCACGGCACGCTCAACCGGCCGGCGCACGAGATCGACCTGCACGAGGGCATCCAACTGCGGTGGACGCGGATGGACGAGACCGCGCACATGACCATGGACCCCGGCACCCTCGCCGTCCTCCAGGCCCACCAGGACACCCCGCACCCCTCCCGCGACAGCGCCGGTTCACTGCCCACCATCCAGGTCCGCGAAGCGGCCGATCCCCGCAGCCGCAGCATCGTCGGAGCCCACCTCGTCCTGCTGCGCGACGGAGCCGTCCTGCTCGGCAAACGCCACCCGGACAGCGCCTTCGCGCCCTCGGCCTGGCACCTGCCCGCCGGCCATCGGGAAGCATTCGAATCAGCCATCGCCTGCATGATCCGGGAAGCGGAGGAAGAGACCGGACTCGCCCTGAAAGAGGACGACTTGTCGCTCGTCCACACCCTCGACCTCCGCGACCACAACAGCCCCATCCCCCGCATCCAGCTCTTCTTCACCGCGACCCGGTGGGACGGCGAACCGGCCGTCCTCGAACCGGACTGCTGCACCGAGTGGGCCTGGTGGCCGCTGGCCACCCTCCCCGACCCGACGGTGGAATACACCCGCACCGCCTTGGACGCCATCGCCCGCGGAGTGCCGTACACCGCCATGGGCTGGGCCTGACGTCCCCAACACCCGAACCCCACCGCCCGTCCCGACGGATCGCCCCATGGCCGACCACACACCTGCCCAGGAGGAAATGCACATGCTCCAGTCGCCGCAGGATTACTGGGAACCGCTCTGGGCCGACGGCCGCCGCTACCGCCCGCTCGTCCCGGCTGAGACCGCCCTCCTGGCCGCCCACCTCGGCCCCGGCAGGGGGCGCCCCGCGCTCGACATCGGCAGCGGCGACGGCACCCTGACCCGCCATCTCCACCACCAGCTCGGCTACCGCACCACCGGCATCGACTGCGCCCCCAGCGCCATCGCCCTCGCCGAAGCTCTGGACACCACCCCCGGTACCAACCCCACCTGGCGGTGCGCAGACATCACCTCCGACGACACCCTCCCCGACTCCGCGTACGCGGTCATCACGTGCCGCCTGGTCTACCGGTGGGCAGCCGACAAGCCCGGCTTCCTGCACCGGGTCCGTCAACTCCTGGCCCCTGGCGGCCGTTTCTGGGTCGTCACCGAGATCGCCGGGCGCCGGGCCCCGACCGATCCCCTCCACGACCTCGGCATCACCAGCGCGGACGCCGAAATCCTCACCGCGCGCTGGTCCGTCGTCCGTACCGCGGACCTCGATGTCCTCCGCTGTTACACCCTGCAGCCCTGACCACTCCACCCCACGACCGCCCTACCTCGGAGATGCCCATGGACTCGCCCCCGTCGTACGAACAGAGCTGGACCGTCTACGGCCAGCGGCAGCTGGACCGGGGCTTCACGCCCGACGTCCCGCGACGGATCAGCTGGGGCTTGTGGCCCGACGTCGGTCCCGGTGCCGAGATTCTCGGCGAGATCCGCGGCAAACGCGTGCTCGACATCGGCTCCGGGGCCGGCCACCACGCCGTACACCTCGCCCAGACCCACGGTGCGCTCGTGACCGCGATCGAGATGTCGCCCACCCAGCACCAACGCGCCCTCGACGCCCACACCGACGTCGCGGGCGTCGACTTCCTGCTGGGCGACATGGTCGACCTCCTCCCCCACCCCGAGCCGTACGACGCCGCTTACGCCATCGGCACCCTGGCCTACCTCGACCCGCACCACGCACTGCCCGCCCTGCGAGACGGTCTGCGCGACGGCGCGCCCCTCGTCTTCTCCGTCCTGCACACCGATCTCCACGGCCACGGCCCGTCCTCGGAAGTCGCTCCGCGCGAGCAGGAAATCCGCCTGCGTGACGACCCGCCGCTGCCCGTACAGATGTGGGTGCTGAGCAGCCTGCTCTGGGAGGACCTCCTCACCCAGTACGGCTTCGTCGTCGAGAACATCGAACTCCTCCGGGCACCGGTCGAGGACGAGAACCCCGTCGTCCAGCAACTCATCTCGGCCCGCCGTCTGCCCGGCCGCTCCGCGCGCCAGGTGTCGAGCCGTCCCCGTACGAGCCGGCCGCCCGTTCCCCATGCCGCGCTCGGTGTTGGCGTCATTGTCACCAACCCGCAGGGCGACGTCCTGATCGGCGAGCACGAACGCGGCACCGTCGAATGCCCCGGAGGGACCGTGGAGGCCGGGGAGTCCCTGGAGGAGGCCGTCGTCCGAGAACTCCGCGAAGAGACTGGGCTGGAGGCAACGGTCGCGGACGTCGTACTGCTGGGCACCCTCCTCGACCACGTCGGCGACGTCGTACGGATGACCATCGCCGCCCGGGTCGACCGGTGGAACGGTATCCCCGCAGACCAGCCCGGTGAGATCATCGGCTCCTGGCGCTGGACGCCGGTCCACGAACTTCCCGACGGGCTCTTCGTGTGCAGTGCCCAAATTTTGACTGCCTGGCGCCCGGACCTGCCGATCAGCCACCCCCCAGCCACCTTCACTCCGTACCGCTGCTCACCCTCCTCAGCCGCCCTGGAGACCGCCGAATGAGGAGCGCCCCCGCCATCGCGAACCCGGCCCTGCGGGACTTGCTGCCCGCGGACCTGTGGCACGGGGTCCGCCGCCCACCCACGGTCGAAGAGCTGACCGCGCTGCTGCGCGAGCTGACCCACCGCCACCGAGAGAGATGGACGATGACGCAGGCCGGGCGCTCCCGGGCCGGAGAGCCCCTGCACCTCGTCACCGTCCCCGGAGGACCGCTTCGCGTGCTTGTCGTCGGCGGCCCGCATCCGCACGAGCACATAGGTCTCGCGGTCCTCGACGGCCTCGGCCGCCTCCTGTCCCAGCACCCCGAAGCGAGCGCCCACGTCTCCTGGTACCTGATGCCCTGCCTCGACCCGGACGGCGCCCGGCTCAACACCTGGACCCAGCAGAACGGCGAGCCGACCCTGGAGAGCTACCACCGCGGGTTCTTCCGCCCCGCCCGGACAGACCAGCCCGAGTGGGCCCTGCCCCAGCCCGGCACCGCCGCGCAGCTCCCCGAGGCCGCCGCGCTGGCGCACGTCATCGACACCGTGCGACCCCACGTGTACCTCTCGCTCCACGGCGCCGACACCGGGGGAACCTTCCTTCTCACCTCTCAGGCCGACCCCGCGCTCGTACCCCTCCTGCACCAGGCCAGCGCACGGTACGAACTGCCCGTAGAGGAGCACCCGTCGGACGCCCTCGACTGGCCCAGCGTGGGCCCCGGCGTCTTCGTGCTCCCACCCCCCGATCAATTCCGCAGCTCCGGGGCCAGCAGCGTGCACTACGCCCACCGGCGCGGTGCCCGCTATGCGCTGATGCCCGAGATGCCGATGTGGACCAGCAGCCCCCACGACCTTCCCGCCGCACGCGCCGCCGAGCACCTGGAGCAGGCGGTCACCTTCCTCACCACCATCACCCAGCAGTTCCCCCTGCCGCCGGACAGCCCTTTCACGCCCGCGGTCACCGACACCCTCGCCATCATGGACACCATGGCCCGCTCCTACCGTTCGCACCCTCACGCAGGCGCCGGACAGGACCTCGCCCACCTCACCCCACTCCGCGCCTGCGGCATGCTCCTGCGCGCCCTCGACGCCCTCCCCGAGCGGCGGAACTCGCCCCTCACCAACGTGCGGCTGGGTGCCCTGCGGCAGGAGACCGAAACCCGGTGCGATCAGTGGCTGCAGGCTGCCGAAGAGGCGTTGCGCCCTTCGCCCCTCCCTCTGAGCCGCACAGCAGGCTTCCAACTGGACACGATCCTCTCGGTCACCGACCTCCTGGTGCGGTGACCCCTCGTGCGCACTCCCGTCTCACCCACAAGGAAGACCATGGAACGCAGCCATAACGAGTCTGAACGTGCAGACCACCTGGCGCCGGTTCTGATCATCGGGGGGAGCGGCTTCCTGGGTTCCGAGCTCGTCCGGCAGGCTGGCGCAGCTGGGTGCACAACCGTCGCGACGTACGCGACCGAACCGAGCGTCGCTTCCCCCACGGCCTGGATCCACTTGGACCTTCGGGACACAGCGAGCCTGGCCACCGTGGTTGCCGAGGTGAACCCGCGCGCGGTGATCAATGCATCCAGCGGTCTGGACGACTGGGCCGTCACTGCAGAGGGGCCGCTGCACCTCGCGTTGGCGACGGCACGCCTCGGGGTCCGCATGGTGCACATGTCTTCGGATGCTGTGTTCTCCGGCTCCCAGCAGCGCTACGACGAGTCGTGCAAGCCAGACCCCGTGACCCCGTACGGAGCCGCCAAAGCCGCTGCGGAGAGCGGCATCCTCGCCGTCTACCCGGAGGCGGCCGTCGCCCGCACCTCGCTGATCATCGGCGACGGAGGTTCCGCACACGAGCGCCTGGTCCATCAGCTCGCCGCGAGCACCAGCGTCGGCGCCTTGTTCACCGACGATGTCCGCTGTCCCGTCCATGTGGTCGATCTGGCCGCCGCTGTCCTGGAGATCGCCTTCAGCGACGAGGCCGGCATTCTCCACCTCGGCGGGCCCGACGCCCTGAGTCGTCACGAGCTCGGCGTGCTCATCGCCCAGCGCGACGGACTCGACGCCACTCGCCTGCCCACGGGACTGCGGGCAGAGAGCTCCCTTCGCGGAGCCCTCGCCGTATGCCTCGACAGCCGAGCAACCCAGCAACGGCTACACACCGCGCTACGCGGCGCCCGGCAGTTCCTGAAGCGGTGACCCGCCGAGCCTGAACGGTAGCGCCGTTCCCTGAACGCGCGTCGGAAGTAAGCGAGTTGGGTACGGTCCGACCGGCGAATCGGGTTCGGCTGCGGAGGCGAATGATGAAGAGTGCGCACGTGGGGCTCGCGGCCTTCGAAACCAGAGCGGGCGAGGCGGCCCGGACCCTGCTGCACAACCAGGGGTACGACGGCGGGTGGGGACTCACCCTGACCTCGGTTTCATCGATCGTCAACACCAGCGAGGTCCTGCCGATCCTGCGAGCCGCCGGCATCGCCGGGCAGCCGGTGCGCCAGGGGCTCGACTTCCTCACCGGCGCCATCCCGGAGCACTCCCGGCCCCGGCCCAAGGGCGGTCGTGGTGAGCACACCCGGTTCATCGCCTTCGGCCTGGCCGGACTGCTGTCCCACCCGCGCTTCTTCCACCACCACGGCGTCGCAGAAGCCGCTGCCTGGTGCGTCAGGTGGCTGGAGGAGCACCAGGTCGACCACGGCTGGCCCGAGGTCCTTGGGCTCGACGACACCTCGCTGCATCAGACCGCCCTGGTGGTACACCGGCTCGCCGGACTCAGGGATGCCCTCCACGACTTCGGCCCCGGCCTCCTCTTACCCGGCGGCGTGGAAACCAGCAGCCTGCTGGAGCGCGTCGTCCCGCTGATCGACCACGGCATACATGGCCTGCTCTACCACCGGCGCCCCAGCGGGGCATGGGGGTGGCGTACCTACATCGACACCGACCCGAGCCCGAGCAAGACGGCGCTGTGCCTGCTCGCACTGTCGGCCGTCTGCTCAGGCACCGGGCCCGGCGGCGAGCCCGCCTACCGGGACGGCCCGCGGGAGGCGGGCGGCGTGCATGGCCCCGTGCAGCGAAAGCGGCTGTCCGACGTGGTCGTCGAGGCCGGCCAGTGGCTGCTGCACAACCACCACCGGTGGGAGGAGTTCGTCGAGGACGACAAGGACGTGCAGGGCACCGCCTGGGAGCACATGGCGTACGCGCTCTGCACCCAGGCCGTCATCCGGGCCGGCGCGAGCCCGCGCGATCCCCGCCTCGCCAAGGCATGGACGTTGATGAACGCGCTGTGGGACCCGGAGGCCGGGCTGTGGAACGAGCCGGGCGCCTCGGGCAAGCGCGCCACCATCCGGGCCGCGTACTACACGGTGTCGGCCTACGAGGAAGCGATGCGGCGCCTGGCCCGGATGAACCTTTCTGACACCGCCCCCGAGGAGGCGAGCGAGGTGTCGGCCGAGATGGCGATCGTTCGTGTCGCCCTTGGCCCTGGACGGGCCGTCATCCTGGGGACACGCGGCAGCGAAGGAAACGTGGTGTGTGAGCTGTCGGAGCGTCTCTTCGACGTGGTGAAGGTCGTGTACGAGGCTCCCGAGGACGGAGTGTCGACCGCGCGGATCGCGGCACAGCTCTACGTCGCCCAGTCCTCGGTACCCAAGTACGTCCAGCGCCTCAACCAGGCTGTCACCGCAGCCTTCGGCGGGGCTCCGGCCCGGCTCCTGCTGGCCAGCAGGGTGGACGGGGCCAGCGGGTATCGCCTCGCGGGGCGGTAGTCCGCCGCCTACGACGTGGCGCGCTCGCCGGCCTCGGGGTAGTTCAGCAGGGCGAACCGTGCCAGGGAGCGGACCTGGTCGAAGGTCTTGAGGGTGCCGAGGTCTTCCAGGCCGAACCAGGCTGCCCCGTGCACCTCTTCGAGCTGTGCCTCCACAGCCTGTTCCCGGGTGCCCGGCTGGCGCTGGACATAGAAGAACTGGACCAGCGCCGGCGTGGGGAAGCCTTCGCGCTCGATGTCCACGTAGAACGGCACCGGCTCTGGGGTGGCGTTGTGGTCGGCCGGGTGGATGGCCGGCTGGCTGGAGATCGCCTCCACCAGGAGCCCCGTCTCCTCCTTGAACTCACGCACCGCCGTACCTGCGAAGGACTCCCCGGGCTCGATATGCCCGCCTGGCGGAACCCATTTGTCGAAGCGGTTGTGGTGCACCAGCAGCACTTTGCCTTGCTCGACGAGGTAGCCCGAGCAGCAGTACACCAGACCGACGTCGCGGGCGGTCTGGCCGTCGTGGATCAGAATCGAGCGAGGCACCCCGCCACGATAGCCCACCGAGAACCGCCCGAACTTCGGTGCAAGTGATGCGACTTCAGCACAGTGTCAGCGGGTTCCTGATGACATGTCATCGGCAATGACAGTGCGATGTCATCAGGTACCCGTCGCTTCGGGACGGATCGTGGTCGTGTCCCGGCCCGCGGCCCGTACGCGTCCGGGGATGCCCCTTGTCCATCGAGGAGAGGACCCTGATGCGCTCTCGCCCGTCCCCGTGGCGTGCCCGCTACCAGCAGCGGTTCGCGGCCCCGCAGACCGTGGTGGTCCAGCCCACGACCTGGTGCAATCTCGACTGCCAATACTGCTACCTGCCCTTCCGCAAGCTCACGCACCACATGCCCCTGGAGGTGGCCGAGACCCTGGCCCAGGCGGTGGCCCAGTTCGACGACAACGGCCAGCCGATCGGCATCGTCTGGCACGGCGGAGAACCGCTCGCCGTCGGCCAGCAGAAGTTCGCCGCCCTGCTCGCGCCGTTCGATGCCCTGCGGCGGGCGGGCCGCATCCACCACTACGTGCAGACCAACGCGACGCTGATCACCGAGACATGGTGCGACCTGCTGGCTGCGTACGACGTGCGCGTGGGGGTGAGCATCGACGGGCCGGCCGCCTTGAACGCCGAGCGCGTCGACCTGCGAGGCAAGCCTGCCTTCGACCGAATCCTGGGCGGCATCGCGCATCTGCGCGAGCAGGGCATCCCGTTCTCCGTCATCTCGGTGGTCGGCACCCTGGGCATCGCCATGCCGGAAGAACTGCTGGAGTTCCTGAGCTCCTTGGGGGGCCATTCGGTGGGCTTCAACATCGAGGAGATCGAAGGCGTCAACACCGACCGGCAGCCGCCCACCGCGGTTCAGGCCGAGGAGTTCTGGCGCCGCACCCTCACCTGGACCCGCGCGCACCCCGGCGCCCCGGCGGTCCGGGAGGTCGAACGCCTCGCCGAGTACCTCCAGCTAATCCGCTCCGGCCGGAGGACCGAATGGGACGAGCGCCGCCTCGATCCGATCCCCACCGTCTCCTGGAAGGGCGACGTGGTCCTGCTCTCCCCGGAACTCGCGGACACGGCGGCGCCCGAATACGGCGACTTCCTGGCGGGCAACATCCTCGACCGCCCCCTGCACGAGATCCTCCGCAATGCCCACCGGCTGCGCTACGTACGCGACTTCCTCACCGGCCTCGACCGCTGCCAGTCCGCATGCGAGTTCTTCGACTTCTGCCGTGGCGCCCAGGCCGCCAACCGGTTCTTCGAGAACGGCGACCTCACGACCACCGAGACCAACTACTGCCGGGTATCCCGGCAAGCCCTGGTCACGGCCCTGTCCACGCTCGCAACCAAGGAGGCTGCCGCATGACCATCCTGGACCAACTCGCCACGTCCGACGCCCCCATCGTGATGGAGTTGACCGCCACGCACGACGTCCCGGCCCCGGTGACCGTTGAAGAAAAGTGGGACAACCGGCCGCCGAGTAGCCGGGGGGAATCTCACCCCCCGGCCCTCACAGAACCGTGCTTAACAGTCTCCCGTTACACGGCTCTTGTCGCTCTGATCTTCAGACCGCCACGGCACTCACCGTTGGCATGAGGCGCCAGTGCGCGAACATGCGGGGGTATCGCCTCGCGATCTCCTGCACCTTCGCCAGCGCCTTCCGCTTGGCCGCGAACCGCTTGTACTTCTTGCGGACCCATCGCACCAGGTAGGCGTTGATGCGCATCGCGAAGACTTCCAACTCCCACGGCCGGAAACGCCCGTAGTAGTTGAGCCAGCCCGACACCAGAGGGTTCAGCCTCTGTGCGAGCTCTTTGAAGGTCAGATCGGTCCGGGTGTGCAGGTGCCAGGAACGCACCGTCCGTCCGATCCTCGTCAGGGCTTCCCTGCTGATCGCCGGCTCGAACGACAGGAACACCCTGCCGCTCTTGTGCCGGTTCTTCCTCGCGCGGAACGTGTACCCAAGGAACGTGAACGCGGTGTGCTCGTAGGAGCGTGGTCGCGTTCCGTCCTTGCAGTAGACGATCCGGGTCTTGGCCGGGTGCAGTTGCAGCCCGACTTCGGCCATCCTGTCCGTGAGCGCGGCCAGCACCTCGCGGGCCTGGTACTCACTGACGCAGTGCAGCACCGCGTCATCCGCATACCGTTCGAACTGGACGGTCGGGAACTCCCGGGCCATCCAGGTGTCGAACGCGTAGTGCAGGAACAGGTTCGCCAGGACGGGAGACACCGGAGCCCCTTGCGGGGTCCCGCGTTCCCGTTCACGCAGAGTCCCGTCGGGCATGACGAGCGGAGCGGCAAGCCATCTCCGCACATACAAGTTCACCCAAACGGCGTCGGTGTGCGCTTCCACAGCCTTGACAAGCAGGCCCCAGGGCACACTGTCGAAGAACTTGGCGATGTCGAGCTCTACCGCCCAGCTCCTTTTCCAACAGCGTTCCCTGCATTTGCCCACCGCGTCCAGGGCGGACCGTCCAGGCCGATATCCGAAACTGTCCGGGTGGAAAATTGGCTCCACCCTTCGCATCAGATGCCTAGCCACTACGGTCTGCGCCACCCGATCAGCGACAGCGGGAATGCCGAGCATTCTCGTGCCGCCACCGTGTGGCTTGGGAATCTCCACCGCGCGTACCGGAGGCGGAAAGTACGAGCCCGACGACATCCGATTCCAGACCTTATAGAGATTGCTCTTCAGGTCCTTCTCGAAGTCCTCAACGCTCTGTCCGTCCACACCGGGCGCGCCTTTGTTAGCTCTGACTTCCTCCCATGCCTCCTTGATCTCCCACTTCGAAATTTCAAACGGTTTGGTCGATGACTTCAACTGGCCCATCGCACTCCTCCCGGACACATCCGGTTGATGTGATCAACTCAGTCACGAACGACCCGGCCCCTTCGCTCCACCCCCATTACAGAGGCTTCATCACTACTACGAGCCGGTCCGCCAACGTGCCCCGCATCGGTACTCGACCCCTCGCAGTTGCGTCCGCTTGGGGCACTCCCTCTCGCCACCACGACGCGGTGGACGGTGTCGGGGCACGCTTTCTCCTGTTCCGTACGGAAGCCGCAGATCGGACTCACGTCGCCTGCACGCCGGACACCACCTGGCCAATAAGCGGGCACCCGCCAGGCTCATCCCGGAGTCCACGTAACACCCCGGTTTTGATGTCATCTGTTTTTCTTACGACGCGTCAGCAGCGATTCACTTGCGTTCGTCTTCCCGATCCCCACCTGACGCCTCTTACGACGCCTTTTCCTCATCGCTCACCACGACGGTCTTTACCCCAACGCAGCATGAGGTGGTTTGAAACCTCCCCCCACAGGGCGGCTCCGAAGGGCCACGAAACCTTCATCTTCCGCACAGCACCGCTATTGGAAGCTGTCCTACTACCAACTCCTTTTCGCGTTCAGGACGCAACACGTGGGACAACTGGGCGAAGAACCCGGCTCCCTTCGACAACCGCCCGACCTGGGACAACTGGAACAAGAAGAAGTAGGCCACGCTGCTGCTGGCAGGTCCCGGAGCCTGCCAGCAGCACCGGCGACCGAGCCACCTCTCTGAAAGGCTGTTGATGGACACCCGCACGATCCGCCGTACGAGCGTCACACTCCCCGCCCTGAATGAGCCGGGCCTCTACCTCTCCAACATCACCTCGCTGGAGGGTGGCCGTGGCCGGGTGGCGGAGTTCCACTACGCCGACGCCGATCTACGGGACCTCGATCTTGCCGACACCCACCTGATGGACGGACGGATCACCAACCTCAAGACTCAGCGCACCAGGCTGGAGAAGCTGCGCGTCGACTCCGTGGAATTCACCGGCTGCGACCTGTCATCCCTGCAGTGGACCGACAGCAAGGTCTCCCGAACCGTCTTCCGCGACTGCAAGCTCATGGGAGCCGCACTGGACGATGTCACGCTCGACAACGTCCTGTTCGAGAACTGCAAGCTCAACCTCAGTACGCTCACCCGCGTCCGATCCACCGGCCCCGTGATCTTCGCTAAATGCTCGCTGCGCGAGACCACCTTCACCGCTGTCGATCTCGGTGCCGCGCTGATCGACGACTGCGATCTACGCGGCACCGAGTTCGACGGCGGAAAGTACCGCGGCCTGGACCTCCGGGGAAACGACCTCTCCCAGCTTCGCGGTCTGGGCTCGCTCAAACAGGTCGTCATCGACCATGCACAGACACTCCAACTCGCCGAGGCCCTCGCCGCCGAGCTGAACGTCACCTTCGGTGAAGACCTCGACGACCAGTAGTCCCGCGCCTGCCCCAGGAGGCACGACCAGCACTGGCCACTGGACCACCACCGAAAGACACCGCCACCCGGCTGCCCTACCTCAGACGGCACCAGGGCCGCCGCCCTTTGCCTCGCCACCGGCCTCGGCCAGCGCTACTCATGGGCAACCACGACACCCCCCAGAAGGGGGCTGTGCGGCTGGGCCGTTCCGCTCGGAGGCAGTCCAACACCGCCTGCCTCGCCACGCCGCTCGCATCCCTCAGACCGCGCAGTGTCCTGGCTGGCTAAACTCATCCACCATCCGCTCGCGGATGCCCGTACGCCGCGGTCACCGGCACCCACCAGCACGCACCACACCCTGGAGGCCACGCCGTGACCGTTCCCCTGCTCCTTGTCGACGGCCACAACCTGCTGTACCGGGCGTGGCACGGCTTCGCTACGCGCATCCTCAGCCGGGACAAGAACGTCGACCGGACAGGGGTCTTCGGCTTCGCCGCGCTGCTGCGCAAAGCCCAGACCGAGCACGCTGCCGGGTACGAACTCTTCGTCGCCTTCGACTCCGAGACTGGCGCGCTGGGGCGAGTCGAGCAGGACAGCTCCTACAAGGCACACCGGGCCGCCCCCGATGCGGGCCTGCTGGAGTCCCTCGCCCAGGTGAAGGTCGCTCTGGACCACTGCGGTGTCCGGTGGGTCGAGCACGATGGCTGCGAGGCAGACGACGTCGTTGCCACCCTCACCTACCGTGCCCGAACCAGCGGCCGGAAGGCGGACATCATGACCGCCGACAAGGATTTCATCCAACTACTCGCCGACCCTCACGTACGTCTGCTGAACACTGGGGTCCGCGCCGACCTGCGCTATACAACCGGAGAGCACATCCCACTCCGCTATGGCGTACACGCCGCGCAGTGGCCCGACTTCCGGGCCCTGACCGGTGATCCCTCGGACGGCATCGCAGGGGTGCACGGTGTGGGCCCCAAGACGGCCGCCCGACTCCTGGCCGACGGGAGGCACCTGGAGAGCGTCCCCGCCGACGAGCTGCGGCCGGCATGGGCTGAGCAGTGGGACCAGGTCCGCCGATGGCGCGAGATGATCACCCTGGCGTCTAAGGCTGATCTGCCCGAGAACCTCCTCACCGGCCTACCAACCGCCCCGTTGCCTAACGCGGCGGTACTCCTGGACGAGCTGGGCCTGTGGTGAGGTGAATCGCGCGCGATGCCTGCGCGGGCGTACCTCCCGGCCATCGGGGTGCACTACCGCGCTACACGGGAACCAAGCCCTGACACGTCCAGGTCCTCGCGCAGCTTCTTTCCTCGATCCTTAAGGCCCCATCGGGTCTTGACGGTCAAGCTCGGTGCGGGCCGCGTTCCTCCGGCTGCGGCAGCGACAGAAAGCCGATGAAGCGGGTGAACGCGGCGTTCGGAATGAGCAGCGGAGGGAGGTGACGGTTCTTGGAGTCCTGGACGCCGATGGTCGTGGAACCCAGCGTGGCCACTTCGACGCAGTTGGTTCCTCCGCTGCTGTGGCTGCTCACGCGCCAGACAGCACTGCTGTACTGACCGGCGGCGGCACGCTGCTGTGGAGGCGGGTTGGGGATCATGCGAGCTCCTTGGCGATGGACGCGAGTATCTGGACGGATTCTTTCGGCGTGCGGGCTTCGGATTTGAGCAGGCTGCCGGTGGTGCGGTAGAGCTCGGCGCTGTCTGGATGGTTGATGTGCAGCGAGGCGCGCATGGATTCGATCACGATGACGTCCGGGCCGGCGGGGAAGGTGAGGTGGATGAAGGAGCCGTCCATGCCTGCGTGTGCGCCCGAGGTGCGCGGGAGCACCTGGAGCGTCGTGTTCGGGTCGTCGTTGGCCAGGGTGATGAGGTGCTGGATCTGCTCGCGCATGACCGCCGGGCCGCCGACCTCTCGCAGCAGCAGTTCTTCTGGCAGTACGGCCCAGAACTTCAGCGGCGGAGTGCGGCCGGCCATGGCTTCCTGGTGCTCCATGCGTAGTTCGACGAAGCGGTTGATGTCCTCGGCCGTCTTCCACACTCGGCTCGCTTCGGTGACCGCCCTGGCGTAGGCGCGAGTCTGTACCAGTCCGTGGAGGGTGAGGCTGTTCCAGACGAACAGGCCGCTGGCGAGTTCGACTTGTGAGAGGTAGTCACCCAGCGGGTCGTCGACGACTCCTTCGTAACGCTGCCACCAGTCATGCTCGCCGCCCCGGCGGACGAGTTCGCGCAGCATTTCGCGCAGCGAGGCATCGGTGATCCCGTAGACCTCAAAGAAGTGGGGCAACTGCTGGATGGTGACGCCCTGTGTTCCCTTTTCGATCTTGCTGACGGTGCCTGCGGACTTGTAGCCCAGCTGACGGGCCGCCTCCTCAACTGTCCATCCGAGATCCTCTCGCCTGCGCTTGAGTTCGGCTCCGAGCCGCCGCCTTCGGGGGGTTGGTTCGACCGCCATTCCACCTCCTCGATCAGGGGAAATCCTAGTGGCTGGGCCTGAGTTGGGAATAGGCCAATCTGCCCCGAGGAAAAGTTTTCCTGTGGGTTGTATTGCCTGTGGGCCGAGACGCCCCCATCATCGATACCCGGCACCCTGTGCACATTGCCGCCTCCACAGCGTGATCAACGAACTGTGAGATCACCGGGCTGAGCGCACACCTTGGGGCTTGCGGAGCGGCACGTCTCTGGCACCTGGCCCCGCATCAGCGCAGGCAGCAACCCCGCACGGCGTCCTACGAGAAGGAGTGTCATGCTGAGCGACTTAGCACCGAGCGAGTTGGTACCGCCGCCCCCCTCGGTAGGCGTCATGGACCAGGTGCTGTGCCAATTCACCGCTCACGTCCGCACACCACGGCCACAGCTGCTCGTCCTGGCCTCGCATACGGTCCCGGACGTAACGGCCGCCTTCGCCTACCTCCGCAACGGCGCCGCCGGTGTACGGCAGATCTGCCCTTCCCCGACTCGCCGTGCCGTGCGCTCGTGGCTGATGCGCCCGCGGCACGAGCGCAGTGCGGTGGAACAAGCTCTGGCGGCAGGAGAGTCGTACGTGCTGGAGCTGCGGGGCACAGATCCCCGGCTCGCGCTGTCCGTCCGCCGCATTCGGACGCTGACCCTTGCTCCCAGCACGTTTCCCCAGTTCAGGTGCGGTGCCGCAGCCCTCTTTCCGCAGGCGCCCGCCGGGACAGCGCTTCACCGCTCGGCCGCACCGCAGCACGAGATCCATGCTCCCGGCAGCAACGCCCACTGGCGTTGGCCCCACTTCCCCCAAAGCGATGACGAGTGCTCGCACCCTGGCCTTCGGCTTCGGTGACGGTTCCTCAACGCCCCCTGACCCCGGACGGAGAACCCGTGTCCTCGACCTCCCCCGCTCCCCTTTCCGACAGGTCCACAGCGCCGCGCGCGACCGGCGCCCAGCGGCTGAACGACGTGGAACGCAGCGCCCGAGCCCACGACGTCCCGCTGGAGGACGCCCTGCTGATTGCCATCAACCTCTTCGGCATCTCCTCCGACCACGCCGAACGCCACCGGGCCCGGGTCAATCTGCGTCTTGTCCGCCGCCCCGAGGTGGTCTGGCAGATCATCGTGCCGCTCAACCGGCCTGCGTCCCCGTTCCGGCTGCGCGGTGACGCTCTGTGGCTGGACGGGCGGGTGGTCGCCCACGTCGAGCAGGTCGCGGCCGATGAGGCGGTCGGCGGGTACTTCCGCAACGACGGCCGGGCCGCCACGCTCAATCCGAACGCCCGCAGCCGCTGCGTGGGCTGCGGCTACTGCCCCAACACCCTGGAGGCAGCGCAGGACCCCCGGATGGGGGAGAGCGAGGGCCTGGACGAACTGCTGCACGCACTCGCCGAGCAGCACCCACACGGGGACCTGCGGGAACTGGCCGACGTCACGGTCTCCACCGGGTGCTTCGAGCGCGAAGAGGCCGCCCTGGCACACCTCACCGAGCTGCGTGGCGCGCTGGACCGGGCAGGAATACGTCCCACCATCGGGTTCCTGACCTCGGTCCTGCGCAGTAACCGGGCGATGGAGATGCTGGCGAGCGAGGTCGCGCCGTTCACACTGCGCCTCACCGTGGAGTGCTTCACCCGCCGGGCTGCGGTGAACAAGGCGTCCAAGGCGTCGCTGGAGCCTGCTCAGATGCCGGGGCTGCTGGCCCGAGCCGCAGGGCGGGGGCTCGGCACCTCCTTCACCCTCATCGTGGGGCTGGATCCGCTGGAGGACATGCGGGACGGCGTCGCGTCCCTGGCAGGTGAGGTGAGCTGCTTCCCGAACTTCCAGGTCTTCCAGGCCCACAACCTGATGATGGCCGGCCTGCGGGTCCCCGGTGCTGAGACGCTCGACTACTACCTCGCCGCACGCCAGATCCTCGAGGGCCTGATGAAGCCCAGCGGGCTGCGGCCGGTCGGCTGGGAGTGCTACCGGCCGTTGTGGTTCTACAGCTACGCGGGAGAGGAACTGGCCTGATGCAGACCAGCGTTGACGCGGTCATTGACAAGGTCAGCGTCGTCCGCCTCACCGACCAGCAGGCAGGAAGGTACGCCGACGGCGACAGCCGGTACGCGGTAGTGGTCGAGGCGGGCGGTGTTTCTGGCTCCTTCGGTCCGGTCGATGAACTTCCCGCAGCCCTGATCGCCACCGGGTGGGGACAAGCCGCCCGAGGTCTTCCCGTCGCCGACCACGACCAGCTCGCAGGCGTTCTCCTGCAACGGCTCGGCACGCACAGTGCGGGGCTGGGCCGGTGGGCGCTGGGCGCACTGGACTGTGCCGTGTGGGACCTGCACGGACGGCTCGCCGATCTGCCGGTGGCGGCTCTGCTGACCCGCACGCCGGCCGACCGCGTACCTGTATACGCCTCGTGGCTGTCGCTGGACTTGGCTTCCGTCGGTGCGTCTGCCGCCGTGCGCAGGACTGCGGACGAGGAGTACGCGTTCACCAAATGGTCGCTGGGCGCACAGGATGCCCAGCAGGTAGCCGACCAGGTGATGCGGGCCCGTGACTGGGCGGGAGAGCCGGTGGCCCTGGACGCGAAGGGCAGCTGGGACGGGGAACTGGCGGGCAAGGTCGGCTCGCTGCTCCCGGAAGACGCCGTGCACTGGGTCGAAGACCCGCTCGCCGACACCGACCGCGCCGCGTACACCGCTCTCATGTCCTCGTCCGCGCTGCCCGTGGCGTACGGCGAGCGGGTGCCGCATACCGGCGCGGCCCGGGACTTGCTGCACCATTGCCCGCCGCTGGCCTTCACCTTCGACGTGGTGTGGTGCGGCGGAATCACGCAGGCGCGCACCTGGATGCGGATGGCTGCCGAGCGTGGGGTGCCGGTGCACCTTCACGGCCGGGCGTTCGTGCCCGCGGTGCAGCTGGCGGCGGCCTACCCGCGCGCTGCGGGTGCGGTGGAGTACCAGGTGGTGTGGGAGCCGCGCCGGCAGCGGGCGCTGACGGCCACCCTCAGTCCGTCGGGCGGCGCCGTCGCGGTGCCCCAGCGTCCGGGACTCGGTGTGGAGGTACGGCGGTGACGGGACCTGCGAGCACCGAGCGAATCGAGGTGAAGGGCTGTGTCCGCCGTGACCCGCAGCACGGTCTGCTGCTCGTCCTGGACGACCGGCTCACCGGCCGCGAGACCTTCCTCAGCGCGCGCCTGCTGCTGGGCACCCCGCCGGACCTCATGACGGTGCGGGTGCGGATCTTTTCCTTCGACGACATCTCCATGCTCGCCCCCCTCTCCGGCGAGCAGCCAGACATGCGGGATTCCGGTCGCTGGAGCGGCACGCTCTTGCTGCCGCACGGTTCCCGTCCGCCGAACGTGCCCGCCGACCTTGCCCAGGCGGCCGAGACCGCCGGGGTAGATCTCTCCTCCTGGACCGGTCCCGACGCCCGCCAGATGCTGACCTTCCTCGGCGAAGCCCGCGAGAAGGAGGTACGCGACACCCGCATCAACATGATCGTCGCCTCCCTCGCCCCCGGCCAGGAGGCACCGTGAGCTTCGGCATGCCGCCGCAAGTGCGGCTGGTGTCCGTCGACGTGGGCTACACCCTCGGGGAGCCCGAGGGGGTCTCCTTCACGCAACGGCTCAGCTCGCTGTCCGCTCTGCCCGCGGAGCAGTCCAAACGCGTGGTCCAGCAACATCTGCACGCGGCAGCACCCGACGACGAGGAGGCCGTCGGAGCGGTCTGCCGTCAACTGGGCATCACTCGGTCGGACTTCCCCCGCACACACCGGCCGGCCTCGTTCACGGTGTGGCCGGGATCTAGCGAGGCGCTGGCCCGGATCGCGGCTGTGGTGCCCGTCGTCACCTTGTCGAACGTCACGTACTGGGACGATCAAGGGTGCGATGTCCGGGCCCTCTTCGCACCCCATGTGCGGGCGCACTATCCCTCGTGGCGGGTCGGGTTCGCCAAACCCGACCCGCGGGCCGTGCAGACTGTTGCCCGTCTGCACGGTGTGCTTCCCGCCGAGGTGCTGCACGTGGGCGACAGCTACGTCTACGACGTACTAGGCGCCCGCGCGGCGGGCGCCCAGGCCCTGTGGGTGCGCGACCGGCGCAGCCCGTCCGCCCCGCCCCCGCAACCGGCCGGCCCCACCCCGTGGGTCACTGCCGTCGCGGGCCTGTCGGCTGCGGCCGACCACGTCGTGCAGACCGTCCTCACCCGCCCCCTCACGGCCAGGAGCCCCGCACCATGAGCGAGTTCGCCACCACAGCCCCCTACTACGCCACCTACCGGCCCGGCATCCCCGCCGAAGCAGTCAGCTTGCTCACCGAAGCGGTGTCCGCCGCCCCCCACCCGGTCCTTCTCGACCTGGGGGCCGGCACCGGGCAGGTCGCTCTCGCCCTGCACCAGGCCGTCGCCGAGATCGACGTCGTCGAACGCGACGCGGACATGCTCGCCCATGCCGAGCGGGCGCTGGCCGACCTCCCTGTCACTGTCCGCCTGCACCACACCTCCGCCGAAGCCTTCGTCCCGCCTTCCGGCTGGCAGGCCGACCTCGTGACCATCTGCCGCGCCTTCCACTGGATGGACCAACCTGCCGTGCTGTCCCTGCTGGAGACCTGCACGGCCCCCAAAGCGGTGGTCGCGGTGATGGGCGACGGCAGTCTGTGGACCGCGCGCAGCCGCTGGACGGATGACCTGCGCGCACTGATCCAGGAGTACACCGGCCCGGACCGACGGGCTGGCACGGGCAAAACGTACGACGCCCACAACCGCCCCTACCGGGAGGTCCTGGCCGAGTCCGCGTTCGACCAGGTCGAGGAGCACGCTCTCTCACTCGTACGGACATGGACTCCCGCCGAAGTCATCGGATACCTGTACTCCACTTCGTTCGCCGCCCGCCCCCTGTTCGGCGACCGGGTCGACGACTTCGAGCGCCGGGCCCGCGCCCTGCTCACCGAGCACGCCGCTACCGAAGGTCTGACGGAGAACGCCGTCTTCAACGTGCTCCTCGCCCGCCGCAGCTGACCCTCGCCCCGCCCCCGGCGAAGCCGACCCGGGGGCGGGGCCCGCACCGCAGGAGAACCCGCCCATGCCCATATCCGGCCCCCCTGAGTGGTCGCCCACCGAACTTGACCGCTTCGTCACCGACGGCATCCTGATACGCCGGGCCGTGATCAGCGGCCCCCTCCTCGTCCGGGCTGCCGCTCTGGTCGACGGCTGGATGTCCACCGCCTACGATCCCGCCCGCCTGAACGCGTACACCAACCGGAGTTTTGCCCCGGAGCTCGAAGACCATCCTGACCTGCTCGCCCTGTACGACGGCAGCGGGATCAGCACGCTCGTCCACCAGCTGCTCCACCCGGCTAAGTGCGCCCCGGTGTCCCGGGCGCAGATCCAGATCAGGCTGCCCTACAACGCCGCCCAGCCTGTCAAGGCGATGCACGTGGACGGGGTGTCCTGCCCCCACCTGGACGCAAGCGACCTGAACACCTTCACCCTGATCGTCGGGGTGGTCCTGTCGGGCGGTGCCACCGCCGACGCCGGCGCCTTGCACTACGTGCCCGGCGGACACCGGCGGATGGCCTCCTACTTCGCCGACGAGTGGGTGCGCGGCCAGGCCGCCCAGACCCCGCCCGACCTCGACGCCCAGGACGGGACGGCGTTCACCGGGGAGCCCGGCGACGTCGTGGTGATGCACCACCTCGTTCCGCACCGGGTGGGCCTCAACATCAGTGCCGTTCCCAGGGTGATGGCCTATTTCCGCGTGCACCACACCGAGCACGAGCGCCTTGCCCTTGGGGCGCTCAGCGACCCGTGGCTGGAATTCCCGGCGCTCGCCGCCGCGCATCCGCAGACCTGACGACGGGGGCCGCTTTCCGTGGATTTCCTCACCCGTGACCATCTGTCCGTCGCCGCCGAGCATCTGAGAGCGGGACGCATGCTCGCGCTCCCCACCTCCCGCTGGTACATGCTGTGTGCGCGCGCCGCCGATCCGGCGGCCACCGCGGCCGTCTTCCACGCCAAGAAACGGCCCGTCGACAAGCCGCTGCTCCTCCTGCTCGACAGCCCGGACAACGCCGCCCGCCACTTCCAGCTCAGCGACGACGCCCGCCGTCTGACAAGCCGGTTGTGGCCTGGTGACCTCGCGTTGCACCTGCCGTGGCGGCCGGGCGCCGAAAGAATTGCTTCCGTCGGCTCCCCCGCCCTCGTGGGCTGCCCCGATGGGCTGCTCGGCCACCTCCTGGCCCTCGTGGGGGAACCGCTCGCCGCTTCCGTGTGCAGCCTCTCCGTACCCGCGGCCACCGACAACGACCACCCCGCCCTCACCGCCGGACAGGTCGCCGCCTTCGCACAGACCACCAGGGCCGAGATCACCGCTGTCGTCGACGACGGCATCTGCCCCCAGGGCAGGCACATGACCATCGTCGACTGCCCGGCCGGACACCCCGCGCGTCTGCACCGGGAGGGCACCGTGCACCGCCGAGCCGTCGAAGCCGCCCTCACGGAAAGGAGCGATCATGTGGGCTGACCTGGCCCGCTCGACCCGCCGCACCGTCCCCGACACATCGGTGGCCGCGGTCACCGACGCCCTCGACTACCTCTGTCTCGCGCAGCTCTACCTGCAGGACAACCTTCTGCTGGGCCGTACGCTGCGCCCATCGGACGTCAAGCCCCGGCCGGCCGGGCACTGGGGAGTGTGCCCGCCCGTCAACCGGCTCCTGGCCGTCCTCGGCCCGCTCCAGGCGTCCCTGCCAGACGGTCACGACCTCCAGGTCCTGCACGGAGGCGGCCACGCGGGTCCCTCCGCCCTCGCCCACAGCTACCTCTCCGGCCGCCTCGGCGACATGTACCCGCATCTGCGCCCCGGCCCGGCCGGGCTCCACGAACTCGTCTCCCACTTCCCCCGGCCCGACCTCGGCGGGGAGATCACCCCGCTGATCCCCGGTCACCTGCACACCGGAGGCCAGCTCGGACCCGCCCTCGCGGTCGGGCAGGGCACGGTGCTGGACGCCCCGCACCGGCTCACCGTGGTCCTGATCGGCGACGGCGAATGCGAGACCGGGACCACGGCCTCCGCCTGGCTCGCCGCCCGCGCCCTGGCGGGAACCGGGGTACACGGCACCGTTCTGCCCGTGGTGCTGCTCAACGGCCAGCGCATGGGCGGCCCCAGCATCCTCTCCTCCCTCACCCGCGCCGAACTCACCGCCTACTTCACCGGCCTGGGCCACGTCCCGCTGTACGCCGACGGCCGTGACATACCCGCCCTGCGACGCGCTCTGGCCGACGCCCTCGACACGGTCGGCTCCCTGAGTGAGGCCGGACCATCCAGCGTGCTGGTGCTCACCCTCGACAAGGGACACGGCGTCCCGGCCCATCTCAAGGACGCACCGCTCGCCGGCACCCCGGCCGTCCACAAGACACCGCTCCGCGACCCTGCTCACGACCCGGAGGAGTTCGCGGCGCTCGCGGCATGGCTGGCCTCCTACCAGACCGAAGATCTCCTGGACCAGAAGGGCCGGCCCCTCCCCCACCTGCTTCCTGCGCTTCCGGGCCCACTGCCCCGTACGCTCGGACTTCCCGCACCCCACGGATGCGTCGCGGCCTCCGCCGACAGCGCGCACCGCGCCTCCGGCCAGCTCTTCGCGCAAACCGTGCCCGCCGTCCTGCACGCACGGGCCGCCCAAGGCCCCTTCCGGGTCTTCAGCCCCGACGAACTGGACTCCAACCGCCTCCGCCTGGCCGACGCAGCTGGCCGCCCGGTCTCCTGGGCGGTGGAGATCCTGAATGAGGACATCTGCCATGCCTGGGCACAGGGCTACACCGAAACCGGACGGCACGCGCTCGTCATCAGTTACGAAGCCTTCGCCCCCGTGCTCACCGGCCTTCTGCGCCAGCAGCTCAAGCACCGGTCAATGCGCCGCCACGCCCAACTCGCCGCGCTGCCCAGCATCGTCTACCTGCTCACCAGCCTGGGCTGGCACAACACCTACACCCACCAGGATCCCAGTCTCACCTCCGCGCTCCTGGCAATCGGCGACCCCACCGTGCACGTCCTCACCCCCGCCGACCCGGCCCGCACCGCAGCCGCCCTCACCTTCGCCCTGCGCAAACTAGACCGGTGCACGCTCGTGATCGCGGGCAAGCACACCCACACCCAGCACCCTCTGGACACCCTTGAGGAGGAACTGCGCCACGGCATCGCCCGCTGGCCCCACCTCAGCGATTCACCCGCCGGCGAACCCGACCTCGTCCTCGCCTCTGCCGGGGACTTGCCCGCCGAACGCCTCACCGCACTGGCCCACCGCCTCCGCGCCGAGCGCCCTGACCTGCGCCTGCGCTATATCCACGTCCACGACCTCACCGCACTGGCCGAAGCCGGCAGCCGCCCCCACGCCCTCACCACCGAAGCCTTCACAGACCACTTCGGAACCAGAGCGCCCATCATCCTGGCCACCACCGGCCATCCCGCCGACATCCACGCCCTGCTCGGGCGGCGCCACCCCGGCACCCGCCTGACCGTGCTCGGCTACCGCGACCCCGAGAAGCCCTGCACCCAGGCCCAACTCCTCACCCACTGCGGGCTCGACGACAACAGCCTCTGGCAACTCGCCACACGAACCGCCCGGGAGAACGCATGACCGCCGCCGTACCCGACCCGCCGGACGAGACCGTACTCAACACCTTCGAGCACGACGGTTATGCCATCATCCGCAACGCCCTCAACCCGGCTCTGCTCTCCCCGCTGCTCACCGCAGCCGAACAACTCCTCGCCAGCACGATCACACGCGGACGCGACCAGGGCGGAGACGGCAAGGACGGCTTCCGAGGTGTCCTCGACCTCGACCAGACCTTCCTGCCCCTGCTGGACAACCCCCGCACCCTTCCCACCCTCGTCCGGCTCCTCAGCCCCAACATCCATCTGCTCTCCGCCCACCTGATTGCCCTGCCAACAGGGCCGCCCCGCACCATCCGTACCCCCCAAAGGCCCGGCTGGCACCGGGACATGTACGGCGTCTCCGACGACCTCGGACTTACCCAGACCCCCCGACTCGCGATCAAGGTGGCCCACTACCTCACCCCGATCACCCCCGACTGCGGACTCACGATGTTCCTGCCCGGCAGCCACACCCTGACCAGTGCCCCCACCATCGCCCCCCAGGCCATCGACCCCGACGGTGCACGCACTCCCCAACTCACCAGCACCGACGTCGTCCTCTTCGAGAACCGCACCTGGCACGCCAGCGGCATCAACACCTCGGGCAGCCCCCGCATCGCGCTCATGCTCCAGTACGGATTCCGCTGGCTCCAACCCGTGGACGACCCCAGCACTCTGCACGCCGACCCCTGTCTCACTCCCATCCAGCAGCAGCTCCTGGGCATGCCCGACCGCAACGAAGACGGCTCTCTCGCCAAGGGAAGGGGTGCAGTCCCGCTGCGCAGATGGAGCGGACGACGGTGAGGCCCCTGTAGGCGGCTCGCTGATCATCGGCGACGGAGGTTCCACGCACGAGCGGATGGTGCACCAGCTCACCACGGGTACCTGTAGCGGCGCCTTATTCACCGACGACGTCCGCTGTCCTGTCCACGTGGTCGACCTGGCCGCCGCTGTCTCGGAGATCGCCTTCAGCGACGCGGCCGACGTTCTCCACCTCGCCGGGCCCGACGGCCTGAATCGCCACGAGCTCGGCGTGCTCATCGCCCAGCGTGACGGACTAGACGCCACCGGCCTGCCCACGGGACTGCGCGAGGAGAGCTCCCTTCGCGGGGCTATCGCCGTACGTCTCGATAGCCGTGCCACCCAACAGAGGCTGCACACCAGATTGCGCGGCGCCCGGCAGTTCCTGGAGCGTTGACCGACTGGAGCAGTCGGACGGAAACAGGCGGGGGTTACGCGGCGCCATAATGTGCGGCAAGTGAGGCCGCCCGCTCCCCCAGAACGCACTCGTGGCCGGGCCCCTGGTTCGGGCAGGCCGCTGTATATGCGGCACAGACCAGGTCCGCCCACAACCGCAGTACGACGAACGCAGGGGCACCAGGAGCGTCGATGGCCAGGCGCTTAACGAAGATGCCCGCACCTTCCCACGAGGGTGGAATGACGAAATGCCTCACGATCCGCACCACCGCCTCACGGTCGCGAATAAGGGGCAGAGCCCGCAGATGCGGCAGAGCGTAGATGTCGCTGCGGATCCCCACCTCCTGGGCGAGAGCCTGAAGCACTGCGCCGAGGAGGAGGGCAACGCTCTCCTCTCCGCCTGGCGCGTCAGCTTCCGCCCCCGATTCCTCGCAGGCGCGCTGCCACCCGTCGTGGAGGACGGCGGCCTTCTTCGGATCCTGGTGGTGCATCCAGGTGACCATCAGTTCCGCCTGGGCGAGGCAAACGTCGGGAAGGGTCGGGGCCCCAGAGGCAGCCTGGTCCCGTGCGGCTTGATGTGAGCTGTCGGCGAAGCCGACAAGGACTCGGGACGCTCTCCGGGAGGCAGCTCGGCGTTGGGCTTCGGTCATCTGTCCGGCTGCGGCTGCCGGGTCCGCCGCCTCGGTGATCGTACGGACCAGGAGGTGGAACTCCCGGCCCCCTTCCAAGGTCTCGTCTGCCAGGTCGCTGGGCAGTGATCCGCCGTTGAGCGTGGCCACGGTCCGCCGGGTGATCTCCACCAGCCGGCCCACGGCCGCCGCCTCGGCCAAGCCGTCGATGAGGTCATCCGCACACGTCGTGCAGCCGTCGCCCGCTGCGCCGAGTACCAGACCGAGCTGGCGTCTGCCTCGCTCGCTCATCCGGTCCTGGGGGCCGAGCTTGACGGGCACCTGCGGGTGATCGTGGAGCACGGCTCTTGCCTCTCGGGTGGGGTTCCGGGGGTGCTTGGGCAGTCTCTGCATTTTCTCGTTGTGCACGGTCATGCGGCAATCCGAACGGTGTCTGCCCGGACGTTCGGGCGGAAGTGGCGGGAGACGCCCAAGAGGGCCGCTTCGTCATCCGTCGGGTGTCCCGGTCGGCGGTCGGCGTTGGCCAGTTCTGTCGTCCGGTCCGGGCGCACATCGTTGGCGCGGGCGGCTATTCCGGCCTTGATCTGGTCGGCGGAGACGGCAGCGAGCAGCGTGTCGCCGCTCAGGCCGGCGGCACGGTATCGGGCTTCGCTGGCTTCTCGGACCTCAGCGTCAAGGTAGGGGAGGATCCGAAGGTGGCCGTCGCGGATCTCGATCGTGCGCCGATAAAGCTTGATGGCGATGCTGCTGAAGTGCTGACGATCGGACTCTTCGATTGGCAGCACGACGTCGGGAACTTCGCTGTTGTACGCGTGCCACAGAGGGTGCAAGCCGCGGTATACGCGGTGCTGGCGTATCCAAAGGCGCAGGTGGCGGGCGTGTTCTGTGCCCGTGGGTACGAGCCAACCCACCAGCGTCAGCAAGGCGCCGCCATCGCCGCAGATCCACGCCAGCGTCTCCCAGCTCTCGAAGCTGCCGCCGATTTTGCTGGCGATGACGTTCCCGAGGCGTACGGCGCTGGAGCCGAGCGTGACGAGGGCGCCGACGGTAACGAAGCGTAGGCCCACCCGGACCGAGGAACGCGAACTGCGTCGGGCCAGACGCCAGCACGCGTGTGCGAGGAGAATCTCCCCCAGGGAGTAGGCCGAGCAGTACACAGTGAGGTACACGGCGTGCCCGTTGTCAGGCGAGTAGTAGAGAGTGAAGTCGCGCAGCCGCTGCACGGTGGGCGAGAACAGCAAGAACACGAGCCACAGGACGACGATGACGATGACGCCCGCCTTGATCCAGCGCCGTGACTCCCGTCGCGCGACCTCCGGCGGAGAGCCCCAGTAGGTCAGGACGACCTGCTGACACGCCAGCAGCGCCAGAACGCATGTCTGCGACATGGGCACGGTCAGATTCGCGGTGCCCAGCATCTGATCGACGGTCCGGCCGGTCCAGACGAGAGCGAAGAAGAACGACAGCCCGGAGAGCAGAAAGACCGAGGTCAGAGCTATCGAAGCCGGGTCCTTGCGGCGGACGGGCAAGTCACGCAGCAGGCACAGAAAACCTGCCGCCGCCACACTCAGGCAGAGGAGATGCGCGGTGTTCTTCACCGGGTCTCCCGCCGGCGCAGAAGCGTACGGGCAACACGGTCCTGGACCTCATCGCCGGAGGGCTCATCCGTGCGCTTGAGGTGGTTGATGATCCGGCTCTGCAGCAGAAAGGCGAGGCGCTCGGTAGCGCGCTCCTCGGCTTCCTCGTAGGAGGTGCGCCCGAGCATCATCTGCACCGTGTGGCCCTCCACCTCCGGGAAGAAGGCGGGGGCCAGGGCCGAACTCGGCCGCGTTTCATGATGCTTGAGCAACAGGTGCGCGAACTCGTGCGCGATAATGTGATCTTGATGGAGCACGATGGTCCGCGGGTCGTAGAACACGCTGATTGAATCCTCCGTCACGAGGCAGGCTCCACAGATCGACGCCTCCTGCACCCTTGGCATCAGCAAGACCTCGCGCCGCACTCGCCGCGATACCTCATCGCGCAGATCACGGATGTTGGTAACGGCGGGAAGTTCCAGCTCGGCCAGGACGTCATCCCGATGACGTCGACGGGCAGACCACATTTCACAGGCTTTCTTGATCGATTTCCAAAGTGCAGTCAGGCGTGGTCAGTTGACATCTTTGGGCGGGAGGCCCTCGACCTCCCGCACATGGTCAACCATGCCGATCAGCGCCTCCTTGCCTTTCTCGGAAACATCCGAGAGCCGCAGGAGCACGTTCTTGATCCGCGCGTCACGCATGAGGACCAACAACTCCAAGTCCCGCTCAGTCCGTTCCGCGATCTCGTCGTCGAACCAGTAGCGCGGGGAAACGCCGAAGAACTTTGCCAGGCTTTCGAAGTGACGCATCGTCGGGTTGTCACTTCGGCCCGTGCGGAGCTTCCACAAGTACACGTCACTTATGGGATCGAGCCCTCGCTCGGCCATTAGGGCAACCACTTCCGTGTTGCTGTACGGGCCGCGGTTGGGTGGGTGTACCACGTCGAAGAGGTAATTGAGACGGTCGCGGAATGTCGCCAAGACGCGACCCTCCGTGCCCTCTGGTGATTCGTCCATGATCCTTTTTCCGTGCGGCAGCGATTAACGTCAGGATACTCCGAGGATTTCGCTGCCTAACACCTGTTGACGCCCCGTCGCGTGTGTGAAAAGTTCCTCCTACCAGCCGGTACGTGCCACAGGCGCGCCCTCGGCTGGTCATTCGTATCTACCGGACCGCGCGCGAATGGCAGCATGGCGCACGCCACACTGATCGAGCGGCGTGCGTCACATTCGGCGGTGCGGACCTATTCGATTCGGCCTGAAAGCGCGGGACAGAAGTGGGAGCACGGCAGTGGTTTACTCGTGTTACTGCCACGAAGCGCGGCTCACGCACGGCTAGAGATTTACGTCACGTTCGGCATGCGGGCTTGATCGATTTCGACCAGAAGGTACGGACGGGAGTGGCACGCACCCTTCGCGTCAAAGCGCAGACAGGATGATCTGTGCATACCCCCTGGGCCTCGCCGATTAGCGGCACACCTAAAGTCGATCTTGGAAATGGCCGAGGCGCGATGCAGTTTCATCCCCTGCCACTCCAAAGGGTGGCCTCCCGGAGCATCTAGAAGGCATCACACTCCACGGATTAGAGAAGGCGCTTTGGGCAGCTGCGCAGGCCGCCCTTCTTCGGCATGGTCGCCGCTCGGCGTGGTTCGCACCCTCATCGACGCCGGCCTCGACGCGGAGATTTCAAGTCAACGCCCTAGTGGGGAAGTTCTTTAGCTATGTCTAGCTCTCCGGCCGTCCTCTGCATATGTTTCGTCTCGGCCGGAGGGGCAACCGCCTCGGCCGAACGAGCAAGCGAGGAGACGCAGATAGGGACTCGGCCGCAGACCGGCTAACACCAAAAAAGCGTCGGCGCCCGAGAGTTCGCACCTCTCAGACGCCGACGCCCGATGACACTCCCAACCCTCGCAAGGTTGGGGAACCACCTAACAATCCGCACCGGCCCTTTCCACGGGGCATACCGGTGCGCTACTTCACAGGAGAGTGTTACATGCCTACACCCCTGCGTAAAAGGGGCAAAGCTGAGGCCCCTACTCTGCGGGCCCGCATGCTTGCCACACGCCTGAGCGCGATGATGCCGCAAGCCGTGAAGCTTCGTATCGCACTGAAGGACGGCCGGACCACCTGGCCGCACCTGGACGTCACAGCCTCGGACGCGGCGGACGTCAAGGTCAGTATCAACCGGACCCAGGCGCAGACGGCGGCCCGCTGGATCATCCGCGCGCACCGGGAGGCCGGGTGGCAGCACCCTCGGACCTTCGACCTCCGTACCGCGCTGCTGGACGGGGGTGCACGCTGATGGCTCCCCGTATCCGCACAATCAAGCCGGAGATCGTGCTTTCGGAAGACCTGGCTTCGGTCAGCCTCACCGCCGAGCGGACCTTCGTGGGGCTGCTGACGCAGGCGGACGACTCCGGGCGCTACCGCGCCCACCCCGCGATCATCGCCGGACAGCTCTGGTCCCTGCGCCCCGAGCACACCGCGACCCATGTCGCCCTGGATCTGGAGCAGCTCGACGACGCGGGCCTGATCTGCCGGTACACCGGGTGCGACGGGCGCCTGTACCTGCACATCGTGACGTGGGCGCGTCACCAGCGGATCGACCGGCCGTCGGCCTCGCGGTTCCCGCGCTGCCCGCGTCACCAAGCGGCGGCGGCCTGTGGCGGGTGCTCGTCCGAGCAGTGCCCCCAGACGTCGAAGTACGCCCGCTCGCAGGGTTCGCCGAGCCTTCCTGGAGGGCTCGATCGCCCGGTTCCGGCGAGCGAGTCGGCGGCGGCCTCGGAGGACGCCGCCGACTCCAGCGCCCCGGACCCTGGTGCGGACGAATCCGGGCGGGACTTCTCGCGGCCTCATCTGGCGTCGGTGAAAACTGCAGGTCAGAAGCCATTCGAGGAGGACTCGTCGGAGCCTCGTGAGGACCTCCCGGAACCCTCGTCGCCTGGATCTTGGAGCTTGGATCCTGGATCTTCCCTTACGGGGGGCGAGGCGCCCCCGCCGGATGCCTCGATTTCAACGGTCTCGGCGAACGAGCTGCTGCGGGAGTACGTGAAGGCATGCGCCGAGCGACCGCCGAAGCGGTTCCTCGATCACCTGGGGCGGGAGACCAAGCAGCTCCTCGGTGAAGGCTTCGCCCCAGACATCGTGCGGGCCGCGATGGACCAGCTGCGGGCCAAGGGGCTCCACCCCAGCACGCTCGCGAGCTTGCTGAACGAGCTGGTGAACGCAACGCCGTCCTCCGCCTCCGGCGCGGGGCCCTGGGCCAGCACCCGTCCTGCCCACACGCCCTACCGCAACACCACCGCACCGGCACCGACGACCTTCGGGGTGACTCTCTGATGCGTACGCACACCGACCCGCAGCAGGCAGGCGAGCACTCGGTCGTGACGACGTGGCGGGCCCGGCTGAGCTCACGCGGAGTCGCCTTCGACGGGCCTGCCCTGCCGGACCCGCTGGACCTGACGCCGGCACTCGACGCCGCGCAGGCCCGGATCCCATACGACTACCAGCAGGCCAAGGCCGACCACCCGGTCGTCGCCGCCTGGGTCGCCAAGATCGCCGAGGCCGCGGTCGCCGCCGACCGGGGTCGTCGCGGACGCCGTGAGATCACCCATGGGCCCTCGCTGCTGCTGTGGGGTCCTACCGGAACCGGCAAGACGCACCAGGCGTACGGGGCGATCCGCGCCCTGACCGCCGCCGGGTGCGGAGTGCACTGGCGATCGGCCTTCATGTCGGACCTCTTCGCCGAGATGCGGCCCCGGCCGGGCATCGACCCGGAGTGGATGCTGCGGCACTACATGCGCGCCCCGCTCCTGCTCCTGGACGACCTCGGCGCCCCGAAGGCGTCGGAGTGGAACGAGGAGCTCACGGTACGGCTGCTCAACCACCGCGCCGAGAACCGGCTGCCGACGATCGTGACGACCAACCTGCCTCCGGTCCGCACCACGGGTCTGGACCCTCGGCAGGAAGTCCTCCGCGACAAGATCGGCGACCGCGCCCTGTCCCGGCTCTCCGGCATGTGCGTCCAGGCCCAGCTCGACGGCCCCGACCGTCGCTACCTGCGCGCCTAGCCTTCCCCTCCTTCGCTCCCCCGGCACGGCACCCGAGCCCGCTGCCCCTGCCCGCCTCCGCCAGGCCCCACCACCGTCCTCCCTTGCTCCGGGGCGCAGTGGTGAGTGCGCCGGCCGAGGCACATCGGAGATTCCCATGCGTACGATCACCACCCACGCCAACCCGACGACCGGGCTGCGCGGTGTCAACGAACACCACTGGCGCAAGCGAGCCGCCTGCTACGGCATGGATGCCAAGCTCGCCGACGCCCTGTTCTTCCCCACCCCGCGCGATCTCCGCGCCATCGACCAGGCCAGGGCCATCTGCGGACCGTGCCCGGTCCGGCAGGCTTGCTTCGACGCCGCGATGGACAGCGGAAGCAGTCACGGAATCTGGGCGGGCCTGACCGAGCACGAGCGCGCGTCCTGGCACGAGAAGACCCGGGCGCGACTCGACGACAACCGGGTCCACGCGTTCCTCGACGGCCGCGCGGTCGCCCTCTCCCCCAAGGAACGCAAAGCCGTCGTACGCATCGCCTGCCAGCGCGGCTGGGACGCCGAACGCATCGGCTACCTCCTGGGCCACAACCTCGAATACACCCAGAAGCTGATGCGTGTAGCCGAGGACGAGATCGCCCGCGCCAAGAACGCAACCGACACTCCCCCGGAGGCTGCCGCCAACTTCAACGACGCACCCCGCGACCAGGAACGGCCAGCCGGGCTCCGCAACTTCGGGACGGCCGCGTGACCGACTCTCACAGCGCACTCGCTGTCGCGCCGATCGGCGCCTGGGACCGGCTGGCCATCGTCGCTCTCGGCGCCGCTGGCTGCGCGCTGTCGTACGACGCCCTCCAGCAGATGGCCGTCGCCATCCACGTCCGCGGATTCCTTACCTACCTCTTCCCGCTGGTCATCGACGGCTTCATCGCCTACGGCGTGCGCGCGCTCCTCGTCCTGGCCGAAGCTCCCCTCCGAGCCAGGCTGTACGTGTGGATGCTCTTCGGGACCGCGACGTCAGCATCCATCTGGGCGAATGCCCTGCACGCGGTCCGCCTCAACCAGCAGACCACCCACCGCGGTCTGCAGCTGGGCGACACCGTGGTCGCCATCCTCTCGACGCTGGCTCCGCTCGCCTTGGCGGGCGCGGTCCACCTGTACATCCTCATTACCCGGCACCACCCTGCGGACCGTCCTCGGACCGCTCCGTCGGCGGACCAAGGGACTGGCGTCCGCCTGGCGGACCGGTCCGCCGCCGAGGACGCACGAGACGTGCCGGCGGACAGCGGTCCGAACTCGCAGCCCGCGGACCAAAAACGGTCCGGCCCGGCCTCGGACAACGCAGCAACAGCGGCGGGCAGTCGAAAGTCCAGCCACCCGATCGAGACCCAGGCTGACGGACCGGCTGCCTACTCGCCGGAGGCGGACCGCGCCGCCAACCGCGAGGCGAACCTGCAGAGCGACCTGGCCCTTGCCCTCCCGGTGCCGGAAGCCTCGGACCACCGGACCGCTTCGGCTACGGACCAACTCGCCGGTCCGACGGACCGGACCGCCACGGA
>NZ_JBITDM010000006.1:0-139188 GCF_044454195.1 Streptomyces sp. NPDC051561 | reverse complement strand
AGGACCAACCCACCGGACCCACGGACCGGACCGCCACGGACCAACCCACCGGACCCACGGACCGGACCGCCACGGACCAACCCACCGGACCCACGGACCGGACCGCCACGGACCAACCCACCGGACCCACGGACGACGTCGTTCCGCTGGAAGTGCTCGTCGCCGCGGCCCGCGAGGGCGCGCTGGAGAGCGGCCGTACGACGCGGAGGGTCCTGGGCCCACATCTCAGGAAGAAGGGGCTGTCGATCAGCAACGAGCGATTCCCCGACCTCCAGGCCGCGCTTCACGCCGACCCAGAGCTGTCCCACATTCCCCGATCTCGAAGGAGTGCCCGCTGATGAGGACTTGCCGCCGATTCACCCGTCTGAAGGCGGATCGCGAGCGTGACATCGCCTACCTCCGCGGGCACGCGGAGCGGCACGGCGACAAACCGTCCGGCCGCGTCAGCGCGAGCAGCGTCTCGGGGGCAAAGCACAGCATGGCCCGAGCCCTGTCTGCCCACGTCCAGAGATGCCCCGAGTGCGGCTGACCTTTCGGTGACGCAGGCACTGGCCTGCCCCCCCCAATCCCACCCATGCGGGCGGTGGCCGGCCCTCGGACCAGCCACCGCCGACTGACACCTCGGAGTTCTTGTGGTCCGCCAATACCGCCGTTCCCACATTCGTAAGGTGGATTCCGCCGAGGCGATGGCCTGGGCCGAGACGTTGGTCCGGCACAAGCTGCTGCACGCCGCGCTGCCCACACCGTCCGGCCAGTGGCTGGTCCAGCACCGGTCCGGCGGTCCGGTCCGCGTCCTGTCCGGACCGACCGCCCTGGTCGAACTGGCTGCCCAGATCCAAGGCTTGGTCCGCACGGAAGCGGTCCGGGCCCGATGACGGTCCGGGACGCAGGCTCCGTCGACGAGCCGTCTGGGGAGAGCGCCAACTGGACCTCGACACGAGCAAGTTATCTGCCAAGCTACTCTTCCCCGTCGGGGAAGGCTGCTTGGCGATCTCCCGCCCCGGGGGTGGCGGGAGCGGACCAGCGCCAGGGGGCACCGGTCCGGGAGGCAGCGGCCGAGGGCGGACCGCAGCCAGGAGAAGCAACCTCTTCCGCGCACCGCACCGCTCCTCCAGCGACGCGCAAGCGCTCGCCGATGCAGCGTGACCGCAAGCGTGTCCACATGTGCAACGTGCGCCTCAACGACGAAGAGCGCGACCGACTGACAGCTGCCGCCCGCACCGTGCGGACGAGCCTCCCCGCCTACCTCGTACGTGCCGGTCTGGCCGCCGCGCACGACCCTGAGACCACCGAAGCGGCGGTAGCCGCCCGACGCGACATCATCGCGGAGTTGTTCTCCGCCCGCCGGCATCTCGGCAAGGTCGGCTCCAACCTCAATCAGATCGCGCGGTCCATCAACTCAGGCGGACACCCCGAGGAAGTCGACGTGGTCATCGCCGCCGTCCAGCGTGCCGTGCAGCGCGTCCAAGAGGCCACTGACCAGGTCCTTCACCAGCCCTAGGAACACGAGCGCAGCATGATCCCGAAGATCCACAAACGCGGGCGGCGGACCATCGGCCTGCTGTACTACCTGTACGGGCCCGGTACGCACGAGGAACACGTCGACCCGCACCTCGTGGCCTCCTGGGACGACAACGCCCCCGACCCGGGCCGCGATCCGGAAGCCACCCTCAAGCAGCTCCAGCAGCTCCTCGACCAGCCCGTCGAGAACGTGGAACCCGACGCCCGGCCGGACCGGCATGTGTGGCACCTGTCCGTACGCAACGCCCCCACGGACCGCATCCTCTCCGACGAGGAGTGGGCGGACGTGGCCCGCCGCATGGTCGCCGCCACCGGCATCGACCCCGACGACGGGGCGTGCCGGTGGGCGGCCGTACGCCACGCGGACGACCACATCCACATCGTCGCCACCCTCGTCCGCGAGGACGGCTACAAGCCCAACCTCGACCAAGACGCCAACCGCTCCCAGGCGGAAGCCCGCCTCCTGGAGGCGGAGCTGGGGCTGCGGCGCCTCAACCGCGGGGACGGCACCGCAGCCCAGCGCCCCACCAGCGCGGAACGGCACAAGGCAGCCCGTCGGGGCCAGAGTCGTACGGCGCGTGAAGAGCTGCGCGAGAAGGTCCGTCATGCGGCGGCCGGCGCCACCAGTGAGGACGAGTTCTTCCGGCGCCTCTCGGCGGGCGGTCTGCTGATCCGTCGCAGGCTCGCACCGTCCGGGGACCTGCTCGGCTACACCGTCGCCCTGCCGGACGACCTCAACAAGGACGCCGAACCGGTCTTCTACTCCGGCTCGAAGCTCGCTCCCGACCTCTCCCTCCCCCGCATCCGCCAGCGCTGGAGTTCCTCCACCACAACAGAGTCGGCAGAGCCGGACGAAGCTGTTCGCCCCGGCCGGCGCACGACGAGCGGTCCGTCGGGAGCACGGCGCCAGGCGACCGAAGTCACCTGGCAGGCGGTGCTTCTCATCGCTGATGGTTCTGACGGAGTGGGCGCGGCACAGATCGCAGGCGGCGGTGAAGTCCTTGACGCCCTGGCCCAGACTTCAGCGATCAGTACCCGTCATGCCCTTCGGGAGGCGGCCTTCGCCTACGAGCGTGCATCGCGCTCTCACATCCGCGCGGAGCGTGAGCACGACAGGGCCCTGCGTGCAGCAGCCCGCGACCTCGTTTACAGCGGCCCGGCTCTGGACCACGGGGAACACGGCGCGAGCAGCGCCATGCTGATCGACATGCTGTTCTTCTTCGTCGCCGCAGCTGCCGCCTGGCACGGCAAGCGCCACCACGCACAGCAGGCCGCCGCCGCACGCCAGGCCGCCGAGCATCTGCGCGCGGCATACGAAGCCGCCGCCGGCCAACCGCTGGCCGTGCTCCGCCAGCGAGGGCGTCGTCTCGCCCAACCGCTTTTGCACAAGCACACCGAGAACCTGCGCCGTGCAGTGCCGGAGCTCGCCGACCGGCTTCTCGCCGAGCCCGGGTGGTACGCCCTGGCCGCCACCCTCGCCGAAGTCGAAGACGCCGGTCACGACCCCGCACCGCTCCTGGCCGAAGCCGCAGCCCGGCGAGAGCTGGATACAGCCGAATCGGTCAGCGACGTCCTGGTCTGGCGCTTGCGCCGCCTCGCGGGCCTGCCCGCCGCGCCCTCCTCTCAGCGCAGCGCCTCTTCGGCTCCTCGCACCCGCCCTGCTCGGGCGTCCGTAGACCACCTGCGACCGGGCTCGGGGGGCCGGTCAGGACGCTGAGCAATTGTTGAGTAGACCAAGATCCCCTCGACGCGAGAGGGTTGATTCAAGCCGCACAGCTACCAACCGGGGGCGCTCGATGTTTCGCCGTACACGAAGTGACCGTCACGCCGAGGAACAGCTCGCTCAGTTCCGCAGTCAGGCTGCGGAGTTGATGGCCCAGGGGACGGTGTACACGTCGCCCCTGCCGGGCGCCCCGGCAGCTCCCCCGGAGTCGGAGGCTGATGTTGAGTCGGATGTGACACTGCCCGCCGACTTGCGAGTGCCACCGGCCGAGGAGCTTGCTGGGCTGATGATGCGGTACTGGGAGCCGTTGACCGTGGACGGCTCCATACTCGTCTGCTCCGGGTGCGACGTGTACCGGGACTGGCTGGTGCTCAACCGTGGGGACCACGTGTGGGTTCACTGCCGTAGCGGCCACGAAACCTACGTCCCCGGCCTTGACGGAGCATGGTTCGAGCAGCACTCCGGGCCGATCGCCCAGCTCTTCAAGGACCGGGACGAGGGCCTCAAGTCCTTCGGTTACGACGGAATCTTCAAGGGAACGATCCTCTGATCCTGCTGGTCAGCGCACCTGCGTGCGGCCTAAGCGGCTTGGGTGAAGTTCTTCGCTGGTGCTCGGACCCGGTCACGTTGGCGGGCCAGGGCCTTGTCCAGGGCCTCGCCGATGCTGGTAGCGGTGGTCTGGGTGCGCTGTGGGTAGTCCTCGCCCCTTGAACGCCCTGGCCACGTGCGCGGAAGCGTTGTCGAGGACGACGGTGCACGGGCGCGTGCGGCACCAGTCAGGGACGGCGTCGACACCGACGCCGTCGGCGGCCAGGTCCAACACACCCGCGCCGCCACCCAGGCACGCCAGGCGGACAAGGACGAACTCCAGCAGCACATCGGTGTCGATCTTGCCGTCAGTGTGCTGCCACAGGAGATCAGGCTCGGTTCCGACAATCTTCGCGCCGAGGACATTGACCCGGCAGTTCCTGGTGTCCTCCTTGGGCACCACGGCCCGCTGTCCGGTGCGTGACCAGGTGTATCCGGTGGGCATCGTCGGGGCGAAGCCGGACTCGTCGAGGTAGATCAGGTCACGCTTTCCGGTGTTCGCCTCCTGCCGTAATGCCGTAAGTCCTCCAGCTGGGCCCTTGCGGTCTGCTGGAGGACGGGTCAGCCCTATGCCGGAGGCTGTCGCGCGTGCGTTTCGAGCGGAAGCCATCGCGGTGCAGCAGTTCGGCCTGCCAGTCGGCGGAGATCTCCACCCCGCGCTCGGCGCGCAGCCAGTCGCACAGCGCCGGGGCGGTCCAGGTGGTTCCGTTGGCCGCGGACTCGTCCAGCAACTCGGCCAGCAAGGAAGCGGATGCATTCGGCCCGCTGCCGGGTGTACGCGGTCAGATCACTGCGGGCCAGCAGCCTGTGCAGGCCATGGCGCTGATCACCAGTCAGCTCAACTCGGAGGCTCTTCCCCATGCCGTACCTCCCACAGAACACTTACCCCACACTCAACCTTCACCGGGCAGAGAGCAGCTCGCCCTCAACGGTCTCCTCGCTCACGCCCCTCCTGCAAGACGGCCTCCGGGTCCGGGGCCTCGTCGCGGAAGATGTGGGTCTCGGCGACGACAATAACGTTCAGGATCGGGCCGCGCAGGGGCCACTGCTGGTTGAAGGGCCAATCGGTCGAGCCGCACTGGGGATACGTCCAGGCGCGCTCCACGACTCGGAACACGCCCTGCGGGTTCACGCCTTCGTCGTCCAGGTGCACCAGGTCGCCGACGGCGGGCGGGTGCGGGGTCACCCGGGTGAATGGCTGCCCGTGTCCCTCGCCGAGTACCGTCCGCCGGTTGTAGTGGTAGGTGGGCGGGTCGGTGGTGACCTGAGTGCGGACATGGAAGAAGCACCGGGGTGCGCTGGCGTACAGGGCGCGCATCAAGTCAGCCTGCTGCACCGTGAGTTGTTCGCTCATCTTCATTCCGCCCGAAAGTTGGGATTGTGGTCGGCCTACAGGAGCACGGTGGCCAATGCGGATTGGACCGTGCGCCCTCAGCGTAGGGTGGCTCCCGTTGGGCACGGAGTCGGTGACCATCCACCGGCCTCCGTCCCACCGTTCGATCGTCGCGGTTGGAGCGTTCCGCAGCGGCTGTGCCGTCGGTTTCGGGTCATGCCCCCTGTCGGCTTGGATCACTGTGGAGTTCTTACGCATGTGGGCCAGTTGTGTTGGACCTGGCCGCTGACGGCGTCGGTGTCGACGCCGTCCCTGTCTGGTGCCGCACGCGCCCGTGCACCGTCGTCCTCGACAACGCTTCCGCGCACGTGGCCAGGGCGTTCAAGGGGCGAGGACTACCCACAGCGCACCCAGACCACCGCTACCAGCATCGGCGAGGCCCTGGACAAGGCCCTGGCCCGCCAACGTGACCGGGTCCGAGCACCAGCGAAGAACTTCACCCAAGCCGCTTAGAGGCCACCCTGCATCCATAGTCGCTACGCCGAAGGCCCTGCCAAGACGCGAACGTCCGGCAGGGCCTTGGCGATTGAGGGAGTAGGCGCGGCAACAGTCTCACCCAGGCGGCAGAACAGTGAGATAGCCCTCCGGAAGCGAGGGCAGGATCAGCCGCTGCACCGGGGCCGGCGCGACCAGGCCCGCCGCGAACGCCGCCACCAGGTCGTGAGGGGTGGAGTGCGAGAAGGCCGCACACCACTGGTGATATTCATCGAAGCCGGGCTGAGCCCAGGACTGCCAACCCGGCAGGCCGGGACGCGGGTCCTGATCGACTACGCCGTCCGGGCTGGTCGCCCAGACCATGCACGCTGCCATCGCAGGATCCCACATGGTCATGCCGAACTGGCCGACCTCGGGTGCCCATCCGCCGTCCCGCAGCTCGACCATCACCGCGTCCGGTCCGTCGAAGCCGAATGCGGGATCTGTGCGGAGGTCGAGGGCGCGCACGAAGTCGGTGAGGGCTTCGTGGGGAACGCCCACAGTGAAGTAGGCGGTCCACGCGCCGACGGCGCGGTCCGGTGCCGCGCGTGCGGAGATCTCCCAGGCGACGGGGAGGTGGCCAATGCGGATGGTCGCCGGGTCTGCGGCCAGCCACTCCGCGCTGCGCAGCTGGTCAGGGCTGCTGAGAAAGAGCGTGCGACGGGCAGTGAGCCACTGGGACCATCCGAGACCGACAAGGGCGGAGCCGACGCGCTCGGCGAGCACGGTGTCGTCGCCGGCAAGGTGCCGGGGGGTCACCCAGACAGGATCAGTACCGAAAACGGGCGGGTCGAACGGGTCGTACGGGTGCAGGTGCGCCTCCGGGGTGTGGGTGGTTGTCGGGTCAGCAGTCCGCCGCGGGTCGTGTAGTCCTTCGGCGGACGCGGAGCGGAACGGGGAGCGGGGGGTGCCAGCCCAGCAGCCGTGCCGCTTCGGCCGGCAGGAACCCGTCCTGACCGGCCTCGCCGATGTAGACGACGCGGTCGCCGAGCGGGTCGCGTGCCTCGACGAGATCGTCGATCAGGTGGGCGAAGGGGAAGTCGGGATTGACGGCGAGCCTGATCTGGCTGGCGCGGTCGAAGTGCGCGAGGCGGTCGAGAACATCGCCGACGTTGATGAGTTGCGAGGTCATGCAGCTCCTAAGAAGGGTGTACCGAGCCCAACCGGACCGGCGGGCCGAGCGGGGATCGAAGAGGCAAGACGGGGAAGGCGGGCGGGCCAGGATCGGGGTCTCCCGTAGAGGACTCGCGGTTCCGCCGGCCTCACGGACGCAGCATCCGGGACTGCGCCGCAGGTTCACTCCGGCCGAATCCGAGCCCGGGAACCTCTGCTCTGACCTGCTCCTTCCTGACGGAAACAACCTTGGCATGCACCTGCAGATGTTCTCCAGCGTTCGCGGCTCCTTCCTGGTCTGCCGTGAGCGATCCCTCCCACTCCACCCATGCGAAAGGCCCCAGGAATCGGGAGCGATTCCTGGGGCCGGGGGCGGTGGTGCTGTCAGGTTGTTCAGTCCTGGGAGGACTCGTCCGTCTGGTCGTGGGTGTGCTGGCGTCGGCGTGCTGCGATCAGGGCGCCACCGCCGGCGGCGAGCAGCAGCCCTGCCCCTCCCAGCAGCCAAGGGGAGATGCCGGCGCCGGTCTGGGCAAGGGCTCCGTCCGGCGGCGGTGCCGTGGTCGGCGTCGTCACCTTCACGGCCGGGGTAGTGGGCGGCGGAGAGGACGGCGTCTTCGTGGCGGACGGGGCAGTCGGGGTGGGCTTACCGGAGGGGGTGGTAGGCGCGGGGGAAGTCGGCGGCGGAGTCGTCGGCGTCCGGGTGTTCGTCAGCGTCACGGTGACCGGCTTGCCGGGCACCGCCGTGAACGGGACGGGCGTCCTGTCCAGCTCGAAGCCCGTGGGCGCCTTGGTCTCGGTGGCCGTGTAGGCGGTGCCCGCGCGGGTGATGGCGGGGAGCTTTACGTGCGCGGTTCCGTTCGCGCTGGTGGTGAGGGTGACTGTGTCGCCGCCGCCCTTGGGAGTGACGTTGATGGTGGCGCCCGCGAGGGGCTTCCCGGTGGCCTTGTCCGTCTTCTTTATCGTCAGTTCGGTTGGCTTGAAGGGGTCGACGATCGTCAGGGGGGTCAGGGCCGGGGTGACGATGACGTCCTGGTCCGCGACGACGTCGTGCAGGGGGCTGCCGCTCGCCGTCTCCTTGAGACGGTAGACACCGGGTGCGAGGGCATCGAAGGTGAGCCGTCCGTTCGCGTCCGTCGTGCCGGTGGCAACCCCCTTGCCCGCGGTGGTGAGCAAGGTGAACTTCGCCCCGGCCATGACGGTCCCTTCGGGATCCTTCTTGGAGAGCTGGACTCCTCCCGTCTCGGGCATGCTGCGCGGAGCCGGGGTGGCCGGAGTCGGTTCGGGAACCTGGGCGGCGGCGGTCGGCGCCAAGGCCAGCGGACCGAGAAGACTGCTGGCGCAGGTGAGTGCGGTGAGGAGAAGAACGCGGCGGACATGAACTGCGCGAGGGGACAAAAGTGTCCTTAGTACGAGGGGCAAGGGTCTGGTGAGGTGAGCGGTGGAGACGGGAGCTGCGCTACCGCGGTCGGCCGGAATGACGAGGGCGGGCCCCGGGAGGTGGGATGCTTCCCGGGCTATGACGTGAGGTCTTGGCCTGCTGCCTCTCTGCTTCACGCAGGATCGAGAAGAGCGCGGTGGCCTGGCGAAGAGCCGTGCGCTGTTGCTCGCCCGTGCCTTCGGTCAGGAGACGCTCAAGACTGGTCGACAGGATGGGGCCGAAGACGCTCCCGACTTGTCCGCCGGCCTGCTCGACGACATGCGCCACGGCTTCGGCCTCGACGAGCAGAACGTACGGTGCTGGGATACCGAGCATGTCCACGGCATGGCTGCGGACTCCGGTGAGTGCGTCGGCGAGGGTGGCGCCTTCGTCCATGGAGCGCTCGGCGTCCTCCAGCCACATTAGGACGGCTGTGTGCAGTCGGCCACGGAGGACGGCGTCGGTGAGCCAGATCCCTTCGGGCAGGGAGAAGGAAGCCTCGGGCGGGGGTGCTGTGTCCGGCTCGGCGCGTACGGGTGTGGGGTCCGTGGGCTTCGTCGGCTGAAACCAGCGGGGCCTTTCCAAAGTGCTCCTTGGTTCGGGTGGAGGGTTTATCGAGACGGAGACGAGGGGGTTCTGGTGGGGAGGTCCGGCAGTTTCCGTACGCCTCGTACGCGGGACACTCGGGTGCCGGTAGGGACGGGGGTGGCGCCGACGAACCACATCTGTACGTACTTGTTCACGGCGTCTCGCACCGCAGCGAAGTCACCTGTCTTCCATGGCGGTTCGCTGCTTCCCCGGTCCGTAAAGCAGCCGTTTTGCGAGTGGCCCCATCGCTCGGTGCGGCCGGTATCTCGCTCGCGGAAGACGCCGTGCTCGGCGAAGGACAGCGTCACGGTGTCGATCTGGCCGACCGTGGGGTGCACCGTGGTCAGGCGCAGCCCGTCGTATTCGTTCTCAACGACGGTGCGCTGGAAGTCGAGGCGCAGTCGTGCGGGTGTCTCCGTGCTGGGCAGGGCGTAGTAGGTGTCGGCGACGACGGTGCCGACGTAGGGCAGGCGGAGCTCCTGCTGAAAGAACTGCTCGGCGAAGAGCGACATAGTGGATTCCTCCGTGGTGCGGGCTGCGTCAACGCCGAGCCGTCGGACGGGAAAGGGGGGCCGCGGGAAGACGGGCGCTGGGGGTGGATGTGGACCAGCGCGGCACGGTGACCACCTGGACGGCGGGAAGGCTGCGAGGCAGCCTGCGAGCGACCTCCAGCGGCGTGGGAGACGGTGGCTTGACTGGCGTGACCAGCGCGTACCGCTTGGTCATGAGCGACAACTCCCCTGCCCATCGCAGCACGGGCTCGGGGTCCACGACTGCGGCGGCGGTCGCCGCGATCAGGGTGGTCGGGGTGGCGCTGGAGAAGACGACGTACCACTCCCCGCCTCGCGTGCCGCCCCATAGGCCCCAGCGGGTGTTGTTGCTGTCCATCTCCTGATCACTGACGGTGCGGCTGTACGAAGTACCGAGCCTGCCGTCGTACCAGGCGCCGGCCATGCCGTCGGGGGCGAGGAAGTCCAGCTTGCGTCCTCTTCCTAGTGGGTCTTTCACCTCCCAACCGGCCTCAAATAGCGGCGCGTACGCCTGACCTGGCTTGCCGCTGCCGTCGTGGAGGAACCGGTCGTTGGGTTGCTCGTAGGCCGTTAGGAGGCTGGTGGTGAAGGCGGCGACGAACTCGGTCGGGGCGGTGTCGCTGAAGGCGGCAGCCCAGAGCGGTTCCCCGAAGGGCTGCTGATGAGCGGTGATCTTCCAGAGTGCGTTGTCCTCGCCTTCGGGCAGGTATCCGATGCGGATCCGCTGATCGTCGGCCGTGACGTAGCAGTTGCCGTCCTCGTCGTACACCGGCTTCCAGCCAGCGTCGAAGGCGGGCTGCAGGCCGGGGTCGCCGATCACCGTGGAGCCGGCGAGATGGCGGGGGCTGACGTAAAAGTCGCCCTCAAGGGGTGACGGACGGGCAGGCGGCTCCACACGCGGGTATCGGGTCGATGAGGCGCCTGCGGCCGGGCGGTCAGGCTGCACGCTGTTCTGCCCCTCCCGCCAGGGTGCGGCCGGGCTCTACCACGACGGTGGTGTGGTCCTCCGCGAGGCGGAGCCGACGGGCGGCGGTCCCGGCGTCCGGGGCGGTGACCACCAGGAGCCCGACGCGAGCAGCGTCGACATCACCGGCCGGAGGCAGGGTGACCTGGTCGCCGACGGCGATAATCCAGCTGACCTGTTCCAGCCACTCGGTGTTCCGGGCGAAAACGGGATCGATGTCTCGCTGCAGCACGGTGCCAGAGGTCTCCGGGTAAAGGAGGCGGATCGCAGCAGCGCCCTGACGGGTCGGTGTCAGGTGCGGGCGGACGCCGAGGGCAAGATCGGCGGCGGCACGCGGAAGGTCGATGCCGGTGCTCAGCTGGACGAGCCGCCCGATCAGGTCGCCACCGACGCGCGCGTTGACCTCGATCAGGCGGGGGCCGGTCGCAGTGAGACGGACCTCGACGTGCTGGATGCCGGTGGTGATGCCCAGGGCCCGGACGGCGGCGACGGCGACCGGGCCGACTGCCGGGAGCAACGGGTCGAAGGCGTCGACGCTGTGGCCGACTTCCTCGAAGTAGGGGGCAAAGCCCACGGTCTTGCGGGTGACGGCGACGGGGGTGGTGACGCCCTGGTAGGTGACGCACTCCACCGAGATCTCCGGCCCGTCCAGATACTCCTCGACCAGGACGTCGGCGTTCTCGCCCGACCACGTCTGCGCGCCGGAGGAGGCGAACTCGTAGGCGTGCGGGAGCTGCTCGGCCTGGTCGACGCGGATGACGCCGATACTGCCTGCCTGTCCGGCCGGTTTGAGGACGATCGGATAGCCGGTGCGCTCGGCAAGGAGGGCGGCTTCCAGCAGACTGCCAGCCTTCGCCGATCGTGCGGACGGTACCTCGTGGCGGGCGAAGTGGGTACGGCTGGTGGCCTTGTCGCGGCAGCCACGCAGGACCTCGGGCGAGTCGGTGCGCACGCCCAGGTGCTGGGCGAGATGGGCGGTGTTCACCAGGAGCATCTCGTTCCAGGTGAGTACGCCCGCGATGGTGTGGCGGCGGGCGAGGGCTTCGCCTGCCTTCAGCAGGGCCTGCTGGTCGTACGGGTCTGCTGCCTCGTAGTCGACGACGTGCGACGTCTCCCAGGTGAGCGGTCCGGGGGTGACCACGACGACGTCGTAGGCGGCGGCCACCGATTCGAGGCAGTAGCCCCTGTACAGGGCGTCGGTCGGCTCGACGACCAGGAGAACGGGGGAGCCCGGGGAATTGCGCTTGATGCACGATTCGGTGGACGGGGAGCTGGGGACCTGCGGCATTAGGCCAGGGTCCTTTCTATCAATTGGAGGGTTGTTGACCTGCCCCTTTGTGGGCAGACGTGCATCTGATGCAAGAATCACGCACTCAACGGTTGGAGGGGTGCGTGTCGACGACAGGCTTGAGCGAGGGGTCGGCGCGTCTGGTTCTGCTGGACGGCGTCTCACTGCTGCATCCCGAAGACGCTGTGTTCGAGGCGATGTTGGAGGGCTGGGGCCGTCAGCAGCGCGGAGGGCGGCGGCTTCAGCCGAAGACCGTCCACGACCGCCAGCGCCTCATCCGGCGGTTTGGCGCGTACACGAACGCCTATCCGTGGCAGTGGGCGGCGGCGGACTGCGACGAGTGGATGACCTACTTGATCGCGGAGCTGCATCGTGCCGAGTCGACGATCCGCACTTACCAGGGCGTTCTGCGGCTGTTCTGCGACTACATCACCTCGCCGCACTACCAGTGGCCCGCCGAGTGCGAACTGCGCTTCGGTACGCACCCGGTGCAGATCTGCCACGAGTGGAACACCGTCGCGCACCTGACGGACTACGAGGGCGACCCGGACCGCCGGCCGATGACCCGCGAGGAGTGCCAGGCGTTCTTCGACTACGCCGACGAGCAGGTCGACCGGGCGGTCCGGCTGGGCCGCAAGGGCGCACTCGCCGCGTACCGGGACGCCACCGTCTTCAAGACGATCTACGGGTGGGGTCTGCGGGCGACGGAGACCTCCCGTCTGGACGTCCCCGACTTCTACCGCAACCCGAAGGCACCGGAGTTGGGGCGGTTCGGCTCGCTCCATGTGCGCTACGGCAAGCGGTCGCGGGGTTCGCCGCCCCGGCGCCGGATGGTGCTGAGCGTGATGCCGTGGGCGGTGGACTCCGTCCAGGACTACGTCACCAATGTGCGCCCCCGGTACGCCGACGCGTCCCGCAAACCGGCGCTGTGGCTGACCGAACGAGGCGGCAGGCTGCAACCCCGGGAGATCGAGGAGCGGTTCGCGGCCTACCGCGACGCCCTGGGGATGGACAAGGAGCTGGTGCCGCACTGTCTGCGGCACAGCCACGTCACCCACCAGATCGAGGACGGTGCCGATGCGACGTTCGTCCAGAATCAGGTCGGGCACCGGTTCGCGTCGACCACGGCGCTCTACACCGGGGTGAGCGGAGACTTCATGAACACCATGATGCGCAAGGTCTTGGACCGGGCGCTGGACATCGGACAGTAGGGAGCGGACATGACGGCGAAGCTGGACTACCGGTGGCGTCTGCGCGAGGTGATGGCCACCCGCGGACACTTCCAGACCACCGATCTCGTCCCGCTGCTGGCCGAGCGGGGAATCGAGCTGTCCGCCAGCCAGACGTACCGGCTGGTGACCGAGCGGCCCGAGCGGCTGAGCCTGAGAACGCTGATGGCCCTGCTCGACATCCTCGGCTGCACCATGGACGACCTCATCGTGCCCGTCGCCGCCTCCGGCGCCGGCCGGAAGAAGGCCGCCTCCGGCCACAGCACCCCGGCGGGCGAGGGCCCTTCGGGGGTCGGGGACTTCCGGCCCAAGCGAGCCCGCATCGTGCCCGAGTAGGAGACGGCCGTGTCCGAGCAGGAGCCGCGCTTCGCCGTCGAGCCCGAGCAGGTCATCATCGAGGCCGTGCGGGCCGTCGAGCCGCAGCTCGACGCCGCCCTGGTGGAGAAGGTGCTGCTCGCCACCCTCCAGCGCCGTCCCGCCCGCAGGGAGGTGGCCCGCTTCCTTCAGGCGGACCCCGAACTCCTCACGTCCGGAAGGCCGGAGGGCCCCACCTCGCTCGGGCGTCTGCTGCGCGCCCTGCAAGAGCACGGAGCCGTGCACGTCCAGCTCCCCCGGTGTATGCGGTGCGGAGCACGCAGGCCGTTGAAGATCCGACATGACCAGACGCGAATCTGTGCTTCCTGCCTGGCCCGGGTGATCGCGGTGGCCCATCCGTGCGTGCTCTGCGGCAGCCGCAACTACTCCGGCCGCGACCGCGACGGGAACCCCCGGTGCAGTGCCCATCACCCGACGACGGCCGCGACGTCCTGGCCGACCTGGTCCGGCTCGTGACCGCCACCGCCCGGCTGCCCCCGGACGTCGTCGAACAGGCGGTCCGCTCGGTGGAGCGGAGCAAGACCGGCCAGCTGCGGCTGCTGTGGGCCCTCGAAGACCATCCCCGGCTGCTCACCGGCGACGGCGCCCAAGGACCGCCCCGGGGGCTGCGCCTCATCCAGGCTTTGATCACGCGCGGCGCCGCCCATCTCGTCGACCCGCCCTGCCCGTTCTGCCACCGCACCACCACACTCGACATGGGACGCGACGGGCTGCGCTGCTGCCGCACCTGCTGGAACAGGAGCCGGACCCAGACCTGCTCGCGGTGCGCCCGCGACTCCCCGGTGGCCACCCGCACCCCCGACGGCCTGCCGCTGTGCGCGAACTGCTGCCGGACCACCCCCTTTCACCAGCGCGTCTGCGCCCGGTGCGGCGAACTGCGGCGTGCGGTCCAGCGCACCGCCGACGGCCCGCTGTGCTCGCACTGTTTCCAGCTGCCGACTGCCACCTGCTCGATCTGCCACACCACCCGCCCGTGCCACTTCGCCCAGGGCCCGGCCCCGGTGTGCGAACCGTGCCAGATCAAGGCCCGACCGCCGAAGGAGTGCAGCCGGTGCGGGCTGCTGCGCCGCGCCGAATACCGCACCGAAAGCGGAGAACCTCTGTGCCGACGGTGCGGTGTACCCCGCATTCCGTGCTCGCGGTGCGACCGGCCCCGGCGCGTCGTGGGCCGCACCGGTGAGGGTGAGCCGCTGTGCGACACCTGCTGGAAGTTCCACGAGCGTGCCCGTAGGCCCTGCTGCGGGTGCGGCGCGGTCGAAAAACTCTTCCACTTCGGGCTGTGTCCGGCCTGCGCCGCGCGACGTCAGCTCACGCTCGCGCTCTCCGACCCCCACAACGAGGCGGGAACGGTGCGTCCGGAACTGGAGCCCGTCTACGCCGCCTTGCTCGGGGTCGCCCCGCAGGCCCTGCTCGCGTGGCTGCGCCTGGGTTCCGCCCGGCACATCCTGCGCGACTTCGCACAGGCCACCGGCCCGGTCAGCCACGAGACCCTCGACAACTGCCAGCCGGTCAAGGTCGTCCGCCACCTGCGCGCCGTCCTGGTCGCGGGCGGCGCTCTTCCCCGGCGCGACGAACATCTCGCCGAACTGGAACGCTGGCTCGGCCAGACGTACGCACGCATCGGCACGGTCGAGGAGCGCAACGCTCTGCGCAGCTTCATCACCTGGCATCACCTGCACCGGCTGCGCCGCCTCAAGGGCAAGTCCGTCACCCAGGGGCAGACCGACGGGGTGCGGCACGAGGCCGCCGCCAATGTGCGGCTGCTCGCCTGGCTCGCACGCCAAGGCAGCGATCTCAGCTCCTGCACCCAGGACCACATCGACGCCTGGCTGGCCGAAGGCTCCGCCAACCGCACCCTGGTCCGTTCGTTCATGATGTGGGCGGCCCGCCGCTCGCTGGCCCCGCCGCTGCACGTCCCCTTCCACACCTCGGCGTTCAGTGCCGAGGTCATCGCCCAGGACCTGCGCTGGGACCTGGTGCGCCGTCTCGCCCGCGACGAGGAACTCGACGATGTCGACCGCGCCTGCGGCCTGCTGGTTTTGCTGTTCGCACAGCGGCCCAGCCGCATCATCCAGCTGACCTGCGAGCACGTCACGGACACCGGCGAGAAGGTCACTGTGCTTCTCGGCAAGGTCCCCGCGGACATGCCCGCACCCCTGGACGAACTCGTGCGCCGACTGGTGCAACGCCGCCGCGGCCACAGCGCCGTCCGGCCGGCCCACGAACCGTCGTGGCTGCTTCCCGGCGCCTATGCCGGACGACCGATGGCCGCGGCCCACCTGAGCCGCCGGCTCAAGCAGATCGGCATCCGCCCGCGCGCCGCCCGCCATACCGCACTGATGGACATCGCCGCCGACCTGCCCGCCGTCGTCATCAGCCGGCTGCTGGGCTTCCACCAGAACACCGCCGACCTGTGGCACCGGGAAAGCCGGGGGTTCGGCCCCGAGTATGCCGCCGACCTCACCCGCCGCCGACCGGCCCGCAACCCCAAGCCCACCCCCAATCGAGAATCCACGCTTCCCTGAATTCACGATTCTCTGTACTGTCAAGGTGTGCTGACTCTTGCTACCGACATCGAGGTCCTGGCGCGGTTCGGACGCGCCCTCGCCGACCCCATCCGCTGCCGCATCCTGCTCGCGCTGCGCGAGGCCCCGGCCTACCCGGCCGACCTCGCCGACACCCTGGAGATCTCGCGCACCCGGCTGTCGAACCACCTTGCCTGCCTGCGCGACTGCGGCCTGGTCGTCACCGTTCCCGACGGCAGGCGCACCCGCTACGAACTCGCCGACGACCGTCTGGGCCACGCCCTGGACGATCTGCGCACCGCCGTCGTGGCCGTCGCCGCCGACCGCACCTGCACGGAGACCGACGAGAAGGGCTGCTGCTGAATGACCGCGATATCCCTCGGCCCCACCCCCGCCCGACGCGACGCGCTCACCCGCCGCATACGCCTCCTGGTCACGGCGACCATCGCCTACAACGTGATCGAGGCGATCGTCGCGATCACCGCGGGCACCCTCGCCTCCTCCACCGCCCTCATCGGCTTCGGCCTGGACTCCGTCATCGAGGTCTCCTCGGCCACCGCCGTCGCGTGGCAGTTCTCCGCCACCGACCACGGCGTCCGCGACGCACGGGAGAAGACCACCCTGCGGATCATCGCGGTGTCCTTCTTCGCCCTCGCCCTGTACGTCACCATCGACTCCGTACGAGCCCTGACCGGCACCGGCGAAGCCGACCACTCCATCCCCGGCATCATCCTGGCCGCGCTCTCGCTGGCCATCATGCCGTTCCTCTCCGCCACCCAGCGGAAAGCCGGACGAGAACTGGGCTCGGCATCGGCCGTCGCCGACTCCAAGCAGACCCTGCTGTGCACCTACCTCTCCGCCGTACTGCTCGTCGGCCTGCTCACCAACCTCACCCTCGGCTGGTCCTGGGCCGACCCCATCGCCGCCCTCGTCATCGCCGTCATCGCCGCGAAGGAAGGCCGCGACGCCTGGCAGGGCAAGGGGTGCTGCGCACCGACTCTGATGGGACCCACCGCCGTCAAGTCCGAGGCGGACCAGTGTGGTTGTGCTGCGGGCTGCGACTGCTGCTGAGTCGTACGACGCACCACCATCAAACATGGTTGGCTCCGCTGCTCGGCAGCACAGAGGCATTCCGCAACTTCGGATAGCCGGGCTTACCAATACGAGAGGACAAAGGGGCTCCAGTGGAATCAGGGATGGAGTACGCGGGGCTCTCGGTGCGGGAGAGGGGCGGTGGGGAGATCAGCACGTCAGGCGCTGCGGCCCGGCGGGTTGCGGAAGGTGTCGGGTACGGCGGGGCCGGTCTTGGCCGGCGACGTTTTCGGCTGCGTCCGGATGGTGGGCGCTGGAGGGGTGGTGGCCTGTGCGGGGTCGAGGTCGAGCAGCTTCTGGAGGCGGTCGTCGGGGAGCACCGGATGGTCGGCCGTGTGCATGACGTAGTGCCCGCGTTGAGACAACTCGACGTACGAGGCGAGGTGCAGGGCGGTGGCCAGGCGCTCGTCGGTTTCGGCGGGGAGGACGAATAGCGGGAGTCCGTCGGTCTCGGTCAGGCGGAAGGTGTGCTGCTCCAGCACGGCGACGGCGTCTGGGAGGTCCGCTAGCAGGGCGATCCACGAGGGGGGCTCGTGGCCGGGCGAGTAGCCGTACAGGATGTCGGGAGAGTCGAGGAAGGTCATGGGTCCTTGGGGGAAGGGTTCAGCAGGCGGCAAGAGCGGGCCCCGGGGTGGGGCGCAGGGCGGGTGCGGTGCGGAGCCGGGCGAAGGCGATGGTCAGGCCCAGCGTCTGCAGCACGGCGCATCCGGTGAGAACGTGGCCGAGGAAGGCGGGCGGGGTGACGGCGACCAGGACGCCCGCGAGAGGGAAGGGCAGCAGCATGATCAGGATGGTCATGCTGAGGGTGGCGCCATAGACCTCGGCCGGAATGAGGCGGGCGCGCAGGGTCCGCAAGACCACGGTCATGCCGCCCTCGCCGGCCATGAGGACCGCGATCAGGATCATGAAGGTGGTGTAGGTGTCGGCCTGGGGCAGGGTGAAGCTGGCGACCGAGGCGATGACGGCCCACACCACGCCGACGGGCCACAGGCCGACGCGGTCGAGGGTGAACCGGCACAGGGTGACGGCGACGAGGGAGGCGACGGCGGCGAGCGACCAGATCATGCCCGCGGAGGCGGTGGAGTGGCCCAGTTGCTGGACCACGATCACGGGTGCGGCGGCCTGGATCATGCCGGTCGCCAAGTTGCTGAGCGTCAGACCGGTGACGAGCCAGCCCAGAGCGGGCAAGGCGCGAAGGGTCTTCCACCCAGTGCGCAGCCCTTGGTGCACTGTCGCGGTCCGCGTGGGCTGGGTGGCGGGAGTTCTTCTGGTGCGCGGCGCGAAGAGGGCGGCCAGTAGGGAGAGGGCTCCGATCGTGGCCAGCATGCCCTCGCGTCCGGTGTACTGCAGGAGCAGGGCTCCGGCCGCGGGGCCTGCGAGGGTGGCGCTCTGGTCGATGCCGAGCAACACGGACTGCACGCGGTGTTCGTGCTTGCCCGCTTCCTTGCTGGCGACGCCGCCTGCCGTCTCGCTCGCGATGAAGGAGTACTCGGTGAGGACTCCGGTGGTGGCGGCGAGCGCCATCACCGCGATCGTCGCGACGGTGGTGTCGGTGACGAGGGTGAGGGCCATGGCCGCCAGGACGACGACGAGTGCGCGGGCTGTCGCGGCGACGCGGAAGACGCGGGTCGCCCCGTGCTTGTCGACGGCGGCTCCTGCGCCGGCGAAGGCGAGCAGGCGCGGGATCCACTCCAGCGCGAAAGCGACGCCGGTGAGCATCGCGGAGCTAGTGGTCGCCAGCACGAGAAGCGGGATGCCGTAGGTGCTCATGCTGAAGGCGGCGGCGTCCATGGTGCGCGGCAGATAGATGCGGCGGGCCATGCCGTACACGGGCGTGCGGGCATGGCGGCCACCAACTCGGTTACGGGGCACGGTCTTTGAACGCCTTCGGCAAGAGGAACGGGCGGAGGGGGAGCACGCGTGCGGGGCGGGCCGCGCTTCAGCGGCGGCGGGCCCCGGTGGTCCGGCCGCTTTTCGCGGCGGGCTTTGCCATCGTCGGCGGGGCGGTTCGGTGGGGCTCTCCGCTGGTGACGGCCTGGTAGGCGGCCAGGAGTGCACGGAGGTTGCGGACTGCGTCACCGCGTCGGGCGCTGAGCATGTCGATCTGAAGGCCGCTGTACTGCAGGATGCCGTCCGGGGACCCGTGATGGACATGGTCCTGGCCCTCGGCGACGCGCAGGAGCCTCTCGGCGGCGAACCGGGCGGAGGAGACGAGTTGCTCCTGAAGGCTGTTCACGCGTTCTTCCGCCTCGCCGAGGAGGTGGACGAGGTTGGCGGTCGGGCTTCCGGGCGTATGCGCATCAAGGTCGAGACGCTGGCCCAGGGCATGCACCACAAGCTGGGTGCCGAGCCCGGTGAGGCGGGCCGCCATCAGCTGCGCTTCGCGGGGCCGGCCGCCGTGGCCCTGGTGACGGCTGGGACGGGGATGGTGCGCATGGCCGGGCGCCCCGGCCCTCTGACGTTCACCAGTTCCGCATTGGCCTCTGCCCATTGCGCGACCAGTGCAAGCGGTTCGCGCAGTCCGCGTCCGGCGTCGGTGAGCGACCAGCGGCCCTCGGCGTCGGTAACGACGAGCCCGGCCCGAACGGCAAGGTCCAGTTCGTCAGCAGTACGCGACCCAAGGTCAGCGCCGGGCGCGGCCACGAGAGACACGGTGCGTGGATCGCGCAGCAGGACGAGCGCGGACTTCACTCGGGTCGCGAAGTCCGCATGCTCGGCGGGGTACTGGTGGGTGCGGGCCCAGCGGGCCAGGGAGTCGAAGACATCGCCCAGGGCTCTTCCTGCCTCGGTCAGGGTGAGCCGGTGCTCGTTCTGCTTGTCGAACGTCACGAGGCCACGGGTGCGCAGGGCTCTGAGCACGTTGTGTACGGGGTAGTGGATGAACGGGGAGAAGACCGCGTTCATGGCGCCCTGCGGGATGGGCCCGTTGTCGTCGAGCTCCGAGATGATGCGCACGGTGTGGTGGCGTCCCATCAGGGTCGCGGCGCGGGATACCTGTGTGTCGGCCATAGCGGGTGTGCTCATCGGGTACGCCCTCCCGCCGCCACCCGGCCGGCGGGCTGCGCGGGCGGGACTTCGGAGAACAAGTCAGACGGTATCCACGCCGTCGTACGGGGGCGAAGCACGGCGTCAGCGCGCGGGGCGTGGACCGGTGGTTCTGATGTCGAGCGCGTCGCGGCCCACTGCCTGTCGAGGTCCGCACGGCTGTGCGGGACGAACTCGGTCCACAGTGGGTGCACAGTGGCGGCGGACCGTCCGGCGGCCCAGGCGGACAACGTGCGGAACGGCGTGCTCAACGCCACGCCGGTCGCGCTCAGCTGGTAGGTGCTGCGAGCGCTGCGCTCGACGAGGCCGTCGTCCACCAGCCGCCGCAACGGGTGGTACAGGAGTTCAGGGGCCTTTCCCAGCAGGGCGGCCAGCTCGCGTCCGGTGCCCTGCTGCTGAAGGCGCAGGGCCCACAGCAGGGGGGTCGCGTGCTTGGGGGTGAGCAACGCGAGGACGTCCTCGGCGTTCTGCGCCGGGGGTATGAGCCCACCGGCGTTCTCGGCCTTGGCGTCGTCGAGATGGGTTTCGCCGTACGCGGCCAGGGCGGTGCAGACGGCGCGCAGCTCCTGGCCGCGCCGGGTAAGCCGGTAGGCGACGTACCGGGTGTGATGCTCCTGGCGCTCCACGAGACCGTCGGCGGTGAGCCGGGCCAGGCGCGGGGCGAGCTGACCGTCTTCGAGCATGGCGAGCTGGGGCTTGATCTCGGTGTAGCGCTGCGGCTGGTCGGTGAGGGTGGCCAGCGTCCATACGCTCCAGCGGGGTGCGAGCATCTCCAGGGTCTCGGTGACGCGCTGAAGATCGGAGCGCAGGGGTCGGGGGAACTCGGTGGCGTCCAAGTAGGGGTTCTCCTGATGGGGCGGTGCTCAGCGGCTGCGGGCCGGGACCGGCGGCAGCGTCAGCGAGGGGGCGGTGGTGGTCTTCAGGGCGGGTGCATCGGCACGGCGCAGGCCGGCGAGCACGGCGGCCAGTGCTGTGCGGTGGGCGTCGCGGGTGGCGACGGCCTGGGCGAGACGGTCCGCGCTGTCGCGCAGGTGCCCGATGCGGGGCAGGTCCGGTGCGGGGGTCGCGGCGTCGAGGTGTTCGCGCAGCCGGTCGAGTTGGACATCAACGCCGACCTCGGCGAAGTGCAGCGCGGTGTGCATGGTGAGGAGTCCGCCGAGCAGGGTCTCCGTGCGGGATTCTTCGACCTGGCTCTTCAGCTCGTTCAGCGGCGTCGCATACAGGATTTCGATGCGATGCCGGAATTCGTCCGCGGTGTGGTGCGCCGCCGTGGTGTGCTCCTGCTGGCCGGGGGCAGCGTCGTTACCGCCGAGCACGGGGTCCGCAGAGAGCTGTGGCAGGGTGCTGTGTGCCGCTGTGGCCGTATCGGTGTGCTGGCCGGAGGCCGTACGGAGGGCGTTCGTCAGGACGGTGCGACAGCCCTTGCGGGCGCTCAGTGCCGCATCCAGCCACTGGGCGTCCCAGCGCAGTGTCTCGGCGTCCTCGTCCTCGGCGGCTCGCTCGGGGCTGGTCGCCTGGTGCACGCGGCTGCGGATCCGCTCGACGTGCATCTCGGCGACGGCGAGCAGACCCCGAAGTTCCATCACGCGGGCCTGCGGCTGTGGCGCGTTCCCGGCTGCTGCCTGTCGGTGGAGTTCGCCGACAGGCTTCCCGAAGGCGGCTTCGATCGCCGGATCGTGGCTGCTGGGACGCAGGGGCTCGCTCACCGGCGTGCCCCCTGCGTCGCGCTCGACACCGAGCCCGGCGAGGGCGGCAGGACGGAGGCCGACGGCTCCGCAGCGGAGGCAACGGTGCGGGCTACGGCGCCCCGGGGAACTGGAGTTGGCGCCTGGCCGTTCGGGTACAGCTTCAGGAGCGTGCTGACGACGGTGGCGCGCACGTCGCGAATGGTGACGGCGTCGTTCACCGCCGAGGCCAACTCCATTTGCCTGTCGGTAAGTTCTCCGACCTCGCCACTCAGGGATTCGGTCAGATTCCGTGTCGCCTGTTCCAGGTTTCCCTCGGCGAGAGTGAGCTTGCTGTGCCAGAGCACAACCTCGGAGGCGACGCGGTTCAAGGAGCCTTCGGCCGCTGCTTTCTGCAATTCGGAAAGGCTCTGGCCGTACACCTTCTCGATGTTCTGGCCGAGGACCTCCAGCACCCCCGGCTCGCCTTCCAGCTCAGCAGGTTGGGTGATGTCCGGGAGAGAAGAGGGCATGACGAAATAGCCTCCGGGTCGGGAGAACGGCAGGGGAAGGGAAGCCGCCCGGCCAACCGGTGAGAGGACCGTCCGGGCTTCTTTAAGGATCTGGAAAATCCCTGCTTTCCGAAATCAGGAATCACCTGCTATAGCAGCGGAACGGGCGGCAACCGAGGGCAGGAGAGTCCGAGTTTGGGACCTCTTGTCACCCCGGGGAGCTCAGCGGTGCCGGCTTGGCGGCAGTGCAGTGCTCGGGGCGCGAGGCGGCAGCGCTTGAGAAGTCGCTGTCTGCGGCGCCAGGGGCGGCGGCGGGAGGGGGGTGTCACCGGAACGCAGCCAGGTCAGGGCTGCTTCGTAGGTGTCGAAGGCGCCTTCGCGCAGCGTGTGGGTCCAGGTGTCGGTGTCAGCCGTCTCGACCACCACCCGGAAGGGCTGCGGATCGCTCTCATCGTCGTGGCGCAGCAGCACAGTGGTCACGCACGGGTTGGACATGTCGTAGGTGTAGCTGTCGAGGTAGGCGAAGTGGTCGCCGTCGCCCATGAGGCGCTCGTGCAGTTCCTTGGTGGTGGTGTCGGCCTGGTCGGTCCCGATGTCTTGGGGAAGCGCGATGGCTTCGCGGGGGCACCCGCGTGAGATCAACCAGGACTGCGCCATGGCGGGAAGGGGCAGCTCTCGGTGCTCAAACGTGAAGGTCTTGGCCGCCGTGTCGCGTACGAGGTGGAGCGCGACGAGCTGCGGTAGACCGGGATGGCCCCAGGTCACCGCCCCGTTGTGCAGGACGAAGTAGCTGTGCTCTCCGTCCTGTGTGTGGTGAGCGGCCAGGGTGCTGAGCTCGGGCCGGTTGATATCAATGTGCGACCAAAAGGTGCGTTCCACCTCCTCGTTGGCCGGTTCGTAGCCGTCAAGGTGAAACTCGGTTTCCAGGGATCGGGACATGTGGCTCTTCGCTTCGGGGATCAGCGGGGAATTCGGCTGGGCGCCGGGCGGGTGAATCCCGGCACGGCCGGCCGGGCAGCAGGGGGTACGGGGCGGCGTTTGCCACTGAGGACTTCGCGCCCGGTGGGGGTGACGGTCAGCGGTTGGCCGGCCTGCAGCGGGTGGGAGGTGTCCCGTTCCACCAGGCCCTCGCCTTCGAGGAACTCGACGACGAACTGACCGATCGTGCCGAACCCGGTCCGCGCGTAAGTGCGTTGGGTCAGCAGGTTCTGCCGCAGGGTCGCACCTTGGGAAATGGCCAGCAGGGCGGCGAAGTCCGGAGGCGACAGCTCGGGCAGTTCGGCTCGCTCCGGGCGGGGAGTCAGCCGTTCCACCTCCTCCAGCCGTGCCGCGGTCTCGGCCCGGTGGTTTTCCCGCAAGGACGTAGCTTGTTTCAGGTGGCCTAGGGTGCGCTCCACCAGGGCGAAGGCGGCGTCATCGAGAGGGTTCTGATCGTTGAAGAGCCGGGCGAGTCGGCCCCGGTGGAAGGCGACATCGACTTCTGCTGAGGCGAGCAAGCGGTGGGCATCGACGAGGCGGCCAAGAGGCAGGTCGAGCAGCTTGTGGTCGTGCTGCCTCCACAGGGTGGCGACGGGGTGCCCGGTGACTGCTTCGATGCGGTGATCGAGGTCGGTGTGAGGCTTCCCGGCGGGTGGAGGTGGGCTGGTGGGGATCGGATTCAGCTCCCATCGGATGGCGATCGGGCCGTGCGGGAGCCGGATGCGTGGCCGGCCAGATGCAGATGCATTTCCAGGTGGGGGCCGTCACGGCGTTCGGTGACAGGTCCGTGCTGACGCAGGAGGCGGAGCATGGCCGTGTTGGTCAGGTGGGTGTACATGCTGAGGGTGTGCGCGCCGTCGGCCTGGGCATGTTCGGCGGCCTGCCGAAGGAGTCGGCTGCCGAGCCCCTGTCGTTGGTGGCCGTCGGCAACCTGGATGCCCAGGTCGACGACGCCCTGATGCCGCTGAACCCGCCCCAGGGACATCAGGGCAATGGCCTGGCCCTCCAGCGAGCGGGTGATCCAGCAGTCCGCATGCGCGAGGAGCCGCTGCCAGTCGCGGCGGCGCACGTGCACCCGGCCCCAGCGCTGATACAGGGACTTCTCCGTACAGCGCCGGTGGAGATCATCGACCACGTCCCAGTCGCCGCATCGCGCTCGCTGCGTCGCGATGATGTGGGACGTCAGGGGCACGAGGTGCCGCAACGCGGCATCTCCGTACCGCCGAGGACCCCAACAAGTCACACCTTTCTCTGGGATGGGGTCACCGCGTGCGTCCCGACGTGGGAAGCGAGAGGGGTGCGGGGGCGGGAAGGCCGGGCCGTACCGCGGGCAGGGACAGCGGGGACGGGCGGGAGACGGTCGCCTGCGGGGAACGTGCACGGGCGGCATGCGCCAGAGCACTCACGGACCTTCGGGGCCGACCGATCCGGGCGGCGGCCCGGTCGTACACCTCGCCCTGGTCGCGGGGGCGGATCGCCACGACGTGCACTTCGGTGGCGTGAGTGGAGCGGCTGTCGGCCGGACGCAGACCGTAGACGATCCGCCATGCCGCCCGGTAGTCGACGTAGAGCTTTCGATAGCCCGACAGGTCGCCGAGCAGCTTGCCCCCGCGCAACTCCCCGTTGATCACTTCCTGCAGCTGGGCGAGGGCCAAATCGCATACGTCGCGCGGGGCTTCGAGCAAGTCCTCCAGAGCCCGCGGGTCCATGGAGAGCGCGTAGCGAGGAGTACCGTCGATCACGCCGCGAGCCCCACTTCGGCCGCGTCGATCGTCGTGGCGGCGGGCTTGGCAGTGGCGGCCGTAGGGGTGGCCAGGAGCCGGTGGGAGGGGCGGTCGGCGTCAGTCATGCAGGCCGACAGGGGGCCGTTCGGGGCCCGGACGGCGGCCATGGTGTGGGTGAGGAAGTCCCGGTGCCACACGGCCGGTCCCGCGAGGCCGGCCTCCGGGTCGATGTGCTGCTGGTAGGCCATCCACAGCGAGTGCAGCCACCCGACGACGTCGAGGTGTTCCTGCCACTTCTGGCACCAGGGGGCGGCGGTGCTGATCTCCGCGCCGTAGGTGTCGAGGAGGAAGTCGTGCACCCAGTCCGCGAGGGCGTCCAGCTCGGTCTCGAACTCCTCGCCGTCCAGAGTGAGGATGAACCGGGGCTCCACCGCAGGAGGGGTCGGCGGTGGCATCGTCATGGGGAATCCGGCGAACGGCGAAAGGCTGGGCGGCGGGCCGACGGGTCCGCTCTGACGCGCCGTGGCAGGCGCGGTGGTCTGGTCGAGCAGGCGGCGTACGGATGCTTCGAGGGTTTCCAGCTCACTGTCCGGGAAGTGGACGGGTTCGAGCTCTTCCTCGTCGCGGGGATCGACGGGTTCGGGCACCAAGGAACTCCTGGGTCGTGTTAGGGATGAGGTGGGGGTGCGACGGGGCGCACTGGGAGGGCACGCCCCGTCGCGGGGTTATGCGGCGAGGGTGCAGTCGTCCTGGGTGAGGGTCTGGGACACCGTTTCGGCGAGACGGTCGGCCGCGATCTCCGCGTACTCGCGGGTCCGCTCGATGCCGATGAAGGACCTGCCTTCCAGCAGGGCGGCGACGCCGGTGGAGCCCGATCCGGCGGTGAAGTCGAGCACGGTGCCGTTCTCCGGACAGATTTTCACCAGTTCGCGCATCACCGAGACCGGCTTCTGCGTGATGTGGCGGCGGGCCTTGCCGGAGGGCTGGGAAGCGCTGTAGAGGCCGGGCAGGTACACGGGGTTGCGGTCCGCGTCGATCCTGCCCTTGGCACCCCACACGATGTACTCGCAGTCCTGGCGGAACTTGCCCTTCTGGGGCCGGGCCTGGGGCTTGTGCCAGGTCAGGATGCCCAGCCACAGCCAGCCGGCGGCCTGGAACGCATCACTGGTCGCGGGAAGTTGGCGCCAGTCCGTGAAGAGCAGGGCGGTGCCGCCGACCTTCGTGGCCCGGTGGGCTTCGGTCATGATCTGGGTGAGCCAGCGGGTGTAGGACCTCTGGTCCATGTTCTCGCCGGTGAAGTCCGGCAGCGTGTGCTTCGCGTCGGCGGAGACGTACTTCTGCCGCGCACTGCGGGAAGTCCGTTCCTTGGCCGTCCTGCCGCCGCTGTTGTACGGCGGGTCGGTGATCACGCTGTCGACGCAGCCGTCGGGGAGGGTGGCGAGCACGCTCAGCGCGTCGCCCTGGTGGAGGGAGTACGTCAAGAAGAAGCCTCGTCTGAGAGGGGATGAGGAAGGGAATTCGCGGTCACCGGTGAGGAGTTGCCCGGCCATACGCGGACATCGAGGTCCTGCGGGCCTGGGGCACGGTGCCGGGAATCTTCAAAGGGTAGGTGCCGCAGACGGAATGGGCCCGGTCGTAGCTCACTTTTTCGTCAATCAGGAATTGGCGCTTAGTGTTTTTCCATGCCCGGCGGTCACCGCACCCCTGGCCTATGCCCAGCCACACCTCCGCCTTATGGGGGCATCGAGTCCTGGCGGTTCTGACCGCCGCACAACACGGCTCGCACAACAACTCGCTCTGCACCGAAGGCATTTGACATTCAACATTCCGGCGAAGGACCTGCCTTCCGCATCCCCGCCAGGCATCATCTCGAAGGACGCCCGTGACACGCCCAAATTCACACCCCTCCCCGAGCACCCACCGATCGGCTGACGCCCCCGGTTGAAAGGGCTGGTCGCCGCTCTCGGCGCGCTCTGCCTGTCCCCTCTCCTCCTCGCCGGCCTCTCCGCCACGGCCGCCGCCGGCAGCGGCCCGTCCACTGCTTCCTCCACCACCTGCGAGATAGCCGACGCCTCTGGCTCCGGCCAAGTCGCCCAGCAGGTAGGTGCCCTCCTCAAGGGCAAGGGCGCCGCTGCAGACGCCACCGTCTCCGGGCTTTCCGATCCCGCTGTGCAGATCCCGTTCGCGCAGAAGATCATCGCGACCGGCATCGCCATGCGTATCCCCGAAAGGGGGCAGATCGTGGCGCTGGCCACGGCGTTGCAGGAATCCGGACTGCGCAACCTGACGCATGGCGACCGTGACTCGCTCGGCCTGTTCCAGCAGCGCCCGAGCCAGGGCTGGGGAACCGCGGAGGAGATCCGCGACCCCGTGCACGCGGCGAAGTCGTTCTACAAGGCGTTGCTCGCCGTTCCCGGGTGGCAGCAGCTGACCGTCACCCAAGCCGCCCAGCTGGTGCAGAAGAGCGGAACCCCGGACGCGTACGCCAAATGGGAGCCGCTCTCCCGCGCCCTGCAGCACACCCTCGCCAAGAACCTCAGCGACGGTACGACCAGCAAGCCCGATGTCACGGAAGGACCCAACTCGGCACCTTCGGAGCGTGGTTGCGGACGAGTCGGCCATCGCGGCGGCAGCACCTTCGGCCCCATCCCCGAAGGGAAGGTACCCAAGGGGTACGAGATCCCCAAGGACGCACCCCCGCAGGTACAGAAGGCCATCAGGTGGGCCTTCGGACAGCTCGGCACCCTCTACCAGTGGGGCGGGACCTGTACGGCGCCGCGCGGCCCGGACCCGATGGGCCGGTGCGACTGCTCCAGCTTGATGCAGCAGGCGTACGCCGCAGCCGGCATCAAGCTGACCCGCACCACGTACACCCAGGTCAACGAGGGCAAGCCGGTCCGCGCTGACGCATTGAAGCCCGGGGACCTGCTGTTCTCACGCGGTACCGCTTCAGTGCCCGAACACGTGGGTCTCTACCTCGGCCAGGGCCTGGTCATCAACGCACCGCGGACCACGAAGCCGGTGCGCATCGAGGCAGTCAAGGACTGGACCGTCCTGGCGGTCCGCCGCGTAGTCGGCAGCTGAGAAGTCCGGCCAAATCAGCAGTCCCGTAACGGAGTTGCAGCACGCACCCCTGCTCTCTCCCAGATTCCCGCACGGCCCCTGGGCCTGCCCACGCAAGGAGACCCCGTCATAGCACTCCCCCTCACCGAACGCCTCCTCCACTCCTACCTCGCCTACGACCCCGGCATCACCCCGAAGGACGGCGGCCTCCCAGGTCTGGCCGTACTGAAGGACATCGTCTCCTCCATCAACCTGTACGCGATCATCGCCGTGGTCGGCAGCCTCTCAGTGAGCTTGATCGTTTGGGCGTGGGGCCATCACAGCGGAGGCCACCAGACGGAGGCAAACGGCAAGAAGGGCTTCATGGTGAGCTGCGGCGTAGCCATCGGCCTCGGCGCCGCCAACGGACTCGTCGTCGGCCTCACCGCCCTCGGTGAGCTGGTTCAGTAGCCATGGCGAAACGTTCCCGCGCCCGCACTCCCACCTACCGATCCCCGGCGTCGTGGCCGACCAGCCGTCGCGTCCTCGCCGGAGCGCTCGCCCTGCTCGTCCTCCTCGCGCTCGCCACCGGCCTCGCGTGGCTCACCTCCCGGGGCGAGGCCGACCAGACCACCACCCCGGCACGGACGTCCCCCAGCTCACCGCCGGCCCCCTCCGCGCCCAAGCCCGCCAACACCGGCTCGGTGCCAGCGCCGCCGCAGATCAGCGACCCGCTGGCGTACGCGAAGGCTGCCGCCCAGATGCTCTGGTCCTACGACTCCCGCTCCACCACCCGCGACCAGCACCTCGCCGGCATGGCCCAGTGGATGACCCGGGACACGAAGTACAGCGACTGGCCGTCGCTCGCCGCCCAGATCCCGGACCCGGTGCTGTGGACGCGGATGCGCGACAACGCCCAGTACGCCACGGCACACGCCGCCGAGGCGCACTTCCCCTCTGTGTTCAAGACCGCCCTCGCCAAGGACCCGGCCGCGCTGACCACCTCGTCCGTCTACGCGGTCACGGTCACCGGCAAGCAACAGCTCGCCTGGAAGGACGGCGGAGGCGGCGCCGAGCCCCGCTCAATCACGCTCGCCATCCAGTGCCGCCCCTCCCACGACTGCGCGCTCGTCGCGGTCTCCCCCCACGTCGCACCCTGACCCACCACCTCTAGAAGGGAGGTAACCCCTATGGGATTTTGCGACATACCCGTCGTGAACTCCGTGTGCGACGCAGCCGACGCCATCGACTTCGTGTCCGATCCCGGTGGGTCCATCACCGACGGCATCGGCAGCTGGATCGCCAAGTCCACCGGCGAAATGGCCTCCTCCGCAGTCGAGATGGTCGCCGAGACGATCGACAAGACCACCGCGATCGACCTGAACGCAGCCTGGTTCCGCGAAAACTACGAGCTGATCCTGCCCATCGGGCTGACCGTCCTGGTCGGCACGTTCATCGCCCAGCTCGTCCGCGCCGCCATGAAGCGCGACGGCCGGGCCCTGGCCCAGGCGTTCACCGGCACCGCCAGCGGCGTCCTCTTCAGCTTCAGCGTCATCGCCCTGACCACCGTGGCAATCGAAGTCACCGACGCCCTGAGCGCCGGGCTGTTCGCCGCAGCCGACACCTCCCTGAAGGAGGCGGTCCAGCGCGTCGTGTCGGTCGGCGGCATCGCCTCTCTGGCAACCTCGGGCTGGCTGCTCACCGGGCTCTGCGCGATCATCGCGGCCATTGGCGTCTTCATGTTCTGGTGCGTCATGCTCGTTCGCAAGGTCGGCATTCTGATCATGGTGACCCTGGCAGTATTCGCGGGAGCAGGCGGCGGCTGGGAAGTGGCCCGGCGCTGGCGCAAGGGCTGGATCGAAGCCACCGCCGTCCTGGTCTTCTCCAAACTGCTCATGACGATCGTGTTCCTGCTGGGCATCAGCGCCCTGGGCAACACCCGCGCTCAGGACGGCGCCGCCGCCCTGTCCGACGTACTCGCCGGCATCGTGATCATGCTGCTGGTATGCCTGTGCCCCTACACGACCTTCAAGTTCGTGCACTGGGCTGCTGAGGGCACGAACGGCGAAGAGATCCACCGCGCGGGTGGCGCCGGCAGCCAGGTGGCCCGCCAGTACGCCGAGCGCGCCGCCAAGAAGGCCGCCTCTGCCGCTGCAACCGCAGGCTCTGGTGGAGCAGGAGCGGCGGCCGGAGCCGAGGCCGTCGGTCCGGAGGTTCCCGGTCAGTTCCCCGGAGACATCGCCGCCCACCCCACCGGTGGCGGCGGGGACGACGACTCCTCGGGCTCGGATCCGCTGAAGAAGGGGTTCGCACCTCCGCCGACCGATCTGCGGGAGAACGCCTCCGGGCAGTCCGATGGCCCTCCGTCCTCGGGCGCAGGCCCCGACGGTCCCCAGTGGGGCGCGCCCACTTCGACGTCTCCTCCGCCAAGCAACTCGGCTGCCTCGGATACCAGTTCAGCCGTAGGCCCTGCCGCTCCTCCGCCTTCTCCCACCGGCACCTGATCCCCGTCCCTCCTGCACGGCAGCCCCGTGGGGTGCGCCCGCTTCAGCGCGCACCCCACGACCGGGGCGCCTCCAGCGCCCGCTGCCGCCCGTCGAACGGTCCCGTTGTTGTCTGCTGATCACGCTGTCCCGCTCACGGTGAAATTCCCGCACCGCAGCCGGCGCGGCATTCTTCTCGGCCTCTCCCTCCCCCAACTACTACTGGTCAGCGCATCGTTGATGCTCTGCCTGGCCGCCATGATGGTCTTCGGCCTGCTGGGTGCCGTCGCCCTGCTGCCCCTGTGGATTGTCGTGGGCGTCCTGGTCGCCGTCCGCCGCCAAGGCCGATCGCTCATCGACTGGGCGCCCATCGTCGCCCGGTACGCACACCGGCGCCGTACCGGCCAGACCCTGTGGCTGGCCCGCCCGGTCTCCCGCCCGCGCGTGGACGGCCTGCTGCACCTGCCCGGCACCGCAGCGGCCCTGCGGGTGGTCACCCCGGAAGGCTCCGAGGCCGCCGCCGTCCACGATCCCCACCAGCACACCCTGACCGCCGTGGCCCGCGTCACGAGCAGGGCCTTCGCCCTCTTGGACCCGGCCACGCAGAACTCCCACATCACCGGGTGGGGGCGGGCGCTGGCCAGCATCGCCCGCTCCGGACACATCGCCACCGTGCAGGTGCTGGAGCGCACCGTCCCCGACAGCGGCGACGCCCTCACCCGCCACTGGACCCAACAGGGTCACCCCGAGGCCCCGGTCGCCGGCCAGGTGTACACCGACCTCGTCACCTCCGCAGGACCGGCCGCCGCCCCCCACGAGACGTACCTCGCCATCGCCCTCGACCTCAAAGCAGCCAAGCGCCTCGTCACCCAGGCAGGTGGCGGACTTCCCGGAGCATTTGTAGTGATGGCCCAGGTCACCGCCTCGGTGGCCCAAGCCGCCCGCACCAGCGGCCTCACCGTGACCGGCTGGCTGTCGGCCCGCGAGATCTCCGCCGTCATCCGCACCGCGTACGACCCGAAGGCGCTCGCCGGCCTGCAGCAGTGGTCCCCCGACGGAGCCGCCGAAGCCGACCCGGCAGCGGCCGGCCCCGTCGTGCAGGTCGAGGAGACTGACCGCCTCGCCACCGACTCCGCCCGCCACGCCACCTTCTGGGTCGAGAACTGGCCACGGACCGAAACCGGCGGCGGCTTCCTGCACGGCCTGCTCTACAGCACCGGAGTACGCCGCACCCTCTCCCTCGTCTACGCACCCCAGCAACTGGAATCGGCACTGCGTGACGTCCAGCGCCGCAAGGCAACGATCCTCGCCGACGCAGCCGAAAGGCGCCGCCGCGGCATGGTCGACTCCGAGGAGGACACCGTCGAATACACCGACGTCAAACACCGAGAACGCCAACTCATCGCCGGCCACGCCGACGTGGCACTGACCGGCCTGCTCACGGTCAGCGCAGAAACCGACTCGCAGCTGGACGCGGCGTGCGCGCAGATCGAGACCGCCGCCGTCACCGCCCAGGTCGACCTCCGGCGCCTGTCCTACCAGCAGGCCGAGAGCTTCACCCTGAGCGCCCTGCCACTCGCCCGGACAGCACTATGACGAAACCGCAGTCGACCGGCCCAGCGGCCACGCCCCCGCACCTCTTCGACGAGATACAGGCTCTGCTTCCGCCCTTGCGGACACTGCTGCGCAATCACCAAGAACGCCTCGACCAGCACCGTGACCCCGAGGGCTACGTCATCGAAGACCAGCAACGCGAGTACGAGGACGCCCGCTGGGAAACAGCCCTCGAAGCCAGCGACACCCTCGCAGCCCTGCTCCCCCGGCTGGAGCAGCTCGTCGCCGATCCCCCTCGACGGGCCTTCACGCTGGCCGTCACCGGCCCCGCCCACGGCGAAGCCGACGACATATGGCTGTTCATCGTCGAAGGCACCGACGTCGACGACGCGTGGCGCGCCCTCTCCGCGCTGCGCATATTCCGGCAGTGGGTGGAACTGGAATTCCCCTCCCACCACGGTGTGCAAGACGAGCCCGCGCTCGTACTGAGCCGGAGTCATGCGGGATTCGCCACACCGGGCACGTTCACCGACCTTCGCGAGGACCGGGTCCGCGGCGCAGCCGTCCGCACCCCCGACCCGATCGCGCCCACCGTGCCCCCGCTCCCTCCGCTTTCCGTCGGCCCCCACCACTCGCGCTGATCCTTTTTGCCGCCTCCTCTCTCTCTGCCGCTCGGCAGGAAGGACACCCCTCCTCCTTGACCCCTCGCAACCTCACCAACGCGGGCCACCCCTTTCTCCGCGCTGCGACCACCGGCCTGCATCACCACACACGCGAGCTCGCGTCGACGCAGGATGTTCCTGCAGACCGCGCCCACGCCGACGTACTACACAGCCACCTCACCGCCTCGCACCGGCTCCTCGACCAGCTCGCCGAATCCACGCGCCTCCCCCACCCGGCCGCCGGAAGCCACCTCGCCACCGCCCGCACCCGTCTCTGGCAGGCCGCCACCGCACTCCATGACGCCTTCCACGTCCTGCCGCCCACCGCCACCGAAACGGCAGATCACTCCGAGCAGTGCCGCCCCGAGCGCCTGCCCGAGGGACCGCCTTTCCTGACCATCTGCCAGCGCCACGTCTCCTCCGTCCACGCGATCCGCCGCAAGACCACGCCCCGCGACCTGGACTCCCGACTGCACGGCCACACCACCCACTGCGGCCGATGAGCCGTCGCGCCGCCCGTCGCACCAGCGCCTCCCCGCTCTTCACCCCGCATGCCACCGACCGGGCCGGGCGCCGCGCCGCCCGCAAGCAGCTCGCCGAAGCCGCGGCCAAGGCCCGGGAGACCGCCTCTGCCCTCCCCGAAGCGCAGGATTCCACCGAGGCTCAGATGCCGGCCCCCGTCTACCCTCTGACCGGGCGCCCCGGCCCGGCCTCCGCACGCGGCTCCCGCCTCAAGCTCCGCAGCCACCGCATGACCACCGCCACCGCCAGCGGGGCGTACCCCTTCCTCGCCGAGGGCGGTCTCGGCGCCGCCGGCATCTACATCGGCCGCGACGTCCACGCGGAGGCGGCCTTCACCTACGACCCCTTCGCCCTGTACGGGCGCCTAGAGGGGTTCACCAACCCCAACATCCTGCTCGCCGGGGTGATCGGCATGGGCAAGTCCGCGCTCGCCAAGTCCTTCGCGCTCAGGTCAGTCGCCTTCGGCTACCGCATCTACGTACCGTGCGACCCCAAGGGCGAATGGACGCCGGTGGCACGAGCGTTGGGCGGCACCTCCATCGCCCTGGGCCCCGGGCTCCCCGGGCGCCTCAACCCCCTGGACGCCGCGCCCCGCCCGCCAAGCGTGACCGAGGAGGACTGGGCAAACGAAGTCCGCAAGCGCCGCCTCCTGCTCCTGGGCTCGCTCGCCCGCACCGTCCTAGGCCGCCCGCTGCTGCCGATGGAACACACCGCACTCGACGTGTGCCTGGACGCGGTCGTCCAGTACGCCGCCGCCACCGGAAGCACCCCGCTACTCGGCGACATCGCCCACACCCTCAACCAGCCCGCCGTACTCGACATGGCCGGCGGCACCGTCTCCGGGCACCTCGGCGAAGCAGCCCGCGACCTCGCCCACGCCATGCGCAGGCTCGTGCACGGCGACTTGGCCGGCATGTTCGACTCCCCATCCACCGCCGCCTTCGACCCCACAAGCCCCATGCTGACCATCGACCTCTCCCGCATGGGCAGCAACGGCGACGACACCGCCCTGGTCCTGGCGATGACCTGTGCATCTGCCTGGATGGAAGCAGCCCTCACCGACCCCGAAGGCGGGCGGCGCTGGATCGTCTACGACGAGGCGTGGCGTCTGATGAGCCACCCCGCCCTCCTGGAGCGGATGCAGTCGCAGTGGAAGCTCTCCCGTGGCCTGGGCATCGCCAACCTCATGGTTATCCACCGCCTGTCCGACCTGCTCACCGCGGGCGACGCCGGGTCTCGGGGGCGCGCGCTCGCCGAAGGGCTGCTCGCCGACTGCAGCACCCGCATCGTCTACCGGCAGGAGACCGACCAGATCCACGCCGCCGCCGGCCTCCTCGGCCTCACCAGCGTCGAGACGCAGGCCATCGCGCACCTCAACCGCGGTCGCGGGCTGTGGAAGGTCGCGGGCCGCAGCTTCATCGTCCAGCACCTCCTCCACGAGCGGGAACGGATGCTCTTCGATACGGATGCCCGAATGAATTGAAAATGCGCCGAGTTCACGAACAGCGCAGCCCTAATCCCAACGAGCGGAAGCACACATGAGCATTTCCCAGCCAGACTATTGGGAGTACGAGGGCTCGCGACGCAAACCCAGATGGATTCCTAAGAAGGCCCCGACCTCATCCGTCACCCTCCCGCCCGAGCGATACGTGCAGCCGCCAGACTCCGGCGTCTCCATTCGCGCTGCGACGGATGCTCTCCATACCGCCCCCGATATCGATCGGTTCACCGAGGTATACGAACACACCGTCGATGAAGATCACGGCGCGTTCCCTCAGATGCGCCAGTTCCTGGAAAGCGCAGCCAACTGGTGCCGCGACCGCGGCGCACTCAACTCCGCAGGAGAGCTGGAGTCGTGGACGATCCGTTTGGAAGAACTGATCGAGGACGTCCGGCTCCTGCCGGAAGCGCTGGCAATCGAATCTGCCGGGCGGTCCAGGAGTGAACGCCGGAAGCAGCCCGCCCTCCAACCGGCTCCGCCTGCATCCACCACCAAACCCGCACCTGTCCGGCCTGCGGACGGCCCGCGCACCGGAGCAACTGCACCTCCGGTAGTACGTCGCCGCTGACTCCTGTGGATCGCTCCCCAGCGTCCCGCCAGGGATAGCAAGGAACTGGCAGCAATAGAGAAAACCCTTCTTGGCATCCACATTCGGGCATCAGCTGAAAGATCCATGAACCACAACGCCGAAGCTGCACCACTACCCAACCACCGCTACGTGACAAGCGCATGGTGGCAGGAGCTGTGGCGCCGCCACGCACACATCACCACCCCGCTGCGGAAGCGGGGGATGCAGTGCGACATCCAGTACGGCCTGAGCGCCCACATCCTGCACGTGACGCTCCCCGACGGGAGCTACCTGATCATTGCCCCGCCGCAGGAGACAGGATCCGACCGGCCAGCGGGTGACCCGGAGGGCTGGATCGTGACCCACCACCAGAACGACCAAGCACCGTACGACCTGATCTACGACTCCACACCCGCCACCGACTCCGGTGTCCCCGAGCGGCCCGAAGCACGCAACGGAGGCAGCGCCTGGCGCATGATCCACGCCCTCGACCAGTACCTCGCCCGACTCGGGCTGCTCGCCGATCCGGCCGCCACTCGCCCTTGGCCGGACAACACGTTGCCCACAGCATCGCGGACTACCGCGACGCCTCCTGCGCGCAGCCGGTGAGCGACGACGGGCCCGGCGCCTTCCTTCCCCATGACCAAGGTGACATGACCACAGCCACTCCCGCACAGATGACCGACGACCTGCACCAGTTGTCCAGCGATTTCACGGACGCCTTCAACAGCCTCACACTGCGATTGCTCGGCGATGCAGAACCCCGTGAACCGAAAGCTCTGCCCTTCCCGCAGCTCCTGGACTACACCGCCACCGCCCTGGAGCTGTCACAGAACGTGGTCCGCCTGGCCGTTGCCCTGGCAGCCTCCCCGGAAGTCAACTCCCGCGAAGGCGCCAAGGCGCACCGCCACCTCTCCACAGCCGCGACAAAGGCAATCTCCGCCGCCCACCTGTTCGCCCAGAGCGCGGAGACCACCTTGTCCCCCGCTCCGACACCGGAATCGCACGCCGCACGAACCCGGGGAGCACGACTGCTCATGGACTGCGCCGATGCCGGTGCCGGACTGCGCCGAGCCTCCGAGGAGCTCACGGCGGCGATCCGCCTCCTGGAGGAGTACCGGGCAATCGAGCGCTTCTCCGCCAAGTTCCTCCCCCGCCAACCGGCCCCGCAGCCGCCTGGCCGCACACCCTGACCCCGACACACACGGAGTTCCACATAGCCCCGCCCTCCGACACCGACGTCTGGGTGAGCCCGCGCTATCTCGCCGGCCACCAGGTCGACGACCACGTCGGCGCCTTCTGCGCCCCACTGGACGAACACGGCTGGACCGTACGCTCCGACGACCACGTTTCCTTCGTCTATTCGAGCCCCTGCCTGCGCATCCAGGTCGGCTGGATTCTTGAAATCCCCGACGAGGCCCCCATACAGATCGTGGCCAGCGCCTATCCACTGGGGCCACCGCTGTGGCGGATCGCCATGGACTCCGACGTCCCGACCGAGTTCGTCACCACGCTCATCGAGGCCCTGCCGCGCACCCTCGCGGAAGATCCCGCCGCGCTGTTCGCCTCGGAGACGAACTGGGACGCCGACCTGCCCCTGCCACTCGGTTGGCGTCCCCTGGCCAATGCACCCGGCTCCCACGTCGCCTCGCCCGACAATCTCGCCTCGTACGACGCGGATCCGCCCCGGTCGGGCAAGCCGATGCCGTACACCCCCGGGTGGACCTTCGGTGCGGGCGAGCCGACCGGCCGCGAAGGGTGGACGGCTCACTTCAGCGCCACCGTGCCCCGGCTCCTCGTCGAGGTGTTCCACCAGGTCGTCACCGACCCCACACCGCTGATCCGCGACCACCGGGACATTTCCCCCTGGGTGCGCCCGTACCTCGCCACCAGGCCGGCATGGTCGCATTCCCTCCCTTCCCGCCCCAGGGCCGAGAGTCCGCGCCCGCCCCCTCTGGCCTCACGAGTGAGCGCCGCAGCACCCCCTGCACCAAGGATCCGCACACGTTGACCCGTCCCCACACTCCTTCGCCCGCCGAAGCCGTCCTGCCGTTCCCATCGCTGATCACCACCCCCACTGACCCGGCAGGCCGCTACGTTCTCGGCCACCAGATCCTGGCCCTGACCGACCAACTGGGCAATACAAACTCGCCCGCCGAAGCCGCCGCACTCCTCACGCACGTCCTGGAGCCGACCGACGGACTGCTGGCCCGCGTCGCTGAATTCTTCGAGGCCGCAGGAGAGAAGGCCAAGGAGTCCGAGCACGACGACGGCTTCGACCTCTGCGCCGATCTTGAGGACGTCGCCCTCGACCTCCGCACCTGCCTGAACAACCGCGGCGATGCCGTCGAGCGCATGCACGCCCTCGGGGACGGGCTGCAACCCGTCGCCAAGCGCCCGATGTCCTCTGCACCCGCGCCCGCACCGCCCGCCTCGAACCGATCCGGCCACGGGCGCTGACCCCTTCTTCCCACTCTTCAGGAGCCTTCCCCATCCCCCCGCACACCGTTCCTCGCCTCGCCCTCCCCGCGACCGCCGCCGCCCTGTGCGCAGTTCTCTCTGCCTGCGGCACCACCACCCCCGCAGCGGCCCCGACTCCCGACCCCTCCAAGCCCGCGGTCAAGGTCCTCCAGGACCCGCCGGCCCTCGGCCTGGATCAGGCCCGCGACGTCGTCGCCCACCACGCCGAGACCTCGCGCAAGGCGTACACGTCGGCCGACAACGCCCTGCTCGACACCGTCGAAGACGGCCCGCTCCTTACCCAGTCACTCGCCCGGATCAAGGACAGCCGTGGGGTGCCTGCGAAGGACCGTGCCCCGTACCCGCTGCCGGTCAACCCGTCCGCCGCACAGCTCTACATCCCGCGCATCGCCTCGCAGGCAGCCTTCGCCACCAACAGCACGCCGCGCTGGTTCGCCGCCGCAACCACCGCAGGCACAGACGTCTGGTTCACCGTCTTCGCAGAACGACCCGCGCAGCAGCGGTGGGAGGCCGTCACCACCGTCCTGCTCAACAACCAGCCGCCGCCGAAGATCGCCCTGGACGGGAACGGCTTCGCCACGGCCATGGACGCCAACGGCCTGCCCACGAAACCGGACGCGCTGAAGGCCGCCGTGATCGACAACTACGTCACGGGCGGGCAGCAGAACGCGAAGAAGGTGCTCACGCCGACCCCGGCGAGCCAGCGCCAGGTGAAGATCCACGCCACTGCGGGCAAGGGGTACGGGGACAAGGCACGCACCACCTTCGCGGGAGTCACTTCCTCCGATCCGACGTACGCGCTGCGCACCGCTGACGGCGGCACCCTCGTCCTCTTCTCCCACACGCACACCCAGACCGACGCGGTCACCCGACCGGGGTTCGGGCTCATCCCCACCAAGCGAGACCAGCCGTCGCTCGGCACCACACCGCGCCCCGTGCTCCAGTACACCTTCCTGTGCGCCAACGCGGCCACCGTTGCGCACGGCGGCGGCCCGGCCCAGCTGCTGGACACCAGCTGCGCCCGAACCGACGCATCCGGACCCCGCACCCGCGTCTGAGCCACGGACCTACCACTCCAGCAACGAGGAGAAGCCCCTGTCCTCACCGTCCTGCATCGCCCGCCCGACCGAGAACGGGTACGCCGGTATCTACGTCCACTACGACGGCGTACCCAGTGTCCAACTGCCGTTCCTCCTCACCGCATATGCGTACAGGTTCAAGGGCGACCATGAAGCCCTCGCCTCATACCTCATCGACATCGACGAAATCGGATGGGAGCACCTCGGCGACGACCTGCTGTTCGGCGCACCCGACCCGATCCACAACGCACTGGCCAACCCCGACCTTGACTACAGCCCGCGGATGACCGGCGTCCTGACCCAGACCGGGGCTCCCGCCGAGCGGATGGAGATCAACGAGTCCAACGCCGCAGACAGCGAAGCGGGATGGGTCTACGTGCTGCGACCCGAGGGCATCGAAGTGATCAGCCTCGCTCTCGGTGAAGATCCGGCGCACGGACCCGTCGTCCGGTGGAACCACAGCCCGCTCACCCAGTTCAGCGACCACCCCGTCCACTGGCCTGCCCCCACCCGGAGCTCGCGTGGTCGCCCGTCAACCACGCTGGCCGCCCAGTCCGTACCCGCGCGAACACCCCGGCCGGCACACCGCTGACCACCAAGCCCCCCGCCCCACTCTGGAGCCCCCCCTGCCCGCCGACCACACCACCGCCCCCTCGACCCCGTCCCCCGACAAGCTGTACCGCTGGGCTGCCCACGATTCGGCTCCGTTCCGGCTGACGCTCTCACTCCAGGACCCCGGACACAGCACCACCGCGTGGACCAACGTCCTCCACCAGGCGCACACCGCCGCCGAACTGCATGCGGTGACCGACGCAGTCCTCGGCGACGGGCCGAGCGCGCTGGGTGCCCTGTACGAATTCCTCGACGCTGCGGCGGCCCGCTACGAGCACCAGCAGGAGCCCGCCCTGGCCGCAGGCGTCCGAGCAGCAGCCCGGAGGCTGGCCGATATCGGCGACGAGCTCGCACGCCTGGGCGAGGACCACCTCCGCTCTACCTACGGCGGCGCCCCTCCCCGTGCATCCACGCCGGTCCAACGCGTCTCCGTCACTGGCCCCCGCACCGCCCGTACGGCCGGAGGCAGGAGCCGGTGAGCGAGCACCCCACACCCCCGCTCGGCACCCTGCTCGGCACCCGGGCCCGCGATGTCCAGTACCTGCTGGAGGGCCTGGAGCTCCCCGACACCCTGGCCGAGCACGCCGGAATCGCCCCTCTGCTCCAGCAGATCCAACGGACCCGCGAACTCGGACTCCTTCTCCTGTACGAACTGGGGAAATCTTCCGCCGCCAGTGCCACCCCGGCCGGACAGCACTTCGTGCTGTACCTCACGGGCGCGTACACGCACTGCGCCCGTGCCTCCGCCCACCTGGCCACTGCCCTCCAAAGCCAGGCGGAAGAAGCCCTGTTGGGGACCGGCGGAGCATCCGAGCACGAGCTCGGATACCGGCTCGGGCATGCAGCGGCCGTCCGCAGCCTCCAGCGGGCCCAGCACGTTCTCGAAGACGGCGCGGAGCGCCTCGCCTCTCCAGCATTCGCCCGCACACCGGGCAAGAAGCCCGCCTCCCCGGCGGAGCCCACGCCGCAAAACAGCGTCCCGCCGCCGCGCCCCCAGCGCTGACCCACCGCCCCCTCTCGAAAGGGACACCCTCCATGCCTCCCGGCAACAAACCCTGCAAGCAGGAAGCGAAGCTCGCCGTCCTTGCCAGCATCGTCACGCTGACGGTGGCCCTGTCGCTCACCCTCCTCACAGGGGCTTGGCAGACCGTCGGTGTCCTGGTCGCCTGCGGAGCCTCGTGGCTCGCCGTCCTCACCATCCCCCGCGGCCCGCGCGCGTAGAACCACCCGCCTTCCACTTCCTCATCCTTCCCGGAGAGAACCCTGTCCTCAACGTCCCCCCACCCGCAGGTCACCGTCGTCATGGCCACCCAGCTCAAGCCGGAACGCCTGGACTACCTCGTCGAGATGCACGCCAGCCTTGCCCGGCAGAGCATTCGTTGGCAGGCCGTGATCGCCCTGGACGGTGCGAACCCCAGGCACCTGCCTGCCCCGCTCGCCGCCGATCCGCGCGTCCGAGTCCTGGAGCTGCCCCGTCCCGTGGGCGCAGGTGCGGCCCGAAACCTGGCACTCAATCTCGTCGACACCGACCTGGTGACCTACGTGGACGACGACGATGTCCTCCCCGACGACAGCCTCGCCGTGCGCTATCAGCGCATCACGGAAACCGGTCTCGGCTGGATCGCAGGGTGGAGCGCCGACCTCCAAATGGACGGCTCCGCCACCACCTGGCACTGCCCCACGCCCCCGGGACTGCACGGCCCCGGTGACGTGACGCGGTACTGGACGTCGCCGCACTCGCCGATCCCGCTCGGGCAGACCATGCTGCTGGCCCGTACGGACCTGGTGCGGGCCGCCGGCGGGCACGGCGGGCTGCCCCAAGGGGAGGACTTCCTCATGGTGAACACCGTGACGTCGCTCTCCGCTGGAGAACTGCTCCCGCACGTGGTGTATTTCTACCGAAAGCACCCTGCACAGATGACGGCCGGCGGACCGGTGTTCGACCAGTACGAGGAGCAGTGCAGGACCTTCGCCTGGCAGCAGGGGCGCCGCCTGTCCACCGCCCTGCTGGCGCTTCACCAGGAGCACGCGAAGGCTCCAGCGTGACGGGCTTCGTCGAGCACGGGGCGGCCGGCTACCTCGTGCGGCGGCTCGGCGAACTCGCCGACGACTTCCCGGTCTCCGCCCATGGTGTCGTGCCGGGTGTGCTGCTCGATCACATCGGGCTGCTCGCGGCCCACCTCGTGTACGCCGCAGAGTGGGCCCGCGCCCGCAGCGACACGGACGACTTCCCCCAGGCACCCGGCTCGCTCGACCCGTTCCTGGAAGCCACGGACGGCATGGCCCGCGCCCTGGCCCTTCTGGGGGAAGCCGCAGCCCAGATCGCACCCGACACGCGGCCCACCACAGGGTGGTCGTACGCGGGCGCACTGCGCGCGCCGTCCCCCGAGCAGGCAGCCACCCTGTACACACAGGCCCGCGAAGTCCTGGACATCACCATTGCCCGGCTCCGCAACACCTCCCGAGGGACGCTCCCTGAGCGTCCGGGCGGGCCTGCCAGACTGCACGTCCGCCTGGCCGAAGCACCCTGCCCCACCGCGACGCCCTCACTCCGGGTCCGATAGCACCCCAACCACCCTCATCCTTCAGGTACTTAGAGGAGCACGCCATCGCCGCGTCACCTTCCGGCTCCGACCCGCAGTGGGTCACTCTGAGCCCCCACTACCTGGCGGCAACTCCGCCCGCCGATCACCGCACGTACCTTCATGCCTTCGCGGAGATCACCGGATGGAAGGCCCACGAATCCGAGCACAAGCTCACCGTGGCCAGCCCGTGCGACCGCGTGGTCATCCAACACGACCAGCAGGCCCAGAAGACCGGCCAGCACCTCACCATCACCGCCCGTAGCGGCCTCGACGGGAAGGACCGCTGGCGGGCCGCCATCAGCGGCGTCGTGCCGGTCGAGTACCTTCTCCACCTGACTCTTCAGGTGCACCACGAACTCGATCTGGACCCGGACTACGTCGTCTACGGGCTGGACAGCGGTCCCGGCCCCGAGCCCATACTCCTGGACGTCGACGAGGACTCCTGGGACATGGAGGTCGACGAGGACTTCTTCATGCTCGGTTCCGCCGACGGCATCGTCACCGTGGCCAACCGTCGGGACGGCAGCACGATGCAGCTGGCGCCCGACCCGGACGTCTCCTGGCACATCGGGGCACACGGCCACAGCCTGGGCATGAAGGCCCTGTGGCGCATCACCTTTACCCAGGACACCCCGCTTGCCATCGTCAACGCCACCCTCGACAGGGTCCTTGACGGCTCCCCCGCGATCCGCGCGATGCCGACTTCTCTGCCACCCGGGCTCCAGCCCCACGTGCGCGTCCAGCGCCTTCCGGCACCGCCGGCGCCTACCGCGAGGGCGTCGTTTCGCCCCACCCCTCCGAGCACCGCTCCCGGCGGTCCCAGCCGATGACCCACCGTCCGCCGGCCCCGTGGCCATCCCGTCCGGCAGTCAACTCCACTTCACCGGAACAGAAATGAGACATCTACGTCCTCCGACCTGCCCCACCTGTACATCGGCACCCACCCCACGTACGGCTTCGTCGCAGCATCCGGCCGCCCGCTGACAGAGCACCTGAAGACCTGGCTGCTGGAGCGCGTCATGTTCGAGCCTGTTCCCGGCACCGATCTCCACCGGCTGAGCGAACCCAGCCAGGACGGCATGCGCCGCGCACGCCAGGCGGTCAGCGACATCCGCAACCTCGGCATCCGGGTCCAGGCCGACTTCGTCCTCGACCCGCTGCTCACCCCGGACCTGAGCGGCCCAGCCCTCGGCTCGGCGCCCAACGAGCGGCTCGTACGGATTGCACGCGCCGCGACCGCCCACACCGCTCGCCGCACCGCGCCGCCGATCGTCACGCCCGGCAACTCGGCCGCCTCCTCCACGCCCCGCCCACTGGCAACATCGCCCTCGCCCGGCGGACGAAGTCGCTGAGCCGTGGAAGCTGACGATCTCTACGTCCACCGGAAACACGGCACCCCCCGAAGCGGAGATCCGGCCCGTCCGTGGGGTCGGCGGGCAGGTCAAAGTCAAGGGCTCCATCGCCTGTTCGCCGAACTAGTCCTACACCGAGCCGGTTTCGAAGCACACCCTGCTCTTCGCGGCTGGTGGTGGCGCCTGCCCTTCGACGGGGTCGCACCTGGGAGAACCAGCAGGCGAGTTACGCCGCCCGCATCCGCACCGCAACCCGCCACCCGGTCACCCTCGACCCAGCCTTATCGGCGCTCCGGGCCGCTCCGCCCCGCGGGCTGATGCATCACTCCCGCCTGCCCCCCGCCGGCCAGTCACCACGCCAGCCCTGACCACAAGGAACGCCTTTGGAATCGCCGCCCGTTGACCCCTCGCAGAACCCGGACCAGGCGTTGGCCTTCTTCACAGCGAAGTTCGAGCAACTGCGTGCGGCGCATGCGGAGGAAGCCGACCGGCTCTACACACCACGGGGAGCGCTCCGCGACCGAGGGGCACTCCAGCGATCCCTCACCCTGCGCAACGGTGCCCTCGCCGAGTACGGCACCCAGGTCCTGCTGCCGCACACCGCCGCACTGCTCGCGCAGGCCCGCGCCCGCCTGGACGAGCTGCCGACGGCTCGCCACCATGCCGGGTTGCGACTGGTCCTGGACGACCTCGACTACGCCGCCGACCAGATACAGAAGCTCCTCTCCCTCCCCGGCAACGACGAGAGCGCCGAACAACGGGACCGAGCGTTGTGGCCCTACCTGGAGACCTGGGGCGAACGGAGCATGCTCCTGCGGGAACTGATCCACCACCCTGCGCCACAACCGTTCCCCCAGCTTCCACCCGAGCAGGAACAGCAACTGACCGAGTGGGCCCGCGGCGCCCGAATGCGCGGCAACCTGTCTCCGTACATGTCCTGGTACGACGCCTCCGGCACGCAGATCACGCTCACGTACCAAGAGGGCACCGAGTACATCCCCACCTGTCTGGCACTGGCCGGCGACATCGACGGCCCCGACATGCGCGTGATCGGCGCCTACGGAAGCGACGACCAAGCCCTGGCCGAACTGCCCCCGCCCGTGTCGCCGGGCACCCTCCGGCGGGGCCGCCCCGAAGTCGTCCGCAGCCCTGCGCCACCGGAGGCAGAGCTGCGAAACCTCGTCCGCGACGTGGTCAATGCCCAGAGCAGCTCAGAGTTGGCCGAAGCCATTCACATTGCCACCGCCCGCGATCCGGCACCCAGTGCCGCAGCCGAGTTCTCGACGTTTTTGGCTACCTGCGCCGAATGGGCCGAAGCACTGGACACCCGTGCGGGATCACAGGCAGCTGGACGGCTCCGCCTCCTTACCCATCAGTTCTCCCAGGTCGTTCGTGAACTGAACGCCGTGAGCGAGGACTTGGAGAGCACCGTCTCCTTGCTCCCGCCGCACCGCACGCCGCTCCCCCGGCACCTTCCCTCACCGAAGCCGGCCCTGAGCATCCGCATAACCGACCCTCCGGTCGCCGCCCCAGCCACCGTTCCCGCTGCCCGCCGGCGTTGACCCCCGCCATCACTGTTGTTGGTACACCCGGCTATCGGAACGTGCGGAAAGGCGGGTCAGGTAGCTGCGGGGCGGTGAGGCCCGCCGTGGAGCATGTCGGCAGTCATTGCCCATCGTTCGTGGTCAAGCCACGCACCGTTGATGTGCTGGAAGCTCCGGGCCCGCCTCGCCTTCTTTCCCGCCACCACTGATAGGAGATCCGCCTTGCCCGAAGCACCAGCAGAGCCGTTCATGACGATCCGGCACGCCATCACCGGTGAGATCACCACCACCGGCTACAACGCCGCCGCCCGGCGGATCCTGCTCCAGGACGGCTTCGAGGAGACGCCAGGATGCGCCTGCCGAGCGACGGAGCCCGGTACGGAGCGGACGCACGGGCCTGCTCGGCAGCCAACGAGCTGCTCGTCGACGGCCATTCCCTGCACCTGGACCGAGCCCTCGGTCGGCCGGTGAACGCCGACGGTACGCCCCGGTTCGCCGATGTCGGCACAGTCCGTGATCCGCTCCGAGAGCGGCCAGCCTCTCCAGCGCATCGCCAACCCCGCCCGCACCCGCACCTGTTGAAGGGACCTCGTTTTTGACCACACCCGGAACGCCTACCCGTCCGGCGCGCACCAAGGCCGGCGAACTACGGGCCAAGGTGGCCCGGCTGCTGGCCGACCGGCCGGCGGACACGCTCACCCTCGGGGACATGGCCAGGCAGCTGGGCCACTCCCACGGCGCCGTCCGCAACGCCGCCCTCACCCTGGTGCGACGCGGCGAGGCCGTCCAAGGCAGAGCCGGATCGGAGTTCCGGGCGAACGCGATAACCGCCGCAGCCGCGCGGACCGCTGTGATCAGCCCGCCGGGCACTCACTCTCCCCGCGCCCAGGCGGCCACGGCCCGCACGACCATTCCCGCAGCAGCCACGCCCCGGCAGAGCGGCCCGATCCGCCGCGCGGGGGGCCAGCTCTACCACCCCCGGGAGCTGGCCGATCTGCCCGACGTCGAGGCGTTGAATCGCTTGCGTGACGCCGACGTGCCGGTGCTGCTGTACGGCCCTCCGGGCACTGGCAAGACGAGTCTGGTCGAGGCGGCGTTCCCGGACCTGCTCACCGTCGCCGGTGACGGCGACACCACGGTCGGCGACTTGATCGGCGAGTACACACAGGCCGACAGCGGAGGCTACGTCTTCCAGTACGGTCCGCTGGTCACCGCGATGACCGAGGGCCGCGCCCTGCTGATCGACGATGCCACCTTGATCTCCCCGAAGGTCCTGGCGGCGCTGTATCCCGCGATGGACGGGCGCAGGCAGATCCAGGTCAAGGCCCACAAGGGCGAGACCATCAAGGCCGAGCCCGGCTTCTACGTGGTCGCGGGCCACAATCCGGGCGTCCACGGAGCGATTCTGACGGAAGCGCTCGCAAGCCGGTTCAGTGTGCAGATCCAGATCGGCACGGACTATGACCTCGCCCTGGCGCTGAAGATCGATGCCCGGGTGGTCCGGGTCGCCCGGCACCTCGCCCACCAGGTCGAACTCGGCGAGCTGGGCTGGGCCCCCCAACTGCGAGAGCTGCTCAGCTACCAGAAGACCGAGGCCGTCCTCGGCACCAAGGCCGCGCTCGCGAACCTGGTCGGCATCGCCCCTCTGGAGGATCGCGACGCCGTCGCCGCCGCCGTCATCAAAACTGCCGGCGTCGCGAAGGTCGCGCCCCTGACCCTCGGCAAGCAGCTCCCTGCCTCAGCCGCCCGGCAGCCCCCGGGCAGTACCGGCTCCGCGCACCGGGGCCGCTCGCGATGAGCGCCCACCGCCACGTCCAGTCCCCCGTCACCACGCCGGACGACGACGCCGACATCGCGCGATGGGACGACGACGGCGCCCCGCCCGCACAACCCCGCTCCTCCGCCGCGGCGTGGGTTCGCGTGGGAGCCGAGCTCGGCGACCGGCTGGTTGCCCTCTCCGGCCGCCAGGACCTCCTCGTCACCTGCCGCCCGGGCACGCGCAGCGGCGCGCCGGCCGCGTACTTCCCCACACTGGGCGAGGTCGAGTTCGACGCCGGCCTGTTCGCCCCGCTGAAGCCCCACGAGATCCATCCGCGGATCGTTGGCGACGAGGAGCGGTATCCCGCCGCCTGGGGAGTGTTCGTCCACGAGGCCGCACACGCGGCCCACTCCGTCTGGACACCGCCTGCCGGAGCGAACCCCCGAGTCGTCGAGGCCGCGCTCCTTCTGGAGGAGAGCCGTGTCGAAGGCGCACACCTGATCACGCGGCCCACGGACCGCACGTACCTGCGCACCAGTGCCCGAACCCTGGTCATGCCCGACATCGCCCACCCCACCCTCCAGGGCATCGAGCACGCCGCCGCCGTGGCGGCCCTGATCCTCGCCCGCCGTGACGTCGGCATCCTGGACGCCGGCGAGACCCGGGCCGTCGCCGACCTGTGCGAAAAGGTGCTGGGCGCCGATCTGCTGGCCACCCTCACCCGCATCTGGACGGCAGCCCACCAGTGCGCCGACCACGACGCCACGACCATGCTCGCGCACGGTCAAGAATGGTGCGACGCCCTGGACATCGCGGCCCCCGCCCTGCCCGTGCCGGAGAACCTCACCGATCTGCTGTCCGACGCCGTGGCGGTCGTCATGGACCGCACGGCAGCCACCGACGCCGCCGACCTCGCGGCACAGGACGCAGCAGCCAACGCCGTGGCCGCGCAGTCCAAGGCGCAGGCGCAGGACCGCGCCCAGCGGGCCGGCCAGCGACGCAAAGCCGCCGCCACCGCCAAGTCGGTCTTCAACACCCGTGGCACCACCGTCACCCCCGACGGCAAACCGGCGCCCCGCGACAACCCGGTCACCGGCACCCGCAAGCCCACCTCCGCCGAACAGAGTGCCGCCGCGCGCCTGAGCCGCGCCCTGCGTGCCGCCGCCTACCGCGAGCGGACCGAGGAGCGGACCACCAGCCCCACCCCGCCCGGCCGCCTCAACATGGGTCGTGCCCTCGCCCGCGACGCCCAGCGCGCAGCCGGTTCCGTCCCCACCGCGGAACCCTTCACCCACACCCGCCGCCAGAACTCCCCCACCCCGCCACTGCGTGTGGGTATCGCCGTCGACGTCTCCGGCTCCATGCATGCCGCCTGCGCGCCCGTCGCCTCCGCTGCCTGGATCGTGGCACGCGCAGCAGCCCTGACCGACCCCGACTCCCGTACCGCCACCATCGCCTTCGACGAGCACCTGACCGCGTTGACCCGGCCCACCCACCGAGCACCCACGCTCGTGACGACGTTCCACGCCAACGGCGGCTCCCACAACCTCGGCGACGCCATCGACGCACTCGACCACGGCCTTGAACTCAGCCGCCCGGGCGCCGGCCGCCTCCTCGTGATCGTCACCGACGCCCGGTACGGCAGCGACGAAACCGCTCAAGCCGTCACCCGCGTAAAGCAGCTTACGACCGCCGGCTGCGCCGTACTCCAGCTCACCCTCACTCCAAGGTCCCTTCACTTGCCGGGGACCACCTTGCTGCACCTGCCCAAGCCCTCCAGCGCTCCCGCCGCCATCGCCACGGCGGCCACAGACGCCATCCGCAGAACACGCTGAGACGACCCAGAAGACAGAAAGCAGGAACAACGTGGCAGTTCAGACCGTCTGGTCTATCGACCATGCATGTGGGCACGCCGACGAGCGTGATCTCTCAAGCCGCCCGGCCGACAAGCGGGCCTCCTTTGCCCGCTGGCTCTCCGCCCAGGACTGCACCGACTGCTGGCGGGCCTCCCGCGAGCGCACTACGGTGCCCACGCAGGAATGGCTGGCTGCCAAGCGCGCCGAGGAGCAGCAGGCCGCTGCCGACTGGGCTGTCCAGTACGACATGCCGCCGCTCGAAGGGTCCGCGCGGGCGGTCCCGTGGGGCGAACGGTGCCGCCACGAGTTGGTGGTCGCGGCGTACACCTCGCTCGTCGTCGAGGGGGCCTGGGGCGACGGCGACTGGGCGCTGACCGAGGAGAAGATCCGCACCGTCCTGCGTGCCGGATGGTGGATCGACCAGCGGGAGGCAGCAGGCACTGACCTGCCCGAACTCCTCGATGCGGCGACGGTCAACGACCTCGGGAACGAGAACCCCTTCCGTTGAGCGAACGCTTTATAGCGCGGAATTCCTGATTTCGGAAAGCAGGGATTCTCCGGAGGATTGAAGTAATCCCCCCAACGTCCCGCGCCCCGTTCGTGGAAGGTCCCGCCGTGCCCGAAATCTCGCCCCGCTCCCGTCCGCCGTACATCCCCACGGACACCGTCACCCCCGCCCGCCACATCACCCACGAGCACTTCAAGCCCCGCGACACGATCGTCGTCATCAAGGGCGTAGCCGGCGGAGAGCTCTACGGCGACCAGATGACGGTGGTGACCCCGTCCTGGCACACCCCCACCGACGAGGACGGCTGGCGGCTGCGCAACCCGGACGGCGGCCAGCACACCTACATCACCGCGCACCCCCGCTACCTCGTGCACACCCCCCGCAGATGCGCGGACTGCACGATCTACCTGCGCGCCCTGGAGGACCTGCTGCTGCCGCCCCTCACCGGGGACCAGCAGATCGACTGCGGGTGGTACAGCCTGACCGCCCTCGACCAGCTCGTCCACGTCGACGACACCCGGAACAACAAGTGATACCGCGCCTTCACCCCCGCACCCACACTCCGCACGACCCGCTCGGCGAGGCCCTGGGCCGCCCGGTATCGACGGACGAGGGCCTGACGGAACACACCGTCGTCGCCCACTGGCCGGGCCTCGACCTCTTCACCGTGGACGACGAGCAGAAGACCTGGACTTCCGCCGAGTGGGCCGGGCACCTCGTCGACCCCCTGCTGCAGCATCCGTTCCCGGCCAGCCCGAAGGATGACCGCGGGGCGATCCTCCATCTTGACATCCGGCTCCACCCCGACGACCGGGAATTGACCGGCCCCGAGTGGGCCGAGGCCGCCCATCGTCTCGCCCGCACCGCCGGCATCGAGGTTCCCGGGGACGACCGGGGCTGCCCGTGGATCGCAGTCCAGGGCCAGACCCAGCGTCTGGACCTGATCGCCAACCTGATCCGCCTCGACGGCGCTTGGAACGACCTCCCGACTAACGTCGGGAAACACCTGTCCGCCGAGGCCCGCCGTCTGGAACTGGACCTGCGTCTCATCCCTGTGCAGACGAGGCCCCTGCCGCGGACCGCCACCCGGCCCCTTCCCCCGGCATCCGCCCAGCTGGCATCGCTCTTGACGCAACTCACCAAGGAAGACGCCGGCCTGCTGCCCCAGGTACGCCAAATCGTCGAGCACGCCTCCCGCGCCACGGAACAGCTCGGCCCCCCTGCCGACGACTCCGCACAGCGACTCGACTGGGCGGCACGGCGCCTGTACCGCCTGACCGAGGACGTCGCCGAGATCGCCTCCGCTCTCGCACCGTCAACGCCTACCACCACCCCTGCGCTACGGCAGACGGCCGTCACCCTTCCCCTCTCCCCGGCGGCTCCTGCCAACGGGCGCAGCCGATGAACGGAGTAACCCGTTTCCCTGTACGACCGCCACCTCGACATCCGCCGTGACCCGCATTCGGAGGAGGTGCTAGCCCGGGGCGGCGACATCGAAGCCGAGGCCCTCCTCCAGCGCAAGGGCTTCATCCCCGTCGTCCGGGCCCACGACCGGTTTCACCGCCTGCCTCATGGCCTGGACGTGGAGGAGGAGGTGCGACGGGCCTCTCGAGCGGTGGCGCTGCTGACCGGCCTCGGCTATCACGTCGATCACGAGGTAGCCTTCGCCCCCACCCGCCGGGAGCTGCACGACCTTCCGCTGGGTGCACAAGTCGCTTCCCTCGCCCAGGACATACGTGCTGGCGAGCACAGCGAGGACGTCACTGCCGCTCTGACCGAACTCGTCGCTCCGGGCGACGGCGTACTGCCGGCGGTCGTCACAGTCCTCACCGCAGCAGCAGAGTTCCTCACCGGCCTCGGCCAGGATGCCGACCCCCACCATGCCAACCGGCTTCGCCAACTCGGTGAATACATCGAGCGGGTGGAGCGGGAGGTCGGCGAATACCGCAACGACTTCGCCGACCGCCACATGGCCCACCCCCTCCGGACTCCGTGCGCACCCGTCGCCGCGAACGAGCGCGAAGCATCGGTGAGCTGCTCCTGCCCTCTGCCCGCCAAGCCGCCTCCGGCTGCACCTCCCCCGCGCCGGCGTTGAGGACGACCCACCAACCGGTCGCTCCACATGCACCTCCCGGCCGGCCTCCCCACATAAAGCCCCTCTCTCGGACTCCCTGTCGCACGACACCCGCCTGGATCACGTCCGCAGGCCGGTAGTCGAACCGGGTTATCGCCTCGATCATGAAAGCGCCTTCGCCTTGTCGACCACCCCGCCCGTCCCGCGCTCGGCTCCTGCCCGTCCCGTCCTGGCGCAGCGGCACGTCGCCCGCCTGCTGATCGGCACCCTCGTGGGGCGACTGCCCACGGGCATGGTTCCGGTCGCTCTCATACTGCTGGCGTCTGGACAGGGCGGATCACTCACCGTGGGTGGGCTGTTGTGCGCGCTCTACGGGCTCGCCTCCGCGCTGGGACAGCCGCTGCTGGGACGCCTCGTCGACCGGCGCGGCCAGACCCTCGTCACCACCCTGGCCGTCCTCACGACGACGGCCTGTCTGCTCCTGCTCCCACTGCTTGGCTTCACCGCGCACCCGGCGTACACCGCGGGACTGGTGGTCCTCGCGGGATTGAGCACCCCGCCGCTCGAAGCGGGGCTGAGAGCACTGTGGCCGGTAGTGCTGCCCGACCCGGTGCAGCAGCGCGCCGCGCTCGCTCTGGACACCGGCTCCCAAGGGTCGATCTTCGTCGCCGGTCCGCCGCTCGCCGCCGCCCTGTGCGCCACCGCCGGTCCGACCGTAACGCTCGTCGTCAGCGCGGGCCTGGGGCTCCTGGGCGCCGCCCTCGTCGTGACCGCACGCCCCTCGCGGCAGTGGAGACCCGCACCCGATGCCGGTACGAACGGAATGCTCGGCCCGCTGCGCCACCGGGGCCTGCGCAGCCTCTTCCTCGCCCTGGCCGGCACCGGGTTCGCGCTCGGCGCGCTGAACGTCTGGGCAGTCTCCCGAGCCTCCGCCTACGACCTGAACATGCTGACCGGTGTCATCCCGGCCGCCCTGTCGGTCGGCAGCCTCCTCGGTGGCGCCCTCTACGGCCGCCGCACCTGGCCCGGCTCCCTGGCCGCCCAGCTCACCTGCGCCGCCACCGCGTTCGCCGTGGCGTGGCTGCCGCTGGGCCTGGCCGACGGACCGCTGCCCGCCATGCTCCTGCCCGTGCTGCCGGGCCTGTTCCTCACGGCCACCATCACCTCCGCCTTCCTCCTCGTGGACGCCCTCGCGCCCGCCGGAACGCTCACCGAGGCGTGTGCGTGGCTCATCGCCGCGGTCGGCGTCGGACAAGCCGCCGGCACCGCAGTGGCGGGAGCCGCCGCCGACCAGCCCTTCTACGCCGCCACCCTCCCCGCCGCAGGAGCGCTCGCCACCGTCTCCGTCCTCCTCATCGCCCACCGCTCGCTCGCTGTCCCCGGCTGGGCACCCCGCCGGGGCCGCCACCGCCGCGTCACCCCCCGCACCGCGTGCCTCTGACCTCGACCAGGAGAAACCCTGTTGACCACCCCCGGCCGTGACCTGCAAACCTTCGCGCAGGAACTCGCCCCGCTCCTTCCCGGACCGCACTGGCGAGCCGAATACACCCGCTACAGCCAGTACGAGGACCAGTTCCCGTACGAAAGTGGGCTGTGGGACACCAACCACCTCAGCGCCGCCGTGGCCGACCTCGTCCTGGAGGACGGCGCCGTCCTCACCCAGGAGGCCACCGGCACCCGGCTGTACCTCATCCGCCGCCCCCGACACCCCGACCAGTTCCTCATCGGCGCCTACGCCCCCGAGGTGTTCAACGTGGACGCGTACACCAACGTCGACGCGCCCGACGGAATCGCTGTGCCCGACCACGCGCCCACGGCCGCGGACGCCATCGCCCAGGACTTCCTCCTGCGGTATCAGGCAGCCCTGGACCAGGTGCGCCGAGCACACGCAGGCCAGGCACCCGACGAAGTGATCATGACGTGGTACGCCGACGGCGCTCTGGCCGCCCGCGCCGCGAGCGGCCCCGCCATGAACGTGCTGATCGCCAACGGGTTCCACTACGACACCGACGAACGCGCCTACGTCCTGCCGGACACCGAGCCCGCCGCCCAGGTCCGCCTCGTCCAGAAGATGGGCGCGCAGCTGACCCAGCGCGGCATCGGGCTCATCATGCGCCACCCGCCGAAAACGGCCCTGCCGGAGTTCAAGGTGGCCGCGCCTCCCGCCCGTACTGCCGTCCCCTCGGCACGCCGCCGCTGACTTCACCCGCCGCCTCACGCCCGCAGCACCCGACGGCTTCCTCCCTGACCCCCTAGAGGTGACCACCATCAGCAACCCGCAGCACCCCGCTCCTCCCGCGATCTCCGCCTCCCGCACCCCGCGCCTGGCCGTCGCGCTCTTCCGCCGCTACCTCCGCGCCTGCACTGCAGGAAGCGCCACGCGCACCAACCCACTGGCCACGGGCCCCTTCGGCACACTCGACGAGCACCGCCGACTGCTGCCTGCGCACCCGGCCCCTGCGAGGTCCGAATGAAGCGCAAGGCCCAGGGCTGGGGCGCGGCCAACGAGCAGCCCCAGCAGCACTATCTCGTCGAGCCCCGGCACCTCGCGGGCACCGGTGACGTGCGCTACCTCACCGAGTACCTGCGCATCGTCGGCTGGAAGAACCGCTCGAAGGCCGGCGGACCGCTCGTCCTCACCAGCCCCGACCGCAACATCCGCCTGGGCTTCGATCCGTACGCCAACCCGGCCGGGTGGAGTGTCTCGTCGCGCGCGACCAAGACGCAGCCCGCCTGGCAGGCCACCCTGACCACCCATGTCCCCGTCGAGATCATCGCCGGCCTCACCGACGCGCTCGCCCAGCCGCAGGCGCGGACCGCCCACGCGCCCAACGTGTGGGAGCCGCTCGCGGCGCAGAACTGGTCGACCGCCCAGGGCAAGCACTTCACCGCAACCAGTCCCGACCAGACCGCCATGGTGCAGTACCACCAGAGCGGCCCGGACACCGCTCACTGGTGGGCGGCGGCCCGCACCGAGCACGGCCAGGTGTGGGACGTGATCTTCAGCCAGCACACCCCGATGCACCTCGTCCAGAGCTTCACGGCCTCGCTCGCCGCCCCGTACCCGCTGATGCGCCCGCGCGGCGCGGTACCGGCCACCGACCGCATCCGCACCCGGTCGGTCTCCGTACTGCCCTCCGAACTCAGCCGCTTCCAGCAGGCACGTCTCGCCAGCGCCCGCGCTGCCTCCTGGGCCCGCAACTCCTGGGTCCGGCGCGACCCCGCGTATGCACAGCCCCCGCGGACGTACGCCTCGGCAGGCACCGGAGGTCAGCGCCGGTGAGTTCTCGACACGTCCCGTACATCTTCAGCAACGCCAACCGCATGAGTTACCAGAACGCCACCAGCCCGCGCCACGCCGCCGGCATGGGAGACCCCCGGCACATCACCCGACCGCTGCGGGCCGCGGGCTGGCACAACTACTCCGAACTCGACTTCCCCCAAGTCGTCCTGGCCAGTCCGGACGAGCACCACACCCTTGTGCTGGACCCCGAACCCAATGATCACAGCGCCTGGTGGCGTATCCAGGCACAGCTGCCCGGCAACAACCACTGGCACGTCTCCCTCGGCGGCGCGACGCCCGTGGAGGTCATCGCCGGATTCACCGACGCCCTCATCCGCCCCGAACCAGCCAAGCCTCCGGAGCCGGACTCCCTGTGGGTGCCCTTCGTCGAGGCGGGCTGGACGTTCGCCGAGAACCGTGATGGTGATGAACGTACCGGCGTGCATCCGGACGGCATCATGCACATGCGCTGCCGGGCGGACGACTTCGATCTCCTCGACCTCCCCGACGAGGGCAGCACGCTCTGGGATGCGGAAGCGAGGGTGCCAACCGGGGACGGCGGATATCACTCCCTGTGGCGGGCTTACTTCAGTGTGAACACCCCACTGCACCTCCTCGCCGGATTCGCCGGGGCGCTCGCCAGCACCGAGCCGGTGCAACGGCCCCGCTACGAAGTGCCGGACACCTCGCTCGTCACTCAGGTCCGCACCGGTCCGCAGAGCGAGGAGCTTCTCGTCGCCCGCCGGAAGCGCGAGGCGCAAGCGCGCGCTGTGGGGCGCGCAGAGCGAGCAGCCAGGACGGTGGCCACCCGGCAGCCCGGAGCCTCCTCCGCTCGCCCGCACCCTCCGCACGCGCCCGGCCCTCGCCGTACGCGCTGACGACTTCACCCTTCACACCCCCTGGACCCGTCCCGATTGCCCAACTCCCCCAACTCCAGCGACGGGTACGACTTCGCGCTCAAGATCTTCCTCGGACTTGCCGCCGTCGCCGTTCCGCTGGCCCACCTCACCTGGCTCACAGGCAACATCACCGCCTGGCTCACCGAGACCCCCCTCGCCCCGTACGCGCCGACCGAGGCGCTCCTGCACCCCGACCGGCTGTGGCCCACCCTCGGAAACACCGCCGTCCTCATCGGGGCACGCATCGTGCCCATCCCCCTCCTCCTCGTCCTGGCCGGACTCGGCGCCCTGCTCTGGTCACGACACCGGCAAGCCGGCGGGGGCAAGAGGAAGCGCATCGACGGCATGGCGAAGCCGAGGGACATCCAGCCTCTGCTCGCCAAGCAGATCACCGACAAGGCACGCAGCCTGCGACCGAGCCTCAAGGACGCCAAGACCATCGCCCCCCAGGACACCGGAGTGCTCCTGGGCAACGTTCAAGGCACCAAACACGAAGTCCGCATGGGCTACGAGGACGTAGCCGTCGCGGTGATGGCCCCGAGATCCGGCAAGACAACCACCCTGGCCATCCCCGCAATCCTCAACGCCCCCGGCCCGGTACTGCTCACCTCCAACAAAGCCGCGAACGATGCGTACACCAGCACCATCGAAGCCAGGACGAAGGTCGGGCGCACCTGGTCGATGGACCCGCAGCAGATCGCCCACGCCGACCGCCGCATGTGGTGGGACCCCCTGGCCAGCGCCAAATCCCTGGAAGGCGCCGGCCGCCTCGCCGGCCACTTCCTCGCCGCCTCGGTGGACGCCTCGCAGTCGAACGACTTCTGGAGCAAGGCCGCCTCCAACGTGCTCAGCCAGCTGATGCTGGCCGCCGCGAACGACAACCGGCCGATCACCGACGTCATGGCGTGGCTCGCCTACCCCGCCAACCGTGCACCGCTGGACATCCTGCGCGATTACGGTTTCGCCGGAGTCGCGGCCCAGCTGAAGGGCACCGTCGAAGGCCCGCCCGAGACGCGCGACGGCATTTACGAGACGGCGAGGCAGTACGCCGCCGCCTTGCTGAACACGGAGATCGCCCGCTGGGTCACCCCGCAGGACGACGTCCCGGAGTTCAAGCCGGAAGAGTTCGTCTGCTCGACCGACACCCTGTACCTCCTGTCAAAGGACGGCGGAGGCGGAGCCAGCGCACTGATCGCTGCGTGCGCGGACGCCGTGATGCGCGCCGCGACCGTTGAGGCGGAACGTTCCGGCGGACGCCTGGACCCGCCGATGCTGGCGATCCTCGACGAGGCCGCCAACGTGTGCAAGATCAGCGACTTGCCCGACCTGTACTCCCACCTGGGCTCCCGCGGGATCATCCCCATCACGATCCTGCAGAGCTACCGGCAGGGACAGAAAGTCTGGGGGGATGCAGGCATGGACTCGCTCTGGTCCGCGAGCACCATCAAGGTGATCGGGAGCGGCATCGACGACCCGGACTTCGCGGACAAGCTCTCCCGCCTCATCGGCGATCACGATGTGGAGACCACCTCGACCTCGCACTCCGACTCCGGGAAGTCGACCAGCATCTCCATGCGCCAGGAGCGCATCCTGCCTGCCGACGCGATCCGCGCTCTCCCCAAGGGCTCCGCCCTGCTCTACGCCACCGGCATGCGCGTCGCGATGCTCGACCTGCGCCCCTGGTACAAGGAGCCCGGCGCCGACGAGCTGTCCGCCGCCTCCGCACGCGCCTCTAAGGCGATCACCGCCCGCGCCATCAACAAGTCGACGCCCACGCAGGCCGACTTCAAGAAGGCCGCATGAGCGACAGCCGACTGCACCTGGTGCCGGTCCGATCCCGCGAAGCGAAGGAATTCGTGCGGACCTGGCACCGCCACCACCCGCCGCCCGTCGGTCAAATCTTCGCCGTCGGCGCCGCGGACGAAGCCGACACCCTGCGAGCCGTGGCCGTCGTCGGCCGACCGGTGGCCCGACACCTCGACGACGGCACCACCCTCGAAGTCACCCGCACCGCCACCGACGGCGTGCGCAACGCCAACTCCCTCTTGTACGGGGCCTCCTGGCGGGCGGTGAAGGCCCTCGGGTACCGGCGCCTGATCACGTACACGCAGGAAGGCGAGAGCGGCGCATCCCTGCGCGGCGCGGGGTGGCGCCTGATCGCCAGCCGTCCACCCCGTCGCGGATGGCACACGTCCTCACGGCCGCGGACCGGCCACCACAACGACCACATCGCCCGTTACCTCTGGCAAGCCGACTGAACCGCACGACTGGAGACACCCTGCACCTCTGCGAACCCACTGACCTCGACGACTTGTCCCTGCTCCACGCCGCGGACGCCGTAGCCGCCGACATCCGCGAACACCCCATTACGGCCACTCGCGACGGCCTGGTCCACGCCGTGCGGCATGCCAGTCTCCTGTGCCACCTCGCCGACCGAGTAGCCGCTGACGCCGAGTCCCGGCTCATCTCGAACACCGCCCTGCTTCCCTCCACCGAGATTCTCTGCCGGGCAACCGCCCTTCTCGGAATGGCCCTCGGCCACTACGCCCAGGTCTTCGACCCGCTCCTCGCTCTTGTCATGGGCGACCAGCACTCCGTCCAGGAGCAGCTCGACGCGCTGGACCATCACAGCAGCCTGCGAGTCCACCTTGCCAACGCAGCCAAGGCCCTGACAGCAGCTCGTACCGTGCTGGAAACACCGCACAGCGGCCCGTCGACTCCTCCGCACCTCCCGCAACGGCGAGACCGGTGACGTTCCTGCCGCAGGACCGCACACCGGCCGCGCCCCGCGCCCTCGTTGGTGGCCGCGAGCCACGAGCGCGTGAGGTGCTCGCCCCGATGGTCACCCACTTCGGATGGACGCCGTACGAGACCCGCGACCGTCTGGCTGTCGTCAGCCCGGGGAATTCTCTCGCTGTCAGCCTGGACGTGCGACGGCCCCAGCACATGCAGTGGGAGGTGCGCCGCTATGTCCCGCACTGGTTCGTGCAGTTCAGCCGGGGCACCCCCGTCGAAGCCGTCGGTCACCTCGTCTTCGCGCTTCCCCAGCTGGTGGACGACCACCGTTTCGGCGAGAGCATCGGCGCCTTCCCCACGGCAGGGCTCGCCGAAGTCGCCGCCCGCGCCCAGTGGGCTGCCTCGCGGACCGAGGACGGCGTCGCGTTCACCTCGTCAGACGGGCGATGTTCGCTGCGGCACACTCCGCAGGCGATCGGCATCCATACCAAGTGGGCGTTCCAGCACTCCCACGCCGAGGGAACCACCGACTGGGAAGCCCGCTTCACCGCGGGCACCCCCATCCCGCTCGTCGCCCGCTTCTTCACCAGCCTGACGAGCGTCGCTCCGGCCGGACACCCCGCTCCCCGCCTGACCGCCGCCGTGCAGAAGCCGCCTAGAGCGCTTGCCGCCTTGGATCGCTCCCACCCCGGGCCCGGCATGGAGAGACCGTCACGTCCGCAGCACTGACCATCCACCCCAACACAGGCCGCGCCCGGTAGCCGCCTGCTGAATCCTTGGAGCTCTTCTGTCTCTGCTGAACCTGGCCGACGTCATCCTCGGCACGACCGACGACGGCCACGCCACCTTCGCCATCTGTTCCGCCGACTTCGGCCGCACCGCCCACCCGATCCTCGTGGCGTACGACTTCATCCCGTACGAACACGACGGACGCACGGTGTACCAGCTGCCCGTCGGCGACTCGGCCCTCGACCAGTTCCACGCGATGGAGTGCTTCGAAGCCGCATACGCCGGCCTGCTCCGCTGGACGCCGGACATCGTGGCCATGCAGCCCCCCAGCTTCCGCGACCCCGACCTCCCGCCGTTGGCACCCGACGTCAAGCTCGACCTGTCCACGGCGAACGTCACCGCCCTCGCCCGCACCGAGACGGACGCAGCAACTCTGGAGCTCTACGGCTTCACACCGGCTCTCGGTACTTCGGCCTGGTCCCACGAGCTGCCTGCGAGCATGAGCGTGGCGGACAGGCTGAGTGCATCTGTCATGGCGCAGGCCCACTTGTCCAGCACCGGCGCCCTCGTCGAGACGCGTTTCGGGATCCCGGCCCTGCACAGCACGGCGCCCGCCGCGCAGCCTGCCCAGAGCCCACTCGCCCCGACGGTTGCGCGCGTTCCCCCGCCGGCCATCGGCAACGGTGCGCGCCGGTGAACGAATCCGCCGCTACCGATCGCATGTGGGTCTCGCCACGCTACCTGGCCGGCAGTGGCCTGGCCCGGCTGGACGAGATGATCCACCCACTCGTGCGCCAATTCGGCTGGCCCATCAAACGGAACCGCACAGCACGCAGCTTCACCCTCTCCAGTCCCGACCGCTCGATGGCCATCGGCTTCGACCCAAATCGCGCCGACGACTGGTGGACGGTCACGCACCAGACCCCCCGCTGGCAGGCCACCTTCACCCGGCAAACCCCCATCGAGGCCGTCGCCGCCGTCCTGCGCGCGCTTCCCCAACTCAGCGGAGACCAAAGGAGCGTCAAGAGGTACGGACGCCTCACCGATACCAGCCTCGCCGACCTGGCCGAGCAGCACGACTGGCGAAACCGGCCCGGGGAGGCGGGCGTCCGTTTCGCCTCCCCGGACGGCCATTGCATCGTCCAGCAGACCCCGGACGCCGGGAACCGGTGGGTTTTCGAGCACGTGGTGCTCGACCACGCCGACACCCGTTGGGCTGCGACGTTCTCCAGCTCCGCCCCCGAGCCGCTCGTCGGACGGTTCTTCACCAACCTGGCCGGACCCATTCCGGTCGAGCGGTTCCTCTCCGAAGTCCCCCCGGTGCTGCGGGAGGTAACCACCGCACGCGTCACTCCCGTACGTCCCGTACGGCAGACATCCGCCCCGTCTCGTACGGCGCCCGAACCCCCGCAGTCGCACGTCGCCGTCCAGCGGCACCCGCGCCCGCCCGTGAGGCGATAGCACCGCTCGGACCCGGCACCCGGCCCCTCTGCTCTGTTCGCCCCTCAACCCCTGGGAATTCCTTGTTCCGTAGTTACGACGTGCTCTTCGGATCAGCCGCAGACGGCAGCGTCTTCGCCAGCCTCCACACGCCCGACAACACCGCGGCCCTGGCCGTGCTGAGGGCAGGCGGGTTCGTTCTGAACCCCGGCCCCGGACCCGCCACGTTCGTCCTCCCCGGCCTTCCCCTCACCCAGCAGCGGCGGGCCGCCGACCAGACTCATCGCGCCCTGCTGAGCGTCACCGAGAACGTGGCCTACCTGGTCACCACCCCGCGGCGCCCCGGCACCTCCGCGCCTGATGTGACCCTCGGGCAGTCCCGCGCCGGGATCTCCGCCGAGACCGGCAACCCGGAGCTCGTCGACAAAATCCTGACTGCCGGCGGGTTCCGCGTCAGCTACACCAACCACGCCCTCAACGAACGCGGCTACCTCCTCGCCGCCGACTCCCCGGCCCCAGGGGAAGCCGTGGTCCACGCGTATCAAGCACTCACCGCGGCGGTCGCGAGCGTCACGGTGTTGCACCCTCTCACCAGCGCGACGCCCGAGCCTCCTCGATACGCAAAGGGGGCCTTCCCCCCGGGTCCCCTGCGGTCCTGGCCGCAGAGACCGGCCGGCCCGCACCCGTACCCCACGGCATCACAGCGCCCGCCCCGCGCCCGATGACCAACACCGCCCGACATGACTACCACGCGGAGGAAAAAGCCCTGTCCGTATCCCAGCAGCAGCTCGACGCCTTCGCGCGTGCCCACGAATCCACCATCCACTTCGACGTCCAGCCCCGCCACCTGGCCGGGGAGGGCAACCACCGGCACGTCGTCCACGCCCTGATGGCCGCCGGATGGAAGATCCACTCCGACCCCGCTGCACTCGGCCTCGACCTCCGGGATCCGTCGTGGGAATGGCGGCTCCAGCTCTCCCCGACCCTCGATCTCAGGCGGTGGAGAATCTCCAACCCGCAGGGGTTCGAGGCGATCTTCAGCCGACTGGCCCCCGTGGAGATCATCGCCGGGCTGACGGACGCCCTCGCCGCCTCCCCACCCGCAGAGGCCCCTCCCTCCGCCTGGCACATCTTCACCGCGGCTGGCTGGTCGTGCACCACCGACGCCAACGGACACGGTCACGCCATCTCCCCCGACCAGCTCGTACGCGTGGACCACGGCCCCGCGAACCCGGGCTTCGACGAGGTACTGCGGTGGGACATCCAGGCCCATGCCCCCCAGTTCGACCTGTTCCTCGGGGAGTACGGGCAGTACACGGACCAGCCTGGCCCCGTCTTCTGGTCAGCGGAGCTGTACGGCACCCCACCCCCGCACCTGCTGGCCGGATTCGCCTCCGCCCTGGCCAGCACGGAGCCGCTGCTGCGCGGCGGTCTCGGCACTACGAGGCACAACAGCACCCAGATGGAACCCAGCAGGCTCTCCGGCAGGCACGTCGTACGCGAACACGCCGAGCGCCTCAAGGCGTTTGCCGCACAGGCACGAGCCGCACTCCGGGCAACGCCTCCCCCGCCCGTCCCCGCACCAGTGGCGCGCCGCCGGTGAAGAGCACCTCCGCACAAGAGATGATCGCGCCGCACTACCTGGCCGGTACCGGCAACCCCGCCTGGATCACGGTGCCGTTGGTCCTCGCCAGCAGTTGGACAGCCGCCCACCCCCTACTCACGCCCTCCAACCAGCTGACCAGTCCGAACAAGCGAGTCACCCTCCGCGTCGACAGTGACGCCGCAGAGCAGTGGTGGACCTTCCACCGTCCCGCCGCTTACGGCCGATCCAGCTGGACCGCGTGCTTCAGCCCGCACACCCCGGTGGAGATCATCGCCGGATTCGCTGACGCTCTCACCGCCCCCATCCCCATGGGCCGCACACCCCACCCTCTGGAGATCCTCGCCGCCCGCTGGCGAAAGGTCCCTGACCGCAACGGTCGTACGTCAAGCGACCGACTCGCCCGCCTGGAACAAGACGCCCCAGCGGGCCGGGGGCCAGGAGACTGGCACGCTCAAGTCTCCACGGGCCCAGGCCCCGAGGACCTCCTCTGGCACGCCTCGATGTCCGGCAACACACCCAAGTACATGGTCGCTGGGTTCGCCCGCGCTCTCGCCTCCCGGATGGCAGTTCCCCGCCCCCCGGACCGCGTCTCCCCTGCTGCCCGTCCGCACCTGAAGCCCAACAGCGCCCGCCGCGTTCCCGACACCGAGTCCGCGTTGAAGAAGCGCATCCTGCGACTGGCAGCCCGGCAGCCCACGCCGCTCTCCCGGCAACCCGCCCGCCCGCCGGCCTCTCCTGGGTCCGCCCGTACGCGCTGACCGGCCCCGCTCCTCCCATCCGCCTCCACAGCCCCAGGAACACCCACTATGCCCCCGCCCCTCGATCCATTCCGTCACCTCAGCGGACCAACCCGCGAACGCGGCAATTCCCCTCACGATGCGGGCACAGTCCCCCACCGTCACGGAACGTACCCATACCGCCCCGGAACCGGGGTCTTCTCGGAAGTTGGGGAGCCCGCCCGCCGAACACCCGCCAACCCCCGACACGTCCACTTCGGGTGGACCGCTTGATCCTTGATCTATTCGCGGGCCCAGGCGGCTGGTCACACGCTCTGAACGTGCTCGGAGCCCGCGACGTCGGGCTCGAATGGGATGCCTGGGCCTGCCGCACCCGCGCCGCTGCGGGCCAGACGACGATCCGCACCGATGTGGCGAAGTTCCCGACGAGGCAGCTCGCCGGCCGGATCACGGGGCTGATCGCCTCGCCACCGTGTCAGGCATGGAGCCGGGCGGGCAAGCAACTCGGCCTGGTAGACCAGCCGTTGGTCCACCAGGCAGTCGCCGACCTAGCCGTCGGCCGGGACACCCGGGCCGCCCTCCTCACCGCATGCCGGGACGAACGCTCGTTGCTGGCGGCCGAGCCAATGCGCTACCTCCACGCCCTGCACGAACACGGTGGGCCGGAGTGGGTGGCGATGGAGGAAGTGCCGGACGTACTGCCGTTGTGGCTGCAGTACGCCGCCGTGCTGCGCGGCTGGGGGTACTCGGCCTGGGCCGGGATTCTCAACGCGGCCGACTACGGAGTACCGCAGACCCGCCGCCGGGCGATCTTGCTGGCCTCCCGCGTCCGTTCGGCCGCGCCGCCCGAGCCGACGCATGCACGCGTCGGCGAGTCGGAGTCACTGTTCGGACCGGGACGCCACCCGTGGCGCTCCATGGCCGAGGCGCTCGGCTGGGGGGCCACCGACCGTCCTGTGCCGACCGTCTGCGCCGGCGGCGGTCCCGGCGGCGGGCCCGAGCCGTGGCCGTCAGGCTCGCGCAAGGCGCTCTCGGACGCCCGTGACCGAGGGACTTGGCAGCAGCGTGCTCCCGATACGGACATCGTGCTCGCGTCCCGTCGCCAGGGCAGCGGCTGGACACAACGGCACGGGGCACGGGAGAACCGGCCCAGCGGTGCCCCCGCGCCGACCTTCACGGGCGAGTCCCACCGGTGGAAGTGGGCGTTGCGCAGCAACAACCAGTCCAACGCCACCGTCCGCCCGCTCTCGGAACCCGCAGGCACCCTGTTCTTCGGCAACAGGGCCAACGAGTGCACGTGGGAGCCCGTCCCGGACAAGACCGGCTCGCTGGCCCCGGGGCAGCCGGAACCCATCAAGATCACCGCCACTGAGGCAGGCATCCTGCAGTCCTTCCCCGCCGACTACCCGTGGCAGGGCGGCAAGGGCGCCGTCTTCGGGCAGATCGGAAACGCCGTCCCTCCCCGTCTCGCGGGCCACCTATTGGCTCCTCATCTCCAAGTCACCCTCAATGCGGACGACTTCGGGCTGGCGGCATGACGGACCCCGGCGTAGACACCTCGGCCTACGGCCCCATCGCGCCGGAACTCGACGCGGGCCATCATGCCGAGCGGGCACTGCTCGGGGCCCTGTTCCTTGATCCCGTCGCCCTTGACCGTGCGGACAAGCTCGCCCCCGAGCACTTCGCCCACCACGCGCACCGCGCTCTGTTCGCCGCGATCCGCCGGCTCACCCCTCCCGCCCGTGAACTGCACTGCCGGGAACCGGTGTGGATCAACATGGTGCTCGCTGACGCCTCCCAACACATCCGGGGCATCACTCCCAGCCACCTGTTCATGATGGTCGACGACTGCCCCGAGCCGCGGCACGCCCCTGCGTACGCGCAGATCGTGTGGGCCGGGCACGTCCGACGCAGCTTGCACACGCATGCGGAACAGCTCGCCCAAGCAGCCTCCGACACCAAGCACCCGTCACCCGTCATCCAAGTGATCAAGCGGTGCAGCCTGCTCGCCGATCAACTTGCCGTACTCGCAGCACAGTTCGGGCAGCAGCCGGGTTCGCTCCCCCGGACAAGCGTCACCGATCCGCCGTCGGCCGCGAGTCCCGAAGCCCTCGACGACGAACGCGCCCTACTGGCCGGGGCGGTGAGCCGGCCCCAGTCCCTGCACGGGCTCGGCTGGTTGCAACCCAGCGACTTCGCCCACCCCGTACACAGCCGGCTGTACGAGTGCCTCGTCTCTCTGGCCCGCCGCGGGGAAACCATCGACCCGGTCACCGTGCTCTGGGAGGCCCAACAACGCGGCCTGATCGACGACGAGCTGTCCGCCCCCGCCTTGCTCGACGTCCTGCGCCAGCCCGTCGGATCGCCCGAATACTGGGCCGAACAGGTCGTCCAGCAAGCGTTGCTGGGCACTGCCCTTGTCACGGCACACCGCATCGGCGCTTACACGCTCGACCCGGCAACCACGCCGGGCCAGCTGATCACCGGTACTCGCCGGGCCCTGGCCGACGTGCAGGCGATTCATCGGCGCTGGCAGCGAGCTCGCCGTCCGCCGCGCGCACGAGCCGCCACAACCGCCCAAGAACTCGCGCGCCCGAGCAGACCCCCTCCACAACGCGCCCTCCGCTAATGCACACGCCTTCCCGAATGGACCTCATGCCCGACTTCACCATCAGCGAGGTACGCCTCGACCTCCACAGCTCGCTCCCCGGCATCGTTGTCGCTCACTACGAAGGGGCCACCACCCCGAACACCAAAGTGACCGACGCCGCCGTGGCCGCCATCCTCGCCAAGCACGGCTTCCGGCACGCCGCCGGCCAGACGATGCTCCTCTCGCGCATCGATTACGAAGAGCCCTACTACGCCCACCAGGCCGCCATCGAGCTCCGTAACCGGTCTGCCTCTGTCCACATCTCGCGCGCTCTCCAGCAGGAGATCAACGCCGGGTGGGTCCCGGTCGACCTGGACAGAACCTGGCTGAGCACAGCCGAGATCCGCGAGACCGGCACCGCCGCACAGATGATCCTGGAGGACATCTACGACCGGCGCCTGGTCATCCTCGGACATGCCCTCGACGGACACACCCGCGTCGCGGTCGGCGCCTACGGCGACGGAAGGGGCGTCCACCTCCACGGCCAGGACCAGGCACGACACGAGTCCCTGGTGTTCGAGAGCGAGGACCAGGCCCTGCTGGACTTCCGCCTCCGGTACGGAGATGCAGTGCGGTACGGACCGGCGGCACCCACCACCAGCGAACAGCGGGTTCTCGACGCTCTGGCCCACACGAGCAACCGCACCGCGGACTCTCCGACAAATTCACCCCGACTCCCTGAGCAGCCGGCACCAAACGAAGCCGCCCTGGCCGTCTTCTTCGACGAGCACCCCGACTGGGAGAAGTACCGCACGGGACCGGACGAAGTCACCATCGCCAACCACGAAAGCCTCACCGCCCGGATCGAGTTCACCCACGAGGCCGCCAGCGGCACGACCGCCTGGACCATCGCCGGATACGAATCCCCTGTCGGCCCCCGCACCTGGTACGCCACCATCAGCGCCGACACCCCGCCGGACCTCGTACTGGACCTGCTCGACGGCCTCGCGGACCACCTCACCAACATCCACCTGCCCAACTCGACGACCAGCTTCGCCTCCGCCGACCCCAGGGAATCCGGAGCACAGGCCAGCACTCTGCTCGTCGAGGCCGGATGGCAGCACACCCAGGACGGCCGAGGCGCCCGATGGCACGCCCCAGACGGAAGCACCACCGAAGTGCGGTTCGACCACATCGCCGCCTACTACGCAGACGGCGAGAACCTCGTCTGGTCGGTGTCCGGCACGGACGATCGCCCTCGGACCGGCTGGTCCATCCAGCTCTCACAGTCCACACCCGCCCCGGTCCTGCACACTCTGGTCGAGAACCTCGTCCACCTGGAGGCCGCCCGGAAACCGCCAGCTGCGGTACAAGCCACCCGGGCCCCTGGCGCGTCACGCAGCACCGCCAGGAATGACCAGCCCCAGCCGCTCCTGATTCCCGGCCTCGCCTCACCACGCCGCACCAGGCGGCCGTGACCCCGTCGCACTTGCCCTTGCCTGGAAAGGGCACTCGTCCCCCTCACCACTGCCCGGCGTCCCCGCCACTTCCTCAGCCCGCAGACGCGATGCCGCGTGCTTCGCTGACCGCCTCCGGCGCCCATCCGACCTGAACCCGGGAGACTCGACCTGACCACACCACCCCGCACCCAGAGCCTGGTCCCGATGACACTGGCCGGCGCAGGGCGACGCGAGATCGTCACCGCACCCCTGGACGCCGTTGGCTGGAGCCACACGTACGGGAACGACGGCACCCTCTACTACACCAGCGACTGCCGACGCTTCCGCGCCATACACAGCGCCGGCAAGGCACCGGGTTACGAGGCGGACTACTACGGCGGAGGCTGGCGCATCGGCGCCTCCCCTGAGCCCGAGGCGCAGGACCAGTGGACTGCACGCAGTTCGCCGCACACCCCGGGCGAGATCATCGTTTCGATCCTCACCCAGCTCAGCCTCTTCCCGACCGATCCCTTTCAAGGGGATCCGCGGGTGTGGGCGCCCCCGTGCGATGCGCTGGACGCTCTCGGGTGGTCGTCAACAACTCACCACGACGAGTGGGCCTTGGAAGAGCGGCACGTTTCTCCTGACGGGCATTCCTCGTTCGTCCATCTCGACGGGGACATGGCTCTCCTGGACGCTTGCGCATTCTTGACTGGTGGTCGCCTGCTCAAGCCCGAACCCCTGTGGCGCATCATGTTCACCGAAGGCGTCCCGGACAGCGTCTTGAATACCGCGATCCAAACCCTGACGTCGCCTACAGGCGCACTGCGTAAAGCGAGCGAGCTGCCAGACAAACTGGGCGTGGATACGCTCACCGCCGAACGCCCCCGCTTCACCACGCCAACGATCCAAGGACCGGGCACCCGCATTCCCCGCCAGCTTCCGCACACCACCGACTACTCCTCGCGGAACCGCGGTTGAAATGACCCCCGACCCGCTTGCGTGACGCCCGAGCCACCCTCTTATAGCGGAGGAGTCCTGACTTCCGAAATCAGGACTCCTCCGCATTATTGAAGAACACCGCCACGTCCCAGCAGCTCAACCAGAAAGGCCCGCTTGCCGCGCCCCTTCATCCCACTGCCGCCGACACACCTCGCCACAACTGCGCACCGCGCAGGTCTCAGGCGCTGGCATAACTGAGCCGCAGCATCTCATGCGCCCGGTCGAGGTCGCGCTCCGTGCGGAGCCGGACCTCCAGATCACCGGTGCCGTGATGGCCCAGCTCGCTCACGTCTCGGCTGAAGCCGGGCACCAGGTCCACCTCCGACGGATCTACGTTGAGGGTGACCAGGACCTGCCGCTTCTGCGTGCTGCCCACACAGGCGAAGTTCCGCAGTCTCCGGTACGCCCGGTACTGCTTGCGCTCGACCTGCGTGACGTCCTCGCCGAGCCCGACGAGGACCTCGTCCAGGGCCGCCCGCAGCTCCGTCATCGCTCCGCCGGCCACAGGCTTCGGCACGCTCACCCCTGCCGCCCCACGACGCGGCTGCGCCACCGTCCTGCCGGCCACGGAAGCCACCGTCTCCAGCGAGAGCATGCTGTCGCCCAGCAGCCGGTAGCTGACCAGGTCGATGGCATGCCGGTGCTCGCGCACGGCGTGCATGTCGTAGCGCGAGAACCCGCCGGCCACGCAGATCAGCCTGGGTGCGTTCCACTGCACCTGGGCCGCGACGTCCGCTCCGAGGCGGGAACGTACGAGAAACTGGAACTCGGCACGATGGTCCACGAGCCAGGCAAGGTAGTACAAGCCCTGGTTGATGACACCCGGGTCAGTGCCTCTTTTCAGCTCCACGACGACCGGCGCACCGTTCTCGTCGATGCCCAGCGTGTCGATCCGCCCTCCGTGCACCGGGCCTGTGCTGTACTCGCTCGCCAGGAACCGGACCCCGAGGAGGAGCTCCATGTTCCCTTCGACCACGTCCTGCAGATGGCGCTCCCGCTCCGCCAACCGCGCGGTGATCTCCGTCGCCGCGCCCCCACCGTTCACGTCGAACAGCCTCAGTCTCAGCACCCCCCTGCATCCTGGTATCAAGAGGCCACAACGGCGACAGAGACCGAATTGTTTCCGTCTCACCCCTCGGGGATGTAAAGATCCCGTGAGAGGCTGAAGCCGGAGCCGGTCGCCCCACGCGTACCCTTGTGGCACATGTGTGGCACAGCACCACACGGCTTCTGCGCGGATGCTGCATTTCCGCAGGTCAGCCCCAGTAGCTCAGTGGATAGAGCAGGCGCCTTCTAAGCGCTTGGCCGCAGGTTCGAGTCCTGCCGGGGGCGCACAGTCTTCGCCCTCCTTCGGGAGGGCGATTTTTTTCTGGTCGGAACGCGGGGGCGGCAATGGCATTGATTTCGAAGAAGAGCCCGGAGCAGCAGGCTCAAGCGGCCGCGGAGAAGGAACAGAAGCGCCGGGAGGCACAGGAGAGACGGCTCGCCGATGAGCTCGCACAGGAGCGGGAGGCATTCCTGAGCACGCCTGTCGGCCGGGCCCGGGTGGCGTTCGAGCGCGGCGACCTCGTGTTTCAGTGCTCCATCGACGTCATGAGCCAGCAGGCCATCATCGTGGCCATGGTCGGCAGTTCCACGGCCCAGCGCAGCACCGATCCGGTGGTGGCCCTCAATGCCGTCTGCCGTGAAGGGTGGGACCTGGTCAACGGCTCGTTCGTGTTCGTCGAGCAGGAGCAGCTGAGCCGGGACAAGTTCATGTCCTCCGGCCAGAACGTGGCCATCAAGGGGCAGACGGTCGGGTACTACGTCTTCAAGCGGTGCGCGGACAACCGCTGCGTCCCGGCCGCACCGGAACAGCGGTCGCAGGGCACCGTCCCGGGCGCCCCTGCCTCCTCCCCCGTCCTCTGAAGGTCCTCCGAAGACACCGCCCACTCAGCCCGCCGAGGCCGTTAGTCGCCAGTACTGGCGCTTCTTCTCGTCTCGTACGACGACTCCCAGGCGGGCCAGTTCGGTGCGCAGTTCTCGGGCCTCGGCTTCGTCGGAGTCCTTTTTGAGGGTGTGGGAGCGGGCCTTGAGGAGGGCGTTGGCGCCGGTGGGCAGGCCGGGGGTTTCGGGGACCCAGGGGCGGAAGTCGTGGCGGTGGGGGTCCTCGGGGGACCAGGTGTAGCCGTGGGCGGTGAGGGCGGTGGCTACTCGGTCGGGGGGCAGGTCGGTCTTTTCGCGGGCGAGTTCGGCACCGTCGTGGGCGAGCAGGACGAGGTGCTTGGAGTCGATGAAGACGGTGGCGATGTCCCGGGCGGGGTACGGGGTGGAGCTGCCCTTGCGGGTGAGGGTGAGGTGGTCGGGGGTGACCTCGGCGGAGAGTTCCTCCCAGGCGCCGTAGAGGATCAGGGCAAGACCCAGCAGTGCCCCCAGGGTGACCGTCGCGAGGGTCAGGCCGGGGTCGGGGATCGAGGTGAGGAGTTCGGCGGGGCCCTGCATCGGAGCCCAGTCCAGGGTGACCAGCCACTCCGCTGCGCTCTTGAGGAGCCAGCCGAGGCCGGCGCCGAGCACCGCGAAGGCCGCGCCGGTCAGGACCAGTTGCCCGGTCGACTGGCCGAGGGCGGTGGGTCCGCCGTCCTGCACCGCGTTCCGCTTGTCCGTCATCACTGTGGATCCGTCCGTCCGTCGCTCACCCCGTGGGCCCCGTGGGGCCCGTCGTACGTGAAACAGGGTGTCCCGGGCCGGGACGACCGCGCGTCGGCCGAAGGGATATCGCGCACCTCCGAAAGTCTCGATCGGGCCGGCGCCCACCCCCTCGGCGGACCGGTCGGCGCCCGCCCCCTCGGCGGACCGGTCGGCGCCCACCCCTTCCCGACCGGTCGGCGCCCGCCGTCCCTGCCGGATTCCGGAGCCGGCCGCCGCTACACCACCGCCCCCGTCGCCAGCAGTGCGAACGCAGCCACCGCGCAGAGCGTGCGTACCGCATGCAGCTTGTTCCAGCGGGATTCGAAGGCGGCGCGGACCTCGGCGGCCGGGGTGTTCGCCGCTTCGGAGGAAGCCAGGGTGTTGTTGAGAGGGATGTTGCCGGTGGCGGTGATGGCGTGGTTGAGGACGGAGAGGGCGAGGCCGGCGATCAGGAGCCAGCGCTGGGTGGAGGTCCAGCCGCCGTCGGGGGCGACGAAGAGGACGGCTACGGGGAAGCCGACGGAGGCGAACATGGTGAGGACGAAGAGGCCGCGCGGGACGTCCTCGTTGATGCGGCGCATGACGTTGACGAACTGCTCGTCGGGGACGCGTGCGAGGGCGGGCATGATGCCGGTCTGGAAGATCAGCATCATGCCCGCGTACAGGCCGGTGGAGACAACTGCCAGTGCGAGCAGAAGAGTTGACATGCCGCACATGATGTACGGAGTCGGCTGGGACCGCACCTGCCTTTGGTTCACCGCAGGTGCGACTTAAGTAGTCGGCTCAGGGAATCGGGTCAGGAGTCGGGTCAGGAGTCAGGTCACCGGGCAGGGCGGCTCACGACACGATGTCCTTGCGCGCGAAGCCCCGGAAGGCCAGTGCGAAGAGGATCAGGGCGTAGGTGACGGAGATCGCCGAGCCCTTGATCATTCCGCCCCACTCCAGCTGCGGCTGGAGCGCGTCCACCCAGGCGAACTGCCAGTGCGCGGGCAGGAAGTCGCGCCAGTCGCCGAGGGCGGTGACCGCGTCGAGGACGTTCCCGACGATGGTCAGACCGACCGCGCCGCCGACCGCGCCCAGCGGTGCGTCCGTCTTGGTGGAGAGCCAGAACGCGAGGGCGGCGGTGATGAGTTGGGAGAGGAAGAGGTACGCGACGACCAGGGCGATCCGGGGCACCGCCGTACCCGCCGGGAGCGCCCCGCCGGTCGGCATCTCCAGGGGCCCCCAGCCGTACGCCGCCGTACCGGCGATCAGTGCGACCAGCGGCAGCAGCACCATCGCCGCCAGGCTGAACGACAGGGCCACCGCCAGCTTGCTCCACAGCAGCCGGGCGCGGGGCACCGGAGCGGCGAGGAGGTAGCGCAGGGAGGACCAGTTGGCCTCCGAGGCGACGGTGTCGCCGCAGAAGAGGGCGACGGGGACGACGAGGAGGAATCCGGCGGAGACGAACAGGCAGGTGGCGGCGAAGTTCGCGCCGGAGGCGGTGGCCGTGTCCATCAGGTTGATCCGGCCACCACCACCGCCGCCGCCGCGTTCGGAGGGGGTACCGCCGATGGCGAAGGCGGCGATCAGGACGAACGGCAGTGCGCCCAGGATGATCGCCATCACCATGGTGCGGCGGCGCTTCCACTGCCGTTTGGCCTCCACCAGGAAGGGGAGGGTACGGCCCGCCCGGTAGCCCGGGGCAGCCGATTCCCGGGGTGAGGGGGGCGCCGGGGGAGAGGTGGTGCTCACGCGGAGCCTCCGATCAGGGTGAGGAACGCGTCCTCCAGGCGGCGGTGCGGTCCCACACCGGTCAACGGCACGTCCAGACGCACCAGTTCGGTGATCAGCTCGGTGGAGGTCAGGCCGTCGAGCCGGACGAGGAGACCGCCCTCGGCCCGTAGCGCCGAGTCGACCCCGGTGAGCAGGGCGACCTTCTCGACGAGCGCGTCGGTGACCTCGCCGTCGACGGTGACCAGCAGGGTGTCGCCGGAGCCGATGATCTCGGCGACCGGACCGGCCTGCACCAGCTTGCCCCGGTCCATGACGACCAGGTCCGTGCAGGACTGCTCCACCTCGGAGAGGAGGTGGCTGGAGACGATGACGGTGCGGCCTCCGGCGGCGTAACGGATCATCACGTCGCGCATCTCGCGGATCTGCGGCGGGTCGAGGCCGTTGGTCGGCTCGTCGAGGATGAGGAGGTCGGGCATGCCGAGCATGGCCTGGGCGAGGGCAAGGCGCTGGCGCATGCCCTGCGAGTAGGTGCGCACCGCGCGCGCCAGGGCGTCACCGAGGCCGGCGATGTCGAGGGCCTCCTCGATGTGGGCGTCCTCGGTGGGACGGCCGGTGGCCTGCCAGTAGAGGTCGAGGTTGGCGCGGCCGGAGAGGTGCGGGAGGAAGCCCGCGCCCTCGACGAACGCGCCGACCCGGGAGAGGACCGGTGCGCCGGGGCGGATCGCGTGCCCGAAGACGCGGATCTCGCCCGCGTCGGGGGCGATCAGGCCCATCAGCATGCGCAGGCTGGTGGTCTTGCCCGCTCCGTTGGGGCCGAGGAGGCCGAGTACCTGGCCCTTCTCGACGCGGAAGGAGAGGTCCTTGACGGCGTACCGGTCGCCGGACTTGCCGTACTTCTTGCTCAGGCCGGTGATCTGGAGCGGGACTTCGGCGAGTGCCGGGTCGGGGGCGGGGGCGGCGCTGCGGCGGCGGGCGCTGAGCAGCAGCCCGGCGGCGACCAGGGCCCCGGCCAGCGGCAGCCCCCACACCCACCAGGGCAGCCCGGCCGCCGCGGTGGCGAGTTCGGGGTCGGTGGGGACGCTCAGGCCGCCGTCCAGGCTGACGGTGTACGTCGCGGGCTGGGCCGGGGAGGCATAGCCGAGGTCGGTGGAGGTGAGCAGCAGCCGCATCCGGTGACCGGCCTGGAACTTGTGGTCGATGGCCGGGAGCTTCAGCTCCACGGTCTTGCCCGCCTTGGCGCCGGTGATCCGGATCGGGGTGATCAGCTGGTGCGGGAGGGCCTGCTGGCCGTTGGCGGAGGCGTCGTAGACCTTGGCGAACAGGACCATGTCGTCGCTGGACGACTTGACCTTGACCTTGACGGTCGGGGCGCCGGTGACCTGGACCGCGTCGGCCAGTGGCGCGGAGTCGTAGCGGGCGTACTGGCCGGGGAAGTCGAGGGAGAGTCCGACGCCGAGGCCGGAGAACTGGGAGAGTGCGCCGCCGATGCCGGGGACGCCGGAGATGGCGGGCGGGTTGGCGCCGGCCGGGTTGATGAAGGTCTGCTCGTTGCCCCGGGTGGCCGCAGGGGTGGCGGCACCGGCGGGGGCCGAGCCGCTGCTGGTGCCTCGGGACGGGGCACCTTGCGCGCCGCCCTGCGCGGGCCCGGTGCCGCTGCCGCTCTCCTCGTCGGACTCTTCGGCCCCGTCGGAGCCGCCGCCGGGCATCAGCCCGCCGCCGCCCGCCGGGCCAAGACCGCCGCCCTTCAGCGGGATGTCCCGTACGTCGTTGCGCAGCCCCGGATACCGGTCCGCGTCGGCGCCGCGCAGTTGGGCGGCGCCATTGGTGGAGTCGACACCTCCGGTACGGCTGACCCGGAAGCCGGGGCCGGTGTCGGCGCCCTTGTCGTCCTTGAGGTACTTGTCGAACCACTGGGTGATCCGGCCCTCGACGCGGGCGCTCTCCATGTTCCCGCCGTCGTGGCCGCCGGAGATCCAGTCGACGGCGACGGGTGCGCCGTTCCCGCTGACCGCCTTCGCCATGGCGTCCGCGTGGCTCAGCGGGAAGAGCGAGTCGCTCTGTCCCTGCACGATCAGCGCGGGCACCTTGATGCGGTCGGCGACGGCGGACGGGCTGCGTTCCTCAAGGGTCTTGCGGGCCGCCTCGTCGGGCTTCCCGGCGACCGCCACCCGGTTGTAGAGCTCGCAGAGGTCCTTCTCGAAGCGGGCGCAGCCGCCGCCGGTGGTGAAGAAGACCCCGGCCCACAGCTTCTTGAAGACCCCGTCGGGGAAGAGCGCGTCGGCCAGGTTCCAGTAGGTGATCTCGGGGGCGATGGCGTCGACGCGCGGGTCGTACCCGGCGGCGAGCAGCGAGATCGCGCCGCCGTAGGACCCGCCGGTCATGCCGACGCGCGGGTCGCCGTCCTTGTCCAGCTGTACGTCGCTCCTGGCGGCCAGCCAGTCGAGCAGCCGGGACACGTCCTTGACCTCGGTGTCCGGGTCATTGAGCCCGATCTTTCCGCCGGAGGCGCCGAAGCCCCGCGCGGACCAGGTCAGCACGGCGTACCCCTCGCGGGCCAGCTTCTCGGCCTGCGGCTGCACGTCCTTCTTGCTGCCGCCGAAGCCGTGCCCGATGAGCACGGCCGGCTTGCGGGACTTCGTACCGTCGCTGAAGTAGGAAGTGTCGATGCGGGCGCCCGGCATCGAGAGCGTCCGGTCGGACCGTTGCACCGGGGCCGGGTCGTCCGCGGCGGCGACACCCGCCCAGACTCCACCGCCCACCAGCACGGCGAGGGCCGCGATCACGGCGGCGAGCCGGCGTCCGCGCGGCACTGCGCCCGGACGTCGTCGAAGGGGGTTGTCCATGAAATAGACCCTAAGCGGCCGCCTCCCCCCTCTAGGCTGCCGCCAGGCGGAACCGGTGCACCTCCCCCGGGAGTAGCCGCCCTCTCCGCCGTACCGCAGTCGGTGTACGTCACCCCGGCCCCAGGAGGACAGCATGGAGATCCGCCGCGCCACCACCGTCCCCGAACTGCTCGCCGCCCAGCACCTCTACGACGGCCCGGCCCGCGAGGAGTGGGCGGCCCGCTTCCTGGCCGCTGCCGGTCATCTGATGCTGATCGCGTACGTCGACGGCTTCCCGGCCGGAATGGTCTCCGGCATCGAGATGCTGCACCCCGACAAGGGGGTGGAGATGTGCCTGTACGAGCTGTCCGTCGACGAGGACCACCGGCGGCGGGGCATCGGGCGCGCCCTGACGAAGGCCCTCGCCGACGAGGCCAGGGCGCGTGGCTGCTACGACATGTGGGTCGGCGTCGACACCGACAACGGGGCGGCGCTCGCCACCTATGCGGCGGCCGGGGCCAAGCCGGACGGTGTGTTCGCGATGCTGACCTGGGACTTCTCCTGAACGAACCGCCTCTGTACGGAGGTTGGGAGCTGGGGTAGGGTCGGACCCGAATCGCTCGCCACTGGTGCGGGCCACGGCCGAAGGAGGTGGGACCCATTACCGCTGTCGCAGGTTGGGTGCTCTCGCCTCACGGCCGTACGACTGCCTTCTAGGCGTCGCGGATCCGGAGAGTGCCCTCGGTCGTACCGAAAGGCTCTCCGATGTCGATATCCGTGGTTTCTCCCGCACGTTGCTCCGCTCCGTCCGTGCTTCCCGCCGCTCCGCCCGCACTTGCCTCCGCGCTCTGCGTCGCCTCCGTGGTCTCCCGGCTCCGCGCCGCCGGCTGTGTGTTCGCCGAGGACGAGGCGGCTCTGCTGTTCTCCACCGCCGTGACGTCCGAGGAGCTGGCCGCCATGGTGCGCAGGCGGGTGGAGGGGCTGCCGCTGGAACACGTGCTGGGCTGGGCGGAGTTCTGCGGGCGGCGGATCTCGGTGGACGCCGGAGTGTTCGTGCCCCGGCCACGCACCGAGTTCCTGGCCCGGCACGCCCTGGAGCTGGCGGCCGCTCGGCAGCCCGGGGCGGTCGTCCTGGACCTGTGCTGCGGGTCGGGGGCTCTCGGTGCGGTGCTGGGGGCCGAGCTGCCGGGGATCGAGCTGTACGCCGCCGATGTGGAACCGGCCGCGGTGCGGTGTGCGCGGCGCAATGTGCCGGGGACGGTCTTCGAGGGGGATCTCTACGCCCCGCTCCCGCTGCGGCTGCGCGGCCGGATCGACGTACTGGTGGCCAATGCCCCGTACGTACCGACGCAGGACATCGCGCTGCTGCCGTCCGAGGCGCGCGAGTACGAACCGCTGGTGGCGCTGGACGGCGGGGCCGACGGGCTGGACGTCCAGCGGCGGGTGACGGCTCAGGCGGCCCGCTGGCTGGCTCCCGGCGGCAGCCTGCTGATCGAGACCAGCGGGCGGCAGGCGCCGTGTACGGCGCGGGCGATGGAAGACGGCGGCCTGCGGACGCGGGTGGTGCGGGACGAGGAGTACGGGGCGACGGTGGTGATCGGGACATACGGCACCCGTGGCCCGCACGGCACGCACACCCGCCAAGGCGTCCAAGGCGTCCAAGGCGTCCACGACGCACCTGGCCGCACCGTCGACGCGTCAGCGGTACGTTGACGAGCTGACCGGGTGACCTGCGAAGAGGTCCGCGTTTGTGGGGGTCCTCTTCGCTGGTACCGGTGTGCGGTGACCAGACGCAAGCGTTCCCTGATCGCCGCCGTCGCCCTGCTCGGCGCGGCCCTGCTGAGCGGATTCGCCGACGGGCCCGACGGGTCCCCGGTGGACTGCCGGGCCGCCCGGTGTGTGGCGCTGGTCTTCGAGGGCGGCCCCGGCCCGCACACCGGCGCCCTGCTCGACGCGCTGGAGGAGGCCCACGCCCCCGCCACCTTCTTCGTCACCGGCAAGGGCCCCGTCTTCCGCCACCCCGACCTGGTGCACCGGATGGCCTGGGACGGCCACCAGGTGGGCAACGGCACCTGGACCGGCCCCCGGCTGACCGACGTACCGGCCAGGGAGGTGCGCCGCCAGCTCACCCAGACCCAGCGGGCCCTCATCCAGGTGACGGGGCGCCGGCCGACGCTGGTGCGGCCACCGCAGGGGCGCACCGACCGGCATGTGGCGAGAATCTGCGCGGAGTTGGGGCTCCGGCAGGTCCTCGGGCCGTCGTACGCCGCCGGGCACCGGCCCGCCGCGGAGGTGGCGCAACGCGCGCTGGAGGGTGCGCGGTCGGGCGGGACGGTGGTGCTGAACGGCCGCGATCCGGTGGCGGCGGCCGCGGCGCCCGCGCTGGTGGAGGCGCTGCGGGCGCGCGGCTACCGGCTGGTGACGGCAGACCGCCTCGCGGCGCCCCGGCCGTAGGCCGCCACGCGCCCTTGCCGCCCTGTCACCCCCTCCCCCATGACAAATGTCCTACGCAGCCGGGTACGGACGGCACTGCCGCCCCAACACCCCTGACCGGCAGGCTTCTTGGTGTCACGACAAGCAGTGCGACACCAGCCGAGGAGCCTTCGGGATGAGCAGCAGCAAGCACGGAATGATCGCCGGTCTGAAGCCGCTGGCCCTGGACGCCGGTCTGCCCCTCGGCGCCTACTACGCCCTGTCGGCGGCCGGGGTCACCACCTTCGCCGCGCTCGCGCTGAGCAGTGTGATTCCGCTGGCGCGCACGGTGTGGAGCGCCCTGACCGAGCGGAAGCTGAACGCGCTGGCCGCGCTGATCCTGGTGGCCAACGCGGTCGGGTTCGCACTGAGTGCGGTGACCGGTGACCCCCGGCTGATGCTGGCCAAGGACAGTGGGATCACCGGGGCGCTGGGCCTGGTGGTGCTGGTGGCGGCGCTGGGCGGACGGCCGCTGATGACGCCGACGATGCTGCCGGTGCTGCTGCGCGGGGACGCGGACCGGACGGCCGCCTGGCAGCGGCTGACCGCGGCGCCGGGTCCGATGCGGCGCCACGAGAGCCGCTTCTCGCTGGTGTGGGGGGCGGGGCTGCTGTTCGAGTCGGCGCTGCGGGTGGCCGGGGCGTACACGGTGCCGGTGCACGTGATGGTGGGGCTCGGCGGGGCGACCGCGGCGGCGGTGCTGTCGGCGACGTTCGTGGTGTCGGGCCGGGTGGCGGTACTCCCGATGAAGAAGCTGCTGGGGGCGGAGACGGACCGGGTGGCACAGCAGCCGGTGGAGGTACGGAAGTTGGCGACGGCCGCCTGACCTTCGGGGCGGGCGGAAAGGGGCGGGCGGAAAGGGGTGGCCGGGACGCGCACCCCGCTGGGACCGACCGACGGTGGACTCACACCTCCCCGTCGGCTGGACGATCGAGCGGATACGCGCCCGCTCCGCGGGCTGCGAACTCCGGTACTCCGGGGCTCCCGTGCTCCCCCGGCAGGGACAGCGGCCCGTACCGAACCCGGTGAGGTGGGTTCGGTACGGGCCGCTGTCGGGGGTGCCCCACCGTGAGGGTGGGTGGGGCGGGGGGTGGGTCAGTTGTTGCGGGGGAAGCCCAGGTCGACGCCGGAGGGGGCGTCGGCCGGGTCCGGCCAGCGGGTCGTGGTGACCTTGCCGCGGGTGTAGAAGTGGATGCCGTCGTTGCCGTAGATGTGGTGGTCGCCGAAGAGGCTGTCCTTCCAGCCACCGAAGGAGTGGTAGCCGACCGGGACCGGGATCGGGACGTTGACGCCGACCATGCCGGCCTCGATCTCCAGCTGGAAGCGGCGGGCGGCGCCGCCGTCGCGGGTGAAGATCGCGGTGCCGTTGCCGAACGGCGAGGCGTTCATGAGGGCGACGCCCTCCTCGTAGGTGTCCACGCGCAGGACGCAGAGCACCGGGCCGAAGATCTCGTCGCGGTAGGCGTCCGAGTCGGTCGGCACGTGGTCAAGGAGGGAGAGGCCGATCCAGTGGCCGTTCTCGAAGCCCTCGACCGTGTGGCCGGTGCCGTCCAGGACGACCTTGGAGCCCTGGGCGGCGGCGCCGGTGACGTAGGAGGCGACCTTGTCGCGGTGGGCGGCGGTGATCAGCGGGCCCATCTCGGACGCCGGGTCGTTGCCGGGGCCGATCTTGATCTTCTGGGCGCGCTCGACGATCTTCGAGACCAGCTCGTCGCCGATGGCGCCGACGGCCACCACCGCGGAGATCGCCATGCAACGCTCACCGGCCGAGCCGTACGCCGCCGAGACGGCCGCGTCGGCGGCGGCGTCCAGGTCGGCGTCCGGGAGGACCAGCATGTGGTTCTTGGCGCCGCCGAGCGCCTGGACGCGCTTGCCGTTGACGGAGGCGGTGGCGTGGATGTGGCGGGCGATCGGGGTCGATCCGACGAAGGAGACCGCGGCGACGTCCGGGTGCTCCAGCAGGCGGTCGACGGCGACCTTGTCACCGTGCAGGACGTTGAGGACTCCGTCCGGCAGACCGGCCTCGGTGGCGAGCTGGGCGAGGCGCAGCGACGCGGAGGGGTCCTTCTCGGACGGCTTCAGTACGAAGGTGTTGCCGCACGCGATCGCGATCGGGAACATCCACATCGGCACCATGGCCGGGAAGTTGAACGGCGTGATACCGGCGACGACACCGATCGACTGGCGGATGGAGGAGACGTCCACCCGGTTGGAGACCTGGGTGGAGAGCTCACCCTTCAGCTGGGTGGTGATCCCGCACGCCAGCTCGACGATCTCCAGGCCACGGGCCACCTCGCCCAGCGCGTCCGAGTGCACCTTGCCGTGCTCGGCGGTGATCAGCGAGGCGATCTCGTCGCGGTGCGCGTCCAGCAGGGCGCGGTAGCGGAAGAGGATCGAGGTGCGGGTGGAGAGGGAAGAGGTGCCCCAGGTCGCATAGGCGTCCTTCGCGGAGGCGACGGCCGCGTCGACCTCTTCGACGGAGGCGAGTGCGACCCGGGTGTCCGCGGCGCCGGTGGCCGGGTCGGTGACGGGGCCCCAGTTGCCCGACGCACCCTCGACGGTCTTGCCACCGATCCAGTGGTTGACGGTCTTCATGAACTGCACTCCTTCAGAGGTGGTGACGTCGGGCTGCGACTTGCCGGTCGTACTCTTCGCGGGCCGAGCGCGCCGACGGGCGGGTCGCGGTCTCGGCCACGGGAACATCCCACCACGCGTCCGCTCCCGGGGCCCCCGACACTGTGTCTGCCGTTTCGACTCCGACGTAGACACATGTGGGAACGGTGCTCAAGCATGCCTCTGCGAGGGCTTCCCGCAGGTCACCGATGGTGCGGGCGCGAAGGGTGCGCATTCCCAGTGAGGCCGCGTTGGCTGCCAGGTCCACCGGAAGCGGCTCCCCCGTGTACGTCCCGTCCTCGTCCCTGAAGCGGTAGGCCGTCCCGAAGCGCTCGCCGCCGACGGCCTCGGAGAGACCGCCGATGGAGGCATACCCGTGGTTGTCCAGGATCACCACCTTGATCGGCAGACGCTCCTGTACGGCGGTGACGATTTCGGTCGGGTTCATGAGGTACGTCCCGTCGCCGACCAGCGCCCAGACGGGCCGTCCCGGGGCGGCGAGCTGGACCCCGACGGCCGCCGGGATCTCGTAACCCATGCAGGAGTAGCCGTATTCGACGTGGTACTGGTCCCGGGAGCGGGTCCGCCACAGCTTGTGCAGGTCGCCGGGGAGCGACCCGGCCGCGTTGATCAGGATGTCGTCACGGGTGACCAGTGTGTCGAGTACGCCGAGGACCTGGGCCTGGGTGGGGGTCGCTCTGTCATCGGGTGCGGCGTATGCGGCGGTGACGATCCGCTCCCAGTCCGCCTTCAACTCCCCGTATTCGGCGACGTATCCGGGCTCCGCGCGATAGACGTGCTCGGCCCGCTCCGGGCTCCGGCTCAGCTCGTGGACGAGTTCCCTGAGCGCGGCGCCCGCGTCGCCGACGACGGCGACCGCGCCCAGCTTGTGGGCGTCCGCCGGGCTGATGTTGAGGTTGACGAACCGGACGTCGGGGTTCTGGAAGAGGGTCCCGGACGCGGTGGTGAAGTCGGTCCAGCGGGTGCCGACCCCGATCACCAGGTCCGCGGTGCGGGCGAGTTGGTTGGCGGCGGTGGTGCCGGTGTGGCCGATGCCGCCGAGGTCGGCGGGGTGGTCGTACGGGAGGGAGCCCTTGCCGGACTGGGTGGAGGCGACGGGGATGCCGGTGCGGTCGGCGAGCTGCGACAGCTCGAACTCGGCGCGGGCGTGGTGGACTCCGCCGCCCGCGACGACCAGGGGGCGGCGGGCGGCCCGGATCGCCGTGAGCGCCTCGTGCACGTCGCCCCCAGCGCGGCGGATCGGCCACACCCGTTCCCTGAAGAACTCCTCGGGCCAGTCGTACGCCTCCGCCTGTACGTCCTGGGGCAGGGCCAGCGTCACCGCCCCCGTCTCCACCGGGTCGGTGAGCACCCGCATCGCGGCCAGCGCGGCCGGGATCAGTGCCTCGGGCCGGGTGATCCGGTCGAAGTACCTCGACACCGGGCGCAGGCAGTCGTTCACCGACATGTCTCCCGCGTAGGGGACTTCGAGCTGCTGGAGGACGGGGTCCGCGGGCCGGGTGGCGAAGGTGTCGCCCGGGAGGAGGAGGACGGGGAGCCGGTTGACGGTGGCGAGGGCGGCGCCGGTGACGAGGTTGGTGGCACCGGGGCCGATGGAGGTGGTGACGGCGTGGGTGGAGAGGCGGCCCCGCTGGCGGGCGTACGCGACGGCGGCGTGCACCATGGCCTGCTCGTTGCGCCCCTGGAGGAAGGGCATGGAATGCGGGCGGGGGCCGTGGGGGTGGTCGTGGTCGGGCTTCTGGGCCCGGATCTCCGCCTCGGTGTACGACTGGTCGGCGCCCTGGAAGTCGGCCAGTGCCCGGGCGGGCGGTACGTGCCCGTGGGCGGCCTGGAGTTCGGTCAGGGCCTGGCCGAGACCGGCGACGTTGCCGTGACCGAAGATGCCCCAGGTGGCGGTGATGAGGCGGCGGGAGATGCCGTCGCGCTCGGTGAACTGGTGCGTGAGGAAGGTGAGAAGAGCCTGGGCGGTGGTGAGATGACGGGTCCGGGGCATGGGGGCCTTCCAGGAGTCACGGGAGCGTACACCCCTCGGGGGGGGGCGCCCTTCAGGAGCGCAGGGAACTGCGCGACCAGCCACGACGCATCCGCACTTGCCTCCCTCCCCCGGAGGGCCGCCACCCGGGGGCCTGCCCTCTCACACGTACCCCTCACCATGACCCGGCTGGAACCGGATGTTCCACTCCCGTTCCGGCCCGGGCCCCGCCATCACGTTCAGGTAGTACATGGTGTGATCCGGCGGCGCGATGGACGGCCCGTGCCACCCGTCGGGAACCAGCACCGTGTCCCCGGACCGCACCTCCGCGAGCAGATCCGCTCCTCCCTCCCGGGACGGCGAGATCCGCTGATAGCCGACAGCCGACGGGTGATCGAACTCGTAGTGGTAGATCTCCTCCAGCACGGACTCCCGCCCCGGCAGGTACTCGTCGTGCTTGTGCGGCGGATAGGACGACCAGTTCCCGCCCGGCGTCACCACCTCCACCGCGATCAGCCGGTCGCACTCGAAGACCCCGGCCGCGGCGAAGTTCCGTACCTCCCGCGCCGTGTTGCCGCTCCCCCGCCGCTCGACCGGAACCTCCGTCGCCCGCCCGCGCCGGACCTGAAGCCGCCGCCCGCACCTGGCGCCCGCCAGCGCGAAACGGCCGCCCGCCCCGGAGGCGATCTGCGCGTGGGCGTCACGCGGCAGATACCCGAAGTCACTCGGCCCCGCGAACACCCCCTCCCGGCCGACGAGTTCGACGATCTCCCCGTCGACCAGCACACTGCACCGCCCGGCCAGCGGCAGCACGATCCACTCGTACTCCCCGGTCGCCAGATGGTGCGAGCCTCCCGCCCGCAGCTCCAGCACCCGCAGCGCGGTGTGCCGCCAGCCCTCGCGGCTCGGCCCGATGTCCACGGCGTACGGGCCCGGAGCCGCGCTCCCCGCAGCCACGTACAGCCCACTCCGGGCGAACTCGTCCGTCATGCCACCCCGCCCGTCGTCAGAAGCTGCTCGATCTCGTGCGCGTACGGCATCGCCGAGGAGCACTCCAGCCGGGACGCCACCAGGGCTCCCGCCGCGTTCGCCCAGCGGACGGTCCGCTCCAGCGGCCACCCGGCCACCAGCCCCCGGCACAGCGCCCCGCCGAACGCGTCCCCCGCCCCCAGCCCGTTCAGCACCTTCACCGGCATCGGCGGCACCTCCACCACCGTGCCGTCGCGGTGCACCGCCAGCACCCCCGCGGGACCCTGCTTGACCACGGCCAGTTCGACCCCGGCGGCCAGCAGCTTCCGTGCGGCGGCGCCCGGTTCCCGTACGCCCGTGGCGATCTCGCACTCGTCGAGATTGCCCACTGCCACCGTCACGTGCTCCAGCGCCTGCGCGTACCAACGGCCGGCCTCGTCCGCACCGGCCGACCCGTCCGCCGGCCCGGTCGCGCCGGCTGCCCCGTCCACCGCGCCGCCCCAGAACATCGGCCGCCAGTCCAGGTCGAGAACCGTGTGCGCGGTACGTGAACGGGCCGCCAGCGCCGCCAGGGTGGCCGCCCTGCTGGGCTCGGCGCACAGGCCGGTGCCGGTCACCCAGAAGAGGCGGGCGCGGCGGATCGCGTCGAGGTCCAGTTCGCCGGGACGAATCTCCAGGTCGGGCGCCTTGGGGCGGCGGTAGAAGTACAGCGGGAAGTCGTCCGGCGGGAAGATCTCGCAGAAGGTCACCGGGGTGGGGTACTCGGCGACCTCGCCCACCCACCGCGCGTCCACTCCGAGGACCCCCAGCTCCCGGCGCAGATACGCCCCGAAGGGGTCCGCGCCGGTCCGCGACACCAGCGCGGTGTCCAGCCCCAGCCGGGCCGCCGCCACCGCCACGTTCGCAGCCGACCCGCCGAGGAACCTCCCGAACGTCGCCACCCGGTCCAGCGGCACCCCGCTCTCCAGCGGGTAGAGATCCACCCCGAGCCGCCCCATCGCGATCAGGTCGCGCTGCACGGACCACCACCCCTCGCCGCTCCCACCCCGAACCACAGGCTCTGACGGCCTCCCGGTCTATCCGCGCACGCGGAACACTGTCAATGGCCCGGCACCCGTCCTTCGCGGCGGTCGCGTCCGCGATGACGGGCCACGGCGTCGTTGTTGGCGCATCGCACGGTGCAGTAGGCGCGCCGCCCGTTGCGGGAGGTGTCGACGAATGCCAGTGCGCAGATGCCGCGCGCGCAGCGGCCCAGCCGGCCGGCGCCCGCGGAGCACACCACATGGGCGAGCCCGGCCGCGGTGACGGCCCGGAGGTGGGCGGCGGGATCCGCGTCGACGGTGCTGTAGTGCAGATGGGGACGGCCGTCGTGGAGCGAGATGTGGGGCCGGCTGGAGGCCTCCGCGAGCAGCGAGTTGACGGCCGCGCAGCGCTGGTCGAGGTCCTGCGGCCCGAAGCAGCCGGCGAGACGGCGGCTCCATTCCCAGATCTCCTCAGCCTGACGCGCGGTGAGCACCCGGCGCACGATTGAGTGCCCGGCGAGCAGGGGTTCGAGTTCTGCGGGGCCCGGCGGGACGGTCAGGTTCACCAGGTCCGCGGCCAGCCGGGCGGCCTCGCCGCCGTAATGGTCGAAGTGCATACGGTCATTACAGCACCGGGGATGTAATGGTTGAAGTGTTTTAGCGAGTTACTTCACGCTGACAGCATGACGCCCCTCGCCCGCACCTCCACGCCGCTACCGCTGCCACCACTTCCGCCGCTGCCACCACTTCCGCCGGCGCCGCCGCCACCGTCGGACGACAACCGCTGCCCCGTCTGCCGGGAGCCGGTCCGGGGCGAGGCGCGCTGGTGGACGCTGCGCTCGCAGCACCGCAGTTCGCAGGGGGAGGTGGAGTACGTCGCCGGTGGGTGCGGGTGCCTGGTCGTGCTGGTCAACGGCGAGATGATCAAGGCAGTGCCCTCCAACGGGTCCCGCACGCGACTCCCTTGACACCCCTCGCTCCCCCCGGTGACGCTTCCCCCATGACCGAAGCAGTACGAGGTGTCCCGCAAGGACCGCCCCGATCTGGGCGGTTGACGCACATCAAGGTCGGTTCCGCCCCCGACTCGTGGGGGGTGTGGTTCCCACAGGATCCGGTCCAGGTGCCCTGGCGGCGTTTTCTGGACGAGGTCGCAGGGAGCGGCTACGAGTGGATCGAGCTGGGGCCGTACGGCTATCTGCCCAGCGATCCGGCCCTGCTCGGCCGGGAGCTGGCGGCACGCGGGCTGCGCGTCTCGGCCGGTACGGTCTTCACCGCGCTGCACCACGGCGGGGCGTCCGCCTGGGAGCGGACCTGGGCCCATGTCTCCCAAGTGGCCACGCACGCACAGGCGGTGGGCGCCGGCCACCTGGTGATGATCCCGGCCTTCTGGCGGGACGACAGGACCGGTGAACCGCTGGAGGGTGCCACTCTCACCGCCGGCCAGTGGCGCACCCTCGCCGCGCAGACCGAGCGGCTGTCGCGGCAGGTGCACGAGGAGTTCGGGCTGCGGGTGGTGGTCCATCCGCACGCGGACACCCACATCGACACCGAGGAGAACGTCGTACGGCTGCTGCACGCGACCGACCCCGATCTGGTCCATCTCTGCCTGGACACCGGGCACTACGCCTACTGCGGCGGCGACAGCGTCAAGCTGATCGAGCGGTACGGAGAGCGGATCGGCTATCTGCACCTCAAGCAGGTGGACCCGGCACTGCTGGCCCGGGTGCGGGAGCGGGACCTGCCGTTCGGGCCCGCCGTCGGCCTGGGGGTGATGTGTGAACCGCCTGCCGGGGAGCCCGCGTGGGAACCCGTGCTGGAGGCGGCGCAGGCGCTCGGCCGGCGGCGGGGCGTGGAGCTGTTCGCGATCGTCGAGCAGGACATGTACCCCTGTCCGCCGGAGAAGCCGTTGCCGATCGCCCGGCGGACGCGGTCGTTCCTGCGGTCCTGCGGGGCGTAGGGGTACACAAGTGGCCTTCCTTGTCAGGAAGTTGGCCGAAAGGGCGAACTTCCTCACAGCCGCCCGGAACCCCTCGGTGCGGATTCCTCGTCCCGTGACGCGTGACTCCTACTGACGCACTCGTTGCCGAGGCAGCACCCGTCGCACCACATGCGCTCCAAGCACCTCATGCGCTGCAAACACCCCACGCATCCCATACGCCCCAAGGACCCGGTGCGTTCCCGGGACTCCAGGCGCTGCACATACCCGCCACCGCCCGGCAAACGCCCTTCGCCGAGCTCGTGGTCGGTGCCCCGCACCCCCGGCTGCGGCCCGCCGTGCTCGGCTACCGGGGGTTCCGGCTGGATCTGGGGGCGCCGCGCCGCCGGCTCGAACTGCCGGTGGGGGCGGTGACGCTGCTGCTCGCCTTCGAGGAGCCGGTGACGCTCCTCAGGCCGGGCGGCGCCGCCCCCGACCCCGTCCCCAGGACGCTGACCTCCTGTGTCTCCGGGCTTTCCACCGGTCCGGTGATCGGGATGCACGGGGGCCGGATCGCGGGGGTGGAGGTGCAGATCGCACCCTGGGCGGCGTACGGCTGGTTCGGGGTCGCACTGCACGAGCTGGCGGACCGTTCGGTGGGGCCGGGCGCACTGCCCCGGCGGCAGGGGTGCCGGGTCGCCGAACTGGCTGGGCTGCTGAGCGGGTTGAGCGGCTGGAGCGAGCGCTTCCGGGTGCTGGACGCGACGCTGGGGCGGTGGGCCGAGGACGGTCCGGTGGCATCCGCGCGGACGGTCGGGGCCTGGCGGGAGTTGGTACGCAGCGGGGGGAGCATGCCCGTGCGGCGGCTCGCGGACCATGTGGGCTGGTCGCCGCGGCAGTTGGAGAAACGGTTCCGGGAGGAGATCGGGCTGCGGCCGAAGGCGGCCGCCCGGGTGCTGCGGCTCCAGCGGGCCCGTCGGCTGCTCGCGGCCGGACGGCCTGCGGCGGAGACGGCGGCGATCTGCGGTTTCTACGACCAGGCGCACCTGGGCGGCGAGTTCAAGGCGCTCACCGGGTGCACTCCGGGCGACTTCACCCTGCTGCGGCGGCTCCAGCGGGGCGCGTCCTCGGACGCACTGGCGGACCGGCTGGCCGGGGAGGTGACGAGTCTGCTGCTGGCTCCGGCCTCGGCCACGGATTCCCCGGCAGCGAATTCCCCGGCTCCGGGCTCCCCTGCTGCGGACTCCCCGGCCGCGGACTCGGCCTCCGGTTCCTCTCTCGGACACCCGTCCGGGTGAAGTGCGCATTTTTCCAAGACCCGTACGACGACGCCGGGCAGGCTCCTCGTACGGAGGGCCGAAGACCAGTGGCCCGTTCGGACGCGTGATTCCACACGGCGCGATTCACCGGATTCCACCAGGGGGAACTTCACATGATGCACAAGCGTCTCGTCGTCACCGCCGCCGCCGCGGGCCTGATGGCAGGAGGTCTGCTGCTGGCGCCCACCGCCCAGGCGGACAACACCGGGTCGACCGCGACCTCCGCCTCGGCCCCGAGCACCCAGGCACAGGCTCTCGCGGCCAAGCGGGTCTACCTCTACGCCACCAACGTCAACCTGCGCGAGTTCCCGCGCACCAGTGCGCACATCCTCGCCACCAAGTCGCAGATCTGGCTGCTCGACTACTGCCAGACCAACAAGAACACCACCCCGGTGCGGTCCCCCGACGGAACGATGAACCCCTGGTGGAGCAAGGTCACGCTGACCAGCGGCAGCGACTTCGCCTGGGTGAGCAATGTGTACCTCCAGGGCGGCAAGAAGATCGCGGGCGTCCCGGACTGCTGACGTCCCCAACTGCTGACCTCGCCGACGTCCTATGCCCTGACCCGCCGGGCCCACCGCCCGGCCCCCACCCACCAAGGAGCCGCACCCCGTGCCTCGTACCAGAATCCGCACCACCGCCGCGACGACCCTGACCGGCCTCCTGCTGGCCGGCAGCATCGCCGCCGGCGGCACCGCATCGGCCGCGGCGCCCGACGCCTCGGCCCGTGAGCCGGCCGGGGTGGCCGCCGCCTGCGCGTACTACCAGGGCAGCACGCTCACGGTGTACGGGCAGCGGGGCGACCGGGTCAGCCAGGTCCAGTGCCTGCTGGCGAACCGCAGGTACCTCCCGTGGAGCGAACTGGACGGGATCTTCGGCGACAAGACCCTGGCCGCGGTGAAGAAGTTCCAGAAGGACGAGAAGCTGCTCGTGGACGGCAAGGTCGGCACCAACACCTGGCACGCCCTGCGGTACGCCTGAGCCTTCGGAAGATCACCAGCTCCACTACACCCACGGGCGGGCCCGGCCGAGCACATCGGCCGGGCCCGCTCCGTGTGTCCCGTTGTTCACCCGCATCACTTTCGTCACGGAAGTGCCCCTCCCGTCACGCATGTCGCCATTACGCGGGCCTTCCGTCACAGGCGCACCACAGCCCCAACCTCACCCTTACTGAGCGTCGTTCACGGGGCAGAGGCTGAGTGATCGCCAGCGAATGCCGCAGCTCCCCCGACGGCCCACCCGGCCGTGACTGCGGCTTTTGCAGGGAGGTGCACAGATGACGGACCGCAAGCTCTGGTCGTACAAGGAGATTGCCGCGCACATCCAGGTGCAGACGGACACCGTGCGCTCGTACCGCAAGCACGGGCTGCTGCCCCCGCCGGACCACGTGGAGAGCGGAAAGCCTTACTGGTACGCGGACACCATCCGCCACTGGGTGGCGAGCCGCCCCGGCAACAGAGGCCGCAGGGGCTGACCCACGGACTCCCACCCTTTCACAGGGCCCCGTACCCGGCTGACCATCCGTGGCGCGGGGCCCGCGCCGTTCGCCGACGGCGCGGCGCGCGAGGCACCGGCCACTTCCGGGCGGCTACCAGGACTCCGCCTCCACCCGGCTCAGCTTCGGCATCTCCCCCGAGCCCGCCCTGCACTTGAGCGCCAGCAGCGGGAAGGTGAGCACCGAGACCATGCCGGCTCCGACCAGGGCCGCCGCCTCGCTGGAGTTGAGGACCTTGTCGTCGAGGCCGATGGTGGTGATGGCCACGATCAGCGGCAGCGCGGTGGAGCTGAAGAGCATCAGCGCGGTGCGGTCGCGGCGGTCGAGGTCGCGCGGGGCCAGCGCGTACACCGGCAGTCCTCGCACCACCACGAACAGGGCCAGGAACACCGGCAGCAGGATCAGCGCCCGGCCTCCGTCGAGCAGGGCGCGCAGGTCGAACTCGATGCCGGTGACCACGAAGAACACCGGCACCAGGAACCCGAAGCCCATCGCCTCCACCTTGGCGAGGATCTCCGCGCTGCTGTCGGGGGCGGCACCGCCCAGGACGAGCCGGGTGATCAGGCCCGCGGCGAACGCGCCGAGCAGCACGTCCAGACCGAGGAGCTGGGAGGCGCCCAGCATCAGGGCGAGCGTCAGCACCACCAGCCGTACCGCGAACTGGCCGCTGGTGTGCAGGGTCTTGGCGATGATCGTGGAGAACCACGGCGGCTTGGGGCGCAGCGCCCAGAACACCGCCGCCGCCGTCAGTACGGCGAAGGCCGCGAGCAGTGCCGTGGACTGCCAGGCGCTGCGGCCGCTGAGCAGCAGCGCCATCGCGATGATCGGGCCGAACTCGCCGACGGAGCCGAAGGCCATCATCACGGTGCCGAACCGGCCGCCCAGGTCACCGGAGTCGCGCAGCACCGGCAGCACGGTGCCGAGTGCGGTGCTGGTGAGGGCGGTGCCGATGAAGACGCCCTTGCTGAAGCTGCCGTCCTGGCCGAGGTTGCCGAGCAGGGTGCCCAGCGCGAGGCCGAGGACCAGGGCGATCAGCCAGGACCATACGGACCGTTTCAGCGTGTCGCCGCGGACCTTGCCGAACTCGATCTCGTAACCCGCGAGGAAGATCAGCATCGCGAGCCCGAGCTCGGAGATCCCGTCGATGACGGCGTCCCGGTGGGCCCAGCCCAGGACGTCGGGGCCGATCAGGATGCCGAGCAGGATCTCGAAGATGACGAGCGGCACGGGCAGCCACCGGCCGAGCCCGTAGGCGAGGAGGGGGGCGAGTACCGCGATGGCCATGATGAGGATGAGTGTCCCCGTATGTGACATAAGAGCTATTTAATCTAGAAAAGGGGCGCATTGGGGGGTGTGCTCGAACTGAAGTGTCGGGGGCGGGAGTGTCCGGGGAACTGGAATTGATACCCCCTAGGGGTATAGTGTGCGTCAGGTCAGGGAGTCCCGGCAGCCCCGTGGACTCTCCTGAGCACCCTGGCCGCGTATGCCCGTACGCGTACCGAAAGCCTTCGAAGAGGAGCATCGACATGACCGCCGCCGAGACCGCCCAGGCCGACACCACCCAGAACGGCGCCGAGGCCGCTTCCGGTTCCTGCTGCTCGCCGTCCGGCGGCTGTGGCTCCACCGGTGCGGCCGAGGTCCAGGTCGGCGCCGTCACCGCCGTCTACGAGGTGAAGGGCATGACCTGCGGGCACTGCGAGGGCGCCGTGTCCTCCGAGATCTCCGAGATCGCGGGCGTGGAGACGGTCACGGCCGTCGCCGCGACCGGCCGGGTCACGGTCGTCTCGGCCGCGCCGCTGGACGAGGAGGCCGTCCGGGCCGCCGTCGACGAGGCGGGCTACGAGCTGGTCGGCACCCTCTGATCTGCCGCGCCGCCCCTTTCCCGGGCCGTGCCCGACCGGTTCCATACTGGTCGGGTACGGCCCGGTCCGTTTCCCAGGAGCCCCCCGATGAACAGCGCCACCTCCGACCCAGCCTCCGACCCGTCCCCCGCTCCCCCGGTCCTCGGCGGCCATGTCGAGCTCTCCATCGGCGGGATGACCTGCGCCTCCTGCGCGGCCCGCATCGAGAAGAAGCTCAACCGGATGGAGGGTGTCGCCGCCACCGTCAACTACGCGACCGAGAAGGCGAGGGTGGCGTACGACGCGGACGCGGTCGGTGTCGCGGAGCTGATCGCGACCGTGGTGAAGACCGGGTACTCGGCGCAGGAACCGGCGCCCGCGGCCGTCGAGGCGGGCCCCGGGCCGGCGGCAGATCCCGAACTGGCCGCACTGCGGCAGCGGCTGGTCGTCTGCGCCGTGCTCGCCGCCCCGGTGATCCTGATGTCGATGATCCCGGCCCTCCAGTTCGACAACTGGCAGTGGCTGTCGCTGACGCTGGCCGCCCCGGTCGTCGTCTGGGGCGCGCTGCCCTTCCACCGGGCCGCCTGGACCAATCTCCGGCACGGTGCGGCGACCATGGACACCCTCGTCTCGGTCGGCACCCTGGCCGCCTTCGGGTGGTCGCTGTGGGCGCTGTTCCTGGGCGACGCGGGGATGCCGGGGATGCGGCACGGCTTCTCCTTCGCCGTCTCGCGCACCGACTCGCCGTCCACGGTCTATCTCGAAGTGGCCGCCGGGGTCACCGTGTTCATCCTGCTCGGCCGCTGGCTGGAGGCGCGCTCCAAGCGGCGGGCGGGGGCCGCGCTGCGGGCCCTGATGGACCTGGGCGCCCGGGATGTGGCGGTGCTGCGGGGCGGCCGGGAGGTGCGGATCGCGGTACGCGAGCTGGCGGTGGGCGATCTCTTCGTCGTACGTCCCGGCGAGAAGGTCGCCACCGACGGCCACGTCGTGGAGGGGACGTCCGCCGTGGACGCCTCCATGCTGACCGGCGAAGCGGTGCCGGTGGACGTCGCGCCCGGCGCCCCGGTGACCGGGGCGACCGTGAACGCGGGCGGCCGGATCGTCGTCGAGGCCACCCGGATCGGCGCGGACACCCAGCTGGCCCGGATGGCCCGCCTGGTGGAGGAGGCCCAGAACGGCAAGGCGCAGGTACAGCGGCTCGCCGACCGCATCTCGGCGGTGTTCGTGCCGGTGGTGCTGCTGATCGCACTCGGCACGCTGGTGACCTGGCTGCTGGTGACCGGGGATGCGACCGCCTCCTTCACGGCGGCCGTCGCGGTACTGATCATCGCCTGCCCGTGTGCGCTGGGCCTGGCCACCCCGACCGCGCTGATGGTCGGGGCCGGGCGGGGCGCCCAGCTCGGCATCCTGATCAAGGGGCCCGAGGTACTGGAGTCGACGCGCCGGGTCGACACCGTCGTACTCGACAAGACGGGGACGGTGACCACCGGGCGGATGGAGCTGGCGGACGTGCTCCCGGCCGCCGGGGTGGACCGGGCGGAGCTGCTGCGGCTGGCAGGGGCGCTGGAGCACGCTTCGGAGCATCCGATCGCGCAGGCGATCGCGGCGGGGGCCGGTGCCGGTCTGCCCGCGGTGACGGAGTTCGTGAATGTTCCCGGGCTCGGGGTCACCGGCGTGGTCGAGGGGCGGCCGGTGTGGGTGGGGCAGGAGAAGCTGCTGACCGACCGGGCCGTGGAGCTGCCGGCCGTGCTGGCCGACGCCAAGGCCGCGGCCGAGGCACAGGGGCGTACCGCCGTGGTGGTCGCCTGGGACGGCGAGGCGCGCGGGGTGCTCACGGTGGCGGACACCGTGAAGGACACCAGCGCAGAGGCGGTACGGCGGCTGCGGGCGCTGGGCCTGGATCCGGTGCTGCTGACCGGGGACAACAGGGCGGTCGCGGAGGCGGTCGCGGCGCAGGTGGGCATCGGGGAGGTGCACGCCGAGGTGCTGCCCGAGGACAAGGCGGCCGTGATCAAGCGCCTTCAGGAGCGGGGCCGGACGGTCGCGATGGTCGGGGACGGGGTGAACGACGCGGCGGCACTGGCCACCGCCGACCTGGGGCTGGCCATGGGCACCGGCACGGACGCGGCCATCGAGGCGGGCGATCTGACCCTGGTGCGCGGGGATCTGCGGGTGGCGGCGGACGCGATCCGGCTGTCCCGGCGGACCCTGGCCACCATCAGGGGCAACCTTTTCTGGGCCTTCGGATACAACGTCGCAGCCCTGCCTCTGGCGGCTGCCGGGCTGCTCAACCCGATGATCGCCGGATTCGCGATGGCATTTTCGTCCGTCTTCGTAGTGACAAACAGCCTTAGGCTACGTACCTTCACATGACGTACACGAGCACACACGAACACATGACATACGGGTAGTGACGTAGATCACTGTGTTTGAGGGGTAACCATTGGCCGGGGTCGTGAGTCTAAGAGGCGATGCCACGAACGTCTTGGGGGACGTTCATCGCGGGATGTCTTGGGGGACGTCTCCGGCAAGCGTTGGCCGGGACACGTATGCCCGGGGAGCTTTGAGCGGCCCTCCCGTATTTACGCGTCCCGGCGGACCGCGGTAGGACCAGTACGACCAGCACGCCAAGCCTCTGGCGGCGCAAGCCGACAGACGCCCGGTTGGGATCCCGTGGGGGGAATCCGATCCGGGGAACAGGAAAGCGCCCCGCATCGTCGACCCGTGGGGGGATCGACGGCGGGGCGCTTTTCCTTGCTCTGCGCCTGGCGCACAGCCGCTACGCCCGGTGCACGGCATCTACGCCCGGTGTACGGCCGCTACGCCTGGCGCACGGCGAGGACCGGTGGTCAGCGGCCCTCGACCGGCACGAAGTCGCGAAGGACCTCGCCCGTGTAGATCTGGCGCGGACGGCCGATGCGCGAACCCGGCTCCTTGATCATCTCGTGCCACTGGGCGATCCAGCCCGGAAGGCGGCCGATCGCGAAGAGCACGGTGAACATGTCCGTCGGGAAGCCCATGGCCCGGTAGATCAGACCCGTGTAGAAGTCCACGTTCGGGTAGAGGTTGCGCGAGACGAAGTACTCGTCGGAGAGCGCGTGCTCCTCCAGCTTGAGCGCGATGTCCAGCAGCTCGTCGGACTTGCCGAGGGCCGAGAGGACGTCGTGCGCCGCAGCCTTGATGATCTTGGCGCGCGGGTCGAAGGACTTGTACACCCGGTGGCCGAAGCCCATCAGGCGGACGCCGTCCTCCTTGTTCTTCACCTTCTGGATGAAGGCGTCGACGTCGCCGCCGTCGGCCTGGATGGATTCCAGCATTTCCAGGACGGACGCGTTGGCGCCACCGTGCAGCGGGCCCCACAGGGCGCTGATGCCGGCCGAGATCGAGGCGAACATGTTCGCCTGCGAGGAGCCGACCAGACGCACGGTGGAGGTCGAGCAGTTCTGCTCGTGGTCCGCGTGCAGGATCAGCAGCTTCTCCAGCGCGGAGACCACGACCGGGTCCGGCACGTACTCCTGGGCGGGGACCGAGAAGGTCATCCGCAGGAAGTTCTCGACGTAACCCAGGTCGTTGCGCGGGTAGACGAAGGGGTGACCGATCGACTTCTTGTACGCGTACGCGGCGATCGTCGGCAGCTTGGCCAGCAGCCGGATCGTCGAGAGGTGACGCTGCTGCTCGTCGAACGGGTTGTGGCTGTCCTGGTAGAAGGTGGACAGCGCCGAGACGACCGAGGACAGCATCGCCATCGGGTGCGCGTCGCGCGGGAAGCCGTCGAAGAACCGCTTGACGTCCTCGTGCAGCAGCGTGTGCTGGGTGATCTCGTTCTTGAAGGTCGACAGCTCGTCGTCCTTCGGCAGCTCACCGTTGATCAGCAGGTATGCCGTCTCCAGGAAGCTGCTCTGCTCGGCGAGCTGCTCGATCGGGTACCCGCGGTAGCGCAGGATGCCCTGCTCGCCGTCCAGGTACGTGATCGCGGATTTATAGGCGGCGGTGTTGCCGTAGCCGCTATCGAGGGTCACCAGACCGGTCTGGGCCCGGAGCTTCCCGATGTCGAAGCCCGTGTCGCCGACGGTGCTGTCGATCACCGGGTAGGTGTACTCGCCATCGCCGTACCGCAGTACTACAGAGTTGTCGCTCTCGCTCACGTCATCCCTCACCGACGTAGTGCCTCTTCTTCGAGGTGCCCTGACTGTCTCTACCATCCCCCATTTAGCTCAGCAGAGTGCACTCGGGGTCGGCCAAAAGGCCCGTTCGCGGCACTGAGTGCCGCCAACCTGGTCATCCTGCCCCCTTCGCCCCGGTTCCGGAACCCCCAGGTGATGTTTCCCACCGATGGCTCCCCGGGGCTTGCGCGGTCGGCTGCGCCGGGATCTGTACGTATGCACCACCCGCGAGCCGGTGCGCGAGGGCCGTGCAGCGCCGACCGGCCGAAACGGTACGTACCGCCTGCCCGATCGCCTTGCGCGAGCCGACCAGCACCACGAGTTTCTTCGCCCGGGTGACGGCGGTGTAGAGCAGGTTCCGCTGGAGCATCATCCAGGCTCCGGTGGTGACCGGGATCACCACCGCCGGGTACTCGCTGCCCTGGGAGCGGTGGATGGTGACCGCGTAGGCGTGGGCGAGTTCGTCGAGCTCGTCGAAGTCGTAGGGGACCTCCTCGTCCTCGTCGGTGCGGACGGTGAGGGTCTGCTCGTCCGGGTCGAGGGCGGTGACCACGCCGACCGTGCCGTTGAAGACGCCGTTGAGTCCCTTGTCGTAGTTGTTTCTGATCTGGGTGACCTTGTCGCCGACGCGGAACGTCCGTCCGCCGAACCGCTTCTCCGGCAGGTCGGGGCGGGCGGGGGTGATGGCTTGCTGGAGCAGCCCGTTGAGGTTGCCCGCGCCGGCCGGACCGCGGTGCATGGGGGCCAGTACCTGCACGTCCCGCCGGGGATCCAGCCCGAACTTCCGCGGGATGCGGCGGGCCGCCACGTCGACCGTCAGCCGCCCCGCCTCCTCGGTGTCGTCCTCGACGAAGAGGAAGAAGTCGTTCAGCCCCTGGGTGAGGGGGTGGCTGCCGGAGTTGATCCGGTGCGCGTTGGTCACCACCCCCGACTGCTGGGCCTGCCGGAAGATCTGGGTGAGCCGTACGTGCGGCACCGGGCCGCCCTCGGCGAGCAGATCCCGCAGCACCTCCCCCGCGCCCACCGAGGGCAGCTGGTCCACATCTCCCACCAGAAGGAGGTGGGCGCCGGGAGCCACCGCCTTGACGAGCTTGTTGGCGAGCAGCAGATCCAGCATCGAGGCCTCGTCCACCACGACGAGATCGGCGTCCAGCGGGCGCTCGCGGTCGTACGCCGCGTCCCCACCGGGTTTCAGCTCCAGCAGCCGGTGCACCGTGGAGGCGTCCGCCCCGGTCAGCTCGGACAGTCGTTTCGCGGCGCGCCCGGTGGGTGCGGCCAGCACCACCTTGGCCTTGCGCGCCCGCGCCAGCTCGACCACCGACCGTACGGTGAACGACTTTCCACAGCCGGGCCCACCGGTCAGCACGGCCACCTTCTCGGTCAGCGCCAGCTTGACCGCGGCTTCCTGCCCGGGCGCCAGCGAAGCCCCCGTCCTGGTGGCGAGCCACCCCAGCGCCTTCCCCCAGTCCACCCCCCGGAAGCCGGGCATCCGGTCCTCGCCGGTACGCAGCAGCCGGTTGACCTGCCCGGCCAAGGACAGCTCCGCCCGGTGGAACGGCACCAGATAGACCGCCGTGATCTCCTCCCCGCCGTCGGGGCCGGGCACCTTCTCCCGTACGACTCCCTCCTCCTCCCCCGCCAGCTCGGCCAGACAGTCGATGACCAGTCCGGTGTCCACCTGGAGCAGCTTCACCGAGTCGCTGATCAGCTGTTCCTCGGGCAGGAAGCAGTGGCCCTGGTCGGTGGACTGCGAAAGGGCGTACTGCATGCCGGCCTTGACCCGCTGCGGACTGTCGTGCGGGATGCCGACGGCCTGGGCGATGCGGTCGGCGGTGAGGAAGCCGATGCCCCAGACGTCGGCGGCCAGCCGGTAGGGCTCGTTCTTCACCACGGAGATGGAGGCGTCGCCGTACTTCTTGTAGATCCGCACCGCGATCGAGGTGGAGACCCCGACGCTCTGGAGGAAGATCATGACCTCCTTGATCGCCTTCTGCTCCTCCCAGGCGGCGGCGATCATCTTCGTCCGCTTGGGCCCGAGCCCCGGCACCTCCACCAGCCGCTTCGGCTCCTGCTCGATGATGTCGAGGGTGTCGACGCCGAAGTGGGTGGTGATCCGGTCGGCCATCACCGGGCCGATGCCCTTGATCAGGCCGGATCCGAGATAGCGGCGGATGCCCTGGATGGTGGCGGGCAGGACGGTGGAGTAGTTCTCGACGGTGAACTGCTTCCCGTACTGGGGGTGCGACCCCCAGCGCCCCTCCATCCGCAGCGACTCCCCCGGCTGCGCCCCGAGCAGTGCGCCCACCACGGTCAGCAGGTCGCCCATCCCGGACCCGCGCCCGGTGTCCACCCGCCCGACCGTGTACCCGGTGTCCTCGTTGGCGTAGGTGATCCGCTCAAGAACCCCCTCGACCACGGCGAAACCCGGCACCGCCGCACCACCTGAACTTGCCATGATCCGACGGTACCGCCGGGGTGTGACAGTGCGGGCGGGGTGTGGAAAAGGGGCCGGGGGAAGGGGACTTGGGGGGGGGAGCTTGGGAGGGTGCGCACATGCTGAGGGACCCGGTCCGTCGACCGGGTCCCTCAGCGTCCCCTCCCCGTTCAGGCTTCCGCGAATCCCCCCAGATCCCCTCCCCCGGAAGCCCTGATGCCACGTATGACCCGCCACGGTGCGGAAGGGTTGTACCCGGAAGAAGAATTTCTTCGAGTCCGGAGCGGATGCTCAGAAGGTGCCGACATTTAGTCACAGACGTAGCGTTTTCGCTATGGACAACGACTCCTTTCAGCAGGAAGTGCTCAACGAGCTGGGCGACGACAAGCTCACCGAGATCGCCGGTCTGCTCGGCACGGACGCGGCGGGGGCGCAGAACGTCGTCGCCTCCACCGCCGACGCCTTCGCGGGCGGCCTCGCGGAGAAGGCGGAGAACGCCACCCCCCAGGAGGCCGAGGAGGTGCGCCAGGCACTCTCCGAGGCTTCCGAGCCTCCCCTCCAGGGGGTGGCCACGCTCGGCGGCGGCATGGGCGGGCTGCTCGGCGGCGGCATGATGGCCGGGGTGCTCGCCAAGATGGCCAAGCCGGTCGCCAACGCGGTCGCCAAGAAGACCGGGCTTCCGGCGGCGAGCGTCACCCGGGCCATCGAGATCGCCCTGCCGGTGGTGCTGGCCGTGGTCACCAAGCGGGCCACGCAGCGGCGGAACCCGGGCGGGAGCGCGGGTGGAAGCGCGGCAGGGGCTGCCCCCGGGGCATCGGGCGGCGGACTCGGGGATCTGCTGGGGCAGGTGCTGGGGGGCGGCAAGAAGTAGCGCCACGGGAGCGTCGGAGCCGGGTTCGGCGTCGGGGCAGGGTTCGGCGTCGGGGCCGGGTCCGGCGTCGGGGCAGACCTCGAAGCCGGGGCCGGTCTCGTACAGCTGTCCGTTCGGCGGTGCGTCCGGTGTGCCTCGTTCTCCTATTGGCTGATATGTGGGCAAATGCACCTTGTGATGCATCCAGCCACTTCAGTCAGTCGACACCGGGCCCAGCGGACGGCGGTGGGTGCCGCCACGGTGGCTGCCACCGCCACGCTGATGGCCGTGAGCCCCCTTGGCGGCAGCGGCCGGGACGCGGGGGCGGTGGGCGCCGTCGCGTCCCGGGCGCTCGCGGCACCCCACCAGGCGCAGGGCGCCGATTCGACCCTGGTCAATCTGAGATTTCCGGCCATCGGCCCGCTCGGCGTGACCGCCTTCTCCGGCCTCTACGGCACCTCGCAGTCCGAGGGGGTGCCCGCCGAGGACTCCGGTGACTTCTCCGACCCGGACGGCGTGCTGCAGCACTCCACCATCGAGGGCACCCAGGTCTCCCGGACGTCCAGCCAGTCCGCGAAGGCCTACGCACAGGCTCAGTTGACCCAGTTCGCACTGAAGCTGGGATCGGCGCAGCGGTTTCTGAGCATCGGGCGCAACCCCGCCGTAGCCGCCGCACCGGGTGGCTCGGTGGCTTCTCTCGACTCCTACGCGGAGTGCGTGCCGCCGCCGGTGGGCCCGTACGCCCTCGCGTACGCCAGGACGGCGGGGGCCGTGATCGAGGCGTTCGGCCAGCAGATCCAGGTCGGTACGACGACCCTGAACGTCTCCGGTGCGGACCTCGGCCGGCCCGACACCCTGGGCCCGAGCACGGTGACCCTCACCTACCAGCCGCACCAGGACCCACCGGGCGACGTGGCGTCCCGGGTGGGCAGCGCGCGCGCCTGGGTGGACATCACGGCGCAGGGCGAACTGAAGGACAAGGCGGGCCGGACGGTCTACCAGGGGGACATGCTGGACCTCCGGCTGGGCGACACCTACGCCCACTGCGAGCCGCAACCCACGCCGACACCGACTCCGACGCCCACTCCCACGCCGACGCCCACTCCCACTCCCACTCCCACACCGACCCCGACGCCCACCCCCACGCCGCCCCCGACCCCCACCCCGGAGCCCACGCCCACCCCGACACACCCGGGCAAGCCCACCGACGACGACAAACCGCATGGCAGCGGTGGAGCCGACGGGAACGGCACCGGCGGAGGGGACGGCGGCGACCTCGCCCACACCGGCGCAGACGCGGCCGTACCGGCGCTGTCCGTCGCCGCAGCACTGCTCACCATGGGCACGCTGCTCACCTGGCTGGTCCGCCGCACGTCACCGCGCCGCAACCACTGACCGGTTGACCGCCTGACCGCCTGACCGGCTGCGGGCCCGCACCACTTGTCGGTGCGGGCCCGCACCAGGTACGGGCGCGGACCAGGTACGGGCGCGCACCAGGTACGGGCGCGGTCCCCGAGCACCGAAGTAACCGCCCTACCCCCGCGGCCCGTTACCCCAGCACATGCGCCGCATAGCGCTCCGCGACCTCCGTCAGCGCCTCGCCGCCGTCGCGGGCCCACAGGGCCTCGTTGAAGATCTCGACCTCGATCGGCCCCGCGAAGCCGGTCGCGTCGACCTGCTGACGGAAGCCCCGCATGTCGATGCTTCCGTCTCCCAACTGGCCGCGCCCAAGCAGCACTCCGGCCGGCAGCGGAGTGATCCAGTCCGCCACCTGGAAGGAGTGGATCCGGCCACCCGCGCCCGCGCGCACGATCTGTGCGGGCGCCTGGTCGTCCCACCAGATGTGGTACGTGTCGACGACCACCCCCACCTGTGTGGCGGGGAAGCGTTCGGCCAGGTCGAGGGCCTGGCCCAGCGTCGAGACCACGCACCGGTCGGAGGCGAACATCGGGTGCAGCGGCTCGATCGCCAGCCGCACCCCCCGCTCCTCGGCGTAGGGCCCGAGCACCGCCAGTGCGTCGGCGATACGCTCCCGCGCCCCGGCGAGGTCCCGGCTGCCGGGCGGCAGTCCGCCGGAGACCAGCACCAGCGTGTCCGTGCCGAGGGTGGCCGCCTCGTCGATCGCGGTGCGGTTGTCCGCCAGGGCGGCGGCCCGCTCCGCCTCGTCCGGGGCCGTGAAGAAGCCGCCCCGGCACAGGCTGGTGACCGTCAGCCCGGCGTCCCGCATCAGCTTGGCCGCGCGCTCCACCCCGTACTCCTGGACGGGCGCCCGCCAGAGGCCGACCGCGCCGATCCCGGCGGCCGCGCAGCCCTCGGCCAGTTCGGGCAGCGACCACTGCTTGAGGGTCTCCTGGTTGATGCTGAGCCGCGAGAGGTCCGCGCGATCCGCACTCACTGGGCCACCCCCTGCACGTTCAGCAGCGACCGCATCCGGTCCGCCGCCAGCGCCGGATCGGGGAACAGCCCGACCCCGTCCGCCAGTTGGTACGCCTTCGCCAGATGCGGCAGCGAGCGCGCCGACTGGAGACCGCCGACCATGGTGAAGTGCGACTGGTGCCCCGCGAGCCAGGCCAGGAACACGACGCCCGTCTTGTAGAAGCGGGTCGGCGCCCGGAAGAGGTGCCGCGACAGTTCGACGGTCGGGTCGAGCAGCTTGCGGAAGCCGTCCGTGTCACCGGTGTCCAGCACCCGTACCGCCTCGGCGGCCAGCGGTCCCAGCGGGTCGAAGATGCCCAGCAGGGCGTGTGAGAAGCCGCGTGCGTCGCCCGCGATCAGCTCGGGGTAGTTGAAGTCGTCGCCGGTGTAGCAGCGGACGCCCTCCGGCAGCCTGCGCCGCAGGTCGATCTCGCGCTGGGCGTCCAGCAGCGAGACCTTGATGCCGTCGATCTTGTCCGGGTGCGCGGCGATGACCTCCAGGAAGGTCTCGGTAGCGGCGTCCAGGTCACTGGACCCCCAGTAGCCGTCCAGCGCCGGGTCGAACATCGGGCCGAGCCAGTGCAGCACGACCGGCTCGCTCGCCTGCCGGAGCAGATGTCCGTACGTCGCCAGGTAGTCCTCGGGGCCGGTGGCGGCGGCGGCCAGTGCGCGCGAGGCCATCAGGATCGCCTGGGCGCCGGAGGCCTCGACGAGGCTCAGCTGCTCCTCGTACGCGGCGGTGACGGTGGCCAGGTCGTGTGTGCCGGGCGGGAGTTGGTCGCTGCCGACGCCGCAGGCGATCGCGCCGCCCACCGCTTTCGCCTCGGCCGACGAGCGGCGGATCAGCTCCGCCGCGCCCGCCCAGTCCAGGCCCATCCCGCGCTGTGCGGTGTCCATCGCCTCGGCGACCCCGAGGCCGTGCGACCACAGGTGACGGCGGAAGGCGAGGGTGGCGTCCCAGTCCACCGCCGCCGGGGAGTCCGGCGAGGTGTCGGCGAAGGGATCCGCGACGACGTGCGCGGCCGAGAAGACCGTACGGGAGACCAGCGGGGCCCCGCCGCCGGTCAGGTACCGGGACGGCTCGGCGCGCGGGGTGTAGGAGTGGGTGCCGCCCCCCGGGACGGGAAGTGTCAGCGGGGCGTTCACAGGGACAGCTCCGGTACGTCGTAACGGCGGCCCTCGGCGGAGGACTTGAGGCCCAGCTCGGCGAGCTGGACGCCGCGCGCCCCGGCCAGGAGGTCCCAGCTGTAGGGCTCGTCGAGGACGACATGGCGCAGGAAGAGTTCCCACTGGGCCTTGAAGCCGTTGTCGAAGACGGCGTTGTCGGGGACTTCCTGCCACTGGTCGCGGAAGGACTCGGTGACCGGGAGGTCGGGGTTCCAGACCGGCTTGGGGGTGGAGGAGCGGTGCTGGACGCGGCAGTTGCGGAGCCCGGCGACGGCGGAGCCGTGCGTACCGTCGACCTGGAACTCGACCAGTTCGTCGCGGTTGACGCGGACGGCCCAGGAGGAGTTGATCTGGGCGACGGCGCCGCCCTCCAGCTGGAAGACGCCGTACGCCGAGTCGTCGGCGGTGGCGGCGTACGGCTTGCCCTGCTCGTCCCAGCGCTGCGGGATGTGGGTGGTGACCAGCGCCTGGACGGAGGTGACCCGGCCGAACAGCTCGTGCAGCACGTACTCCCAGTGCGGGAACATGTCGACGACGATGCCGCCGCCGTCCTCGGCCCGGTAGTTCCAGGACGGGCGCTGCGCCTCCTGCCAGTCGCCCTCGAAGACCCAGTAGCCGAACTCGCCGCGCACGGAAAGGATTTCACCGAAGAAGCCGCCGTCGATGAGGCGCTTCAGCTTGAGCAGGCCCGGAAGGAAGATCTTGTCCTGGACGACGCCGTTCTTGATCCCGGCGGCACGGGCGAGACGGGCCAGCTCCAGGGCGCCGTCGACGCCGGTGGCGGTCGGCTTCTCGGTGTAGATGTGCTTCCCGGCGGCGACGGCCTTCTTCAGTGCCTCCTCGCGGGCGGAGGTGACCTGGGCGTCGAAGTAGATCTCGATCGACTCGTCGGCGAGTACGGCGTCCAGGTCGGTCGACCACTCGGTGAGGCCGTGCTGCTCGGCCATCGCGCGCAGTGCGTGCTCGCGGCGGCCCACCAGCACCGGCTCGGGCCACAGGACGTCGCCGTTGCCGAGGTCGAGGCCGCCCTGCTCCCGGATCGCCAGGAGGGAGCGTACGAGGTGCTGGCGGTATCCCATCCGTCCGGTGACGCCGTTCATGGCGATCCGCACTGTCCTGCGTGTCACGTCAGTCCCCTCCGTACAACCACGGTCATGTCGTGCGACGTCTTGACCCGTACGCCGCGTAGAAAGCGCTTTCTATGCGCTATGAAGCAAGAAGCTAGCCTGCTCGCAGCAGTGCGGACAAGACCCGCAGGCGAATTCGGATGAACGCGGGGAGCCGCGTGGAGCGCAGAGCGAGGTCGGTCGGATGTCAGTGACGTTGTCGGACGTGGCACACCGGGCCCAGGTGTCCCCGGCCACCGTGTCCCGTGTCCTGAACGGGAACTACCCGGTGGCGGAGGCCACCCGTGAGCGGGTGCTGCGGGCGGTGACGGAGCTGGACTACGTGGTGAACGGCCCGGCCAGCGCGCTCGCCGCGTCCACCTCCGACCTGGTCGGCATCCTGGTCAATGACATCGCCGACCCCTTCTTCGGGATCATGGCGAGCGCGGCGCAGGCGCGGATCAGCGCGGTGGCCGCCCGGCCGGGCGGCGAGAAGCTGGCCGTGGTGTGCAACACGGGGGGCTCGCCCGCCCGCGAGCTCACCTATCTCACCCTCCTCCAGCGCCAGCGCGCGGCGGCCGTGATCCTCACGGGGGGCGCGATCGAGGATGCGGAGCACTCGGCGGCGGTGGCCGCCAAGCTGGCGAAGCTGGCGGCGGCGGGAACGCGGATCGTGCTGTGCGGGAGGCCGCCACTGGATGCCGGGGGCGGCGGTGGCAGTGGCTCCTGGAGCAGCGGCAGCGGGGTGGTGGGCCGGGGTGGGGTGTCCGGCGTCCCGGAGGCCGCGCCCGGTGGTGCCGTGGGGGTGGCGCTGGGTTCCGAGCTGGGTTCCGAGGCCGCCGCCTCCCCCGTCACGGCGACGCTCTCCTTCGACAACCGGGGCGGGGCGCGGGCCCTCACCGAGCATCTGCTCTCGCTCGGCCACCGGCGGATCGGTTACGTCGCCGGGCCCGCCGAGCGGACCACCACCCGCCACCGGCTGGAGGGGCACCGGGAGGCGTTGCGGGCGGCGAGGGTGACGGACGACCCGGCACTGCTGCTGCACGGGGCGTACGACCGCACGTCGGGCGTCGACGCGGCCCGTCGACTCCTCGATGCCGCGCCGGACCTGACGGCGATCGTCGCGGCGAACGACACCATCGCGCTGGGCGTCTGCACGGCCGCCCGCGCACGCGGCCTGCGCGTCCCCGAGGACCTCTCGGTCGCGGGCTTCGACGACCTCCCGTCGGCGACGGACACGGTGCCGGCCCTCACCACGGTGCGGTTGCCGCTGTACGAGGCGGGGGCGCGGGCGGGCCTGCTGGCCACGACCGGTGAGGCGGCCGCGGGACCGGACGGGGTGGAGACGGTTCCGGCGCAGCTGGTGGTACGGGGGTCGACGGCGGCGCCTCGCGGCAGGTGAGGCGGCTCTTGCGCAGGGGGCGGGGTCCGCTGTCCGGGGCGCCGGGGTCCGTATTCGGAGGCACCCCCGGGCTAGCGGCCGCCCGCCACCCGCAGCACCGTTCCCGTCGTGTACGACGCCTCGGGTGAGAGCAGCCAGGCGACGGCGGCGGCGATCTCGGCGGGTTCGCCGGCCCGGCGGAGGGGGATCTGGGGGGCCATCCGGGAGGGGCGGTCGGGGTCGCCCATGGTGGTGTGCATGTCGGTGTCGACCAGGCCGGGGGCGACGCCGTTGACACGGATGCGGTCGGGGCCGAGTTCCTTGGAGAGGCCCAGGGTGAGGGTGTCGACGGCGGCCTTGGAGGCGGCGTAGTGGACGTACTCGCCGGGGCTGCCGAGGGTGGCGGCGCCGGAGGAGATGTTGACGATGGCGCCGCCCCGGCCGTGGGCGGTCATGTCGCGGACGGCCCGGCGGCAGCAGAGCAGGGTGCCCAGGACGTTGACGTCGAGGACACGGCGGAGGTCCTCGGTGGCGGCCTCGGCGAGGGGCGAGAGCCTGCCGGTGACACCGGCGTTGTTGACCAGGCCGGTGAGCGGGCCGAGCCCGTCGGCCACCGCGTCGAAGAGGCGGTCGACGTCCGCCTCTTCGGAGGTGTCGGCACGGACGGTGAGGCAGCGGGCCCCCACAGCGCGGACGGCGGCCGCGGTCTCCTCGGCGGCGGTGGAGTCCCGGAGGTAGGCAAGGGCCACGTCGTGTCCGTCCTGGGCCAGCCGCAGGCAGGTGGCGGCGCCGATGCCTCGGCTGCCCCCGGTGACCAGCGTGATCGGGCGGGCGGAAGGTGCGGAGTGGGACATGCGGTGCCTCCTGGGGCTGGTGCGTCGCGCTGGGTGCATGATCCGCCAGGTGGTGGGGCGGGTTACGCGCGGGGTGCCGCCGCGAGGGGGCGGCCGGCGGTGACGACGGGGCGGACCTTGGTCAGGAGGAGGTCCAGGAAGACGTCGGGTCGGTGGAAGGACGCGAAGTGGCTGGCGTTCTCGATGTACGCGAACTCCTTGACGGGTGCGGTGACCTCGTCGAAGTAGGCCTTGGCCGCCTCGGGCGGGGTGATCACGTCGTGGTCGCCCTGGAAGACGAAGAAGGGGAGGCCGAAGTGGGTGCCTTCGGCGCGGTCGTCGAGGTTCTCGGTGTGCTCGGTGATCCGCTCGGAGAAGGTCTGGCCCTTGAGGAAGTGGCGGAGGTCGCTCAAGGAGTGCAGGGGTGAGAACCAGAGCGACTTGAGGACCACGGCCTTGAAGGCGCGCAGGGTGAATGGATCGCTGGCGACGGTGAGTTTGGCGAAGGCGGTGCGCTGGGCGGGGGTCCAGCGGTGGGCGTCCGGGCCCATCGCCTCGACGGCGGCGAGGTCCTTGCGCTTGCCCGCGTCGCGCAGACGGGCGAGAAGTGCCTGGTGGGCGGCGTTGGTGGCGTGCGGGTCGGACCCGACGTGGATGTTCTGGTCGGTGCCGACGTACGCCGAGTAGAGGTGCGGGTGGGAGCGGGCGAGGCGGAGGCCGAAGGCGGTGCCGTAGGAGTTGGCGAGGAGAATCACCCGGTCCACGCCGAGGCGGGTGCGGATGTGCTGGGTCATCTCCAGGACGTCGGCGAGGACCTGGGTGAAGGTGACCGTGCCCTGCCCCTCGGGGCCCGAGTGCGCGAAGGTGCGGCCGGTGCCACGCATGTCCCAGCGGACGATCGTGAAGTGCTTCTCCCAGGGGCGGGTGAGCGGTGCGTACGGGGAGTTGGAGGCGCCGGGGCCGCCGTGCACTTCGAGGATCACCGGGTTGTCGGCCAGGTTCTCGCCGCGTACGGAGACCCAGTGGGCGAGGCCGTTGACGTGGACGAAGCCCTGCTCGTCGATGCCGTGGGGGCCGGTGAGGCGCAGCCGGCGGGTGGCGCGGGCCCGATGGAGAGCGCGGTGGGCGAGGAGCGCGGTGAGCGGGGCGGCGGCGAGGCCGGCGGAGGTGAGGGCGATGACGGTGGCGGACATGACTGCTCCCCTGAGTTGGCGACTCAAACTGCTTAAGGCCTAAGCAGTTGCGATGTGCTTAAGCTATACACAGTTCTCGGGGCGGTCAATGCCCGCGACGGCGAAGACGGAGAAGAGGAGCGGCCGGATGGCGAAGAAGCGTGACCCCGAAGCGGCGCTGGCCCTGCTGTGGGGCGAGCAGGCGCAGCCCGGGCGGGGCCCGAAGCCGTCGCTGAGCGCGGCCCGGATCGCCGCCCGTGCGGTGGAGATCGCCGACACGGAGGGGCTGGAGGCCGCGTCGATGCAGCGCATCGGCAAGGAGTTCGGCGTGACGACGATGGCGTTGTACCGCTATGTGCCGGGCCGCTCCGAACTGGTGGAGCTGATGGTGGACGCGGCGATGGCGCCGCCGGAGCCGGTGGACGGCATCGTGGGCGGCTGGCGGCCGCAGCTGGCGGACTGGACGCGGCAGTGCTGGGCGATGTACCGCCGCCATCCGTGGATCCTCACCGCCACCGCGATGCGCCGGCAGCTGATGGGGCCCAATCAACTCTCCTGGATGGAGGCCGCGTGGGGACCGCTCGCCGGGACCGGACTCACCCCGGCCGAGCAGCACGACACCTTCCTGCTCCTGGTGGGCCACGTACGCAATCTGACCCAGCAGCTCACCGACGAGGACGCGGCGGCGGGCGCCGAGTGGGCCCGGCTCACCGCGAACCTGCTGGAGCGGCACGGCCACCGCTATCCCGCCCTGACCGCCGCCGTCGCCGCCGGGGCGTTCGCGCCCGGCACGGGCGACCCGCTCGGCTTCGGGCTGGAGCGGATCCTGGACGGAGTGGCGGCGCTGGTCGCGCGTCAGGGACGGGATTAGAGCCTGGGCCTGGGCCGGGGAGGCCGGCCGGTTGCCCTGCCGGTTGCCCGGCCGGTTGCTCGGAGCGGCGCCGGACGGCGTCCGCGAAGGCGTCGCGTCAGTTGCTCAGGGCGTCCGCGCGTCGCGTCAGTTGCTCAGGGCGTCCGCGACCGTGTCGTAGAAGAGGGCGTGCGAGGTGCTGGAAGCCGGGAGTTCCGGGTTCCAGGGGAGGGCGCGGACGCCTTCGCCGAGGCGGGCCGGGTCGAGGAGTTCCGCGTTCGCGCGTACGTCGGCGAGGACGATGCGCGGGGTCAGGGCGGCGGCCGTGGGCCAGTCGACGGTGGCCCAGTTCATGCCGCCCTCGGGGGGCGGCGAGAGCAGCGGTACGCCGAGGGCGGTGAGCGCGCGGAGGTCCGGCCAGGCCTGCGGGCGGGCCAGGTGGACCTGGGTGTCGCCCGCCGGGGAGAGTGCCAGGATCGCGGGCGCCGCAGGGCTGGCCAGTGACTTCAACCGGGCCTGGGCGTCGGCCAGTTGGCGTCCCGCCTCGGGGGGTTCGGTGGAGCCGAGACTGTCCGCGAGGGCGGCGAAGTCGGCCCGGACCTCTTCCAGCGAGCGGCCCTGCCCGACGTCGATCACCACTACCGGGAGCTGCTCCTCCAGGTGTTTGGCGGCGTCCGGTTCCATGCCGTAGACGGCGCCGCCGCCGTAGCTGACGGCGACCAGCAGGTCCGCGCCGGAGGCCAGTACGGAGTCGGGACCGAGGGTGGCGCCCGCACCTAAGTAGGCGAGGTCGGAGAGCGGAAGGCTGCCGGACTTGGCACGGTCGGGGGTGGGGCCGTCGTGGAAGGAGCCGAAGATCCCGGTGGGGCGCAGACCGTGGTCCCAGAGGGTGGCACCCGCCTGGATGTAGGCGGCGATACGGGTGGGACGGGTCGGTGCGGTCGCCAACTGGCCACGGGAGTCGGTGAATTGCCAGCCGGGGGCGGCGGGGGTCGAGTCGGTGTGTGCGGAAGTCATGGGCCTGTCCTGCCCCGTACTGCTGTTCCCTAACACGGTTGCGCCCCCCGCTTGCCGAAGGTGTTCCGCTCGCGGCCCCCACGACGTACCGTTGACTCAGTCAAAGGAAATCCGGCAGAGCCCCACGACGGGAGCACCCCGTGAGCATCCACGAAATGCGGGCTTTCAACCGCTTCTATACCCATACGATCGGCGCACTCGACTACAGCCGCCACCTCAGTGCCCCCTACACCCTGACCGAGTCGCGCGTCCTGTACGAACTGGCACACGCGTCCCACACCGACGCCGCCGACCTGCGGGCCCGACTGCGCCTGGACGCGGGATACTTGAGCCGCCTGCTGACCAAGTTCGAGCGGGACGGCCTGGTGGCCCGCAAGGCGTCCCCCCGCGATCCGCGCCGCCAGCGCGTCACCCTGACTCCACGCGGCCGCGAGGTGGCTTCGCTGCTCGACGAACGGGCCCGGGAGGCGGTGGGCGTGATGCTCTCCCGGGTGCCCCCCGAGGAGCGGGAGCGGATGGTGCGCGGGATGCGGGACGTACGGGAGGTTCTGGAGGGGGCGCGGGACAGGCCCCCTCAGGTGGTGCTGCGGGAGTCGGGTCCTGGGGATCTCGGCTGGATGGTGGCGCGCAACGCGGCGCTGTACGCGGCCGAGTTCGGGTTCAACGTCGAGTACGAGGGCCTGGTCGCGCAGATCGTCGCCGACTTCGCCCGGGATCACGACCCGGAGCTGGAACGGGTGTGGATCGCGGAGATCGACGGCCGCCCGGTGGGGTGTGTGATGTGTGTACGGGAGGAGTCCTCGCCCGGGGTCGCGTCCGCCCGGCTGCGGCTGCTGCTGGTCGAGCCGTCGGCGCGCGGGCTCGGGGTCGGGCAGCGGCTGGTGGAGGCGCTGGTGGATTTCGCCCGTGCGGCGGGGTACCGGGAAGTGGTGTTGTGGACCAATGATGTGCTGGCCGCCGCACGGAAGATCTACCAGCGGGCGGGGTTCGTCCTGGTCCGGGAGGAGCCGCACCGGTCGTTCGGTGCGGATCTGCTCGGGCAGGACTGGCGCCTGGACCTGACGGGTCCTGACGCGCCCGCGAACCGGACCGCCGCAGAAACAGAAGGAGTTGTCGCACAGTGAAACTGGCCTTTTCCACCCTCGGTGTGCCCGGGATGCCGATGTCCGACGTCGTCGCGCTGGCGGTGGGCACCGGGTATCAGGGCGTCGAGTTGCGCGCCCACCCCGAGGAGCCGGTGCACCCGGGGATCGGGGCGAAGGAGCGGGCCGAGGTGGTGGCGACGTTCGCTGAGGCGGGCGTGGAGATCCTGACCGTCGCCGGGTACGCCAAGGTGGCGGCGCCGGGCGAGGACGCGCCCGTACTGGAGGAGATCCGCGCCCTGCTGGAGCTGGCGCGCGATCTGGGGGCGTCGTACATCCGGGTCTTCCCCGGGGCGGGGGAAGCGACGGAGGGGGACGCCCTGGAGGCCGGGGCCACCCTCACCGGCGGGGACGCACGGGCCGCCCGGCGGCTGGGCGCCGCTGCCGAGATGGCGGACGACCACGGCGTACGCATCCTGCTGGAGACGCATGACTCGCACCGGGCGGGGGTGGACGCGGCCCGGGTGGTCGCAGCCGTCGGGCACGGGAGTGTGGGTGTGCTGTGGGATGTGATGCACACCTGGCTGGGGGGCGAGAGCCCGGCCACCTCGCACGGGGTGCTGGCGCCCTATCTCGGCTACGTACAGGTGAAGGACATCGTGTCGGCGCAGGACACCACCCCGCTCGCACTGGGCGCCGGGGTGTTGCCGCTCGCGGAGTGCCTGTCGCTCCTCAGCCCGAACCAGTGGGTGTGCTGGGAGTACGAGAAGCGGTGGTATCCGCAGGCCGAGGAGCTGCCGGGGCTGCTGGCTGCGGGACGGGAACAGCTGGCGCTGCTGGCGTCCGGGGAGCGTTCCCGGCCCTGAGCCGGGACGTCACGAACCGGGGCATCCGGAACTGGGCCAGTGCCACCCCTCCCACCAGGAGCGCCGCCGCGCACCACCGCACTCCGCTGACCTGCTCGCCGAGGAAGAGGGCCGCGGAGGTCATGCCGAAGACCGGCACGAGCAGGGTGAAGGGGGCGACCGAGGAGGCGGGGTGGCGGCTCAGCAGGAAGCCCCAGGCGCCGAAGCCGAAGACCGTCACCACCCAGGCGACGTAGAGGATGATGCCGGCGCCGGTCCAGTCGAGGGCGGCCAGCGCGGCCAGGTCCCGGTCCCAGCCCTCGAAGAGCAGGGAGAGGCCGAGCAGCGGAAGGACCGGGACGGTGGAGACCCAGACCATGAAGTTGAGCGGGTCCGGGGCTGCGGCCCTGCGGGTCAGGACGTTGGAGACACCCCAGCAGGCGGCGGCCGCGACGATGAGCACGAAGGCGAGTACCGGGCCGCTCGCACCCTCGTCGTAGGCGGCGACGCCGACCCCGGCGAGGGCCACACCCATCCCCCACAGGCGTGCGCCGCCCAGTCGTTCGCCGATGAACAGCACGGCGAACAGGGCGGTGAAGACCGCCTGCACCTGGAGGACCAGGGAGGACAGACCGGCGGGCATCCCCTGGTCCATCCCTACGAACAGCAGCCCGAACTTGCCGACCCCGAGCGCCAGCCCCACCCCCACGATCCACTTCCAGTGCACCTTCGGCCGCCCCACGAAGAAGAGCGCGGGCAGGGCGGCGGCCAGGAAGCGCAGGGCGGAGAAGAGCAGCGGCGGAAAGTGCGAGAGGCCGATCTCGATGACGACGAAGTTGACTCCCCAGACGGCGGCGACGACCACGGCCAGAACGATGTGGGCGGGACGCATGGGGGCGGGACCCGTGGGGTCGGGCCCCATGGGGGCGGAGACGGCCGGCGACGAGGACGGGGACGCGGGCAGGGACGGGGACGCGGGCAGCGACGGCGAAGCGGATGCGGATGCGGATGCGGATGCGGGCATGCGTCGAGGATCACCAACACCGACCCTTTAGCACCAGCGCGGATCACTTCATGATGGGATTCAGCAACGCTAATGAATCACCGCATCCTTATCGTCAAGCGACTGGTGGTCCCGTGCTCGATCTCTCCCGGCTGCGCGCCCTGCACGCGGTGTCCGTGCACGGTTCGGTGGCGGGCGCGGCCACCGCGCTCGGTTACACCCCCTCGGCGATCTCCCAGCAGATCGCCAAGCTGGAGCGGGAGACTCGCACCACTCTCCTGGAACGCCGGGGCAGGGGCATCGCCCTTACCGAGGACGCCCTCCAACTGGCCTCCACCGCACAGGAGTTGCTGGCCATCGTCGAACGTGCCGAAACCACCCTGGAGGAGCGGCGCGGACTGCCCGGCGGACGGCTGACCGTGGGCGCCTTCGCGTCGGCGGCGCGCGGGCTGCTCCCCGGGGTGCTGGCCCAGCTCGCCCGCGAGCACCCGGCCCTGGACGCCCGGCTGACCGAGGTCGACCCGCACCTCTCGGTCGACCTGGTCGCCAAGGGGGTCCTCGACGTGGCGGTCGCCCACGACTGGGACATCGCCCCGCTGCCCGCGCCGGAGGGCGTCGAGCAGGCGGTGATCGGCGACGACCCGTGCGACCTGCTGGTACCGGCCGGGCACCCCCTCGCGGGACGCGCCGACGTCCGGCGCGAGGAGCTGGCCGCCGAGCGGTGGATCTGCCAGCCGCCCGGCACGGTCTGCCACGACTGGCTGATGCGCACCCTGCGGGGCGCCGGTTACGAGCCGGACATCGCCCATCAGGCGGAGGAGAACCACACCCAACTGGCCCTGATCTCAGCAGGTTTGGGCGTGGCGATGATGCCCCGACTGGGGCGCGGGGAGCTGCCCGAGGGAGTGGCATCGGTACGTCTGGACCCGGTGCCGACCCGACGGCTGTACGCCCTGTGGCGCACGGGAGCGGCCCGGCGGCCGGCGATCCGGGAGGCGGTGCGGGTGCTCCAGGAGCGGTGGGCCGCCCCCGGAGCCCCGACCCGCTAGTAGCTCAGCCCGTACCCCACCGGATACAGCACCTCCGTGGGCGTCGCCGCCTTCTGTACCGGGACGGGCAGCCTGCCCACCGGTCGCACCCGTCCCGCCAGGACCCTCGCGGCGGCCTGCATCTCCACATCGGTCCAGGAGTACGAGGCGAGGTGGGCGCGGGCGCCGAGGCCGGCCAACTGGGCCACGTCGTAAGGGTTCTGGATCGCCACCGTCACCACGGGTACGCCGGTCGCGGCCAGTTCGCTCACCAGGGTGCGCTGGGCACTGGTGGGGGTGACGTTGCGGGTGGCGACGACCACCACGTCCTTGCCCGCCCCGGCGGCGGCCACCGCCTCGTCGATCTTGGCGCGGGTGGGGGCGGATCCGGTGGACAACGCCGTCGCCGTGAAACCGAGTTGGGTCAGGGCGGCGGCGAGGACGGTGGTGGGCGGGCCGGTCGTGCCGGAGGGCGAGGCGGGGTCGACGCCGAGCACCAGGACGTTGCGCCGCTTCCGCCGGTTCAGGGGCAGCGTGCGGTCTTCGTTCACCAGGAGGGTGGTGGTGGAGTCCGCGATGCGGTCGGCGGCGGCGAGGTGGGGGCGGATGCCGACGGTGCGGTCGACACCCCGGTGGGTGACGTACGGGCGGTCGAACAGGCCGCGCCTGGCCTTGAGCTGAAGGATGCGCAGGAGGGACTCGTCGAGGCGGGCCTCGGTGAGTTCACCGTTCTTGACGGCGGCCAGCACCGCGTTCCAGGCGACGTCGAGCAGCGGCGGGTTCAGCAGCTGGTCGCAGCCGGCCTTCAGGGCGAGCACCGGCACCCGGTCGTCGCCGTACTTGGTGCGCACGCCCTGCATGCCGAGCGAGTCGGTCACCACCACACCCCGGTAGCCGAGTTCCTCGCGCAGGACGCCGGTGAGAATGGGGCGGGAGAGCGTGGCGGGATCCCCGGACGGGTCGAGGGCCGGAACCACGATGTGTGCGGTCATGATCGAGTCGATGCCGGCGGCGATCGCGGCCCGGAACGGCGGGGCGTCGATGGCCTGCCACTCCTCCCGGGTGTGGTCGATGACCGGGAGTTTGTCGTGGCTGTCGTCCTTGGTGTCGCCGTGGCCGGGGAAGTGCTTGGCGGCGGTCGCGATGCCACCGCCGTCCTGGTAGCCCTTGACCTGGGCGGCGACCAGGGCGGACACGGACTGGGGTACGGAGCCGAAGGAGCGGACGCCGATCACCGGGTTCGCGGGGTCGATGTTGACGTCGGCGTCGGGGGCGTAGTTCTGGCGGATGCCGAGGGCGGCGAGTTCGGCTCCGGCGATGCGGGCGGCCTCGCGGGCGTCCCGGGTGCCCCGGCGGAAGGCGCCCGCGCCCAGCGCCATGGCGCCGGGCATCAGGGTGGCGGGTTTGCCGACGCGGGCGACGATGCCGTGTTCCTGGTCGGTGGAGATGAGCAGGGGTATGCGGGTGCGCTGGGCGAGGCCCACCTGCTGGATGCCGTTGGAGAGGTCGGCGATCTGGTGCGGGTCGCGGGTGTTGTGCGCCCAGGCGAAGTAGATGATGCCGCCCACGTGGTACTTGGCGATCAGTTCGGCGGCGGTGCGGACGCCGATCTCCTTGAGGTTGGCGTCGATGTCCGCCTGGTCGGGGGCGGTCGCGGAGTGCCCGTACACCCGCATCACGAAGAGCTGCCCGACCTTCTCCTGAAGGCTCATGCCCGCGATCAGTCGTCTGAGGCGGTCGGTGGAGGGGCGGTCGGCCGCTGCGGCGGGTGCGACGGCGACGATTCCCGTGGCGGCGCCCACCAGGGAGGCGGCGCTCGCGGTGAGCACGGTGCGGCGGGTGGGGGTGGAGTGGGCGAAGCGGGTGGAGGTGCGGTCCGGCACGGGGATCCCCTTCTGAAGGCCCTCGAAGATTCTTGAAGGAAACTTCCAGCGGGGACACGCTTTCCCGAAAGTAAGTACCCGTCAATACCTGTGCAACGTAAGGGAGTTGCGGTACGAAGGAGAGTGAGCGGGAGAGAGGGCCGCCACCGGCGCATGTGGAGGGGGCGCACCGGTGGCGGCGTGCTGCTGGCCGCAGGCGGTTGGAGAGGGGAGTCAGCGAACGCAGCCAGCAGCGAGGGCTGACACCGCTCTGCGGAGACTCACCAGCAGTACGCGGATTGGACGGGGCACCGGGCGAGTGGGTTCCCGGGATTTCACGGTTCCGGGGAAGTTTCCGGGAATTGGTACGGGTGGGGCGGGGGTGGTGCACGGGGCGACCTCGCACCCGTATGACCTGTGCACATGTGACCCGGCGGTCCCGGCCGTCCCTCTGATGTCCCCTGGTGTCCGCGCCGTGTCCCCCGTGCGGCGGAATCGCGCGAGGCGCTCTGGCGTGGGGGGCCGGTACACGCGACGCTGGACCGAAGTATCGGGGGGTGCTGCATGGGGTGCAGGGCATGGGTGGCGCGGGTGACACGGGGATCCGTGCTGCGGGCCGTGGGGGCGGGGCTGCTGGCGGTCGGGGTGCTGACGGGTTGCCAGAACTGGGGCGGGGAGCAGGATCCGGAGCAGCAGGCGGACGCCCGGCTGCCGGTCACCCCGTCGGGCTACGGTGCGGTCTTCCTCGACGTACGGGAGTGCAGTTCGTACGGGAAGACGCCGCGCGAGGTCTCCTGTGCGAGCGAACGGGCTGCGGCCCGGGTCACCGCGCGGTACAACGGGCAGCCGGGTGGCGGGAGTTCGTGTCCGGCCGACGCCGACTTCGTACTGCACATCTCGGAGTCCCGGCCCGCCACCGACGAGAACGGCGACGGGCGGGTGCCGCGCGGCTACGCCTGTATGCGCAACCTCCAGGCGCCGCACCCGGGCGACCCCGGTGGCGGCGGCGGCCCGCACACGGTCGTCGGGGACTGTGTGTACAGCGCGGGCGGCGGCCAGGTGAAGGAGACCGCCTGCGACGGATCGGGCGACGAGGCACCGGAGTTCAAGGTCGCCAAGGCGGTCGGCAAACGCACCCAGTGCCCGGCCGCCACCCGGCTGTACGTACGTCTGGACGGGGGGCGGCCGGTGGGGTGCGCCAGCGCGGTGTGAGGGGTCCGGAGTGACGGGTCCGGTGCATCGGCACCGGCCCCCCGCACTACGAACTCCCGCACACCGAGGCGGAGTTACGGCCGCAGCCCGTTCTCCCTGTTCACCTCGGTGACATCCAGCTTCGCGTCGTACGCCGTCAGCCGCTTGGCCTTCGCCGGGTCGGACTGGACCGTCGGGGAGGCGACGCCCGCCCACTTGAGGACCTGGGCGACGGCCGCCGCCTGCTGGCCCGCCGGGAGGCCGGAGATGCGGGCGCCGTGGTTGGCACCCGGGACCGTGTAGACGTGGTTGTCGTTGCGGGCGCCACGCGCGGGGGCGAAGCGCTCGGCACCCCACGGGTCGTTCTGCCCGTACACGAACATCATCTGGCGGGCCTCCCGCTTCACCCAGCGGTCGACGTCGCGCATCGCACCGTCGCCCTGCCAGCGCATCGGGATGTCGCGCGGCACGTAGGCGCGCGGCTTGAAGTAGTCAGGACCCCACTTCATCAGGCCCTTGAGGTGCGGGTACGTGTACGAGGGCGAGCCGAGCTGGGTGCCCGCCTGGTAGTAGTACGGCGCGTAAGGCAGCAGGCCCTGGTCGCTGGAGGAGGAGAAGTCGGACTTCTCGTTCAGGTAGTCGAAGATCTCGTCGTCGGTGGCGGTCTTCGCCACGGGGACGTCCCCGCACTCCTTCTCGGAGCTGTACTGCCAGAAGCCCCAGACGAAGTCGAGAACGGTGTTCTCGTAGCCCTTCTCGACGCTGCCGACGATGGTGAAGGTGGATCCGTTCTCGGCCGCCAGGGCCTTCGCCTTGGCGAGCAGCGGGGTGCGGCGGACCAGGGCCTCGCGCTGGAGGTTGTTCAGCCGGTCGCGGCACTCCTTGGTGGAGACCGTGCGGAAGAAGCGGTCGTACGCCGAGTCCTCGTCGTTGCGTACGTCGTTGGGGGCGACGTACGCGACGACGCCGTCCATGTCGCGCGGGTGGAAGCGCTCGTAGTAGGTGGCGGTCATGCCGCCCTTGGAGCCGCCGGTGGAGAGCCACTTCTTGTTGTAGATCGGCTTCAGCGCGGTGAAGACCCGGTGCTGGTCGTCGGCGGCCTGCTTGATGTCCAGCTTGGACCAGTCGGCGGGCGCGGGGCGCGAGGGGGTGAAGTACCGGTATTCCAGGGAGACCTGGTTGCCGTCGATCAGCGCGGTCGGCTCCGAGCGGCCGGGGTTGGTGGAGACGTTGTAGCCGCCGGTGAAGAAGACCGTGGGGCGGCTGACGTCCTTGTGCAGCAGGGTGATCCGCTGCTGGAAGGTGCCGCGCTCGGGGCGGCGGTGGTCGATCGGCTGGGTGTAGTTGAGGATGAAGTAGCGGTAGCCGGCGTACGGCTTCTCCTCGATCAGGGACATGCCCTTGATGGCGAGGATGCGCTCCTTGATGTCGGCTGCCTGTCCTGCCTCGCCGGCCGGGGCGTCCACCACCTTGCTGTCGGCCACTGCGGGACCGGCTTCCACCGCAGCGGCCGGGCCTATCGCTCCGGCGGTGCCGACCAGCACCGCTCCCGCGAGGATCCCTCTGAACGTCTTGCGCATTCGCCACTCCCCTGTCGGCACACGGACAACAGGAGTGAACCTAATGCTCCCCAATCCCCCTTGTCACCATAGGAATTGGGGCAGGGTCACGAAGGTCCAACGACCTCAGCAGAGAATCCAACCGGACACCGCACTCTTCTGCGCCACCGAACCCTCCACCCGCACGCACCGGTTCAGCGCGAACACCGTCACCGGTCCGGCACGCTGGGTGTACGTCCCGCTGTCCACGGCGGGGCGGCTGCCGCGCGCCTGGACGCTGACTCGCATCTTCTGCCGTGCGCCGGGACGCTTGGCGACGGTCACGGCACAGACGTACTGACGACTCTTGTAGACGCGGACCTCACCGGTCGCGAAGCGGTACGTCTTCACCCATGACCCGGCGCAGCTCGACGCCGCCTCGGCCGCTTGGACCGAGGGGCCGCCGAGGGTCAGCAGTCCGGCCGTGGCCGCCACCGCGAGCGCTCCGGCCATTCTTCGCTTGATCAGTCCCATGGGACGCACCTCTACCCCTCCCACCCCACCGAACACATTTGCCCCTGTTGTCATGGAGATCGTATGTGCGTACGACGCGCGGGAGCGGAAATTGGTTGCACCGGCCACGAGGAGGGGGCGGTGCCCCATGGACACCGCCCCCCTCACCACCGGCTCAGACCGCAGCCGGCTCGTCCTCCCCCACGAAGGTCCGCCACAGCCTGGCGTACTTCCCGTCCAGCGCCAGCAGCTCCTCGTGCGTCCCGTCCTCCGCGACGCGCCCGTGGTCCATCACCACGACCCGGTCGGCGCGGGCCGCCGTGGTCAGCCGGTGGGCGACCACCAGCGTCGTCCGCCGCCCGGTCAGCCGGTCCGTGGCCTGGTTGACCAGCGCCTCGGTGGCCAGGTCGAGCGCGGCCGTCGCCTCGTCAAGCAGCAGCACATCCGGATCCACCAGTTCCGCGCGCGCCAGTGCGATCAGCTGCCGCTGTCCGGCGGAGAGGTTGCGGCCCCGCTCGGTGACCTCGTGCAGATAGCCGCCGTCGAGGGTCGCGATCATGTCGTGCGCCCCGACCGCCCGCGCCGCCGCCTCCACGGCGGCGTCCGTGGCGTCCGGCCGCCCGTAGGCGATGGCGTCGCGGACCGTGCCCGCGAACAGGTACGACTCCTGCGGGACGACGCCCAGCCGGTGCCGGTACGCCGTGATGTCCAGGTCCCGCAGGTCGGCCCCGTCCGCCGTGACCCGGCCCCCGGTGGGGTCGTAGAACCGGGCCACCAGCTTCACCAGCGTGGACTTCCCGGCCCCCGTCTCGCCCACGAAGGCCACCGTCTGACCGGCGGGGATGTGCAGCGAGACATCGGACAGCGCCTCCTCCTCGTCGCCGTACCGGAAGGAGACGTCCTCGAAGGCGATCTCCCCGCGCAGCGACAGCACGTCCTTCGGCGCGTCGGCGCCCGCCGTCGACGTGGGCTCCCGCAGCAGTTCCTGGATCCGCTTCAGCGACACCGTCGCCTGCTGGTAGCCGTCGAAGACCTGGGAGAGCTGCTGCACGGGGGCGAAGAAGAGATCGATGTAGAGCAGGTACGCGACCAGCGCACCGGCCGTCAGCGTCCCGGCCTCGATCCGTCCGGCCCCCACGATCATCACCGCGGCGGCGGCCACCGAGGCCAGCAGCTGCACGAACGGGAAGTACACCGAGATCAGCCACTGGCCGCGCACCCGCGCCTGCCGGTAGCTGCGGCTGTTGGCGGCGAACCGTTCACGGCCCGCCCGCTCCCGCCCGAAGGCCTGCACGATGCGCAGCCCGGCCACCGACTCCTGGAGGTCGGCGTTGACCACACCGACCCGGTCGCGGGCCAGCTCGTACGCCTGGACGCTCTTCCTCCGGAAGAACACGGTGCCGATGATCAGCAGCGGCAGCGTCGCGAAGACGACCAGCGCCAGTTCCACGTCGATGACGATCAGCGCCACCATCACACCCAGGAAGGTCACCACCGAGACGAACGCGGTCACCAGTCCCGTCTGCAGGAAGGTCGACAGCGCGTCCACGTCGGTCGTCATCCGGGTCATGATCCGCCCGGTCAGCTCCCGCTCGTAGTAGTCGAGTCCGAGCCGCTGCAACTGGGCGAAGATCTTCAGCCGGAGCGAGTACAGCACCCGCTCACCGGTCCGCCCGGTCATCCGGGCCTCGTTCACCTGCGCCAGCCACTGCACCCCCACGGCGAGCAGTGCGAGCCCTGCCGCCGTCCACACCGCGCCGAGCGCCAGCTGGGTCACGCCCTCGTCGATGCCGTGCCGGATCAGTACCGGCAGCAGCAGCCCCATCCCCGCGTCGATCGCCACCAGCAACAGGCTGACCAGCAGCGGAAGCCCGAACCCCCGCAGCAGCCTGCGCAGCCCGTAGGAGGTCTCCGGCGCGACGGCACGTGCCTCGTCGATGTCCGGCACCCCGTCGGCGGGCGGCAGGGCCGCCACCTGCGCGAGCAGTTCGGGGGTGGCCGGCATTCCGGGCGCGTGGTCCCGCGCGTTCTTCTCCGGGTCCGACTCGTCCCGTATCCACAGGTCGGGAGTGATCCCGCGCTCGGCGTCGAACTCGGCGTCCAGCTCCGCCTGCACGGACCGGTCGTCCTCGACCGCCGCGGGCCGCTTCGCGGGCGTGTGACCGGGCGATACGCCGCCCAGCTCGTCGGGGTCGGTGAGCAGCCGCCGGTAGAGGGCGGAGCGCCGCTCCAGCTCCTCGTGGGTGCCGATGTCGGCGAGGCGCCCGCCGTCGAGGACGGCGATGCGGTCGGCCAGGTTGAGGGTGGAGCGGCGGTGCGCGATGAGCAGCGTGGTCCGCCCCGCCATCACCGACTTCAGTGCTTCGTGGATCTCGTGCTCGACCCGGGCGTCCACCGCGGAGGTGGCGTCGTCGAGGAGCAGCAGTCGCGGGTCGGTGAGTATCGCCCGGGCCAGTGACAGCCGCTGGCGCTGGCCGCCGGAGAGGGTGAGGCCCTGTTCGCCGACCTTGGTGTCGTAGCCGTGCGGCAGTTCGTCGATGAACCGGTCGGCCTGGGCCGCCCTGGCCGCGGCGTGTATCTGTGCGTCCGTCGCGTCCGGGACCCCGTACGCCAGGTTCGCCCGCACCGTGTCCGAGAACAGGAAGCTGTCCTCGGGCACCATCCCGATGGCGGCCCGCAGCGACTCCAGGGTCAGCTCACGCACATCGTGCCCGCCGACCAGTACGGCGCCGCGTTCCACGTCGTAGAACCTGGGCAGCAGCAGCGAGACGGTCGACTTGCCGCTGCCCGACGACCCGACCAGTGCGACGGTCTCGCCCTCGCGCATCTCCAGCGAGAACCCGTCGAGGACCGGCCGCCCGTCCTCGTACCCGAAGCTCACGTCGTCGAACTCGACGGTCGCCGGAGCGTCATCGGGGAGTTCCTTCGTCCCGTCCTCGATCGAAGGCTCGGTGTCGATCAGCTCCAGCACCCGCTCGACACCCGCCCGCGCCTGCTGCCCCACGGTCAGCACCATCGCGAGCATCCGCACCGGTCCGACGAGCTGTGCGAGGTACGTCGAGAACGCCACGAACGTACCGAGGGTGATCTGCCCCCGGGTCGCCAGCCAGCCGCCCAGCGCCAGCATCGCGACCTGCCCGAGGGCGGGCACGGCCTGGAGTGCGGGCGTGTACCGGGAGTTCAGCCTCACGGTCCGCAGCCGCCCCGCGAAGAGCCGCCGCGACACCTCCCGCAGCTTCCCGGTCTCCTGCTCCTCCTGCCCGAAGCCCTTCACCACCCGCACCCCGGACACGGCCCCGTCGACCACTCCGGCGACGGCGGCGGCCTGCCCCTGGGCGTACCAGGTGGCCGGGAAGAGCTTCTTCTTGCTGGCCCGCGCGATGAACCACAGCGCCGGCGCGACCGCGAGCGCCACCAGTGTCAGCAGCGGCGACAGCCACGCCATGATCACCAGCGAGATCAGGAACAGCAGCACGTTCCCGATGGTCATCGGCAGCATGAACAGCAGGCTCTGGATCAGCTGGAGGTCGCTGGTCGCCCGCCCGACCACCTGCCCGGTGGACAGCTGGTCCTGTCGCCGCCCGTCGAGCCTGGTGATCGTCCCGTACATCTCGGTGCGCAGGTCGTGCTGGACGTCCAGGGCGAGCTTGCCGCCGTAGTACCGGCGTATGTACGTCAGCCCGTACACGACCACGGCCGCGCCTATCAGCAGCCCGGTCCACACGGCCAGCGACCGGGTCCCCTTCCCGATCACGTCGTCGATCACCACCTTGGTGATCAGCGGCACCAGCGCCATGACGGCCATGCCGCCCAGCGACGACCCGAGAGCGAGCAGCACATTGGCCCGGTAACGCCAGGCGTAACCGGACAGCCGCCGGGCCCACCCGGCCCGGCTCTCGCCCTCTCCCACTGCTGACGCCACGTGCTGCCTCCCGATCGTCCCGCTGCTGTGCCGCTGGGGGGAACGCCGTGAGGTGCGGATTTCATCCCGCTGCAATGAATCGGGGGCGTGAAAGGGGGCGCGCGGGGGCCGCGCCGAGTGCCTGGCAGCGGCCCCCGGGATGCCCCGGTGCCTAGCCCTGCGGCGGCAGCGGCGGGATGACTTCCCGCGGGACGGCCGGCGGGACGAAGGTCGGGAGGGGGGTTTCGGAGGTGCGGGACTTGACGGCGGCCGGGTTGAGGTCGCGGTGGATGGCGCGGGAGACGGCCTGGACGGTGTTGACGCCCGTCTGCATGGTCTTGTTGCCGTGACTGAGGACGGTGATCGTGTAGTCGTGGCCCTGGCCGGTGAACGCGCCCAGCGAGTGCACCCGCCAGCCGTTGCTCGCCCGGGGCAGCCAGCCGTTCTTGACGTGCACCCTGGCCTTGCCGGGGGCGCCGGCCGGGGTGCCCCAGCGCTGGGAGGGCACGACGGCGGCCATCCGGTTCAGGATGTACGCCCGGGAGCTGTCGCTCAGGACCTTGTTGCGCAGGGTGAGGGTGGTCAGCAGCTTGCTCTGTTCGGAGGCGTTGACCTGGGTGAGGCCCCAGTAGCCGCCGTAACCCGGCGTGGTGTTCTTCATTCCGGCGGCGCGCAGGAAGCCGTTGATCTTCGCGGTGCCCAGCTGCTTCCACAGGGTGGTGGTCGCCTGGTTGTCCGACTTGGTGATCATGGCGTCGACGAGTTTGCGCTCACGGGCGGTGACGGCCCGGCCGGTCTTCTGCGCGTCCCACATCAGCGCGGACAGCACGGTGACCTTGACGATGCTGGCGGAGTCGAAGGAGTTCCAGGCGCGCAGCGAGCAGTAGGTGCGGGTGGAGTGCTCGTAGACGGTGACCGCGACGGTGCCGGGTCTGCCGCGCAGGGCGGCGGTGATGTCGGCCCTGAGCTTGTTGGCCAGCCCGGCCTTGTTCGAGCTGCAGGCCACCTGGGGTGCGGCGGCGGTCGCTGCGGGCGCGGCGCCGACCAGCGGGAGCAGCACGCCGGCGGCGAGGGCGGAGGCGGTCAGGGCGCGCGGTATTCGCTGGTGGGTGATGCGCTTGTGGGACATGAGTGGTGGGGTCCCCCCGTGAGTACGTGCGTGACGTGGGCGGACGCGGGTGCGCGTGTCCGTCCGCATCAGTTGACTCACGAGAACTCGGATGGTTGTACGAGTGAGGCACTGGTGATCGCCACCACGGCCGGCCCGCCCGCAGCGAGCGCCTTCCTCAGCGCCTCGGCCTGCCCCGCCGCTTCCGCCCGGACCACCACAACGCCCGCTTCCGCCGCCGCCTCCGCCAGCTCGGACTCCGACGGCGCGTCCACCACCAGCCACACCACCGCAAGCCCCAGCTCCCGTGCGGTGGCCAGCTCCCGCACGCTGGACGGGGTGACGCCCGAGACCGCGAGCACCGCAGTGTCCGGGTCCGCCGTCGCCGCACCGAGGGCCGCCGGGAGGGCGTAACCCGTGGCGCCGGACTGGGGTGCGTGCAGGGTGTTGGGGTGGCGGGGGTGGAAGTCCGCCGCGGGGCTGTCCCAGAAGACGAGAGTGCGGGGCGGCAGGGCCTGGCGGAGGAGCGCGGCGAGGCCTTCGGTGCGGAGGGCGGGCGGAGGCAGGTGGTCCGTTCGCGCGGTTTCCCGTACGGCTGCCGCTGCTTCCCGTGCGGCCGCACCCGTCTCCCGTACGGCTGCGGCCCCTGCTTCCCGCACCCCGGCCGTCTCCAGCAGTGCCGTCAGCGCCAGCCGTGCGTCCGCGTGGATGCCGAGCGCCGGTGCGTGGCGGGCCTCCAGGCGGGCCGGGTCGGCGTCGATCTGGATGAGCCTGGCGGGCGGGGTGAAGTCGAGATCCGCGAGGGTCGTGCCGACCAGGAGGAGGACGTCCGCCGACTCCAGGAGGGCGGCGGTGACGGGGCGGGCCCCGGCGAAGGTGCCCGCGCCGCCGAGGGTGGTGGCGACGGGGGCGGTCAGCCGGGCGGCCAGCGCCTTCACCTTGCCGGCCGCATCGGAGCGGGTCGCTCCGCCACCGGTGACGATCAGTGGCGCGGCCGCCGTCTCCAGCCAGTGGGCGGCCAGGGCGGTCAGCTCGGGGCGCGGGGGCAGTTCGTGCGGGAGTACGTCGGGGGCGTTGACCTCGGGCAGCAGGGTCTCCCCCGCCAGTGCCGCCGGGTCCAGTTCCAGCCACACCGGACCGTGCGGGGCGGTCAGCGCCGCCTCCCAGGCCTCGGCCACGGCGGTGGGGATCCGGGACGGGGTCCGGGCCTCGTGCACCGCCTTCACGTCCGCGCCGGCCGCCGGCCCGGTGGCCAGCACGATCAGCGGCGCCGATGCGGACAGCGCCTCTCGCAGCACCGCCGGATCCAGTCCCTCCGGGGCCAGCAGCGCCGCAGCCTCCCCGGTCACCCGCCCGAATCCGTCAGCCGCGTGGCCCGCACCCGTGGAGGTGGCGAACCCGGTCCACGCGGTGAGAGCCGACCGGCGTACGGCCGCGGACAGGGCATCCGTGGCGTCCGCCCCGAGCGTCCCGAAGACCGTGGTCACGCCCAGCCCGCGCAGCGTTTCCACGACCAGATCCCCGCCCGTGCGCCCGGGTGGCGGCGCCAGTGCGGCCGTCTTCTGGGCGTCGGTGGGGGTGAGGACCAGGTCGTGGTCGTGTGTCACTTCGCGCGTGCCTCGGCAATCTGGCGGGACATGATCGTCGTCAGCTCGTACGCCGTGTGGGACGCGGCGACGGAGGTGATCTCGGCGTGATCGTACGCGGGCGCCACCTCGACCACATCCGCGGAGACCAGGTTGCAGGCGGACAGCCCGCGGATGATTTCGAGCAGCTCACGGGAGGTGAGGCCGCCGGCCTCGGGGGTGCCGGTGCCGGGCGCGTGGGCCGGGTCGAGCACGTCGATGTCGATGGAGATGTAGAGCGGGCGGTCCCCGATGCGCTGGCGCAGCTGGTCGGCGACCTCGTCCACCCCGCGCCGCATGACGTCGGCCGAGGTCACGATGCCGAAGCCCATCTTGGCGTCGTCGGTCAGGTCCTGCTTGCCGTACAGCGGGCCGCGGGTGCCCACGTGGGAGAGCGCCTCGGTGTCGAGGATGCCCTCCTCGACGGCCCGGCGGAACGGGGTGCCGTGGGTGTACTCGGCACCGAAGTAGGTGTCCCAGGTGTCCAGGTGGGCGTCGAAGTGGAGCAGCGCGACCGGGCCGTGCTTCTTGGCCACTGACCGCAGCAGCGGCAGCGCGATGGTGTGGTCGCCGCCCAGCGTCATCAGCCGGGCGCCGTTGCCGAGCAGGTCGTCGGCGGCCGCCTCGATGGTGTCGACGGCCTCGTTGATGTTGAACGGGTTCGCGGCGATGTCACCGGCGTCCGCGACCTGCGCGAGCGCGAACGGGGAGGCGTCCTGGGCCGGGTTGTACGGGCGCAGCAGCCGCGAGGCCTCGCGGATCGCGTTGCCGCCGAAGCGGGCGCCGGGGCGGTAGGAGACACCCGTGTCGAAGGGGACACCGACGACCGCGACATCCGTACGCCCGCCGACCTCGTCCAGGCGGGGCAGCCGGGCGAACGTCGCCGGTCCGGCGTACCGGGGGACGCGGGACGAGTCGATGGGGCCACGGGGCTCGGCGGAGGGAGTGTTCATGCCGTCGAGCGTAGGCAGAGCTGCGGATTCCGCACATGTACGGAAGCGATGAGGCGGGCGGGGCATTTGGCCGCGGCGGACAGGTCCCGGCGCACCGGCCGCCTCCCCCGCGCCCCCCGGACTTCCGGTCACCTGCCGCTTCCACCGGCGCCGGGTGTGGTCCCTCCAACACCGCACTCCTCTGGACACCCCAGTGACCGGCCGGTAACTTTTGCCGGGTATCTGTCTGAGCAAGCGCTTAGCCGCGCCGCGCTCGGCGGCGAACAGGATTCAGGACTCGCAGAGGGAGCGTCACGTGCGCCGTACCGTATTCAACGAGGACCACGAGGCGTTCCGGGAGACCCTCCGAGCCTTCATCGAGGCCGAGGTCGTCCCCGTCTACGACGAGTGGTTCGCCGCCGGCCAGGCGCCGCGCGAGTTCTACTACAAGCTCGGCGAGCTGGGCGTCTTCGGCATCAACGTGCCCGAGGAGTTCGGTGGCGCGGGCCTGGAGTCGCACAAGTTCGAGGCCGTCCTGTACGAGGAGACCTCCCGAGCGGGTGTGAACCTCGGCGGCTCCGGCGTGCACGTCCTGCTGGGCCTCCCGTACATCAAGATGCTCGCCACCGACGAGCAGAAGAAGCGCTACCTCGAAAAGTTCTGCACCGGCGAGGAGATGTGGGCGCTCGCCATGACCGAGCCGGGCACCGGCTCCGACGTCGCGGGCATGAAGACCACCGCCAAGCTCTCCGAGGACGGCACCCACTACGTCCTCAACGGCGCGAAGACCTTCATCACCGGCGGCGTGCACGCCGACCGTGTGATCGTCTGCGCCCGTACCGCCGCGCCCCGCGAGGACGACCGCCGCTTCGGCATCTCGCTGTTCGCCGTGGACACCAAGCTGGAGGGCTACTCGGTCGGCCGCAAGCTCGACAAGCTGGGCCTGCGCACCTCCGACACCGCCGAGCTCGCCTTCGTCGACGTGAAGGTCCCCGTCGAGGACCTCCTCGGCGAGGAGAACAAGGGCTTCGGCTACCTCGGCCACAACCTGGCCTCCGAGCGCTGGGGCATCGCGTTCGGCGCGTACGCCCAGGCCAAGGCCGCCATCCGGTTCACCAAGAGTTACGTCCAGGACCGCACGGTCTTCGGCAAGCCGGTCGCCGCCTTCCAGAACACCAAGTTCGAACTGGCCGCCTGCCAGGCCGAGGTGGACGCCGCCGAGGCCGTGGTCGACCGCGCCACCGAGGCCCTGGACGCCGGTGAGCTGACCGCCGCCGAGGCCGCTTCCGCGAAGCTGTTCTGCACCGAGGTCGCGCACCGCGTGATCGACAAGTGCCTCCAGCTGCACGGCGGCTACGGCTTCATGAACGAGTACCCGATCGCCCGCCTGTACGCCGACAACCGCGTGAACCGCATCTACGGCGGCACCAGCGAGGTCATGAAGATGATCATCGCCAAGAACATGGGCCTGTAGCACCCACCTGCTCCAGCACGGGATGTACAACTACCCCAATGAACACCGCACTTGAGTCCCTGCTCGATCTGCTCGACCTTGAGCAGATCGAGCAGGACATCTTCCGGGGCGTGAGCCGCTCGGCCATCGTCCCCCGCGTCTTCGGCGGCCAGGTCGCCGCACAGGCCCTGGTCGCCGCCGGGCGCACCGTCCCCGAGGACCGCCTCACCCACTCCCTGCACGCCTACTTCCTGCGTGCGGGCGACCCGGGGGCGCCGATCGTCTACACCGTCGACCGGATCCGCGACGGCCGCTCCTTCACCACCCGGCGGGTGGTCGCCGTCCAGCACGGCCAGCCGATCTTCCACCTCTCCGCCTCCTTCCAGAGTGACGAGGAGGGCATGGAGCACCAGGCCCCGATGCCAGGCTCCCCCGACCCGGAGACGCTGCCGACCGCCGCCGAGATCCTCCCCCGCTACGCGGACCGCTTTCTCGACCCCGGCACCGTCGACCGCCTCCTGGAGGCACGCGCCGCGATCGACCTCCGTTACGTCGACTCACCGCCGTACGCCACCGCGGGCGAACCCCGCGAGCCCCGCTCCCAGGTCTGGTTCCGCACCAACGGCAAACTCGCCGACGACCCCCTCCTGCACGTCTGCCTCGCCACCTATGTCTCCGACATGACCCTCCTCGACTCGGTGCTCCTCGCGCACGGCCGCGGCGGCTGGGCCACCGGCGACGTGGTCGGCGCCTCCCTCGACCACGCGATGTGGTTCCACCGCCCCTTCCGCGCGGACGAATGGCTGCTCTACGACCAGGAGTCGCCCTCCGCCTCCGGGGGGCGTGGCCTCGGCCAGGCCCGCATCTACACCCAGGACGGCCGCCTCGCGATCTCCGTCATCCAGGAGGGCGTCGTGCGCGTCCCTCACTGAGTGCGCGTCCCCCACTGACCACCACGACCACATACGGTCATTGCATGAGCAATGAGGACACAGGGGACGGCCAGGACAGCAGCGGGAGCATCGCGAGCGAAGGCGGCGAGAGCACCTTCACCGTCATCGTCGCGGCGGTGGCCAATCTCGGCATCGCCGTCGCGAAGGCCGTCGCGGGCGTGATCAGCGGTTCCAGCGCGATGCTGTCGGAGGCGGCGCACTCGCTGGCCGACACCGTCACCGAGCTCATGCTGCTGACCGCCCTCAAACGCAGCGAGAAACCGGCCGACGAGGACCACCCCCTGGGCTACGGCCCGGAACGCTACATCTGGGCGATGCTCGCCTCGGTCGCCACCTTCGTCGGCGGCGCCGTCTTCTCCCTGTACGACGGCATCCACACCCTCACCCACGGCGAGGAGCTCGGCAGCCCGCTCCTCTCCTACATCGTCCTCGCCATCGCCTTCCTGCTGGAGGGCTACTCCCTGCGCACCGGCATCAAGCAGGTCCGCGCGGAGGCCGCCCGCCTCGGCGCCCCGCTCGGCCGGTACTTCCGCCTCACCCCGGACACCGCCGTCAAGGCCGTCGTCATGGAGGACTCCGCCGCCCTGGTCGGACTGCTGCTGGCAGCGGGCGGTCTGCTCGGCGGCCAGCTCACCGGCTCCGGCGTCTGGGACGGCATCGCGTCCATCCTGATCGGACTGCTGCTGGCGTACGTCGCCTGGGTGCTGGGCCGCAGCAACGCCCAGCTCCTCATCGGCCGCCCCGTCCCCCCGGAGATGCGCGCCGGAATGCGGGAGGAGCTCCTCTCGGCGGACGAGTTCGGCGCCGTACTCGAACTGACCACCCTCATCCAGGGCCCCGCCGAAATCCTGGTCGCCGCGAAGATCGACCTCCGCGACGGCAAGACCACCGCCGAACAGATCGAGTGGGCCTGCGAGCGGGCCGAGCAGCGGCTGCGCGCCCGCTACCCGGCCGTGACCCGCGTCTACCTCGACCCCACCCCCGGGCGCGGTCAGCGCAGGCCGGCGGCGTCCAGCAAGTAGTCCGTCATCGGCTCGTAGAAGTACGGGTCGACCACGTGGTCGTCGAGCGGGATGGTGACCGCCATCGTCCCCTCGGCCTCCCCGAGGAAGAGCGCCGGGTCGTTGCAGTCCGCGTACCCGATCGAGTCGATCCCGCGCTGCCCCGCACACCCCGCCCACCCGTGATCCGCGAACACCAGATCCGGCAACGGCTCCCCGTTCCTCTCCAGCCCGTCCAGAATCGCCGTCATCGGCGCGGGCGAGTGCGTGTGCCACAGGCTCGCCCCCCGCTCGAACACAGCGACATCGGCGAACTGCACCACATACCCCTCGTCCGCCGTCAGCCCACCCGGAATCCGCACCACGTCGCACCCCGCCGCCCGCAGCGCTCTCGCGGTCTCCCCGTGCACATTGAGCAGCGCCCCGGGGTGCCCGGTCGCGAACAGCACCCGCTGCTTGTCCGCCACCGCCTTGCGCAACCGCGCCGCCGCCCGCTCCAGCCCGTCCACGGTCAGCTCGGGTTCGATCGTGTCCTGCCCGTGCCGGTGATCGGTGTCATCACTCACCCCACACCGCTCCGCCATCACGGCCAGCACATCCTGCTCGTCCGTCCACCGGTCCCCCAGCTCGATCCCGAGCCAGTAGTGCCGGTCGCCGTTGGCGAGCTTGCGATAGTGCGAGAGGTTGTTGTCACGCGGAGTGGCGACATCTCCCGCGATCCGGGTACGGACAAGGTGATCGACGAGTGCGGGGCGACTGAGTATCGGCATGGAGTCCATTCTGCCGGGCGCGCGCGGCGGCGCACCGAGGGTCTCCACTTGCTGGGCCATCCGGGCGTGGACCACGGGCGCTGGTACCCGAGCGCCTCATGGACGATCCCGGTCGCCAGGACCGTCCCGATCCACACCGCTCTCCGTCGCGGTGTGATCGGCGTGGACACCGACGCCGACGGCTCCTCCCGGCCGTCCGCGGGATGCAGCACGCCTCGACCTGAGGTTGAGACCACTCCTCCAGGGTGGCTGCGGCCGAGCAGTACCGGTGCCACCTGAAAGGACAAGGCGATGACCGACATGGCAAGCGAGCTGGACCCGCCGACACCGGCGGAGGTACCTGCGGAGGCGGCCCTGATGCCGCTGCTTATGGGGGGATTCGTCACTCAGGCCATCAGTGTGGTGGCGCGCCTCGGTGTGGCGGACGTGCTCGCCGGGGGACCTCGGCAGGTGGACGAGATCGCCGCCGAGGTCGACGCGCACGCTCTCAGCCTGTACCGGGTGCTGCGGGTCGTCGCGGACTTCGGAGTACTGACCGAACTGCCGGGCCGCCGCTTCGCCCTCACACCGCAGGGCGAACTGCTGCGCGGCGACCGCTCGCCCTCGCTGCGGGGGCTCGCGACGCACTTCGGCTCGCACTTCCACCGCGCGGCCTGGAGCCACCTCTTCGAGAGCGTGCGCTCGGGCGCTCCGGCATTCGACCTGGCCCACGGCGAGCCGCAGTTCGACTACTACCGCACCCACCCCGAGGAAGCGGCGGTCTTCGACGGCGCGATGACCTCCGTCGCCTCCACCATCTACGCCACCCTCGGTGCGTACGACTTCGGCAGGTTCGGCACGGTCGCCGACATCGGCGGCGGCAACGGCGCCTATCTGGCAGGCATCCTGTCGTCCCACCCGGGCCTTCGGGGCATTCTGCTCGACCTGCCGGACGTGGTCGGGCGCGCGCACCCGGTGCTGGCGCAGGCAGGCGTCGCGGACCGCTGCGAGGTGGTCGGCGGCTCCTTCTTCGAGAAGGTTCCCGCCGGGGCCGACGCGTACGTCCTGACAGCCGTCGTCCACGACTGGGACGACGACCGCTCGGTGGAGATCCTGCGCAATGTGCGGGCGGCGATGCCCGACCACGCCACCGTCCTCCTCGGCGAGCCCGTGGTCCCGGACGGGCCCGAGCCGTCCCTCGCCAAACTCCTCGACCTGGAGACGCTGGTCGGCACCACGGGTCGCCAGCGCACCCGGTCCGAGTTCCGGGAGCTGCTCGACCGCTCCGGTCTGCGCCTGACCCGGGTCATCGACAGTTCGGGCCCCGACAGCCTCGTGGAGGCCGTGGCCCGCTGATGACGGCGGCCCACGACGACCAGAGCGATCCCCGCGGGCATCAGAGCCATCCCCCGCACCCGTGAGGGCTGCTTTCCCCCCGCACCGTGAGGGCTACTTCGCGTCGGGCCCCAGCGCCCCGAACGCGCCGTGCGCCAGCCGCCTCAGCAGGGCTTCCGTAGCGCCCCGGCCCGGCAGTCCGGAGCCCAGGTGCGGGGTCGAGTTCAGCAGGCCGAAGACCGCGTGGACGGCCGCGCGGGCCTCGGACTCCGGGGTTGCGGGGTGCAGGTCGCGCACCGCTGTCACCCACAACTCGACGTACTGGCGCTGGAGTTGACGCACCCGGTGGCGGTCCGCGTCGCGCAGGCGGTCCAGTTCGCGGTCGTGGAGGGTGATCAGCGGGCGGTCGTCGAGGGCGAAGTCGATGTGGCCGTCGATCAGGGCGGCGAGGAGGGCGGCCGGGTCGCCGGGGGCGGCCGCGACGCGCTCCTGGCCGCCGGCGAGCAACCGCTCACTGATCCCGACCAGCAGCTCCGCCAGCATGGCGTCCTTGCCGGCGAAGTGGCGGTAGAGGCCGGGGCCGCTGATACCGACGGCGGCGCCTATCTCGTCGACGCCCACGCCGTGGAACCCGCGCTCGGCGAAGAGGCGGGCGGCCTCCTTGAGGATCTGCTCGCGGCGGGTGGGTGCGGCCACCCGGCCCGCCGCTCGGGCTGTCGGGGCCGCGGACGCGCTGGTGCTGCTCATGGGGAACATTCTAACCTGCGGGGTTAGCGGTCGTTAACTTGGAGGACACCTCCGCCGCGGTTCGTCGGAGTCCTCCGGAGCCACCCCCTGGACAGGTCCGTTAGCGCTCGTTAACCTCAGATCGAGAGTTAACGGTCACTAACCTGACGTCCGGCGGGCAAGGGAGCTCGACAGAATGCAGCAGGCACCGGTGCTCACCAGCACCGCGGATCCGTCGTCCCCGTCCTGGGCGGCCAACGAGGCCGCCCACCGGGAGCTCGCGGACGACCTCCGCAGCCGACTGGCCACCGCCCGGCTCGGCGGCGGCGAGAAGTCCCGGGCCCGGCACGTGGCGCGCGGGAAGCTCCTGCCACGGGACCGGGTGGACGCCCTTCTCGACCCGGGTTCACCCTTCCTTGAGCTGGCCCCGCTCGCGGCGAACGGGATGTACGACGACCAGGCCCCGGCCGCCGGAGTCATCGCCGGAATCGGGCGGGTCAGCGGCCGCGAGTGCGTGATCGTCGCCAATGACGCGACCGTCAAGGGCGGCACGTACTACCCGATGACGGTGAAGAAGCACCTGCGCGCGCAGGAGGTGGCGCTGGAGAACCGGCTGCCGTGCCTGTACCTGGTGGACTCGGGCGGCGCGTTCCTGCCGATGCAGGACGAGGTGTTCCCCGACCGCGAGCACTTCGGGCGGATCTTCTACAACCAGGCGCGGATGTCGGGTGCGGGGATCCCGCAGATCGCGGCGGTGCTGGGGTCGTGCACGGCGGGCGGTGCGTACGTCCCGGCGATGAGCGACGAAGCGGTGATCGTACGGAACCAGGGGACGATCTTCCTGGGCGGTCCGCCGCTGGTGAAGGCCGCCACCGGCGAAGTCGTGACGGCCGAGGAACTGGGCGGCGGCGAGGTCCACTCCCGTACGTCGGGGGTCACCGACCACCTCGCCGAGGACGACGCGCACGCGCTGCGGATCGTACGGAACATCGTCGCCACACTTCCCGAGCGTGCTCAACTCCCCTGGTCCGTACAGCCGGTTGACGAGCCCAAGGTCGACCCCGCCGGGCTCTACGGCGCCGTGCCCGTCGACTCCCGCACCCCCTACGACGTCCGCGAGGTGATCTCCCGCGTCGTCGACGGCTCCCGCTTCCAGGAGTTCAAGTCGGAGTACGGGCAGACGCTGATCACCGGCTTCGCACGCATCCACGGCCACCCGGTCGGCATCGTCGCCAACAACGGCATCCTCTTCTCCGAATCCGCCCAGAAGGGCGCCCACTTCATCGAGCTGTGCGACCAGCGCGGCATCCCCCTGGTGTTCCTCCAGAACATCTCGGGGTTCATGGTGGGGCGGGACTACGAGGCCGGCGGCATCGCCAAACACGGCGCGAAGATGGTGACGGCGGTGGCCTGCACCCGTGTGCCCAAGCTGACGGTCGTCGTCGGTGGTTCGTACGGCGCGGGCAACTACTCGATGTGCGGGCGGGCCTACTCGCCGCGCTTCCTGTGGATGTGGCCCAACGCCAAGATCTCCGTGATGGGCGGCGAGCAGGCCGCCTCGGTGCTGGCCACCGTCAAGCGCGACCAGATCGAAGGGCGCGGTGAGGAGTGGCCGGCCGAGGCCGAGGAGTCCTTCAAGGACCCGATCCGCGCCCAGTACGAGCAGCAGGGGAACGCGTACTACGCCTCCGCCCGCCTCTGGGACGACGGAGTGATCGACCCGCTCGAAACCCGTCAGGTCCTCGGACTTGCCCTGACCGCCTGTGCGAACGCCCCGCTCGCCGACCCCGCCTTCGGCGTCTTCCGGATGTGAGTGAAGAATGACCATGTTTGACACGGTTCTGGTCGCCAACCGCGGCGAGATCGCGGTCCGCGTCATCCGTACGCTGCGCGAGCTGGGCATCCGATCGGTGGCGGTCTTCAGCGACGCCGACGCGGACGCCCGGCATGTTCGCGAGGCGGATACGGCGGTACGTATCGGTCCTCCGGCGGCATCCGAGAGCTACCTCCGCGCCGACCGTCTGATCGAAGCGGCCCGGCGCACGGGCGCGCAGGCGATCCACCCGGGCTACGGATTCCTCGCCGAGAACGCCGAGTTCGCGCAGGCGTGCGCGGATGCGGGGATCGTCTTCATCGGGCCGCCCGCCGCCGCGATCTCGCTGATGGGCGACAAGATCCGGGCGAAGGAGACGGTGCAGGCGGCGGGGGTCCCGGTCGTCCCGGGGTCGAGCGGGAGTGGGCTGACGGATGGCCAACTCGCGGATGCGGCACGGGAGATCGGCATGCCGGTCCTGCTGAAGCCCTCCGCGGGCGGCGGCGGCAAGGGCATGCGGCTGGTGCGCGACGAGGCGGTCCTCGCCGACGAGATCGCCGCCGCCCGCCGCGAGGCCCGTTCCTCCTTCGGGGACGACACGCTTCTCGTGGAGCGGTGGATCGACCGCCCCCGCCACATCGAGATCCAGGTGCTGGCGGACGGCCACGGAAACGTCGTCCACCTCGGCGAGCGCGAGTGCTCCCTCCAGCGCCGCCACCAGAAGATCATCGAGGAGGCCCCCTCGGTCTTCCTCGACGAGGCGACCCGCGCCGCGATGGGCGAGGCGGCCTGCGAGGCGGCCCGGTCCTGCGGCTACTCGGGGGCCGGCACGATCGAGTTCATCGTGCCGGGCGCCGACCCGTCCTCGTACTACTTCATGGAGATGAACACCCGCCTCCAGGTGGAACACCCGGTCACCGAGCTGATCACCGGAATCGACCTGGTGGAGTGGCAGCTGCGGGTCGCCTCCGGGGCCGAACTCCCCTTCACCCAGGCGGACATCACCCTCACCGGGCACGCCGTCGAGGCCCGCGTCTGCGCCGAGGACCCCGCCCGGGGCTTCCTGCCGTCCGGCGGGACGATCCTGGCGCTCAACGAGCCGCAGGGGCACGGGGTCCGGACGGACTCGGGCCTCTCGGTCGGCACCGAGATCGGCAGCCTGTACGACCCGATGCTGTCCAAGGTCATCGCGTACGGCCCTGACCGCGAGACCGCCCTGCGTAAGCTGCGGGCGGCGCTGGCGGAGACGGTCACCCTGGGCGTGCAGACCAACGCGGGGTTCCTGCGCAGGCTGCTGGCGCATCCGGATGTGGTGTCCGGGGACCTGGACACCGGACTGGTCGAGCGCGAGGCGGACTCGCTGGTCGGGGAAGGCGTGCCGGAGGAGGTGTACGCGGCGGCGGGACTGCTGGCGCAGGCGGCGCTGGAAAGCCCGGGCGGCGGCGAGGGCTGGGCCGATCCGTTCGGGGCGCCGTCCGGGTGGCGGATGGGCGGTACGCCTGCGTGGACCGTCCACCACTTCCGGGTTCCGGGGCAGGAGCCGGTCGAGGTACGGGTCCGAGGGCGGGCGGCGGCTGCGGAAGTGCGCGTGGGGGACTCCCCCGCCGCTGGGAATTCAGCCCCTCCGGCGTTTGAGGAGGCCTCTCCGGCAGGAGTTTCGGGAAGGGGCGGGGTGGGGAAATACCTGCGCTCACGCCTCGCTTCCGGTGCACACCCGCAGGGCCGCCTCACCATGGAGGTCGGTGGCCTCACCCACACCCTCCACCACCACGGCGAATGGCTCGGGCGGGACGGTGACGCCTGGCACCTTCAGGCGTACGACCCCGTCGCCGCCACCCTCACCGGCTCCGCCCACTCCGGCGCCGACGCCCTGACCGCCCCCATGCCTGGCACCGTCACCGTCGTCAAGGTGGCCGTCGGCGACCACGTCACCGCAGGGCAGAGCCTGTTGGTGGTGGAGGCGATGAAGATGGAGCACGTCATCTCCACCCCGCACGCCGGCACAGTCACCGAGCTGGACGTCAAGGCGGGCGCCACCGTCGCGATGGACCAGGTCCTCGCCGTGGTCGCGCCCGAGGAAACCGCCGAGGTGGCGTCATGACCGACGGACTCCCCATGCCCGTGCCCGACCCCCAACTCCCCACCCGGGTGCGAATTTACGAGGTCGGCGCACGCGACGGACTCCAGAACGAGAAGGAGACCGTCCCCACCGAGGTCAAGGCGGAGTTCATCCACCGCCTCGCCGCGGCGGGCCTCACCACCGTCGAGGCGACCAGCTTCGTGCACCCCAAGTGGGTGCCCCAACTGGCAGATGCGGAAGCCCTGTTCACGCAGGTCGCCGGGATCGAAGGCGTACGCCTCCCCGTCCTCGTGCCGAACGCACGCGGACTCGACCGGGCGCTGGCCCTCGGCGCCCGTGACATCGCCGTCTTCGCCAGCGCCACCGAGTCCTTCGCCAAGGCCAACCTCAACCGGACCGTGGACGAGGCGCTGGCCGTGTTCGAGCCGGTGGTGGCCCGCGCGAAGGCGGAGGGCGCACAGGTCAGGGGCTACCTCTCGATGTGCTTCGGAGACCCCTGGGAGGGGCCGGTACCGGCCGCCCAGGTCGTGCGCGTCTGCCGCCGGCTGCTCGACATGGGCTGCGACGAACTCAGCCTCGGCGACACCATCGGGGTGGCCACCCCGGGTCAAGTCGCCTCCCTGCTTACCGACTTGAACACCGAGGGCATCCGGACCGACCGCCTCGGCGTGCACTTCCACGACACCTACGGCCAGGCCCTCTCCAACACCCTCGCCGCCCTGCGCCACGGCGTCACCACCGTCGACGCCTCCGCGGGCGGCCTCGGCGGCTGCCCGTACGCCAAGTCCGCCACCGGCAACCTCGCCACCGAGGACCTGGTGTGGATGCTGCACGGCCTCGGCATCGACACCGGTGTCGACCTGACGGCCCTCACCGCCACCAGCGTGTGGATGGCCGAACAGCTGGGCCGACCCAGCCCCTCCCGTACCGTCCGCGCCCTCTCCCACAAGGAATGACCGCCATGGACCACCGCCTCACCCCCGAGCACGAAGAACTCCGCCGCACCGTCGAGGCGTTCGCACACGATGTGGTCGCGCCGAAGATCGGCGACCTCTACGAGCGCCACGAATTCCCGTACGAGATCGTCCGCGAGATGGGCCGGATGGGCCTCTTCGGGCTGCCGTTCCCGGAGGAGTACGGGGGCATGGGCGGCGACTACCTCGCGCTCGGCATCGCCCTGGAGGAACTGGCGCGGGTGGACTCCTCGGTCGCCATCACCCTGGAGGCCGGGGTCTCGCTGGGCGCGATGCCGCTGTACCTGTTCGGGACCGAGGAGCAGAAGCGGGAGTGGCTGCCGCGGATGTGCGCGGGCGAGATCCTGGGCGCCTTCGGACTGACCGAGCCGGAGGGCGGCTCGGACGCGGGCGGCACCCGGACCACCGCCGTGCGGGACGGCGACGAGTGGGTGATCAACGGCTCGAAGTGCTTCATCACCAACTCCGGAACGGACATCACCGCGCTGGTCACGGTCACCGCGGTGACCGGCCGCAAGGAGGACGGCCGGCCGCTGATCTCGTCGATCATCGTGCCGTCGGGGACTCCCGGCTTCACGGTCGCCGCCCCGTACTCCAAGGTCGGCTGGAACTCCTCGGACACCCGTGAACTGTCCTTCTCGGACGTACGGGTGCCGGTGGCGAACCTGGTCGGGCAGGAGGGACGGGGTTACGCCCAGTTCCTGCGCATCCTCGACGAGGGGCGGATCGCGATCTCGGCGCTGGCGACCGGGCTGGCGCAGGGGTGTGTGGACGAGTCGGTGAAGTACGCCGGGGAGCGCCGGGCGTTCGGCAGGGCGATCGGCGAGAACCAGGCGATCCAGTTCAAGATCGCGGACATGGAGATGCGGGCGCACATGGCCCGGGTCGGTTGGCGGGACGCGGCGTCGCGGCTGGTGGCGGGCGAACCGTTCAAGAAGGAGGCGGCGATCGCCAAGCTGTACTCCTCGACGGTCGCGGTCGACAACGCGCGGGAGGCGACGCAGATCCACGGCGGGTACGGGTTCATGAACGAGTACCCGGTGGCCCGGATGTGGCGCGACTCCAAGATCCTGGAGATCGGCGAGGGCACCAGCGAGGTGCAGCGGATGCTGATCGCGCGGGAGCTGGGGATGGGCGGCTGAGCCGTCTCCGCCAGCTGTAGCTGTACGGCTGCATCCCGCCCGTACGGTCGCCTCGGCACCCGTACATCCATCTCCGCACCCGTACACCCCCCTGCGTACGGGCGGAAACCGGACACCTCTTTCAGGCCGATCGAAGGTTAGGCTACCCTTCCTCGAAAGTCCTGGAATTACGTGTTCCGGCTCAGCCGGGACACATCCGCCGGTTCCGCCCGTACGAAAGCAGACCCGCCATGTCCTCCCAGTCCCGCCTCACCCGCCCCACCCGTCGCGGCCTGCTCGCCGTCGGCGGCGCGCTCGGCGCCGGCGCCGCACTGGCCGCGTGCGGCGGCGAGAAGTCGTCGGGCGGCAAGGCGGAGAACGCTTCGGAGAAGTCCGGCCCCTGGTCGTTCACCGACGACCGCGGCACCAAGGTCGAGACGAAGTCCTTCCCCAAGAACATCGTCGCCTTCACCGGTACGGCCGCGGCCCTCTACGACTACGGCATCGAGGTCAAGGGCGTCTTCGGCCCGACCAAGACGAAGGACGGCAAGCCGGACGTCCAGGCCGGCGACATGGACATCTCCAAGCTGGAGATCATCGGCAATGTCTACGGCGAGTTCAACGTCGAGAAGTACGCCAAGCTCATCCCCGAGCTGCTGATCTCCAACATGTGGCAGAAGGACATCCTCTGGTACGTCCCGGAGAAGTCCGCCAAGAAGATCTACTCGCTGGCCCCGTCGGTCGCCCTCTGGGCCTCCAACACCAACATGGAGAAGGCCCTCCAGCGCCACGCCGAGCTGGCCGCGTCGCTGGGCGCCGACCTCAAGGCGAAGAAGACGGCCGACGCCAAGGCCCGCTTCGAGAAGGCGTCCGCGCGGCTGCGTGCGGCGGCCAAGGCCCACCCGGAGATCAAGGTGCTGATCGGCTCCGCGTCCGCCGAGCTCTTCTACGTCTCGCTGGCCAAGATGAGCGCCGACACCCTGTACTTCCAGGAGCTGGGCGTGAAGTTCATCGAGCCGAAGGTGGACGCGCAGGGCTTCTTCGAGGGGCTGAGCTGGGAGAACGTCGGCAAGTACAAGGCCGACGTGATCATGATGGACAACCGCTCGGCGGTACTCCAGCCCAAGGACCTCTCGGGCAAGCCGACTTGGGGTCAGCTGGCGGCGGTCAAGGCGGGCCAGGTCATCCCGCGCGTGACCGAGCCGATCTTCTCCTACGACAAGTGCGCGCCGATCCTTGAGGACCTGGCGAAGGCGATCGAGAGCGCGAAGAAGGTGGCCTGAGGCCCCCCACCGGGAGCGAGTACCGGTGACGCCCCCACGCCCCCACGCCCCACTCCCGATAACCCGCTGGGGCGGCGGTGCTGCTGCCCCACCCACTCCCGCTACCTCGCTGGGGCGCCGCCCGCCCCTTCACCCCCGCTAACCCGCTGGGGCGGCGGTGCCGCCCGCCCCTTCACCCCCGCTAACCCGCTGGGGCGGCGGTGCCGCCCGCCCCTTCACCCCCGCTAACCCGCTGGGGCGGCGGTGCCGCCCGCCCCTTCACCCCCGGTAGCCCGCTGGGGCGGCGGGGCCGCCCCCCGGGGGCGGAACGGGCGGGCAAGGGGGCGGCCCCCACGGAGTCGCACCCCACCCGCCCCGGCCCACCCCGGTGCCGGTCACCCCGACACCCCGGCCGCCCCACCCGCCCCGCCAGGAGGCCGCCATGTCCCAGGTCGACGCCCCGCCCGCACCCCCCTTCCGCCTCTTCGCGCTGGAGGTGCTGCGCACGCACCGGCTGAGCCCCTCCCTGCTGCGGGTCACCTTCGGTGGGGATCGCCGCGCCGGTGAGGATCTGGCCGGATTCGCCTCCGGCGGCCGGGACCAGTCCCTCTCCCTCTTCCTTCCGCACCCGGGCCAGGACGCCCCCGTCCTCCCGCCCGTGACGGACCCGGACTGGTTCACCTCGTACCGGACGATGGACGCCGGGCTGCGGGCCGTGATGCGCTCGTACACCGTCCGCGCACACCGCCCCGACGCCCGCGAGATCGACATCGACTTCGCCCTGCACCCGGACGGCGGCCCCGCCTGCCGCTGGGCCGAGGACGCGGCCCCCGGTCACCGCGTGAGCGTCCTCGGCCCTGCCGTCGCCGACAACACCGGGGTCCGCTTCCGGCCCGCCGACGACACCGACTGGGTACTGATCTGGGCCGACGAGACGGCCCTCCCGGCCGCCACCGCCGCCCTGGAACGGCTCCCGGCGGACCTCCCCGCCAAGATCTGGGTGAGCGTCCAGCACCCGGACGACGCAGCCGAGCTGAAGGCCTCCACCCACAAGGCCTCCACCCAGGCCGACGTCAGCTGCCTCCTGCCGGGCGACAAGGCCCCCGCCGACGCGATCGCCGCCGCCGGCCTTCCCACCGGCACCCCCTACGTCTGGATCGCCGGCGAGTCCTCCTCCGTCCGCGCCCTGCGCCGCCATTTCGTGAACGACCGCGGCTACGACAAGCGCCGCATCACCTTCACCGGCTACTGGCGCCAGGGCCTCAGCGAGGACGGCCTGCGCGAGGCCGCCGAAGAGGCGTAACGGAGCGGGGAGGGGGGGGGGGGGGGGGGGGGGGGGGGGCCCCCCCCCCCCCCCCCGCCCCCCCCCCCCCCCCCCCCCCCCGGCCGGGCGACTACTACATGCACGACTACCGCGACAGCGGGAACCCGTCCCGCCGCGAGGTGGTAGCCCGGCGCGAGAAGGCGGCCGCGAA
>NZ_JBITDM010000005.1:0-518492 GCF_044454195.1 Streptomyces sp. NPDC051561 | reverse complement strand
CCAGATGTGGAAGCCCGGTAACGGGTGGAGCTGACTGGTACTAATAGGCCGAGGGCTTGTCCTCAGTTGCTCGCGTCCACTGTGTTAGTTCTGAAGCAACGAACAGTTGCTGGTAAGAGCAGAACCCACTTAATTGAAGAGTGTGCTTGTTCGCTCGAAACCGATAGGGTTTCGGTGGTCATAGCGTTAGGGAAACGCCCGGTTACATTTCGAACCCGGAAGCTAAGCCTTTCAGCGCCGATGGTACTGCAGGGGGGACCCTGTGGGAGAGTAGGACGCCGCCGAACAATCTTTCAAAAGGACCCTTGGTCCCAGCGTTCATGCTGGGACCAAGGGTCCTTTTTGTTTTTTCTGCCCGAAGCGCGTCGGATGGCCGACTGCGCGAGAATGACTGCGTTACCCGAAGACTAGGAGTCACCCATGGCCAACTCTCCTGACGATCGTCCGGAGCCGCGTCACCGCGACAACAGCGGTGACCGGGGCGGAAACCGCGGTGGCGACCGCGGTCCCCGTCGTGACAACGACCGTGGTGGCTTCCGTCGCGACGAACGCCCCAGCGGCGACCGTGGCGGATTCCGTCGTGACGACCGCTCCGGTGGCGGCGACCGACGCGACGACCGTGGCGGCCGGCCCGCCGGCGGCCCGGCAGGCGGCGGCGACCGCGGTGGCTTCCGCCGCGACGACCGCCCCGGCGGCGACCGCGGTGGGTTCCGTCGTGATGACAACCGTGGTGGCGGTGACCGTGGCGGATTCCGCCGCGATGACCGTGCCGGTGGTGGCGACCGCCGTGATGACCGTGGTGGTCGTCCGTCCGGTGGCGGTTTCGAGCGTCGGGATGACAACCGTGGTGGCGGTGACCGTGGCGGGTTCCGTCGCGACGACCGGCCGAGCGGTGACCGCGGTGGGTTCCGTGGACGTGATGACCGTGGCAGCCGCCCCAGCGGCGGTGGCTACGAGCGACGCGACGACCGGCCGAGCGGTGACCGTGGCGGATTCCGCCGCGACGACCGTGCGGGTGGCGGTGACCGTGGTGGTCGTCCGTCCGGTGGCGGTTTCGAGCGTCGCGACGACAACCGTGGTGGCGGCGACCGTGGCGGGTTCCGTCGCGACGACCGGCCGAGCGGTGACCGCGGCGGGTTCCGTGGACGTGATGACCGTGGTGGCCGTCCCAGTGGTGGTGGATTCGAGCGGCGTGATGACCGCGGTGGCCGACCCGCCGGTGGCGGTTTCGAGCGCCGGGACGACAACCGTGGTGGCGGTGACCGTGGCGGATTCCGCCGCGATGACCGTGCCGGTGGTGGCGACCGCCGTGACGACCGCGGTGGTCGTCCGTCCGGTGGTGGCTTCGAGCGTCGGGATGACAACCGTGGTGGCGGTGACCGTGGCGGGTTCCGTCGCGACGACCGGCCGAGCGGTGACCGCGGTGGGTTCCGTGGACGTGATGACCGTGGCAGCCGCCCCAGCGGCGGTGGCTACGAGCGACGCGACGACCGCGGCGGCGACCGAGGCGGATTCCGCCGCGACGACCGCTCCGGTGGTGGCTTCGAGCGGCGTGATGACCGTGGTGGTCGTCCGTCCGGTGGCGGTTTCGAGCGTCGCGATGACAACCGTGGTGGCGGCGACCGTGGCGGGTTCCGTCGCGACGACCGGCCGAGCGGTGACCGCGGCGGGTTCCGTCGGGACGAGCGTTCCGGTGGTGGCTTCGAGCGGCGTGATGACCGTGGCGGGGACCGGGGCGGTTTCCGTGGGCGTGACGACCGTGCGCCGCGTCGGGACGACGACCGTGGGCCGCGTCGGGACGACCGTTCCGGTGGTGGGTTCCGTGGGCGTGACGACCGGGGTGGCGACCGCGGCGGTGACCGTGGGGGCTTCCGTGGGCGGGACGAGCGGGAGCGGGAGCCGATCAGGCGGCTGCCGATTCCGGACGACGTCACCGGTCGCGAGATCGACCCGGATGTGCGCCAGGAGCTGATGAGCCTGCCCAAGACGCTGGCCGAGGACGTGGCCAGGAACCTGGTCATGGTGGCCAAGCTGATCGACGACGAGCCGGAGGAGGCGTACGCCTACTCGCGGATCGCGTTGCGGCTCGCCTCGCGCGTGGCAGCCGTGCGGGAGGCGGCCGGCTTCGCGGCGTACGCCACCCAGCGGTACACCGAGGCGCTCGCCGAGTTCCGGGCGACGCGCCGGATGACCGGGACCGTGGAGCTGTGGCCCGTGATGGCCGACTGCGAGCGCGGTCTGGGCCGTCCCGAGCGCGCCATGGCGATGGCCGGCGAGCCCGAGGTGCAGAAGCTGGACAAGGCCGGTCAGGTGGAGATGCGGCTGGTCGCGGCCGGTGCACGTCGCGACATGGGGCAGATCGACGCCGCCATCGTCACGTTGCAGGGGCCGGAGCTCGGCTCCAGCTCCGTACAGCCGTGGACCGCGCGACTGCGGTACGCGTACGCAGACGCGCTGCTGACGGCGGGCCGTGAGGACGAGGCACGCGAGTGGTTCGCCAAGTCGGTCGAGGCGGACAAGGACGGCAGCACGGACGCCTCCGACAGGCTCGCCGAGCTGGACGGGGTCGAGTTCGTCGACGCGCTGGACGGCGACGAGGACGAGGTTGTCCAGGTCGTTGAGGCCGTCGAGGACGACACCCAGGCTGAGGACACCGCCACCGAGGACGACGAAGACGACGATCAGGACGACGAGTCCGTCGAGGAGTCTTCGGTGGCGGCCGAGGAGGCCGTGAAGGCCGAGGCCGACGTCGAGGGCGAGCGCGCGGCCGACGACAAGGGCTGAACCGGAGCCGGAGTGTGAAGAAGGGCGGCGTCCCGGAACTTCGGTTCCGGGGCGTCGCCCTTTTCACGTTCGGGGTCAGCCCCGGACTTCTAGTTGAATTCGAGGCTGCGCAGGACCAGGCCGGTGGCCGGCTTCGGGCCGAAGGAGGTCGACTTGCGGGGCATGGTGACGCCCTGGCGGGCCAGGTCCCGGACCACCTCCTCGCGTACCGGATGCATCAGGACGGCCGTCGCGTCGTGGCGTTCGGCCTGCTCCACGGCGGCTTCGGTGTCGTGGATGTAGGCGATGTCCTCGGGGGCGTCCGGGATGCGCCAGAGGTGGGCGAGCAGGGTTTCGTGAAGGACGGACGCGTCCAGGGTGCGCCAGGCCGCGGGGCGGTCGGAACGGATCGTGCGGGAGAGCAGGTCCGGGTCCGGGCGGTCGAGCAGGTGGTACGTGCCGTCGCCGGCCAGCAGGAAGGCGTTGCCGTCGGCGGCGGCCTCGGCCAGGGCGGCCATCGCTTCCGTCAGGGGCACGCTCAGTCGGCGTACCCGGAAGGCATCACCCACCGCGGCCAGCGCCTCGGCCACCGGCAGCCGGTGCAGCAGGCGGTGGATGGCCCGGACCTGGAGGGGGTAGCGGGCGGTGTCGACCAGGAGGACGAGGCCGTAGTCCCAGGGTGTGGCGGCCGGGGCGTGCTCCTGCTTGAGGCGCAGATAGGTCGCCCAGCGGTGGTGGCCGTCGGCAATGAGCGCCTGGTGGTGGGAGAGGTCCGTGGTGATCGCGGAGACCTCCGCCGGGTCGGTGATCGACCACAGGCGGTGGTGGAAGCCGTCCTCGGTGGTGGTGGAGAGCAGCGGGGGACGGGTGAGAGTGCGCTCGACGGTGGTGGTGGTGCCGGTGGGACCCGTGGGGCTGCGGTAGGTGAGGAGGAGGGGCTCCAGGTTGGCGGCGGTGGCGCGCATCAGGGCGGCGCGGTCGTCGACGACGTGCGGCATGACGTCCTCGTGGGGGAGGACGATCCCTTCCTCGGGGGTGGAGAGGGCGAGGGCGCCGATGATGCCGCGCTGGAGGAGGCCGTTCCGGGACTGCTCGTAGAGGTAGAGGGCGGGCTCGTCGTCGGGGGCCAGGACGCCCTCGGCCAGCCAGCTGCGCAGAGTCTCCGCAGCCTGCTGGTGGCGGGCTGCGGCGGTGTCGGCCTGCGGGAGGATCAGACGGACGATGTTGTGCGGATCCGCGGATTCCAGGTGGAGCAGGCCGTCCGGGCGGACCACGACGTCGTACGGCGGAGAGGTCACGGCGGCGAGGCTGCCGACCTCTTCCGGGACATAGCGAAGCCCGCGGAGCGGGACCAGTCGCAGGCCGTGGTCCTCGTGCGGCCCAGGTGTGCTCATTGGTGCATCGTAAATGGGGTGGGGAGATGGGTGATGATCGGGGGAGAAGCCGCGAACCGAGGAGAATCGTCAATGAGCCACCAGCAGCAGAGCAGGACCTGTCCGGGCAGCAGCAAGGCGGTGCTGAGGGAGGCCTACGACACTGCGCTGCTGGACCTCGACGGGGTGGTCTACGCGGGCGGCGAGGCCATCGACCACGCGGTGCAGGCGCTCGGTGAGGCGCGGGACGCCGGGATGCACCTCGCGTACGTCACCAACAACGCGCTCCGGACGCCCGACGCGGTCGCCACCCATCTGACCGAGCTGGGGGTCCCCGCGGAGCGGGGCGACGTGATCACGTCGGCGCAGGCGGTGGCCCGTCTGATCGCCGATCAGGTCCCCGAAGGATCAAGGGTGTTGGTGATCGGTGGGGAGGGTCTGCGGGTCGCGCTGCGGGAGCGGGGGCTGGAGCCGGTGGACTCGGCGGAGGACTCGCCGGTCGCGGTGGCGCAGGGGTACGGAGGGCCGGACCTTCCGTGGAGCCGGTTCGCGGAGGCGTCGTACGCGATCAGGGCGGGGGTGCCGTGGTTCGCGTCGAACACGGACCTGACGATTCCGAGCGCGCGGGGGATCGCGCCCGGGAACGGTGCGGCGGTCGAGGTCGTACGGATCGCCACCGGGGCCGAGCCGCAGGTGGCGGGGAAGCCGTTGCCGCCGATGCACCGGGAAACGATTCTGCGCACCGGGGCCGAGCGGGCCCTGGTGGTGGGAGATCGGCTGGATACCGACATCGAAGGAGCGAACGGGGGCGGGGTGGACTCGCTGCTGGTGCTGACCGGCGTGACGGATGCGGCGCAACTGCTGGCGGCGGAGGCGAAGTACCGGCCGACGTATGTGGACGCGGATCTGCGGGGACTGCTGACCGGGCAGCCCGAAGTGGTCCGGATGGACGGGGCGTTCACGTGTGGGGGGTGGACGGCTTCGGTGCGGGGGGATGCGCTGGGGCTGGACGGCGAGGGGGAGCCGATGGACGCGCTGCGGGCGATGTGTGCGGCGGCGTGGACCGAGGCGGGAGACGGGGAGAGTGGGCTGGACGCGGGGGAGGCCTTGAAGAAGGCGGGCCTGGCGTAGCGGACGGGGCCGGTCGCCGCGTGGGCAACCGGCCCCGGTGGTCAAGGGCGCGAGGGGCTCAGAGCCTGTGTCTAAACCCCGGTCGGATCAGCGAACGTCGTCTGGTGCGTGCGATCGCAAGGCGCTGGAAGGTCCTCGCTGGGGTCTCCCCTGCTCGAACGAAGTTGAGAGCTCGGGGAAGGAGCTACTAGGGCATTTCGGCAACGCCGCGAGCGTGCGTGCCAGGCGGCGGGCGCCCGGCCGGGGTTTAGACACAGGCTCTCAGGGCCGTGGGGCGGTCAGGATCCTGCGGTGCCCGGGACAGTGAAGGCTCAGGGGCGGGGGGCTCAGGGGCGTGAGGGGCTCAGGGGCGTGAGGGGCTCAGGCCGCTTCTGCTTGGGCCATGAGCTGGTCCTCGCTGCTGCCCCGCCGCCAGTAGCCGGAGAAACGGATGGCCTTGCGGTCGAAGCCGCGCTCCTGGACCAGGTGGCGGCGCAGGGCGCGGACCACGGCGGATTCGCCCGCGATCCAGAGGTACGGGGCGGTGGCGGGATCCGGCAGCGAGGCCGCGCGGATCGTGTCCAGGAGCGGGGAGGAGCCGTCGCGGACCAGCCAGTTGATCTCCGCGTCCGCCTCGGTCGGGAGGTCCTGGCGGTCGGCCGCGTTCGCGGTCTCGATCCAGACCTCTGCGGTGGCGCCCGGGGGCAGCGCCGCCAGGATGCCGGCCAGCGCGGGAAGCGTGGACTCGTCGCCCGCGAGGACGTACGACATGGTGCCGGGCGGCGGCCGGAAGTCGTAGCCGCCGTTCTCCGGCCCGGTCGGGGCCATGGCGCAGAGCCGGTCGCCGGGGCGGGCCGACTTCGCCCACCGCGAGGCCGGCCCCTGGGCGCCCACGTGCAGCGCGAAGTCGACGATCAGCTCGTCGGGGTCCCGGTGCAGATCACGGGTGGTGTACGTCCGCATGATGCCGCGCACCTCGGGGGCGAGCGCGCACCACTCGGCGTACCAGCTCCCGTCCTCGCTCCTCGGGACGACCGGTGCGTCCTGACCGGGGTGCGGCAGGAACAGCTTGATCCGCTGGTCTCGGCCGGCCGAGCCCATCCGGTGCAGACCCTCGCCGCCGAGAGCGACCCGGAGCATGCTCGGCGAGAGCCGCTCGGTGCGCAGGACCTGGACGTCGAAGCAGTGGTAGGGGGCGTCGGCGGGCGGTGCTGCTTCGGCGACGGATACCGCGGTGACCGGGGCGGTGGCCGCGACGGTGACCGGAGCTGGGACGGGGGTGGTGGCGGTCGGCTGTGGTGTGGTCATCGGCGGCCTCTTCGGCTGATCGCGGGGGCGGCGGGGACCTCGGTGCGACCGGCAGAGCGTGCGTGTGACGGGCAGGCGGTGCGCGGGCGTGGCGAGGAGCGCCGTGGCGGGACGGCGTAGCTCTCCGTACGGGATTAATTGGAGGGTAGGCTAACCTAACCAGGTGTTGGTAGACAGTCCCCCCGAACAGAGCGTGGAGCCCGCCTCCGCTCCGTCCGTCTCCCGGTCCGTGAGACAGCGCAACGCGATGCGTGCCGCCGGACTGCTGGTCTCCCTGGGTGTCCTGGTGCTGGTGGTGCTGTTGAGCATTGCCGTGGGCGCCAAGACGCTGTCGCTGGGCGAGGTGTGGCACGGGCTCGCGCACTACTCGGGCGCGGGCGACGACGTGATCATCCGGGATGTACGGGTGCCCCGCACCCTCCTCGGCGTGCTCGCCGGAGCCGCGCTCGGTACGGCCGGGGCGGTGATGCAGGGCCTGACCCGCAATCCGCTGGCCGAGCCGGGACTCCTCGGGGTGAACGCGGGGGCGTCGGCCGCCGTCGTCTCCGCGATCAGCTTCCTCGGCGTGACCTCGCTCACCGGGTATGTGTGGTTCGCGTTCCTCGGGGCCGCGCTGGTGTCCGCGCTGGTCTATCTGCTGGGCGGCAGCCGGGGGGCGACGCCGGTCAGGCTGGCGCTCGCCGGAACGGCGGCCACCGCCGCGCTCTTCGGATATGTGAACGCCGTGCAGCTGCTCGACTCGGCGGCGCTGGAGCGGCTGCGGTTCTGGACCGTGGGGTCGCTGGCCTCCGCCGACATGGCGGTGGTGTCGAAGGTGTGGCCGTTCATCGTGGCGGGACTGGTGCTCGCGCTGCTGATCGCGCGGCCGCTCAACGCGATGGAGATGGGCGAGGACAGTGCGCGCTCGCTCGGTGTCCATCTGACCCGGACCCGGGTGCTCGCGATGGTCTGCGTGACGCTGCTGTGCGGCGCCGCGACCGCGGCCTGCGGGCCGATCGTCTTCGTCGGGCTGATGGTGCCGCACCTGGTGCGGGCCATCACCGGGCCCGACATGCGGTGGATCGTGCCGTACGCCGCCGTGCTCGCCCCCGTACTGCTGCTGGGCTCCGACGTGGTGGGCCGGGTCGTGTCGCGACCGTCGGAACTGCAGGTCGGGATCGTGACCGCGCTGATCGGCGGCCCGGTCTTCATCCACCTGGTGCGGCGTCGGCGGATGGGGCAGCTGTGAGTGTCGAGGACAAGGTGAAGAGCGAGGAGCGGACGCCGGTGCGGCGCACCGGGACCCGGACGGTACGGGCGGGGGGCGCTCTCTCGCTGCGGTTCGGACTGCGGCCGGTGGTCGCTTCGGTGGTTCTCGCGGTGGTGGCGCTGGCGGTGGCAGTGGTGCTCATCGGCAGTGGTGACTTCCCGATGACACCGGGAGAGGTCGTCTCGACGCTGCTCGGCAACGGGGTGCCCGCCCAGGAGTTCATCGTCTCGGACGTACGGCTGCCCAGGGTGCTGGCCGGGCTGCTGGTCGGGGCCGCGCTCGGGGTGTCCGGAGCGGTCTTCCAGTCGATCTCCCGCAATCCGCTCGGCAGCCCGGACGTGCTGGGCTTCGGGCAGGGGGCGACGGTCGGGGCGCTGCTCATGATCGTGCTGTTCCGGGGAAACAACTGGGCGGTCGCGGCGGGGGCGCTGGCCGGGTGTCTGGTCACCGGTGTGCTGGTCTATCTGCTGGCGTGGCAGCGGGGGGTGCACGGCTACCGGCTGGTGCTGGTGGGGATCGGCGCCGCCGCGATGCTGACCGCCGTGATGCAGTACCTGCTGACCAAGGCGGACCTGGTCGACGCCACGCGGGCGGTGCAGTGGATCACCGGCACGCTGGACGGGCAGGGCTGGGAACAGGTGGTGCCACTCGCGGTCATCTGCGCCGTGCTGATCCCGGTGGTGCTCGGGCACGGGCGGGCGCTGCGGATGATGGAGATGGGCGACGACTCGGCGTACGCGCTGGGGGTGCCGGTCGAGCGGACGCGGGTGGTGCTGATCCTGTGCGCCGTACTCCTCATGGGCGCGGCGACCTCGGCGGCCGGGCCGATCGCCTTCGTAGCTCTGAGCGCGCCCCAGCTCGCACGGCGGCTGACCCGGTCGCCGGGGCCGAACCTGTTCCCGGCGGCGCTGATGGGCGCGGGGCTCCTGGTCAGTGCGGACTGGGTGGCCCAGCAGGCGTTCGGCGAGCGGCAGTTGCCGGTCGGTGTGGTGACCGGAGTGGTCGGTGGCTGCTATCTGCTGTGGCTGCTGGTGACGGAGCGCAAGGCGGGACGGATATGAAGAGCGGCAAGAGCGCGAACGGCAGGAGTACGAACCCGATGTTCCAGCAGGCCAGGGAGTCCCGGCAGTCCGAGGACCAGCCCTCGCAGCCTTCCCGGCAGCGTCTCGTCGCGGAATCGGTGACCCTCGGATACGACGAGCGGGTCATCGCCGAAGACCTTTCGGTCGAGATCCCGGACCATTCCTTCACCGTCATCGTGGGCCCCAACGCCTGCGGAAAGTCGACACTGCTGCGCGCCCTGTCGCGGATGCTGAAGCCGTCGCAGGGGCGGGTGCTGCTCGACGGGAACGCCATCGGGTCGATGCCCGCGAAGAAGGTCGCCAGGACGCTCGGGCTGCTGCCCCAGTCGTCGGTGGCACCCGATGGGATCACCGTCGCGGACCTGGTGGCCCGGGGCCGCTACCCGCACCAGGGACTGCTGCGCCAGTGGTCGCCGCAGGACGAGCGGATCGTCGACGAGTCGATGGCCGCGACCGGTGTGGGCGAGCTCGCGGAACGGTACGTCGACGAGCTGTCCGGCGGTCAGCGCCAGCGCGTGTGGATCGCCATGGCGCTCGCCCAGCAGACCCCGCTGCTGCTCCTGGACGAGCCGACCACCTTCCTCGACATCCAGCACCAGATCGACGTACTGGACCTGTGCGCGGAGCTGCACGAGACGCAGGGGCGCACCCTGGTCGCCGTCCTGCACGACCTGAATCACGCGGCGCGCTACGCCACGCATCTGATCGCGATGCGGGACGGGAAGGTGGTCGCGGAGGGCACGCCCGAAGAGGTCGTCACGGCGGAGCTGGTGGAGCGGGTCTTCGGGCTCAAGTGCCAGGTCATCGCCGATCCGGAGACCGGGACACCGCTGGTGGTGCCGGCCGCGCGGAAGGCGCGGGTTTTGGTGGACTGGGCCGTGCGAGCGGCCGGGGACGCCACCGGGAGTGCTGCCGGGGATGTGGATGAGCGGGTGGCTAAAGCAGCTTCCTGAGGTGCAGGAGGTCGCGGAAACCGGCCTCCAGGCGCACCCGGCCCGACGCCCAGGCCTTCGCGAAGTTCAGCTCGCCGTTGACCATCGCGACCAGGTCGTCGCCGGTCATCGCCAGCCGGATCTGGGCGCGCTCGCGGGGCGGTCCCGGCCTGGTGTCCTCGACGGTGATCCGGCCGTCCGCGAGTCGGCCGGTGAAGGTCGCGTCGAGGTCCGTGATGTGGCAGCTGAGCGAGCGGTCGAACCCGTCGACGCTGCGCACGCCGTCGTGGTCGGAGCCGCTGAGATTGTCCGAAAGCTTGTCGAGTGCACCGCGGCACTCCTCCATGGTCGCCATCACCGCCGACGGTACCCCAGGGCAGGTGTCCGAACCCCGCCAGGTGCCCGCCGCCCGGCCGGGGCCCGGGTACGGGTTCGCGGCCTTCGCGGTAGCGTCATGACCATGGATGTCGAGGAATCAGCGGGCACCGGGACCGGCCCGGCCGGGGGCACGGCGGCGCAGGACATGGTGGCGTACGACCCGGCCGCGCCCGCGCCGCTCGGGGTGGTCCGGAGCACCACCGGGAACGCCGAGGTGGACGCCCGCCTGGAGCGGCTTGCCGACGTCGACCACCTCACGGCGGACGGACACATCGAGGTGTACGAGGATGTACACCGGGGGCTGCGTGAAACGCTCACCGCGCTCGACGCACGCCCGGGACCTCCGGCGCCCTCCGCTTCACCGATGACGACACCGACGGCCCCACCGGCGTCAGCGTCCTCCCCGTACGACCTCAGGAGCTGAACGAGAAGTGGCAGGAGTGGCACGCCGCCGCCTGGACGCCGAGCTGGTCCGCCGGAAGCTCGCACGCTCGCGGGAGCACGCGAGCCAGCTGATCGCCGCCGGCCGGGTCAAGGTCGCCGGGACGGTGGCGACCAAGGCCGCGACCCAGGTCGAGACGGCCGCCGCCCTGGTGGTGCTCAAGGACGACGACGACCCCGACTACGTCTCGCGCGGCGGCCACAAGCTGGCCGGGGCGCTGACCGCCTTCACCCCGCTCGGCCTCAAGGTCGAGGGGCGCCGGGCGCTGGACGCCGGAGCCTCCACCGGCGGCTTCACCGACGTACTGCTGCGGGCCGGGGTCGCGCACGTGGTGGCCGTGGACGTCGGGTACGGGCAGCTGGCGTGGTCGCTGCAGTCCGACGAGCGGGTCACCGTCAAGGACCGCACCAACGTCCGTGAGATGACCCTGGAGATGATCGACGGGGTGCCGGTCGACCTCGTCGTCGGCGATCTCTCGTTCATCCCTCTGGGGCTGGTTCTGCCCGCGCTGGCACGCTGCGCCGCCCCCGACGCCGACCTGGTGCTGATGGTCAAGCCGCAGTTCGAGGTCGGCAAGGAGCGCCTCGGCACCGGGGGAGTGGTGCGCAGCACCGAACTGCGCGCGGACGCGGTACGGAACGTGGCGCGACAGGCGTGGGGCCTCGGCCTGGGGGTGCAGGGTGTGACGGCCAGTCCGCTGCCCGGGCCCTCCGGAAATGTCGAGTACTTTCTGTGGCTCCGGGCGGGGGCACCCGAACTCGACCCGGCGGATGTTGACCGTGCAGTGGCGGAGGGGCCTCGTTGACAACGACAGGGACGACCACAGGAACGACCGCAGGCGGCGCCGTGCCGGGCAGGGAAACGGCACCCGCCGCCTCCCGGTGCCTCGATCCGGCCGCGGAACGCACCGTATTCCTCCTCGCCCACACCGGGCGCCCCGCTGCCATCCGCAGCGCCGAACTCGTCGTCGAGGGCCTCCTCAAGAGCGGCCTCGGCGTACGCCTCCTGGAGTCGGAGGCGGTGGACCTGCCGCTGCCCTTCTCGGTGGAGACGGTCGTGGAGGCGACCCCCGATGTGCTCGACGGCTGCGAGCTGCTGATCGTCCTCGGCGGCGACGGCACCCTTCTGCGCGGCGCCGACATCGCCCGTGCCTCCGGCGTCCCGATGCTGGGCGTCAACCTCGGCCGGGTCGGCTTCCTCGCCGAGGCCGAGCGCGACGACCTCGACAAGGTCGTGGACCGGGTCGTCAGCAGGTCGTACGAGGTCGAGGAGCGGATGACGCTCGACGTCCTGGTGCACGACAACGGTGTTGTGGTGCACCGCGACTGGGCGCTGAACGAGGCCGCGGTGCAGAAGGTCTCCCCGGAACGGATGCTGGAAGTCGTCCTGGAGATCGACGGCCGCCCGGTCACCGGCTTCGGCTGCGACGGCATCGTCTGCGCCACCCCGACCGGCTCCACCGCCTACGCCTTCTCCGCCGGCGGCCCCGTGGTCTGGCCCGAGGTGGAGGCGCTGCTGATGGTGCCGATCAGCGCACACGCCCTGTTCGCCAAACCGCTGGTGACCTCGCCGACCTCGGTGCTGGCCGTCGAGGTCCAGCCGCACACCCCCAACGGCGTCCTGTGGTGCGACGGCCGCCGCACCGTCGAACTCCCTTCCGGGGCAAGGGTGGAGGTCCGCCGGGGCGAGGTCCCCGTCAGGCTCGCCCGCTTGCACCACGCGTCCTTCACCGACCGTCTCGTCGCCAAATTCGCCCTCCCTGTCTCCGGGTGGCGCGGGGCACCGCACTGATCCCACGCCCGCCGAGTCTTCGTACGATCAACCGAACGACTGCCGTGTCACCCACTCTGCCCGTCTCCACCCGGTCGGCGCACTGAGGGCGACCGCAGGATTGGGCTGCGGTTTTCCGCAGGTTTCGGTGGCTTGGGGGTGTACGCCGGACGGGCGACGTCGCACACCTCCCCCGCGACCTCGTATGGTCGTGTCCGTGTTGGAGGAGATGCGGATACGGTCGCTCGGAGTCATCGACGACGCTGTCGTCGAGCTGTCACCCGGCTTCACGGCGGTGACCGGCGAGACCGGAGCGGGCAAGACCATGGTCGTCACCAGTCTCGGGCTGCTGCTCGGAGGCCGGGCCGACGCTGCCCTGGTACGGCTGGGAGCCAAGGCGGCGGTGGTGGAGGGGCGGATCACCGTGCGCCCCGGCGACCCCGCTGCCACGAGGGCGCAAGAGGCGGGTGCCGAACTGGACGACGGTGCGCTGCTCATCAGCAGGACGGTTTCTGCCGAGGGGCGTTCGCGCGCCCATCTCGGCGGGCGGTCCGTGCCGGTGGGGGTGCTCACCGAACTGGCGGACGACCTCGTCGCCGTACACGGGCAGACCGATCAGCAGGGGCTGCTGCGGCCGGCCAGGCAGCGACAGGCCCTCGACCGGTACGCAGGGGACGCGGTCGCCGCGCCGCACGCCAAGTACACGGTCGCGTACCGCCGTCTGAAGGCCGTCTCGGCCGAGCTGGAGACGATCACCACCCGGGCCCGCGAGCGCGCCCAGGAGGCCGACCTGCTGCGTTTCGGGCTGGAGGAGATCGGCGCCGTCGAACCCCTCGCGGGTGAGGACGTCGAGCTCGCCGCCGAGGCCGAGCGGCTCGGTCACGCCGAGGCGCTGGCCTCCGCCGCCGCCCTCGCGCACGCCGCGCTCGCCGGAAACCCCGAGGACCCGGAGGGCATCGACGCCAACACCCTGGTCGCGGGCGCCCAGCGGGCCGTGGACGCCGTCCGCGACCACGACCCCGCCCTCGGCGCCCTCGCCGAACGGATCGGCGAGATCGGCATCCTGCTCGGCGACGTCGCGGGCGAACTCGCCGGCTACGCCGACAACCTCGACGCCGACCCGCTGCGGCTCGCCGCAGTCGAGGAGCGCAGAGCCGCTCTCACCCAGCTCACCCGCAAGTACGGGCGGTACGAAGCGAGCACCGACGCGGTTCTCCTCTGGGCCCAGGAGGGCGTAGCCCGCCTCACCGAGCTGGACGGCGACGACGACCGGATCGGCGAACTGACCTCCGAGCGCGACGTGCTGCGCGAGGAACTGTCCGGACTCGCCCAGGCGCTGACCGACGCCCGCACCGAGGCCGCCGCGAGGTTCGCCGACGCGGTGACCGAGGAGCTGGCCTCGCTCGCCATGCCGCACGCCCGCGTCTCCATCGACATCCGCCAGAGCGAGGATCCCGAGCGGGGCATCGAGGTCGGCGGCAGGCTCGTCTCGTACAGCTCCTCGGGCGCCGACGAGGTTGAGCTGCTGCTCGCCCCGCACCCCGGCGCGCACCCCCGCCCCATCGGCAAGGGCGCGTCCGGCGGTGAGCTCTCCCGGGTGATGCTCGCGGTGGAGGTCGTCTTCGCCGGGTCCGACCCGGTCCCGACATACCTCTTCGACGAGGTCGACGCGGGAGTCGGCGGCAAGGCGGCAGTCGAGGTCGGGCGGCGGCTGGCGAAGCTGGCCAGGTCGGCGCAGGTGGTCGTGGTGACGCACCTGCCGCAGGTGGCTGCGTTCGCGGACCGTCAGCTGCTTGTCGAGAAGACCAACGACGGGTCTGTCACCAGGAGCGGGGTGACCGTGCTGGAGGGCGAGGACCGGGTGCGGGAGCTGTCGCGGATGCTGGCGGGTCAGGAGGACTCCCAGACGGCGCGGGCGCACGCGGAGGAACTGCTGGAGACGGCTCGGGCGGAGGTCTAGGCGGGGGTGGGCGGAGGGGCGGGGCGCCCCCCGCCCTCCCCAGAGACCCCGCACGCCGCCCTGTATAGGGTTCCGGCATGATCATCAAAGGGCGGACCGCCGCATTCCTGGGGGCGGTCGGCGCCACCCTCTGCGTACGGCAGGCGATGCGCCGCCGCCCGCCCGGCCAGGCCGCGCTGTGGGAGCGGAAGAACTTCGAGGGCGGCGTGGTCGATCTCCACGCCGGACCCGCCACCGCGCTGGGCACCGCCGCAGCCGTCGCCGCCTCGCCCGCGCTGCCCGGCCGGACGCGCGCCGCGGCCACCCTCGCCGTGCTCGCCGCCGGAGCCTGTGGGACGTACGACGACATGGCCGGCGAGAACGACCCCCGTCGCGGTTTCCGCGCCCACCTCGGCGCCCTGCGGCACGGCGAGATCACCAGCGGCACCGTCAAACTCCTGGGCATCGGCGCGGCGGGCCTGGCGGCCGGTGCGCTCCTCAAGGAGCGACCTGTCGACAAATTGCTCGCGGGCGTGGTCGTCGCCGGTACCGCGCATCTGGTGAATCTGGTGGATGTACGTCCGGGCAGGGCGGCCGGGACCGTCCTCGCGCTCGGCGCGCCCGGCGTCCTGAGGGGCGGGGCGGCCGGGGTGCTCGCCGCCGCGCCCGTGGGAGCCGTGGCGGCCGTGCTGGAGGAGGACCTCGGGCGGCGCACCATGCTCGGCGACACCGGGGCCCACGCACTCGGCGCCGGGATCGGGGCGGCGATCGCCACGGGGAACGGCCGCACCGGGCTGCTCCTGCACTCCGCCGCGCTGGTCGCCGCAGCGGCCTGCGGCGACCGGATCAGCCGTGTGGCGGGGGCATCCTGACACGGCCTCACTCGTGCGGGTGGTAGCGGGCATGAACTGACCTGACGGGGGCACTTGTGGTGCCGCGACCGGGCCGGAGGCTGGCATCCTGGGCGCCGGAACGGGCGAAGGTGCGGCGCGAGCACGGCAGCAATCGCAACGAAGTGCTCCGGATCGCGCGCCCGGACGCCCGGTCATCTGCTACAAGTGCCCTTTCCCCGTGCCGAGTTCCCCGCGACCGGTCATGCGCCAGTTCGCGTGCCGATACCCACCCAGGAGCACCCACCACCGTGAGCAGCACCCCACCCCCGCCGTACGGACAGTCGCAGCTGAGCGCCGTCCAAGTGCTCGGCGGTGGCAGTGCGGGCAGCAGCGCGCACGTCAGGTCGTTGACCGCAGGGCTCGTCGCGCGGGGGGTGCGGGTCACCGTCTGCGCCCCGGCCGAGCTGGAGAAGGCGTACGGATTCGCCGGGGCGGGCGCCGAGGTGGTGACCGTTCCGCGGCGCAGCGACCCGATGTCGGTGGCGGCGCTGCGCAGTGCGTGCGCGGGGGCGGACATCGTGCACGCGCACGGGCTGCACGCGGCGGTGCGGACGGCGTTCGCGCTCGGCGGGCAGGTGTCCCGGAGCAGGCCGGGAGCCGGCTCCGGCGGGCCCGCGGGAGGCCGGGTTCCGCTGGTCGTCACCTGGCACACGCGGGCGCACGCGGAGGGCGCGCGCAGTCATGTCGTACGGCTGATGGAACGGCGGGCGGCGCGGGCCGCCGCGGTGGTGCTCGGTACGTCTTCGGAGCTGGTCGACCGGGCGCGCAGCAGAGGGGCGCGCGATGCCCGCCTCGCGCCGGTCACGGTGCCCGCGGCCCGGCCGCCGGTGGAGTTCGTGGAGAGCAAGGCGCGGGCCGAACTGGGGGCGGTGGAGCGGCCGTTGGTGATGGCGGTCGGGAGCCTGGTCCCGTTCCGGGGGTACGACGTACTGCTCGACGCCGCACGCGTGTGGCGTGACCATGCCACGGCGCCGCTGCTCACCATCGCCGGTGAGGGGCGGGAGCGGGGTGCGCTGCAGCGGCGCATCGAGGCGGAGGACCTGCCGGTGCGGCTGCTGGGGCGGCGGGAGGACATCGCGGAGTTGCTGGCCGTGGCGGATGTGGCGGTGCTGCCGAGCCGGTGGGAGGCGCGGTCGGTGCTGGCGCAGGAGGCGTTGCGGGCCGGGGTGCCGTTGGTGGCCACGGCGGTGGGCGGGATTCCGGAACTGGTGGGGGATGCGGCGGAGTTCGTGCCGTACGGGGACGGGGAAGGGCTGGCCACGGCGGTGCTGGGGCTGTTGGGGGATGCGGGGCGGCGGGGGGAGCTGGCGGAGGCGGGGGTGCGGCAGGCGGCGACCTGGCCGACGGAGGACGAGACGGTGGCGCAGGTGCTGAGTGTGTACGACGAGTTGACGGGTCAGGGGTAGGGGCGCCGACCGGCGCGGTGGCCGCTGATCCACGCTCTCTTGCCCCGAGGTCGTCAGAGCCTGTGTCTAAACCCCGGCCGGGATGTAGACACAGGCTCTCAGGCGGCGTGGCGCCGGGCGCGCAGGGCAAGACTCAGGGCCAGCACCGTCTGCGGGTCGTCCAGGTCGGTGCCCAGGAGTTCGGAGATGCGGGCCAGACGGTTGTAGAGGGTCTGGCGGTTGAGGTGGAGCTCGCGGGCGGTCTCTGCCTTGCGGCCCGCGTGGGCGAGGTAGGTCTCCAGGGTGGGGAGGAGCGGGGGGCGGGAGGTGCGGTCGTGGTCGCGCAGGGGGCCGATGGCGCGGTCGACGAAGGCGGCCAGGTCGGGGTGGTCGCGCAGGCGCCAGAGGAGGAGGTCGATGTCCAGGCGGCGGGCGTCGTACCAGGGGCGGTCGTGCAGGCCCTGGGCCGCGGTGGCGGTTTCGGCGGCGTGGCGCAGGCTCGCGGAGGCGGCCGCCCAGTTGCCCGCGACGCCGACCACGACGACAGGGGGGTGCGCACCGGCCCGGCCGAGCCCGGCGCGTTCCACGCCCGCGCGCAGGGCCGCCGCGACCCGGTCCGCGACCGCCGTCCGCTCCGACTCCGTACGCAGGCCGAGCAGCAGGGGCACGCGGCCCTCCACGGGACGCACGCCCAACAGGACCGGCACCCCCACGGAGGCCAGCTCCTCCAGGACGGCCCGTGCGAGGACCGACCAGTTGCCCGAGGGGGACAGTTCGGCGGCCAGCCGCATGACGACCGGCAGGAGGGGGCCCTCGCCCGGCTTGAAGCCCAGGACACGGGCCTGGGCGGGGGCGTCCTCGGCCGAGATGCGGCCCTGGGCGAGGTCGGTGAGGAAGTCGCCGCGTCCGCGTGCGGCGAGTTCTTCCTCCTGGCGGGCCTGCATCAGTACGACGGCGAGGAGGCCGGCCGCACGTTCTGCGGCGATCCGGTGGACCGGGAGCAGGGGCGTCTCGACCCCGAGGAGGACGAGGCGGGCCCGGACCGAGCCGGCACCGTGGCCGCCGCCCGGGACGTCGACCACCGTCCCGTTCGCCGGCGGCCCCGACTCGCGCACCTCGCGCTGCCCACGCAGCCCCTCCCAGACCTGGAGCGGATCGGCGCCCGCGCTGTCACCCGCGGAGGGCCCGGCGGCGTAGAGCAGTGAGCCGTCGGCGGTCTCCAGGAAGACCGGGTTGGCCGCGAAGTCCGCCAGGATGCCGAGCACCTGCGGCACCCCGCCCCCGCCGAGCAGCGCCTCCGTGCAGCGACGGTGCACCTCCTCGGCCTGGCGCAGCAGGGTGTAGTGACCGTTGACGATCTCGGTGTGGACCTCTTCGGTGACGGAGACGAAGGGGACCTCGCGGTGCAGTTGCACGAGGGGGAGGCCGGCCGCGCGGGCGGTCTCGACCAGGGTGGAGGGCAGCCGGTTGAAGCGCGGGCCCAGCTCGACGACCAGGGCGGCGATACCCCGGTCCGCGAGCCTGCGGACGAAGGCGCGCTGCTCGGCGGGGCGGGTGCCCAGGCCGAGGCCGGTGGTCAGGAGGAGTTCGCCGCCCTTGAGCAGCGACGCGATGTTGGGGACCTCCCCGGCGTGCACCCAGCGCACCGTCCGGCTGAGCCGGTCGGCGCCCGCCACCACCTCCGGCAGTCCGCTGCGGAGTCCCGGCAGTTCAAGCGCCCTTTGCACGGTGATTCCGCCCTGCGTGTCCATGGATCGGGACGGTACCCGCAGGCATGTTCCCAGAACATCACCCGGCGGTTACGGGGAAGGTTCCCGGGCCCCGCGGCCCGACAACTCGTCGTGTTCGCAGGGGAATTGCACTACCCCCTGTCCGTTGTGGCGTACGTCACGTGCGCAGAGACTGCCCCCGCACCAGCAGAACGTGACAGGTCCACGATGAAAAGTGTCCGCCTGAGCACCTGAGCACAAGAGAAAAGAGCGCGGCATGGCCGACAGCACTGCCAGTGGTCCCTCCCGGGGAACCGCCCCGGAATCCTCCGCTCCTCCCGTGCAACGTCTCAAGGCGAACTCCGTCGGCCTCGTCGGAGTCGTCTTCATGGCGGTCGCCACCGCCGCCCCCATCACCGCGATGACCGGCAACCTCCCCATCGCCGTCGGCTTCGGCAACGGCACCGGAGCCCCGGCCGGCTACCTCTTCGCGACCCTCGTCCTGACCGTCTTCTCGGTCGGTTACGTCGCCATGGCCAAGCGGATCACCGCTGCCGGCGCCTTCTACGGCTACATCTCGCACGGCCTGGGCCGCATCGCCGGCATGGCCTCCGGGATGCTCGCCGTCCTCGCGTACGTCGTCTTCGAGGCGTCCATCGTCGGGATTTTCTCCTACTTCGCGCAGACCACGGTCAAGGACCAGCTCGGTCTCGACCTCCCCTGGATCGTGTACGCGGCACTGATGCTCGCGGTCACCGTGGTCCTCTCGTACTTCGACATCAATCTCACCGCCAGGGCGCTCGGTGTGATGCTGGTCGGCGAGATCGCCGTCCTCTTCGCGGTCGCCACTGCCGTCCTGATCGCGGGCGGCGGCCCCGACGGCATCCCCGTCGAGCCGATCAACCCGCTCAACGCCTTCACCGGTACCTCCGCCGGACTCGGCCTGTTCTTCGCCTTCTGGTCGTGGGTCGGCTTCGAGTCGACCGCGATGTACGGCGAGGAGTCCCGCAACCCCAAGAAGGTCATCCCGCGTGCCACCCTGATCTCGGTGATCGGCGTCGGCCTCTTCTACATCTACGTCTCCTGGATGACCATCGCCGGCAACGGCCTCGACGAGTCCGTCAAGGTCTCCGGCTCCACCAGCCCGCTCGACCTCTTCTTCGACCCGACCCGCCTCTTCATCGGCGGCTGGGCCGTCGACGCCTTCCAGTGGCTGCTGCTGACGGGGTCGTTCGCCTGCGGAATGGCCTTCCACCAGTGCGCCTCGCGCTATCTGTACGCCGTCGGGCGTGAGGGATTCCTGCACCCGGCGCTCGGCCGCACCCACGCCAGGCACGGGTCGCCGTACATCGCCTCGTACGTCCAGTCCGCGATCGCGGTCCTCCTGGTCGGCGCCTTCTGGGCGGCCGGCGAGGACCCGTACATCCACCTCTACACCCTCCTCGCCATCCTCGGCACGATGGCGATCCTGATCGTCCAGACCCTGTGCTCGTTCGCGGTGATCGGCTACTTCCGCAAGAACCACCCCGAGGACCGGCACTGGTTCAGGACCTTCACCGCACCGCTGATCGGCGGGATCGGCATGATCGCGGTGGTCGTGCTGCTGGTCGTGAACATGGAGACGGCCGCGGGGCCGGCGGCCGACTCGCTCTTCTTCAAGCTGATTCCGTGGATCGTCGGGGTGGTCTTCTTCGGCGGTCTCGCTCTCGGCTTCTACCTGCGAGCCAGGCGTCCCGACCGGTACGCGGTGATCGGCCGGATCGTCCTGGAGGACGCCACCGAGCGCGCCGACGACGACCCGGACGCTGCGGACTCCGACAGCCCGGCCTCGCGGACCACCACCGTCTGACCCGCCCCGGCGCGGCACTTGGGAGTGCCGCGCCGGTCTCGTACCGCTCGCTTGTCAGGTTCCCTTCACGCACGAGGAGTCCATGTGTCCCGTACCCATGCCATGCGCGCCCTGAAGCAACTCGCCGCCGAGCACTCCGCCGCCCGCCGGCTGAACCTGCCCCTCGCCGAGGTCCGCGGCGCCACCCGTCGCCAACTCCTCGCCCGCGCCGGTGCGCTGGGTCTCGGCGCCGCCCTCGCCGACCGGGCGCTGCCGGCCGCGGCAGCCACCCATGACGCCGCCGACAAGCCCGTACGCCCGTCGGCCGCCCCCAGGATCGCCGTCGTCGGCGCGGGCATCGCGGGCCTGACCGCCGCCCTCACCCTCAAGGACGCGGGCCTGGCCTGCACCGTCTACGAGGCCGACCCGGACCGGGTCGGCGGCCGGATGTGGACCCAGCGCACCCACTGGGGGACCGGGCAGATCTCCGAGATCGGCGGCGAGCTGATCGACACCAGCCACAAGAAGATCCTGGAGCTGTGCCGCCGCTTCGGCCTGCCGACCGAGGACTTCCTCGGCGGCGGTCCCAACGGCGCCGAGGAAGTCCTCTGGTTCAACGGCGCCTACTACCCGCGCGACCGGGCCGACGAGGACTTCAAGGCCGTCCACCAGGCGCTGCGCCGCGACCTCCAGGAGGCGGGCGAGGTGAAGTGGAACCGGACCACCCCGACCGGCACGGCCCTGGACAACATGTCCCTCCACGACTGGATCGAGTCCCGCGTCCCCGGCGGCCACACCTCCCCGCTCGGACGCTTCTTCGACGTCGCCTACAACGTCGAGTACGGGGCCGAGACCACCGAGCAGTCCGCCCTCGCGCTGGTCCTGCTGATGGGCTACCAGACCAATCCGGGCCACTTCAACATCTGGGGCCTGTCCAACGAGCGCTTCCACATCACCGGCGGCAACGACCAGCTCCCGCGCGCCATCGCCGCTGCCCTGCCCAGCGGCACCGTTCAGCACGGCAAGCAGCTCACCGCCGTACGCGCCAACGCCGACGGCACCCAGACCCTCACCTTCACCGACGCGGGCACCGTCACCACCGTCACCGCCGACCACACCCTGCTCTGCGTCCCGCTCCCGGTCCTCCAGCGCCTCGACCTCACCAGGGCCGGCTTCGACCCGCGCATGACCAACCTCGTCCGGGACGCCCGCATGGGCACCTGCACCAAGCTCAACATGCAGTTCGACGCCCGCCCCTGGCGCGGCACCGGCGCCTGGCCGGGCGTCTCGGCGGGCGACTGCTTCACCGACAGCGAGATACAGCAGACCTGGGACACCACCAAGATCCAGCCGGGCAGCGGCGGCATCCTCATCCAGTTCGGCAGCGGACGGGCGGCCAGGGCGCTGACCCCGGCCACCCCGTTCGCCACCGAATCTGATCCCTACGTACGCGACCTGGCGGCCCGCCGCGCCCGCGAGATCGACGCCTTCTTCCCCGGTACGTCGAAGAGCTGGACCGGCAGGGCCCAGCTCTCCGCCTGGCACCGCAGCCCGTACAGCCTCGGCGCGTACTCCTACTGGCCCGTCGGCTATCTGCACCGGTACGCGGGCTACGAGGGCACCCCGCAGGGAAACATCCACCTCGCCGGCGAGCACACCAGCTACGACTTCCAGGGATTCATGGAAGGCGGCGCGAGCGAAGGTGCCCGCGCCGCCCAGGAGGTGATCGGCAAACTCATCTAGCCGGCCAGGGGAGCCGACGGGCCAGTCAGCCCCCGTACGCCCCGCTCGCGGTCAGCCGCAGTGCCGTGTCGATCAGCGGCACGTGGCTGAAGGCCTGCGGGAAGTTGCCGACCTGGCGCTGCAGCTTGGAGTCCCACTCCTCGGCGAGCAGCCCCAGGTCGTTGCGGAGCGACAGCAGCTTCTCGAAGAGCTTGCGCGCCTCGTCGACCCGGCCGATCATCGCGAGGTCGTCGGCCATCCAGAACGAGCAGGCGAGGAAGGCGCCCTCGTCGCCCTCCAGGCCGTCCACGCCCGCGTTGTCGCCGTCGGTGGGGTAGCGCAGGATGAAGCCGTCAGGGGTGGACAGTTCGCGCTGGATCGCCTCGATGGTGCCGATCACGCGCTTGTCGTCGGGCGGCAGGAAGCCCATCTGCGGGATGAGCAGCAGCGACGCGTCCAGCTCCTGGGAGCCGTAGGACTGGGTGAAGGTGTTGCGCTCCGGGTCGTAGCCGTTCTCGCAGACGTCCCGGTGGATCTCCTCGCGCAGCTCGCGCCAGCGCTCCAGCGGGCCGTCCGCGTCGCCCGACTCGATCAGCTTGATCGTGCGGTCGACGGCCACCCAGGTCATCACCTTGGAGTGCACGAAGTGACGGCGCGGGCCGCGCACCTCCCAAATGCCCTCGTCGGGCTGGTTCCAGGCGCCCTCCAGGTAGCGGATCAGCTTGAGCTGGAGGAGGGAGGCGTAGTCGTTGCGCGCCAGGCCGGTCATGTGGGCCAGGTGGAGGGCCTCGGTGACCTCGCCGTAGACATCCAGCTGGAGCTGGTGGGCGGCGCCGTTGCCGACCCGTACCGGACCCGATTTCTCGTAGCCCGGCAGCCAGTCCAGCTCCGCCTCGCCGAGTTCCCGCTCGCCGGCGATCCCGTACATGATCTGGAGGTTCTCCGGGTCGCCCGCCACCGCCCGCAGCAGCCACTCGCGCCAGGCGCGGGCCTCCTCGCGGTAGCCGGTGCGCAGCAGCGAGGAGAGGGTGATGGCGGCGTCGCGCAGCCAGGTGTAGCGGTAGTCCCAGTTGCGGGAGCCGCCGATGTCCTCCGGGAGGGAGGTGGTCGGCGCGGCGACGATGCCGCCGGTCGGGGCGTACGTCAGCGCCTTGAGCGTGATCAGTGAGCGGACCACCGCCTCGCGGTAGGGGCCGTGGTATGTGCAGTGCTCCACCCACTCCCGCCAGAAGTCGGTGGTGAGGGTCAGCGCGCCCTCCGGGTCCGGCACCGGTGGCGCCTCCTTGTGCGAGGGCTGCCACTGGATGGTGAAGGCGAGCCGCTCACCGGGGGAGACGGTGAAGTCCGAGTGGGTGGTGAGGTCCTGGCCGTGGGTCTCCACGTCCGTGTCCAGCCACACCGAGTCGGGGCCCGCGACGGCTACCGTACGGTCGTCCACGCGGTGCACCCAGGGCACCACCCGGCCGTAACTGAAGCGCATCCGCAACGCCGAGTGCATCGGCACCCGGCCGCTGACGCCCTCCACGATTCTGGTGAGCTGCGGTGCGCCGTCGCGCGGCGGCATGAAGTCCGTCACCCGGACCGTGCCACGCGGGGTGTCCCACTCCTGTTCCAGGACGAGGGAGTCCCCACGGTATCGGCGGCGGGTGGCCGCGGGGGCCGCCTCGCCTTCCGGATAGGAGGGTCCGATCCGCCAGAAGCCGTGCTCCTCGGTACCGAGAAGTCCGGCGAAGACGGCATGGGAGTCGAAGCGGGGCAGGCACAGCCAGTCGACTGAGCCGTCCCGGCAGACCAGCGCCGCTGTCTGCATGTCTCCGATGAGTGCGTAGTCCTCGATGCGCCCGGCCACGTGCAATCTCCAGTCGAACGGCCACGTCCGCCCCCTTTTACGAGAAAAGGGGGCTTCTGGGGTCAGGGGATCTTCGACGACGAGCTTCAGGGACCGGGAGCGGGCGGGGATGATGCCTTCGCCGGCCGGCTCGCAGCGATGTGTCCGTGAAGGATACGTCGGTCGTCGGCGATCCGCGTGAGCTCTTCGCAACGCCGGTGGGCCGAATGGGTGAGGCGCACGTGACGTCTTGGTGAGGGAGCGGTGAAGGGAGCCGAACAGGCGGCCGTAACCCCACCGAAGTGGTGTGCGGGCCCGTGTGAGCGCGGTGACGGCAGATGGCCCGAAAGGTGTTGCGGAGAGTGTCCGAAAGTGGTTGTCAGTGGACGCCGGAAGCAGCCTCCCGCAGTCACTGTTACCCTGGTAGCCCGTGGCCGGGTGGCGCAAATCCCCCCGAACCGCAGCGACGGCACCCCCGGAAATCAGCCCCCGAGGGACGCCGGAAACGCATCCGAACTTCGCGACCACGGGAGCCCCCTCTTGGCCATGCAGCCCAAAGCCTCGACGACCAAGCACATCTTCGTCACCGGGGGTGTCGCCTCTTCCCTCGGCAAGGGTCTGACTGCCTCCAGCCTGGGTGCGCTCCTGAAGGCCCGCGGTCTCCGCGTCACCATGCAGAAGCTCGACCCGTACCTCAACGTCGACCCCGGCACGATGAACCCCTTCCAGCACGGCGAGGTGTTCGTCACCAACGACGGCGCCGAGACCGACCTGGACATCGGCCACTACGAGCGCTTCCTCGACGTCGACCTCGACGGCTCGGCCAACGTCACCACCGGCCAGGTCTACAACACCGTCATCGCCAAGGAGCGCCGCGGCGAGTACCTCGGTGACACCGTGCAGGTCATCCCGCACATCACCAACGAGATCAAGCACCGCATCCGCCGGATGGCCACCGACGACGTCGACGTGGTCATCACCGAGGTCGGCGGCACCGTCGGCGACATCGAGTCGCTGCCCTTCCTGGAGACCGTCCGCCAGGTCCGCCACGAGGTCGGCCGCGACAACGTCTTCGTGGTGCACATCTCGCTGCTCCCGTACATCGGCCCCTCGGGCGAGCTGAAGACCAAGCCGACCCAGCACTCGGTCGCCGCCCTGCGCAACATCGGCATCCAGCCCGACGCGATCGTGCTGCGCGCCGACCGCGAGGTCCCGGAGTCCATCAAGCGCAAGATCTCGCTGATGTGCGACGTCGACGAGGACGCCGTGGTGGCCTGCGTCGACGCCAAGTCGATCTACGACATCCCCAAGGTGCTGCACACCGAGGGCCTGGACGCGTACGTCGTCCGCAAGCTGGACCTGCCGTTCCGCGACGTGGACTGGACCGTCTGGGAGGACCTCCTGGAGCGCGTCCACAACCCCGACCACGAGGTCACAGTCGCGCTGGTCGGCAAGTACATCGACCTGCCCGACGCGTACCTCTCGGTCACCGAGGCCATCCGGGCCGGCGGCTTCGCCAACAAGGCCCGGGTCAAGGTCAAGTGGGTCACCTCCGACGACTGCAAGACCCAGGCCGAGGCGCAGAAGCAGCTCGGCGACGTCGACGCGATCTGCATCCCCGGCGGCTTCGGCGAGCGCGGCGTGACCGGCAAGGTCGGCGCCATCCAGTACGCCCGCGAGAACAAGGTCCCGCTGCTCGGCCTCTGCCTCGGCCTGCAGTGCATCGTCATCGAGGCGGCGCGCAACCTGGCCGGCATCGAGGACGCCAACTCCACCGAGTTCGACGCCGCCACCGCCCACCCGGTGATCTCCACCATGGAGGAGCAGCTGGCGTACGTCGAGGGCGCGGGCGACCTGGGCGGCACCATGCGCCTGGGCCTCTACCCGGCCAAGCTCGCCGAGGGCTCCATCGTGCGCGAGGTCTACGGCGACGAGCAGTACGTCGACGAGCGCCACCGCCACCGCTACGAGGTCAACAACGCCTACCGCAGCGAGCTGGAGCAGAAGGCCGGAATCCTCTTCTCCGGGACCTCCCCCGACAACAAGCTGGTCGAGTACGTCGAGTACCCGCGCGAGGTGCACCCCTACCTGGTCGCCACCCAGGCGCACCCGGAGCTGCGCTCGCGCCCGACCCGCCCGCACCCGCTCTTCGCCGGTCTGGTGAAGGCGGCAGTGGAGCGCCAGAGCAAGTAGGGACCCGGCCGGGCAACCGCCGGCCGCGCGTTACCGTTGCCGGGGTGAGGACCTTTTCAGGGTCCTCACCCCGGTTTCTTTGCGTTCAGGAGGAAGTGCGTGGCGATCAAGGACACCCCTCAGGAGTGGCAGGTCACCGAGTCGGTGACCCCGTTCGAGGGGGCCAAGACCAGCGTCCGGACCGATCGCGTGGTGATGCCTGACGGCTCCGTCGCGGGCCGCGACTACCAGGTGCACCCCGGCTCGGTGGCCGTCCTCGCCCTCGACGAGCAGGGCCGGGTGGCTGTCCTCAGCCAGTACCGGCACCCGGTGCGCCACAAGCTCTGGGAGATCCCGGCCGGACTCCTGGACGTACCCGGCGAGAACCCGCTGCACGCCGCCCAGCGCGAGCTCTACGAGGAGGCGCACATCAAGGCGGGGGACTGGCGGGTGCTCACCGACCTCTACACCTCGCCCGGCGGTTCCGACGAAGCGGTACGGATTTTCCTCGCCCGGGACCTCTCGGAGGCCGACGGCGAGCGCTTCGAGGTGTCCGAGGAGGAGGCCGACATGGAGCACGCCCGGGTGCCGCTCACGGAACTGGTGCGCGGGGTCCTCGCGGGCGAGCTGCACAACAACTGCCTGCTGACCGGGGTGCTGGCGCTGAGCGCGGCGCTGGCCGGTGACGGCCTGGACGTACTGCGGCCCGCGGAGGCGCCGTGGCCCGCGCGGCCGTTCTGAAATCGGCCCGCAGGTGCGCCGCCCCGAGTGGTGTCGGTCGTAAGAACTGCTGATCCGATCGGGGGACGTACCCGCCGCGCTCCACCCGATCCGTCGCAGAGCGTGAACTAGGCTCGAATCCCCGGCCGCAGTCGCGGCCGGGGATCGGTGCGCAGGTGGACGGGAGCGTGGCCCGTGACGGATCAGGCGGTGGGCATCAGCAGCGCGACGGCGGTCACCGCGACCCCCGTTGCGGCGGGCTCGGCAGCGGACTGGGCCACCGGTGAATTCATCGGCAGGAAAAGGGAGTTGAAGGAGCTGCGCGCCGACATCGCGCGCACCGGACTCGACACCCTGACCGGCCGCAAGGTGCCCCGGGCCCGGGTCCTGCTGATCGCGGGCCGCCCCGGCTCGGGACGCAGCACCCTGGCGGAGGAGCTGGCACGCTCCGTGGCCGCCGACTACCCGGCCGGCGCGCTGCGGGCCCGGCTGACCGCGCCGGGCGGCGAGCGGATCCCCACCGAGGAGACTGCCCGCGGCCTCCTCGCCGAACTGGGCATCACGGCTCCGCCCGGTGCCGACGCGGACACTCTCTCCGAGATGGTGCGCGAGGCACTCGCGGTGCGCAAGGTGCTGCTGGTGCTCGATGACGCGGCGGACGCGGAACAGGTCGACCCGCTGCTGCCCGACACCCCGGACTGCCTGGTGGTGGCCGTCGCCCAGGGGCCGCTGACCGGCATCGTCGACGTACGGCCGTGCACGCTCGGCGGTCTGGACACGGCGTCCTCGGTCGCCCTGCTCGCGCGGCTGACCGGGAAGGTGCGCATCACCGTCGACCCGACGGCGGCCGACGCGCTCGCCGAGGAGTGCGGGGGGCAGCCCGCGGCGCTGGTGCTGGTCGGCGGCTGGCTCGCGGCCCGGCCGAAGTCCTCCGTGGCGGATGTCACCAAACATCTGCTGGAGCTGCCGGAGGATCCCGGATCGCTGAGTTCCGGACCGCTGGGCCGGGCGCTGCGACTGGTGTACGGGTCGCTGCCGCAGCCCGCCGCGCGGATACTGCGACTGCTCGCTCTCGCCCCCGCCGGACTCGCCGACGCCCACACCGCCTCCGCGCTCGCCGGGTGCTCGGTCTCGGCCGCGCAGAGAACCCTCGACGACTTCGCGGTGCAGGGCCTGCTGCATCCGGCGGGGGAGCAGTACCAGGTGCCGGGGTGTCTGGCTCCACTGCTGCTGGCCCTGACGGAGGCTCAGGACCGGCCCGCGGAGCGGCAGTTGGCGCGGGCCCGGATGCTGGAGCGGACCGTACGTCAGCTCCAGTCCTGCCGGGCGGTCACCGAACCGGAGGGCTCCTCGGCGCGGAAGAAGCTCGCCGGACTGCCCCGGGCCCTGCGCTTCGCCGATGCGCGGGACGCCTCCGAGTGGCTCCTGGCGCGGCAGAGCGCACTGCTGGCCGCTGCCCGGATGGCGGTCGGGGACGGCGAACTGGACACCCTGGCGAGGCGGCTGGTCGCGGCGCTCGTACGGGCCCTGGTCGCGCACCGCACTGCCGAGGAGGCCGCCCCCGAGCTCTACGCGCTGCACGGACTGGTGCTCGACGTGGCCGAGCGCCGCGATCTGCACCGCGAGAAGGCCGCGGCCCTGCTCAACCTGGCCGATCTGGACGCGGGTACGGGACGTACCCAGGACGCTTTGACCCGGTACCGGGCGGCCCTGGACGCCGCCAGGACCGCCCAGGATCCGTACGCCATCGCCCGCGCGATGGAATCCGTGGGTGGGACGTATCAGGAAATGGGCGACTTCCCCCGCGCCTCCGACTGGTACGGGCGTGCGCTCGCCCAGCGGCTCGCGCGCGGTGAGGACGAGGACGGGGCGCGGCTGTACGGGCGGCTCGGCGCGGTGCACACCTATGCCGGGCGCTACGGCGAGGCGCTGCGCAACTGGCGGGCGGCGGCCTCCGGGCTGCGCCGGCTCGGTGATCTCCCCGGCCACGCAAGGGCGTTGAGCGAAATGGCGCGCGTCCAGGAGTACGCCGGGCGCCCCGAGGAGTCGCTGCGGACCTGTCACGAGGCGATCGAGTGGGCCAGGCAGGCGGACGAGGTGCGGCTGCAGGCCGCGCTGCGGCTGCGGCTGGCCGACACTCTCGACCGGCTCGGTGACCCCACGGCGGCCCGGCTGCAGCGGAGCGCGGCGGAGAGGCTAATGGAAGAAGAGGTTCCAGCCTACGAAATCCGTAGCACATCTGCGTGAGGTTGATGCTTTGTAAGGCTAGACAGCTGGAAATCCTTCATTAGACTGGCTCTGCCGCATCAAGCCGCGGTGCTCCCCAGGCGTGCCTTCCATGCCCGGGTATGTAAGGCATTGCCCCGTTTCATCCCACTGAATTCAAGGACCGTGATCGACGTGAAGGTCGGCATCCCCCGCGAGGTCAAGAACAACGAGTTCCGCGTGGCCATCACCCCGGCCGGCGTGCACGAGCTCGTGCGCCACGGCCACCAGGTCGTCATCGAGAAGGACGCCGGTCTCGGCTCCTCGATCACGGACGGCGAGTACGTCTCGGCCGGTGCGCGCATCCTCGACACCGCCGACGAGGTCTGGGCCACCGCCGACCTGCTGCTGAAGGTCAAGGAGCCGATCGCCGAGGAGTACCACCGCCTCCGCAAGGACCAGACGCTCTTCACCTACCTGCACCTCGCCGCTTCCCGCGAGTGCACGGACGCGCTCCTTGAGTCCGGCACCACCGCCATTGCGTACGAGACGGTGGAGACCGCCAACCGCGCGCTCCCGCTGCTCGCCCCGATGTCCGAGGTCGCGGGTCGCATCGCCCCGCAGGTCGGCGCCTACCACCTGATGCGCCAGGTCGGCGGCCGCGGCGTGCTCCCCGGCGGCGTCCCCGGCACGGCGGCCGGCCGGGCCGTGGTCATCGGCGGCGGTGTCTCCGGCTGGAACGCCACCCAGATCGCGGTGGGCATGGGCTTCCACGTCACCCTGCTCGACCGTGACATCAACAAGCTCCGCGAGGCGGACAAGGTCTTCGGCACCAAGGTGCAGACGATCGTCTCCAACGCCTTCGAACTGGAGAAGGCCGTCGTCGAGGCCGACCTCGTCATCGGCGCCGTGCTGATCCCCGGTGCGAAGGCGCCGAAGCTGGTCACCAACGAGCTCGTCGCCAAGATGAAGCCCGGAAGTGTACTTGTCGACATTGCAATTGATCAGGGCGGTTGCTTCGAGGACTCGCACCCCACCACGCACGCCGAGCCGACGTTCAACGTCCACGACTCGGTCTTCTACTGCGTGGCCAACATGCCGGGTGCCGTCCCCAACACCTCGACCTACGCGCTGACCAACGCCACGCTGCCGTACATCGTCGAGCTCGCGAACCGCGGCTGGGTCGAGGCGCTGCGTCGTGACCCGGCGCTCGCCAAGGGCCTCAACACCCATGACGGCCAGGTCGTTTACCGCGAGGTGGCCGAGGCGCACGACCTTCCGCACCTTGAGCTGAGCACCCTTCTCGGCTGACGCGTCAACAGGCGTCGTCAACATCACGTGCCCGGCCGGACCTTGCTGCGCGAGGTCCGGCCGGAGGCGTATCCGGTACTTTGCGACGCTCGCTCAACTCGTCGCGAACGTAACCCTTTAACCGTTTCGCACACCCGCGAAACGTGTCGGACGGACCCTGCCCAGGTAGCCGCGCACCCTTGACAGAGAGGTGTTCCGTTGCCGACACATCGACCCGGGTCCGGTGGATTGTGTTGCTGCGGAGCGGTGACACGCCATAGAGTCGGCGACCGTCGGCATAGTGCCACGCTGACCTATCGATAAGTTTCCTGGTCACGTCCCAAGGAGGTAAGACGACTTGTGAATGAGTCGACATTTACTCCCGGGGGTGGTCGATCGGGAACGCCTGCGCAGGGCCAGAGCACTACGGGGCTCGAAGCTGTCGGCTCGGTAGCGGTCCGCACCTTCGCCACCCATCAGCACATGACGACATCCCACCAGAGCATGGACGGCCTACACGTGAACGCCATGGCCGGCGACCAGAGTGGCGATAAGTCCACCACCGGCTTCGCCGACTTCGACGAAGTGCCCCAGGGCCACTTCTACGATCCCGACGCCGAGTACGAGCCCGACCCCGAGTACGCGGCCACCCTCGCCCCCGACGCTGCCCGTCAGCGCCGCGAGCGGATCGGCCCGACCGGACGGCCGCTGCCGTACTTCCCGATCCCCGGACCGCTGACCGATCACGGCCCGGCCAAGATCATCGCGATGTGCAACCAGAAGGGCGGGGTCGGCAAGACCACCTCGACCATCAACCTGGGTGCCGCGCTCGCCGAGTACGGACGCCGCGTCCTGCTCGTCGACTTCGACCCGCAGGGAGCACTCTCTGTCGGTCTCGGGGTGAACCCGATGGAGCTCGACCTCACGGTCTACAACCTGCTCATGGAGCGGGGCATGTCGGCCGACGAGGTGCTGCTGAAGACGGCGGTTCCGAACATGGACCTGCTGCCCAGCAACATCGACCTGTCGGCTGCCGAGGTGCAGCTGGTCAGCGAGGTCGCGCGGGAGTCGACGCTGCAACGGGCGCTCAAGCCGCTGATGAACGACTACGACTACATCGTGATCGACTGTCAGCCCTCGCTGGGCCTGCTCACCGTGAACGCCCTGACGGCCGCTCACAAGGTGATCGTGCCGCTGGAGTGCGAGTTCTTCGCACTGCGCGGTGTGGCCCTGCTGACCGAGACCATCGAGAAGGTCCAGGAGCGGCTCAACCCCGACCTGGAGCTCGACGGCATCCTGGCCACCATGTACGACTCGCGCACGGTGCACAGCCGTGAGGTCCTCGCGCGGGTGGTCGAGGCGTTCGACGAGCACGTGTACCACACGGTCATCGGCCGTACGGTGCGCTTCCCGGAGACCACGGTCGCCGGTGAACCCATCACCACGTACGCCTCGAACTCCGTCGGCGCCGCCGCCTACCGTCAGCTCGCCAGGGAGGTGCTCGCCCGGTGTCACGCCGAGTGAGTCTGCCGGGGGCCGACGAGCTGTTCCGTACGACCGGGGGGATGGGCCTTCAGGCCGCCAACCGGAGGTCCGGCACCAACGGCGAGGCGCCGAGGGTGCCGGCACCGGCGGGGGAACCCGCTCCGGACGCCGGCTCCGACGAGAGCGGTGAGGGCGCCGAGCACGGCGCCGCAGCCGACGGAGCCGGGCAGCAGCGGACCCGGGGAGCGGAAGGGGCCGCCCAGGCCGGTTCCGCGACCGCCGCCGCCAAGGCCGCCGCCAATCGGGCCCAGGAGGCCCCTGGGGCGGGCCGTGGCGCCGCGCAGAGCCCTGCCGGGAGTCAGCCCCGGCGCCGGGGCAGCAGGGGCGCCAACCGGCGGCCCAGCGGCCGTGAGCGGCACGACGAGAAGATCACCGTCTATGTCTCCGCCGAGGAGCTCATGGACCTGGAGCACGCGCGTCTCGTCCTGCGGGGCGAGCACGGACTGGCCGTCGACCGCGGGCGGATCGTCCGCGAGGCGGTCGCCGTCGTACTCGCCGATCTGGAGTCGCGGGGCGACGCGAGCATTCTGGTACGGCGGCTGCGGGGGCGTTGAGGATAGCCTCGCGGGGTTTGGTTGTGCCCCTTGTAGCTATGGACCCCCTTGATGCCGCCCACGCCGTCAGACGATTCACCCGGCCGCCCCTCGGGTCGGCGCCCACTGGGGCGCGGACCGGGGGCGGAGGTGTTTCCAGCCCCCGCCGCGCCTCTTCCCGGCCGTGCCCACGGGGCGGACCAGCCCGAGCCTGTTGCTCTTCCCGAGGTTGGTGAGGCTCCTGTCCCCGGTGGGCCTCCCGAGCCCGGTGACGGGCGGTTCACCGTGCGGCTGGCGAATTTCGAGGGGCCGTTCGACCTGCTGCTTCAGCTGATCTCCAAGCACAAGCTGGATGTGACGGAGGTGGCGCTGTCGAAGGTCACCGACGAGTTCATGGGGCACATCCGGGCGATGGGTCCGGACTGGGACCTGGACCAGACGACCGAGTTCCTGGTGGTGGCGGCGACGCTGCTGGACCTGAAGGCGGCCCGGCTGCTGCCCGCCGCCGAGGTGGAGGACGAGGCGGATCTGGCGCTGCTGGAGGCGCGGGACCTGCTCTTCGCGCGGCTGTTGCAGTACCGGGCGTACAAGAGGATCGCGGGGATCTTCGAGGAGCGCTGGGAGGCCGAGGGGCGGCGGTATCCGCGGACGGTGGGGCTGGAGGAGCGGCTGGCGGAGCTGCTGCCCGAGGTGGTGATCAGCATCGGGGCCGAGGGGTTCGCGAAGCTGGCGGTGAAGGCGATGCAGCCCAGGACGAAGCCCGAGGTGTACGTCGATCACATTCACGCGCCGCTGGTGTCCGTGCAGGAGCAGGCGGCGATCGTGGTGGGGCTGCTGCGGGAGCGCGGGGCGGCCGGTTTCCACGAGCTGGTGGGGGACGTCTCGGACACCCTGACGGTGGTGGCGCGCTTCCTGGCCCTGCTGGAGCTGTACCGGGAGAAGGCCGTCGCGCTCGACCAGGAGGAGGCGCTGGGCGAGCTGAGGGTGACCTGGACGGGCGGCGACTGCGGGAATTTCGTGGTGACCGGGGAATTCGATGCTGAGCACTCTGCGGTGGAGGAGAAGGAGTGAGTGAGCGGGAGCTGGACCTCAAGGGGGCGCTGGAGGCCGTGCTGATGGTGGTGGACGAGCCCGCCGGCGCCGTACATCTGGGAAAGGTCCTGGACCGTACGGAGCGGGAGGTGACGGACGCGCTGCGGGAGCTGGCCGACGAGTACACCGTGCAGGGGCGGGGATTCGAGCTGCGGCTGGTGGCGGGCGGCTGGCGGTTCTACTCGCGCTCGCGGTACGCGGAGGCGGTGGAGGCCTTCGTACTGGACGGACAGCAGTCGCGGCTCACCCAGGCGGCCCTGGAGACGCTGGCCGTCGTCGCGTACCGCCAGCCGGTGTCCCGGTCGCGGGTCTCGGCCGTACGGGGAGTGAACTGCGACGGGGTCATGCGGACCCTCCTCCAGCGGGGTCTGGTGGAGGAGGCGGGCACGGAACCCGAAACAGGTGCGATCCTGTACAGGACGACGAACTACTTTCTGGAGCGGATGGGCCTGCGAGGCCTGGACGAGCTCCCGGAGCTCGCTCCCTTCCTCCCAGAGGCGGACGCGATCGAGTCCGAGACGCAAGAGGGTGTGCCGTCGTTCGATCCGGACGCCCCGGACACCGACGCAGACGACGACAAGACGGATTTTTGATGCGAAGCAACGGCAGGAACAGCGGCAGCAGCGGCAACGACCGGAACCAGCGGGGTGGCGCGGGCAACGGACGCGGCCCGGCAGGCGGCGGGCGCGGCGGCGCGGGCGGCTCCGGCGGCGGACGGGGCGCGGGCTCCGGCTCGGGCTCGGCGGGCGGCGGTCGCGGCGGCTCCGGCGGCCGTGGTGCCTCCGGCGGCGGACGTGAGGGCTTCGGCGGCGGTCGCGGCGGTGCGTCCTCCGGTGGCGGCCGCTCCGGCGGCGGCCAGGGCTTCGGCGGCGGCCGGGGCACCTCCGGCGGCGGTCGCGGCGGCTCCGGTGGCGGCCAGGGCTTCGGCGGCGGGCGCGGTACGTCCGGCGGCGGGCGCGAGGGCGGCTACGACGGCGGACGTGACTCCCGCGACGACGAGCGCGACCAGCGCCCGAAGCGTCCCCGTCCCGAGGAGCGGCGTTACGACGTAGGCCCCTCCGCCACCCACGAGGGCCCCCGCAGTGGCCGCGGCGACTCCGCGCGCGGCGGCGCCAAGGGCGGCCCCAAGTCCCCGAAGACCCCGCAGAAGCCGGGCCGTCGCGGCAACTTCAACGCCGGTGCCTCCCGCCCGCGCGAGCTCGACGCCAAGATCGAGCAGCGCAACCGGGACCGCTACGCGGGCAAGCCCGACATCAAGGTCGCGAAGACCTTCCCGGGCGCCGAGGAGGAGGGCGAGCGTCTGCAGAAGATCCTCGCCCGCGCCGGTATGGGCTCGCGCCGTGCGTGCGAGGAGCTCATCGAGCAGTCGCGCGTCGAGGTCAACGGCCAGATCGTGGTCGAGCAGGGCATGCGGGTCGACCCGCACAAGGACGAGATCAAGGTCGACGGTCTGACCGTCGCCGCCCAGTCCCACCTGTTCTTCGCGCTGAACAAGCCGGCCGGTGTCGTCGCCACCATGGGTGACCCGGACGGCCGCCAGAACCTCAACGACTACGTGAACAACCGCGAGACGCGGCTGTTCCACGTCGGCCGTCTCGACACCGAGACCGAGGGCATCATCCTGCTCACCAACCACGGCGAGCTGGCCCACCGTCTCACCCACCCCAAGTACGGCGTGAAGAAGCAGTACCTGGCCGCCATCCAGGGCCCGCTGCCGCGCGACCTGGGCAAGCGTCTCAAGGACGGCATCGAGCTGGAGGACGGGTACGCCCGCGCCGACCACTTCCGCGTCGTCGAGAACACCGGCAAGAACTACCTGGTCGAGGTCACCCTCCACGAGGGCCGCAAGCACATCGTCCGCCGGATGCTGGCCGAGGCCGGCTTCCCGGTCGAGCGCCTGGTCCGCACGTCCTTCGGGCCGATCCCGCTGGGCGACCAGAAGTCCGGCTGGCTGCGCCGCCTCACCAACACCGAGGTCGGCATGCTGATGAAGGAGGTCGGCCTCTAGGCCGGTCCCGTTCGCTGCTCCGGCAGCCGCTCCGCAGCCCGTCGCACGCATGTCGTGCGGCGGGCTGTTCTGCGTGCGCGCGGCGTCGCAGGGACCTCTTGCGGCGATTTCCCACTCGCTTTATAGTCAACCTGACCATTAAGGAGGGCGGGGATGACGGCCATCGAGATCTCCGGCTGTCTCCTCGGCGTACTCAGCGTCTGGCTGCTCGCTCGCCTGAAGGTGGCCAACTGGCCGCTGGGACTGGTCGCCAACCTGCTGTTCGCGGTGGCCTTCTCCCGTGCCGGGCTCTACGCGGACGCGGGGCTCCAGATCGTCTTCACCGCCCTCGCCGGGTACGGCTGGTGGTCCTGGACCCACGGGGGTGGACCAGGACACGCGCTCCCGGTGCGGCACGTACGCCGCACCGAGGGTGTCCGGTCGGCCCTGGCGTGCGCGGTGATGACGGCCCTGCTGACCTGCGTACTGCTGCGCTTCACCGACTCCACGGTGCCGTTCTGGGACGCCGCTCTCACCACGATGTCGCTGCTGGCCCTTTGGGGGCAGGCCGGGAGGGTCCTGGAGTCCTGGTTGCTGTGGCTGGTCGCCGACGTCGTGCACGTACCGCTGTACGCGGCCAAGGGGCTCTGGCCGACGGCTCTGCTGTACGCCGTGCTGGCCGCGCTCTGCGTGGTCGGTCTGCGGGAGTGGCGGCAGGCCGTGCCCGTACCGGCCCGACCGGCCGCACCCGAGGTGCCGGCTGCACCGCCCGCACCGGAGGAGGAGGCACTCAAGTGACCGGTTCTGCGAGGCCCGAGGGGTACGACCCGCACGCCTTCGAGCCGTTCGCGGTCACCGCGGACCTGGCGGTCTTCACCGTCCGGGAGGGGCGGCTGAGGGTGCTGCTGGTACGGCGCGGACAGGAGCCGTACGCCGGGCAGTGGGCGCTGCCCGGCGGGTTCCTGCTCCCCGACGAGTCCGCCGAGCAGGCCGCGCTGCGTGAACTCGCCGAGGAGACGGGGCTGTCGCAGGACGTCGTCACCGGCCTCCACCTGGAGCAGCTGCGGACGTACAGCGACCCCGGCCGGGACCCCCGGATGCGGGTCGTCTCGGTGGCCTTCGCGGCGCTGCTGCCCGATCTGCCGGAGCCGCGTGGGGGCGGGGACGCGGTGGAGGCCCGGTGGGTGCCGGTGGAAGGGGAGCTGGGGCTCGCGTTCGACCACGGGCGGATCCTCGCGGACGCCCGGCGGCGGATCGGCGGCAAGTTGGAGTACACGGCGCTCGCGATGGCCTTCTGCCCGCCGGAGTTCACCCTCGGGGAGCTGCTGCGGGTGTACGAGACGGTGTGGGGCGTGACCCTGGACCGGCCCAACTTCCGGCGCAAGGTGCTGGCCGCGGAGGGGTTCGTGGAGCCGGTGGGAGGGGAGTTGCGGCGGACCGGCGGGCGGGGGAAGCCGGCGGCGCTCTACCGGGCGGGGGCGGCGAGTGTGCTGCATCCCCCGTTGCTGCGGCCGCCGTTGGCGCGGCCGTCCGAACGATCTGTCGAAAAGTCGACGAAGGGATTTTCCTGATGAGTGCGATACGTACGAAGCGGGCGGCCACCGGATCGCTGCTGGGGCTGGCCCTCGGGGATGCGCTCGGCTTTCCCACCGAGTTCAACGACGTGCCGTCGATCCTGGCGAAGTGCGGGCCCTGGCGGGAGATGGAGCTGCCGAAGAAGGCCTTTGTCTCCGACGACACCCAGATGACGCTGGCGCTCGGGCGGGGACTGCGGCGTGCGATGGCGCGGGGGCCGCTGGGCCCGCTGAGGTTCGAGCGGCCGGTGCGGGAGGAGTTCGTGGACTGGTACCACTCGCCGGAGAACAACCGTGCGCCGGGGCGGACCTGCATGGTGGCGTGCCGACTGCTCGACAGCGACCTTCCCTGGCAGCGGGCCTCGCAGATCGGCTCCAAGGGGTGCGGGGCGAACATGCGGGTGGCGCCGGTGGGGCTGGCGCCGGGGCTGGGGGAGAGCGAGCGGGCCGGGATCGCGCAGTTGCAGGCGGCGCTGACGCACGGTCATCCGACGGGGCTGGCGGCGAGTGACCTGACCGCGCGAGCAGTGTTCCTGCTGGCGCAGGGGGCGGAACCGGCGGGGCTGGTCGGCCAGTTGCGGTCGTACGCCCTGGAGAACCGGACGCGGTATCACGAGCGGTGGCTGGGGGACCTGTGGACCTACGCCGACGACGCGCTGCCGGCGGACTTCATCGCGCGGGGGTGGGACGAGTGTCTGGTGGTCCTGGAGGGGCTGGAGGCGGCGCTGCGGGATCCGGCGGTGTCGCCGGAGGTGGATCCGTGTCTGGTGACGGGGGAGGGGTGGGTCGCGGAGGAGGCGTTGGCGACGGCGCTGCTGTGCTTCCTGTGGTTCCCGCAGGAACCGCTGCTGGCGCTGCGCCGGGCGGCGTGCACGAGGGGCGACTCGGATTCGATCGCCTGCCTCGCGGGAGCGTTCGCGGGCGCTCATCTGGGGGCGGGGGCTTGGCCGGGGGAGTGGGTGGAGCGGGTGGAGTACCGGGGGGAGCTGGAGGGGTTGGGGGAGGAGTGGGACGGGGTGGAGCGGACGGGGTTGTAGGGAGGGGTGGTCAGGCGGGCCGGGATGGCGGGCCTGTTGGCGCAGTGGAGCTGGGTGGCCACCGTGCGGGCGAGGGCGGCGGCGACCCGGCTGCGAAGCTCGGGGGTGAAGCCGTCGAGGTTCTTGGCGTTGAGGCGCACCGAGAGTGGGATCTGCTCCTGTTGGGCGGAGTGTGAGCCGGTGACTTTGCAGGGGAAGGCGTAGCGGGAGTCGTCCTCGTGGAGCCACCAACCGGAGAGGACGTCGCCGCCTGCTGGGTGCCAGTCGTTCCGTAGCGTCGACAGCGGTGCTCCGAACCAGCCCACTTTCACTGTGAGGGAGTCCCGGGACGTGGTCGCGCCGAAGACGCAAGGTGTGATGTCGTGGGCGTAGTAGTCGTCTCCCGGACGCCACGAACGTCCTTCGGCCAGTAGAGCAGCGAGTAGCTTCTTCAGCGGAACGCCAGTGTTGGCGTACTCGACATCTCCACGGTGCATTGACCGCGTTACGGACTCCACGTAGCCCGTTCCCATGAGGGAGGCACAGATCCGTTGCCCGACGGGCGGATCGCTGCGAGGAGCGGAGCATGCCGTTGCGACGCATGCGACCACGAGGAGGGTGCCGTTAATTGAACGGATTCTGTTCATCGTTCCTCAACTGACCTGTCGGGCTGACTGCATCTTGGATCTGCCGAGTGCGTGCGACTCTTCGATTTCCCGGTGCAGCTCTCTGCGCTCCTCCTCGGACAGGCCGACTGCGTTTGCGTACCTGGAAACCGGATGCCACGTTCCCGCCGCACAGGAATCCTCGATCTCCTGCATCGACTTGAGGGCCTCGCCGTCGTTCTTGACCTCGTTGTCCTTGAGGTACTGCAACGTGTGGTTCCCGTACGCGGTGCCCACGGCACCCGCCCCGGCGTCCATCGCCAAGGGCACCGCAGTCGCCACGGCCACGCCTGCGGCAGGGCCGAGAATGAGCGTGCTGCCGATGCCCGCGACCGCTGCGGCCGCGCCCTCGACGGCGTACTTGCGCCACTCGCCCTTCTTCTCCTCGCTCAGGTTCGCCTGTTCCTCTGTGTCCTTGAAGTCGAGTTCGACCTGCGAGATCCGCGACTGGTCCAGAATTCCGTGCACCTTGGCGGCGTTGTGCGCGAAGGCCACACCAGAGCCATGGTCGTCCTCGAAGGAGGCCAGCGCGCTGGAGGTGTACACCTGCTGGGCCGCTGAAAGGATCTTGTATCCCTCTTCGCTTCCCGCGACCACGTTCATGAAGTTCCGTGCCTCGAACTCGCCGAAGTCCGTGCGCGGAGTTCCGCCCAGGCGGAAGAGCTCGCCCCTGCCCAGGTCGTCGCCTCCGTCGCCGAAGTTCAGCGTCGAATAGTTCAGGTCGTCGATGTATGCCGCTCCCATCCGCCCCAAGCTGTCCATCAGCGCACCCTGCGGCTCCACGTCCGACGTTGGGCTGTACAGGGTGATGACCTTCCTCATGATCGCGGCGGTCTCCGCGTCCCGGTGCAGTCCCAGGGCGGCGTTGTCCCACGGGTGCCCCGTCGTCGCCGCCTCCAGCGCGTGGCCCAGTGCGTCCGGGCCTCCGTCGTGGGAGTCCGTGTCGTGGTCCAGGGTGTCCGGGGGCCACTTGAAGTCGGGGGAGGTCAGGTCGTCCAGGTGGCGGCCTCCCTTGAAGAACTCCTTTGCGGCTTCGGGGCTGTGGCCCAGGCCCTCCAGGGCGCTGGTGAGGGGGTCGTAGCCGGCGCCGGTTCCGCCGGAGGGGTTGAAGCCGAAGTCGGGGTCGTCGTTGCGGTGGGGCCGGGTGTCCGTGAACATCCCGGGGTCCTCCTTGTGGAGGCGGAGGATGTCCTCGGCGAGGGGGTTCAGGAAGCGGGGGTCGTAGTTGCCGTGGCGGAGGAGGCCGCCCAGGACCTGGTAGCCGTAGGGGTTGTCCCGGGGGAGGTGGTCGAAGGCGAGGCGTTGGGTGCCCAGTTCGCGGAACTCCCCGGCCCAGGTGGCGGGAAGGTGGGCGGGGTTGTCGGGGTCCGTGGCGGAGGCTAGTGCCCGGCCCATGGCGCGTTGGAGTTCCTTGGCGAGTGCGAGGCGGGAGGGCTGGTCGCCCAGTGTGCTGTCGAGGGACATGCGGCCGTAGAAGTCCAGGGTCTGGCGGGGGCCGCCCAGGCCCTTGAAGAAGCTGGTGGAGAAGGCCGAGTCCTGGGCGTTGAACTTCAGGAGGGCGTTGAGCTCGGAGAACTGGGTGTCGGTCATCAGAGTGCCGACCTTGGCCAGTTCGAGGGCGCGTTCGCGCTGGGCGTCGTTGAGGGAGCCGTAGGCGCGGTGACCGAAGTTGGCGGTGTCCTCGCCGTGGGACGTGCGAAGGGCGCGGGCCACCGAGGCGTCGATCTCGGTCGCGTGAGCAGCCAGCAGGGAGAGCTGGTGGAGCAGCTCGCGGTCCGCGGAGGTACGGGGGTTGAGCGAGGGGAGCGGAACTCCGGCCGGGCCCTTCAGCGGAAGGCCCAGCTTCGGGCCCTCCACGTCGCGGAGGTGGCGTACCGACTTCTGGATGCGGGTGAGTTCCCGGTGGGCGTCCGTCAGGATCGCCGCGATGCTCGACGCCTCCGTCTCCGCGTCGTCGAACTCCTTTGTTGTTTTGCGGATGAAGTCACGGGTGACCGCCGCGTTGACGCCCTCCCAGCGGGCCCGCTCCGACTTGGCCAGGAGGCCGGAACGGGCTTGGGCGGCGAGGGACTTCAGGTGGGATGCGGTGCGTTTCCAGTCGGCGGCCGCATGGCCGAGCGGGGCGAGGTCGGCCTCGGCGACGTCCGTGGGCGTGAGGGGGCTCATGTGGGGGCGTCGACCTACTTGAAGTACTCGGAGAGGCGGGACACCGGGACCGGGGGTGCGGGCGCGGAGTCGATTCCGCGCAGGGCCGCCTTGATCTTGGCGTCGTCCTGGGCGTGGGTGGCCCTGGTGTGGTCGAGGTGGTTGGAGACGTGGGCGCAGGCCTGGAGGAGGGCGCTCAGCTGGGAGGTCCAGCGGGTGACGGTGGTCTCCAGGGCGGCGCCCATGGTGAAGTGGTGGCTCTTGAGGGCGGCGGCCGCCTGGGACGACGTACAGGAACCGGATTTTCCGGGGGCGGAGCCCGCGACGTTCGCGCGGTCGGTGAGCGCGCGGTGGAGTACGAACGCCTCGTGGCCGACCGCGCCGAGGTCGTCCTGGCGGGCCACCAGATCGGGGCGGCCGCCGCCGCTCCCGCTGCCGGACTTCAACCGTTCCCACTCGTCCCAGGCCACTGGCCGGTCCCTCCCCAGGTGTTTGCTACACGGGCTCCCCGTACACGAGGGCCGACCTGCGGCGCGTACGGATCAGGAAGTCTTCCACCCGGGCGCGGTCGGGGAGGGCGGGAAGCGGACTGCTGAATTCGGCTTCGGTGGCCTCGTTGACCAGACGGTGGAGACGGGACTCGATCTCCGGCCAGGGGACTTCGCCGCGTTTGACGTCGAGGAGACAGGCGCGGGCGTCGCCCACGTCGAGGGTCAATTCACCCGTACGGAGAAGGTCCCGGCAGGACATCACCAGACGCAGCAGGTGCATGGCGTGCTTCCAGCGGGGGGCGCCGTACCGGCGGACGTCGGCCTCGATCTTGCGGCGCTGGCTGTCGGCGTAGCCGACGAAGGTGGCGCGGGCCTGCCGGGTGAGGAACGCGGCGCGCAGGGAGAGGAGTTCGCGGCCGGTGTCGGTGACGGCGAGGGGGAGCGGGGAGTGCAGGACTTCGAGGATGTTGGGGTTGGCGCGCAGGGCGAGTTCGCAGAAGCGCTCCAGCTCCCAGGAGAACTGTTCGGGGGCGGGGCCGTCCAGGTGGGTGGGGGGCTTGTCGAAGTGCCAGAAGAGGGGAGTGGGGGCGAGGTAGACGCCCCGGATGTCCGTGTCGCTGTCCTCCGTCGCCAGGCCGAAGGCGCGGGAGCCCATGACGCAGGAGTAGAGGGTGTGGTCGCGGACGAGGTCGAGTGAGGAGGGGGGTGCTGAGGAAGGAGGTGCTGAGGGAGGGGGTGTCATACGGGGATTGTGGCTGGTCAGGTCAGGCGAATCGCGTTCTTTTCGACGGTGATGGCGCGCGGGGGCAGGGGCTGCGGGGCGGGCCCGCCCGCCACCGAGCCGTCGGCGGGGCGGAACTTGCTGCCGTGACAGGGGCAGTTGATGGTGCCGCCGGAGACGTCGGCGACCGTGCAGCCCTGGTGGGTGCAGACGGCGGAGAAAGCCTTGAAGCTGCCCGCCTCGGGCTGCGTGACGACCACCTTCTCGTCCTTGAAGACCTTGCCGCCGCCCACCGGGATCTCCGAAGTGGTGGCCAACGGGGCGGGCTTGGGCGGCTGTTGGCCGGAGGCGGCACCGGAGGACGCGGGTGGCGGAGCGGTGGATTCGGCGGGCGGCTCGTTGTCGCCGCCCGCGCCGCCCTCGTCGCCGTACTTGGTGCAGCCGGTGGCCAGGACGGCCGCCGTGCCGGCTGCCGCCGCGAGGACGGTGCGGCGGGTGGTGGGTGGGTGCATAGGGGTTTGGCTCCCTTGGAGAGGACGGAGGAGGTACGAGAGCGGTGAGGCGTCAGGTGGAGACGTCGAAGGTGCGGAAGAACCACAGTGCCGAGGTCAGCCAGACCACGGTGAGCACGGTGAAGAGCAGGCCGCCCACCACCGGCAGCAGCCAGCCGGGCAGCCGTTCCGCACGCAGCAGCAGCATCTTGGCGCTGAACGCCCCGAAGAAGAAGCAGCCCGCCAGAGAGTGCCACATCACCCGGCTGCCGAAGGTCTGGAAGCCGAGACCGTAGAGGCAGTGGACGGCGACCGGTACCGCGAGGAGGAAGGCGATGCGGCCGGACCAGCGGTGTGCGCTGGAGAGGGTGGGAGTGCCGCGGACGCCCGGCAGCTTCCCGTACATGGCCAGCGCCAGCAGGATCTGGGCGAGAGCGAAGACGAACGCCCCTGTCGCCAGCCAGGACTTCACCGCGCCCGTGCTGCTGAACCCGGCCAGGTTGAACGCCGTACCGGCCGGGTCGTGGATCTTGCCGTACGCCCCGAGGCCGACCGCCACCACCGCGGCCACCAGCGCAGGGACGAGCCAGCGGGCCGGGCCCGGGCGGGCGTGATTGCCGACCGGGGAGGGGAACGAGGCGGTGGGTGCGCTGGGATCGACGTTGCTCATCTCGGGGTCACTCCCTGGATGCTGCGCTCGGGTCGGCTGTGGGGCGGTTACGGGGCGACCGGGCGGGCCAGCAGCCGGGCGTCGTCGATGACCACGGCGCCGTTGGCCGGGTCGATGCTAGGAGCGGGGGACGGCTTGCCGGCGCGGTTGACGATGCCTACCTGGCGGCCGTCCTGGAGGACGATCCACCCGCCGTCGATCTGGGCGCCGCGCACTTGGGCGGTGGCGCGGTAGAGGCCGGAGGGTTTGGTGGCCCTGGCCGCGGTGAAGTTCTGCGGGCGGTCCGCGACCTCGACCTGGCCCTGGACCTTCCCGGCGCGGGTAGTGGCCTCCAGCTTGGCGCCGTTCTTCCCGGTCAGGGTCATGCTGCCGTCGTCCTCGACATTGCCCTTCAGCCAGGACTCGCGGGTGCGGCCGTCGCAGTAGTACGCCACCGCCTTGCCGTCCCTTACGGAGAGGGACACGGCGGCCGAGTCGTCGGCGGTACGCCCCGCGTAGACGCTCTCGGGGGCGGTGGCCGACGGCGAGGGAGCCGCGGTGGAAGGAGCGGAGGGTGGGGCGGTAGAGGGGGGTGGGGCGGAGGAGGCGCCAGGGGTAGCAGTGGCGCCCGGGTCCGAGGGGCTCGGGGGTGTGGAGGCGGCGGCGCCCCCTCCGTACCCCGAACTCTTGGTGCCCGTGGTCGCGTTGAGCGACAGCATGAAGACCGCCAGCAGGAGACCTGCGAGCAGTGTGTAGAGGGGACCTGAGCGTTTCATTGGGGGCCTCCCCGCGACACCGGGTAGGCGGTGCCGGACACACCATGCAAGCGGACCCCGGGCCCTGTCGTCCATAGCCAGGACATGCCGAACCGGCGGTCGCGGGGGGCGCGCGGGAGAATCGGACGGATCCCGCTGAGTCATGCCGAGTCCGTCTGAGTGGCAGCATGACCGCATCTGGGCGAGATTGAACGAGTCTGATGAGTCCGAGTCCGGACTCGACCTTCTCGAACGCATCTCGAAAGGCAGGACCATGGCGGGCAACGACCTCGGCAGTCTCCTCGGCGGCCTACTGGGCGGCGGAAACTCCGGTTCCGGCGGCGCCGGGAACATCCTCGGCTCGCTCCTCAGTGCCCTCGGCGGTGGCGGCCAGGCGGCCGGTGGCGGCGCGGCCGGCGGCCAGGGCGGCGGCAGCCCGCTCGACGGCATCATGGACATGCTCAAGAAGTCCGGCCTCGCCGAGCAGGCCGAGTCCTGGGTCGGCACCGGCGAGAACAAGGCGGTCAGCGGCGAGCAGGTCGCCCAGGCCCTCCCGGACGAGGCCCTCGCGCAGGTCGCCCAGGAGACCGGGGTGACCCCGCAGGAGGCCGCCGACCAGGTGGCACAGGCGCTCCCGCAGGCGGTCGACAAGCTGACCCCGGAGGGGTCGATGCCGCAGGCGACCTCGCTGGAGGACCTCATCCGGCAGCAGGGGCTCTGAGGGGCCCCTCCCGCACCCCCACCTCCAGCTCCTCCCCACGGCCCCGGCCGCCCGCGTTCGCGTACGCCCTGTCCTCGTACAGGTACGCGGTGCGGGCGGCCGGGGCCGTCGGCGCTGTGGCCTCCTACTAGGCTGAATCAGCCCCCTTCGAACCCACTCCTGCGCAAGGACCCCGCCCCGTGAGAACCGCACTCGTCATCGGCACCGGTCTGATCGGTACGTCCGCCGCCCTCGCCCTCGCGGCCCGGGGCGTCACCGTCCACCTCGCCGACCACGACCCGGACCGGGCGAGCACCGCCGCGGCGCTCGGCGCGGGGACCGACGCGGTGCCCGAGGACCGGGTCGACCTGGCGATCGTCGCCGTACCGCCTACGCATGTCGCGGCGACCCTGGCGGACGCGATGCGGCGTGGAGTGGCGCGCGGGTACATCGACGTGGCCAGTGTGAAGGGCGGACCGCGGCGCGAGCTGGAGGCGCTGGGCTGCGACCTCACCCCGTACATCGGGACGCATCCGATGGCGGGCAAGGAGAAGTCCGGGCCGCTGGCGGGTTCGGCGGACCTCTTCGAGGGGCGGCCGTGGGTGCTGACGCCGACCAGGGACAGTGACACCGAGGTGCTCAACCTGGCGCTGGAGCTGGTGGCGCTGTGCCGGGCGGTGCCGGTGGTGATGGACGCGGACGCCCACGACCGGGCGGTCGCCCTGGTCTCGCACACCCCGCAGCTGGTGTCGTCGATGGTGGCGGCGCGGCTGGAGGAGGCGGACGAGACGGCGGTACGCCTGTGTGGCCAGGGGATCCGGGACGTGACGCGGATCGCGGCGTCGGATCCGCGGATGTGGGTGGAGATCCTTTCGGCGAACCCGGGGCCGGTGGCGGACGTACTGGCCTCGGTCGCCTCCGACCTGGACGAGACGGTGTCCTCGCTGCGCGCGCTGCAGTCCGACGACGAGGAGAAGCGGCGGGGCGGGGCGGACGGGATCGAGTCCGTGCTGCGCAGGGGGAACGCGGGGCGGGTGCGGGTGCCGGGCAAGCACGGTTCGGCGTCGACGGTGTACGAGACCGTCGCCGTTCTGATCAGTGACCAGCCGGGGCAGCTCGCCAGGATCTTCGCCGACGCGGGGCAGGCGGGGGTCAATATCGAGGATGTGCGGATCGAGCACGCGACGGGGCAGCAGGCGGGGCTGGTGCAGTTGATGGTGGAGCCGGGGGCGGTGGATTCGCTGTCGCGGGCTCTGGTGGAGCGGGGCTGGGGGCTGCGGAAGTAACCGGCCCCTTCCGGGGCGGCCCCGCCGATCGGCCGGGCTGTGGCGGGCCGGAGGAGTCGCGGGACCGGGGGAGCCGCAGGGCCGGAGGAGTCGCGGGGCCGGGGGAGCCGCAGGGCCGGAGGAGCCGCGGGACCGGGGGAGCCGTGGGATCGGGGGCTGGCCGTCAAGGGTGTGGCATTCAGGCGGTACCGTAGATGGTTGGCAGTGATGCAGCCTGTCTCCCTCCGCCCGTGTACCAGGAAGGTGTCCGACACCGTGGAAAACGCCGCCCGGACCGCCCCGGCAGCAGTGATTGTCGCCATCGACGGCCCCTCCGGCACGGGCAAGTCCAGCACGTCCAAGGCCGTCGCCGCCAAGCTCGGCCTGAGCTACCTCGACACCGGCGCCCAGTACCGCGCGATCACCTGGTGGATGCTGACCAACGGGGTGGACGTGACGGACGCGGCAGCTGTGGCCACCGCTTCTGCCAAGCCCGCGATCGTCTCCGGCACCAACCCGTCCGCCCCGACCATCACGGTCGACGGCGTGGACGCCGCCGGACCGATCCGTACCCCCGAGGTCACCTCCAAGGTCAGCGCCGTCAGTGCCGTCCCGGAGGTCCGCACCCGGATCACCGAGCTCCAGCGTGAGATCGCCCGCGGCGCCGACGGCGGCATCGTGGTCGAGGGCCGGGACATCGGGACGACCGTTCTGCCGGACGCCGACCTCAAGGTCTTCCTCACCGCTTCCCCGGAGGCCCGCGCGGCCCGGCGCAGCGGCGAGACCAAGGGCGCCGATGTCGCCGCCACCAAGGAAGCCCTGATCAAGCGGGACGCAGCCGACTCCGGCCGGAAGACCTCCCCGCTGGCCAAGGCCGACGACGCGGTCGAGGTGGACACCACCGAACTGACCCTCGACCAGGTCATCGAGTGCGTCGTCACCCTGGTCGAGGAGAAGCGGGCCGGCAAGTGACCGAGAAGGACTCTCCCGGCGTCGCCACCCGCCGTGGCGCCGCCGTGGGCCGGGGCATCGGCATCGGCCTGATGTACGGCCTGTGGAAGCCCCGTGTGCTGGGCTCCTGGCGGGTGCCGGCCTCCGGGCCTGTCATCCTCGCCGTGAACCACGCGCACAACGTCGACGGTCCGATGGTGATGGGAACCGCACCCCGCCCGGTGCACTTCCTGATCAAGAAGGAGGCCTTCGTCGGCCCCCTCGACCCGTTCCTGCGGGGCATCGGCCAGCTGAAGGTCGACCGCTCCGGCGCCGACCGCGCCGCCGTCACCGACGCGCTGGGCGTGCTGCGCGACGGCGGCGTACTGGGGATCTTCCCCGAGGGCTCGCGGGGCGAGGGTGACTTCGCCTCGCTGCGCGCCGGGCTCGCGTACTTCGCCGTACGGTCGGGGGCGCCCATCGTCCCGGTCGCCGTGCTCGGCAGCACCGGGCGCAGGAGCCGGCTGATACGCGGGGTGCCTCCGCTGCGCGGCCGGGTCGACGTCGTCTTCGGCGACGCGTTCGACGCCGGTGACGGCAGTGGGCGGCGTACCAGAAAGGCCTTGGACGAGGCCACCGTGCGGATCCAGGAGCGGCTGGCCGCACACCTGGCCGGAGCCAGGCGGCTCACCGGCCGTTAGCGCCAGGCCTGCGGGTGGGCGAGACTTGAGTAGTGGGCCGCGGTGATCGCGGCTCATCGATGATGATTGAGGAACGGACTTCATGAACGACCAGATCCACTCCGGCGACGAGCACGGACCCGAGCAGGGCGCCTCGCACGGTGCGCTCGGTGACGCCGAGTACGCGGAGTTCATGGAGCTCGCCGCGCAGGAGGGCTTCGACGCGCAGGAAATCGCGGGAGCCCTCGACGAGGCGAACGCCGGTCCCCTTCCCGTGCTCGCCGTCGTCGGCCGCCCCAATGTGGGCAAGTCGACCCTGGTGAACCGCATCATCGGCCGCCGCGAGGCCGTCGTGCAGGACAAGCCCGGCGTCACCCGCGACCGCGTCTCCTACGAGGCCGAGTGGGCGGGCCGCCGCTTCAAGGTGATGGACACCGGCGGCTGGGAGCAGGACGTGCTGGGGCTCGACGCCTCGGTCGCCGCCCAGGCCGAGTACGCGATCCAGACCGCCGACGCTGTCGTCTTCGTGGTCGACTCGACGGTCGGTGCCACCGACACGGACGAGGCCGTCGTACGGCTGCTCCGCAAGGCCGGCAAGCCGGTCGTGCTGTGCGCCAACAAGGTCGACGGCCTGTCCGGCGAGGCCGACGCCACCGCGCTGTGGTCGCTCGGGCTCGGCGAGCCGCACCCGGTCTCCTCGCTGCACGGCCGCGGCACCGGCGACATGCTGGACGCCGTCCTGGAGGCGCTCCCGGACGCCCCCGAGCAGTCCTTCGCCAACGGCACCCCGCTGGGCGGCCCCCGCCGGATCGCCCTCATCGGCCGTCCGAACGTCGGCAAGTCCTCGCTGCTGAACAAGGTCGCGAAGGAGGACCGGGTCGTCGTCAACGAGCAGGCCGGGACCACCCGCGACCCGGTCGACGAGCTGATCCAGCTCGGTGGCGTCACCTGGAAGTTCATCGACACCGCCGGTATCCGCCGCCGCGTCCACCTCCAGGAGGGGGCCGACTACTACGCCTCGCTCCGCACGGCGGCCGCCGTGGAGAAGGCCGAGGTCGCCGTCGTACTGATCGACTCCAGCGAGTCCATCTCGGTGCAGGACCAGCGCATCATCACCATGGCCGTCGAGGCCGGCCGTGCCATGGTGATCGCCTTCAACAAGTGGGACACCCTCGACGAGGAGCGTCGCTACTACCTGGAGCGCGAGATCGAGACCGAGCTGGCCCAGGTCGCCTGGGCCCCGCGCGTCAACGTCTCCGCCCTCACCGGCCGCCACATGGAGAAGCTGGTTCCGGCGATCGAGACGGCCATCGAGGGCTGGGAGACGCGTGTCCCCACCGGCCGCCTCAACGCCTTCCTCGGCGAGCTGGTCGCCGCCCACCCGCACCCGGTCCGCGGCGGCAAGCAGCCCCGCATCCTGTTCGGGACGCAGGCAGGCGCCAAGCCGCCGCGGTTCGTGCTGTTCGCCTCGGGCTTCCTGGAGGCCGGCTACCGGCGCTTCGTGGAGCGCCGTCTGCGCGAGGAGTTCGGCTTCGAGGGAACACCGATCCACATCTCGGTACGGGTGCGCGAGAAGCGCGGCCGCAACAAGTAGGCAGCGGCCATGAAGAGGCCGCGGCCTCCAGCAGGCAGCGGCCAGTAGGTCAGTAACCCCTTCGGGGGCCGGGCGGCAGTGCGGCGGGAAGATGGTTCCCGGTGTGCTGCCGCCCTTGGCCGTGCTGGGTGTGCAGGTTCTGCCAGGGGCTGCTGTACGGAGCCGTGTGCGACTGCCCGTGGGGCTGGACGCCGTGGTGGTGAGGCATGCCCGGCGTCGTGCCGAAGGCCGTGAACCCGAGGTCCTCCTCGCCGGTCCGGTCGCCCGGCAGGGCCCGGAAGGATCTGCGGTACTCCGAGTAGAGCGCGTCGTAGATCGGCGTGAAGGTGGGGTGCGGGGCTTCCTGGGCCGGCCGCATGGCGGGGATCTGGCTCTGGTACGGGCGAGTGGGGTCGTATGAGTGCACGTACGTGCCAACGACCCCACTGCCCGTCGGATGCGGGTACCCGGAGGGCGGAACCGGCGCATCCGGGTCGATCCCGGGGCCTGTGGGGCCGGCCCCCTCAGGTGCCGGCCAGCGGCATCGTCGCGGCCACCAGCAGGCCGTTCGCCGCGGCCTTGTCGAGGGCGCCGCGCAGCAGGTCCTCGCGCGGCTGCTGGCCGATCACGCCCACCGGGGCGGCGAGCACCAGGATCTTCTGCGACTTGTTGGCGGCGGCCCGCCAGCCGTCGGTGACCTGGAGCGGACGGTGCGCCTGCCACCAGGCGGCCGGCCCCGCGCCCGCCGCGCCCGGCTGCAGTACGGCGTGCAGCTGGCCCGCGGCGAGCAGCACCGACCAGCCGGGCAGTGCGGCGGGCACCGACTTGAGGTCCGCGACCGGCTGGAAGCCCTGCTCGATCAGCAGCGGCAGGAACTCGTCGCCGTTGTCCGCGCCGGGACGGGCGATCGCCGCGGTCGGCTCCACCACGAGCGCGGGCCGCAGCTCGCCCTCGATCAGGACCAGGCCGCTGGTCACTCCGAGCACGGCCTGCTCGGGCGCGCCGGGGCCACCGGAACCGTCCTGACCGGCGGTGATGGAGCGGACCGCGCCCTGGAGCTGTTCCTCGGAGACCGGGACGACCTGGGAGGGGATGCAGGTGGCGTGGGCGAAGGCGAGCACGGCTGTCTCGTCGCCGACGAACAGGACGGTGCTGGTGGCCTCCGACCCCGAGTCGCCGGGGGTGCGGCAGGAGGTGCAGTCGTAACTGCCGGGGGCGTTCTCGCCGGCGAGCAGCCGGTCGGCTTCTACGTCGCCGATCTCGGCGCGGACGTCGTCGCTGACGTCGAGCATGCGCGACACGGGTGGCTCCTCGAACTGGATGCGGGCGCCGGGCGATTCCCGGAGCTTCAAGAAGACAACGGGTGATCTGTGGCCGGGGTCACGCGCGAGGGGGAACGGAATCGACTCATCCGGCGCGGACGGTGAACCGGCGGGCGGAACCGTTCACTCCCTGTCAACGCCTGCTGTGTGCACGGAAGTTGGCGTAGTGAGCTGGGTCACAGATCGCGAGACCGGCTGGTCGAAAAATGCTGATATCGAGCGAACAAAGGGGTGTCCGAAATTGGCTGTTACTTCAGGTAAGAGGTAACTGGCCTGGAATGACGCGGCATTGGTTGAAGCGGGGGCAGTCGGCTCATAGATTCCACCGCCGTGTGCATCGAGCACCGCTCGGACACGCCCACGACGGATTCGAACAGGCGCAGTCAGTGAGCTTCGTGCGCCGGGTCGACGGGCGGGGGCGGGATCGGGCCGGGGACGCCGGACGCGTCAACGGCCCTGCCCGCCCAGGGGGAGTCCGGGTCCTGCGAGAGGGAATCCATGTCCGCATGTTCCAGTGCGATACGCCGCGGCGGTCGTCGTGAGACCGCAGCGTTCGTCGGGGCCGCCCTGGTGGCCCCGCTTGCCCTGATCGCCGCCACCGGCCAGCCGGCCGCAGCGGCGGACCGTGGAGTGTGGGACCGCATCGCGCGCTGCGAGAGCGGTGGCAACTGGCACATCAACACCGGCAACGGCTACTACGGCGGACTCCAGTTCGCCGGCTCCACCTGGCGTGCGTACGGCGGTGGGAAGTACGCCCGCACCGCCGACCGCGCGAGCAAGGCCCAGCAGATCGCCGTCGCCACCAAGGTCCAGCGCGCCCAGGGCTGGGGCGCCTGGCCCAGCTGCTCGCGCCGGGCGGGTGCGGCGGGCGTGGCCCCCGCGATGTCCGCGCCCGCGGCATCGGGCAAGGCCGCCAGGCCCGCCCCCAAGCCGGTCAAGCCGGTCAAGCAGGTCAAGCAGGTCAAGCCGGCCAAGGCGGACCGGGTGATGCCGCGCGCCGACCGGGGTGCGGGCCGTGCACCGGCGGCCGGCGGCAGCTATGTGGTGCGGCGCGGGGACACCCTGGGGGGCATCGCACAGGCCCACCGGGTCGGCTGGCAGAAGCTGTACGCCGCCAACCGGGCCGTCGTGGGCGGCGATCCGGACCTCATCCTTCCGGGGATGCGGCTGAACCTCTGACCGGTCGTACGTGAGCGGTCGTACGTGAGCGGTCGGGCACGAGTAGCGGCGCGCGTGCGCGGGTGGCGTGAGGTGACGTCGCCCGCGTCGCACGCCACGAGGTGCGGCGCGCCAGCACGAGGGTCCCGCCCGGTCGCCCGACCGGGTGGGGCCCGGCCGCGTTCCGCGCGGCACGCGTGCCGGGGGGCCCGGCGGTGGTGGGGTGGGGCAGGTGTTGAAGCCTCGATTCCGTTTCCTGTCCTGTGCCGCACTCGGCGCGCTGCTCGCCCTCTCCCCGCTCTGCGGCGCGACCGCCGCCGCAGCCGCTCCCGTCGTCGAACCACCGCCGTCCGCAAGGGGCTTCGGGCCCCACAAGTGCCCTGCGAGCCAGTGGCCGTGGAGTTGCGTCGCGGAGTGCGAGAGCGACAACAACTGGGCGACCAACACCGGCAACGACTACTACGGCGGGCTCCAGTTCCAGCAGTCCACCTGGGAGGAGCACGGCGGCCTCGCCAAGGCCCCCCGGCCCGACCTGGCCAGCCGCACCGACCAGATCTCGGTTGCCCGGGAGGTGCTGACCACCCAGGGGTGGGGTGCCTGGCCGGACTGCTCCCGCAGGTACCGGCTCGGCGAGAGCCGCGTCCACATCGTGAAGGCGGGCGAGACGCTGGGGTCGATCGCCGCCAAGTACAAGGTCAAGGGCGGCTGGAAGGCCCTCTACGAGGCCAACAAGCACATGATCGGGCCTCGCCCCGACGGCCTCAACGTCGGTACCTGGCTGGTCATCCCGAAGGGCTCGGGGCCGGGCCGGGCGGGTGTGACGCCCCTGGAGGGGGCGGGTGCGGAGCGGTGGGGGCAGGCCGGTGCGGAGCCGTCCGAGCAGGCCGAGGCGGAGTCGTCCGAGCAGGCTGGTGCCGAGTCCGTGAGTGCTCTGTCGCTTCGCCTCTGAAGACGACCGTTCCCCGGCTCAGTTCGTGGACGAACACCGGGCCGGGGGCGGGCAGTGACGGCAGCAGTTGCTCCGCGAGGACGACGGCTGCCGTCGTGCTGAGTGCGGCCAGCAGGGCGTACGTACGGGCCGCGACGGCGGGGGACATGCCCAGGGTGGGCTCGTCGACCAGGATCACCCCGGCGCCCGGGGCCGCCGACAGTGCGCGGGACACGGCGAGCATTCGCTGCTCGCCGCCGGAGAGGGTGCCCGCGAGGCGGGACAGCAGGGGGCGCAGGGCGGGGTACGCGTCCAGTGCGACCGAAGTGCCTTCTGCCGTGGGTGAGTTGAGGGTCAGGTTCTCGGTGACCGTCAGGCCCGGGTACACCGCCTGCTGATCCGGTACGAAGCACAGGCCGCGCCGGGCCCTGGCGTGGGCGGGCAGCCGGGTGACGTCCTCGCCCCGCCACCGGACCCGGCCCGCACCGAGCGGGACCGTACCCGCGAGGGCGCGCAGCACGGACGTACGGCCGGAGCCGTTGCGCCCGAGGAGGACGGTGAGTGCGGCGGCCGGGACGGCGAGGTCGATCCCGTGCAGGGCCTCCAGGGGGCCGTACCGGACGTGGGCGGCGCGCAGTTCGATCTCGACGGTCATCGGCCCGGCCCTCCTGTCGTGAGCTGCCCGGCCACCATGGTGTGCACGGTGTCGGCGATGTCCGCGACGAGATCGAGGTCGTGCTCCACCACGAGTACGGCGGTGCCGTCGGCGGCGAGTGCGCCGAGCACCCGTGCGAGGGCGGCGGTCTCGGCGGCGTCCAGACCGGCGGCCGGCTCGTCCAGGAGCAGGGTGTGCGGTCCGCCCGCGAGGGCCCGGGCCAGCTCGACCCTGCGGAGGGTGCCGGTGGGCAGCCCGGCGGTCGGCCGGTGGCGTACCGCACCGTCCAGCGCGAGCAGCCGCAGTACGGGCTCGACGGCGGCACCGCCGCGCGTGCGCCGGTGCCCCTGCTCGGCCCCCAGCCGGACGTTCTCCTCGACGGTGAGCGACCCGAAGACGGCGAGCTGCTGGAAGGTCCTGGCCACCCCGAGCCGGGTCCGCGCGTGGGGGGAACGACGGGTGAGGTCCGCACCTGCGAGTTCGACCCGCCCCGCACCGGGCCGCAGCGTCCCGCACAGACAGTGGAAGAGGGTGCTCTTTCCGGCACCGTTCGCTCCGACGAGAGCAGTGATGCGGCCGTACGGGACGGTGAGATCGACGCCGTCGAGCACCGTGAAGTTGCCGTAGGCCAGCCGCACTCCGCATGCCCGGAGGGGCTCGGTGGGCCGGCCGGGGGTGCGGCCGGGGGGTGCGGTGGAGGGGCGGGGCGGGTGGAAGGCCGGGCGGGGAGGCAGGGTGCCGTGCACTTCTGCGGGAGTCGGCGTGGACACCCGAACGTCCGCTACCGGCAGCGGAGTTGGCGCCCGGGGCGGAAAGACTGCCTCCCGCAGCCGTCGTACCGCAGGCCGTAACAGGGCCAGCGACCCGATCAGTACCGCCGCCAGGCCCGTGGTCGTCCCCGCGTCCAGGGCCACCAGGAGGGCCGCCGCCACGCACGCGGTCAGCAGGCTGTCCGCGCCCAGGACCAGCACCGCGGCGAACCACAGCAGGCCGCGCACCGGGTCGAACGCCGTGGGGTCGAAGGCCCGCACGGACATCGAGAGGAGCCCACCGCCCAGTGCCGCCAGCGCGGCCCCCGCGACGAAGGCCAGCACCTTGAGCGAGGGCACCCGCACACCCGCCGCCGAGGCCCCCTCCTCGTGGTCGCGCAGGGCGGCCAGCGCCCGGCCGGAGCGTCCTCTGCGAAGCTGTGCGACCAGCAACAGGCAGGCCAGGAGCAGAGTCAACTCCAGTGCGTAGTACGCCCGGTCGGAGGTGAAGCCCGCAGGGCGGGACACGGTGAGACCGGCGGTGGCGTACGGCTGGTCGAGCACGAAGCGGCTCACCGCCACCCCGAAGGCGAGCGTCGTCAGCGCCAGCGCCAGCCCGTGCCGCCGGATCGCGGGCCACCCCGTGAGCAGCCCGAGCGGCGCGGTGAGGGCCACGGCGACGGCCAGGGCGGGGAGCTGCGGCAGCCCCCGGTCCGCGAGGACGGCGGTCAGCAGCGCGCCCAGACCGGCGTACGCCGCCTGCCCCAGCGAAATCTGCCCGCTCCGGCCGCTCACCACGACCAGGGACAGCAGGATCACCGCGAGCGCGGGCACCTGGAGCGCGATCCGCAGGTCGTCCCCGGCCAGGCCGAGCGGCAGGAGGAAGAGGACTGCGGCGATGAGGGGGAGGGGGCGGGGAGCGGCCAGTGCTTCACGGAGCCGTACCGGCAGGGGACGGAGAGCGGGGAGTCCGGCGGCCAGGGCGGCTCGCAGTCGTGCGGACGGCGGGGTCGGACCCGGGCGGCCCCGGTCGTCACCGGCCGGGCGTACCGCAGGAGCGTTCCCCACCGAGCCGGCCGGCCGCCCGGAAGCCGACCGTGAGCGGGGCGGCCCCAGGGGCCGGCGAGCAGCCCGGGTTCGCACCTGGACGGCTGCCGGGGCGACGGGCCGGCTCCACGACGGGGTTCCGGCGCCCTTCTGCGGAGCGGGCTGAGATCCGGCGCCTTCTCGTGGGGCCGGCTGGGCTCCGGTGCCTCCTCGTGGGAGGGGCCGGGTTCCCGCGCCCTCCCGTGCCGCAGCCGGAGCTCCCGCGCCTTCCCGGGCCCCCGGACCTCCGGCCCGCGCCCCCACCGCCCGGGCGGAACGCCCAAGGCCGCCGGGGCTCCGGGTCCGGGGCGGCTCGGCCGGCGCCGAGGGTGCCGCCGGTCCCGGAGCCGGGAAGAGGAGTGCCGCGGCCAGCAGTGCCACCACGAAGAGGTTGGCGCCCAGCGACTGGACGAGGGGGCCGGCCCAGCCCGTCGGGTGCAGGCGGGTCAACTGGGCCTGGGCGACGCCCAGCAGGAGGGCGGCGGCGATGGCGAGGGGGAGGCTGCGCATCCGGGCCAGGGCGGCCACCGCGATGACCTCCACCACCAGCAGCGGCAGACCGTACGGGTCGAGTCGTACGTAAGGGGCGAGCAGTACCCCGGTGAGGCCCGCCGTGAAGGTGCCGAACGCCCAGCCCACCGCCGCCACCCGGTCCGCGTCGATACCGCCCAGGACGGCGAGACGGCGGTTGTCGACCACCGCGCGCAGCTCCCGGCCGAGGCGGGTGCGGCGGGTGACGAGGCCGACGAGCGCGGCGAGCAGCAGGACGGCGGCGAGCGGCGGCCAGGGGGAGTCGCCGAAGAGTTCGGGTGCGTCCGCCCTCGCCCCCTCGCCCCACACCATCGCCGCCCCGCCGACCAGCAGCACGAACACCCCGATCGACGCCACCAGCGTGCGCGCCGGATCCGCGCCGAGCAGCGAGAGCGGGCGGAACACCGCACGGTCCAGGAGCAGCCCGAGCGCGGGCGCCACCAGGAGCAGGGTGACGGCCGCGGCCACCGGCAGCGGCCACCCCCACTCCACCGCCAGCTGCCGCAGCACATACGCGCAGAGCATCGCGACCGCACCGTGCCCGAGGTTCAGCACCCCGGTCGCGCGGTGCGTGACGACCAGCCCGATGCCGGACAGGGCGGCCGCGCTCCCGATCGCGAGACCGGCCAGGGTGAGGTCGTACGTCAGCGAGGACACCGGGTCAGCCCCCGGAGGTGGGGGCGGGGCCGGGGCCGTACCGCGACGGCGGAGCCGGGGGTTCCTCCGGTACGTGGGGTGCTGCCGGTACGCAGGGTTCTTCCGGTACGTGCGGTGCCGCCGGTACGTGCGGTGCTACCGGTACGTCCGTGGGCTCGCACACCGGGCAAGGTGCCAAGTCCCTTACGTCTGGGGCCGGTTCGGCCTCCGCCTTGCCGAGTACCAGCGGGCAGTCCGGGCGATGGGCCAGCGTCCCGCCGGGGAGTCGGAGCAGCGGCCCGTCGGAGGAGGGGAGCCGGTGGCCGGCCTCCTCCGCCTCGGCGAAGGGCGGTTCGGCGTCCAGCCACCCGCGGTCCGTCCATCCGCCGTCCCGCCATCCGCCGTCCCGCCCCCGCCCCGCCAGCAGTACCGCACCCGCCACGATCAGTGCCGCCCCCGGCAGCGTGCAGGACGCCAGGTAGGGGACCTGGCGGGCGGTGAACCGTTCGCCGGAGACCCCGTACCAGCCCAGTACACACAGCACCGCGCCACAGGCGACCGTGGCCAGTGCGATCCACCCGTACGGTGCTCTGCGCATCGCGTCCCCCAGCCCGAGACCTGCCCGCAACCTGCCGACCCCTGTCCAACGCGGACGATTCCTTGCACTATGCCCTGTGTGGGACCGACCCTGAAGGTGGTGGGCAGGATGCTCGTCGGCAGGAATCCCCGGAGTGGTGCGAGGGTTGCGGCGTGGACCTCCGCGGCAGTGCTGGTCCTCGGTGCGGGTGGCACCGCGTGTGGCGGGAGTGACGATCCACCGCCACCCGGGTCAACGCCCACCAGCGCGAGTGCGGCGCCGGGCGGCGGCATCGACCCCCAGCCCTCCGACTCCGCGTCCGCCAGCGGCCCCGCCGACGTGGTGGCGGCCAAGCGTCAGGTCGAGGACAACTGGGCCGCCTTCTTCAACCCCCGGCTCACCCTCGACGAGAAGGCGAACGTCCTGGAGAACGGGGTCACCATGCAGCCCGTACTCAAGGCCTTCAACGGCGACCAGCGCGGCGGCCAGACCTCCGCACGGGTCACCAATGTGCGCTTCAACTCCGCGACGCAGGCGACCGTGACGTACGACCTCCTGCTGAACGAGGTCCCGGTGCTGCCGAATTCCAAGGGCACCGCCGTCCTCCAGGACAGCAGGTGGAAGGTCTCCGTGAAAACCCTGTGCGCCCTGGTCAAGCTGAGTGGCAATGCCGCGGCCCCGGGCTGCTGACCGGCCCGTCCGACTGCTGCTGTACGCGGCCCTGCTGAGCCTCTGCGCCACCGCCTGCGGCAGCCGCGTCCCCGAGAGCGACTTCGAGCAGCCCCCGCCCACCGCCTCCCGCGCCGCCGCACCCCCGCTCCGTATCGGCATCATCGCCAGCGCCACCAGCCCCATCGGCGGCGACGCCTTCACCGGCCCCGGCGAGGGCGCCCGCGCCTACTTCGACGCGCTCAACGCCCGGGGCGGCATCGACGGCCGCCGGATCGAGGTGGAGACCTGCGACGACGGCGGCAGCGGCATCGGGAACAACGAGTGCGTGCACCAACTCATCGACGAGAAGGGGGTGCTGGCCCTGGTCGCCACCACCGCACTCGACTACGCGGGCGCCCCCCTGGTGTCCCGGGCCGGTGTCCCCGACATCGGCGGCCAGCCCATCGGCACCGCGTACGACACCTACCCCCACCTCTACGGCATCTACGGCAGCCTCGCCCCCCGCACCGGCGCCGGCGGAAGGCCCGGCTGGAACGGCACCCTCTACGGCGGCACCGAGGTCTACCGCTACTTCAAGCGCGAGCACGGCGCCCGCACCGCCGCCGTGGTCTCCTACAACCAGTCCTCCTCCGCCTCCTACGCCCGGATCACCGTTCAGGGCCTGCGCGCCGAGGGGTACACCGTGGTCGAGGAACAGGTCGACTTCGCGCTGCCCAACTTCCGCGCGGTGGCCGCCGATCTGAAGGAGCGGGACGCCGACCTGGTCTTCGACGCCCTGGACACGCACGGCAACGCCCAGCTGTGCAAGGCGATGGACGCCGTCGGCGCCGAGGTCACCGCCAAGGTCACCAACGTCCAGAACTGGTCGTCGACCGTCACCGAGGACTACGAAGACTCCCCGCGCTGCCGCAACGCCCTGTGGGTGACCGGCGGCAGCCACAACTTCGACGACAAGGACCATCCGCGGGTGCGGGAGTTCCGCACCGCCGTGCAGGGCAGCCTCCGGCGCGCGGGCGGCAACGAGAACGCGCTCTCCCAGTGGCAGCTCGAAGGGTGGGCGGCCGCGATGTGGTTCGACGACGCCGCACAGTCCTGCACCGGCGAGGGCGTCAGCCGCGAAGGCGTCACCCGCGCATGTGTCGAGCGCTTCCTCAACCGGAAGGAGCCCTACACCGCACGCGGCCTGCTGCTCCCCGTCCAGTACGCCCCGACCGCCGACCCGCCCGGGGAGCGCCGTACCTGCCTCTCGGTGGCCCGCTGGCAGGACGGCACCGGATGGGTGGCCCAGGGTGAGATGGATCGCACCTGCTTCACCGTCCCGCAACTGCCCTACCGGCCGTGACCCCCACGGAGGTGCACCAAAGCCCTGCGCCCCACCCGCACCCCCGAACGGACAAGTAGAGTCATTGTGCGAAGGAACGACGGCGGATGCCCGGATCGGGCCGCCCAGGCCCTGTCTGGACAGGACCTACGACCAGGGGGACTCACCGGCGAATGCACATCTCTTTTCTGCTCCACAACGCGTACGCCGTCGGCGGGACGATCCGCACCACGTTCAACCTCGCCCAGACCCTGGCCGAGCACCACGACGTGGAGATCACCTCCGTCTTCCGGCACAGCGACGAGCCCTCGATGAGCCCTCCGCCCGGTGTCCGCATCAGCCACCTCGTCGACCTCCGCAAGCAGCACGCCGGCTACGACGGCGACCTCCCCGACCACTCCAGGCCCGCCAGGATCTTCCCCGCCGGGGAGAGCCGCCACCACCAGTACAGCCGGCTCACCGACCAGCGGATCGGTGCCCATCTGCGGGACCTCAAGGCCGATGTGGTCGTCGGCACCCGGCCGGGCCTCAATGTGCACATCGCCCGCCAGGCCAGGCCCGACACCGTACGGATCGGCCAGGAGCACCTCACCCTGGACAGCCACCGCTTCCGGCTGCGCCGCGAACTGCGCTATCGGTACGCCCTGCTGGACGCGATCACCACCGTCACCGAGGCCGACGCCCGCGCCTACCGCAGCGGGCTGAAGCTCCCCGGCGTACGCATCGAGGCCATGGCCAACAGCATCCCGGCGGCGAAGCTCCCACCGGCCGACGGGAGCAGCAAGTGGGTCGTCGCCGCGGGCAGGCTCGCCCCCGGCAAGCGCTACGACCTGCTGGTCCGCGCCTTCGCCCAGGTCGTCGCCGCCCGCCCCGACTGGAAGCTGCGGATCTACGGCGGCGGCGAGAGCGCCCCCGCCCTGCGCGCCCTCATCAACGAGCTGCGGCTGCACAACCACGTCCTGCTGATGGGCATCGCCGACCCCCTCGAAGCGGAATGGCCCAAGGGGTCCATCGCCGCCGTCACCTCCGACCTCGAAGCCTTCGGCATGACCATCGTCGAGGCCATGCGCTGCGGGGTGCCCGTCGTCTCCACCGACTGCCCGCACGGACCCCGCGAGATCATCAGCGACGGCGTCGACGGCAGGCTGGTCCCGATGGGCGACGCGGACGCCGTCGCCCGCGCCCTGCTCGACCTCATCAACGACGACGGGCTGCGCGGTCGGATGGGCCGCGCAGCCTTGGCGAACTCCGCGCGCTTCGACCCCGGGGCGATCGCCGACAAGCACGCCGCGCTCTACGCCGACCTGGTCTCCCGCGGCACCAACAGCCGTACCCACAGCCCCCTGCGGGACACTCTCCACCGCGCGCCGCAACTGCTCATCGACGAAGCCTCCACCCTGCGCCGCAAGGTCCTCTCCACGCTCCGGAAAGGGCGTACCGCATGACCACCTCACCCTCCTCCCGGCCCGCCGAGGCCGAGGACGGCGCCCCGGCGGTGCCGCGCGCCGACTGCACCGCGGACTCCGCGGGCGGAGTCACCTTCGACGTGGCGGTGGCGGCGGCACCCGACGCCGCACTGGTGCTGCGCCGCAAGGGCCGGGGTGACGACGTGCGACTGCCGCTCACCCCGGTCTCGCAGGGGCGGCTGCGCGCCGTGCTGCCCAGCACCGTCGACCTGCCGGAGGGACGCTGGGAGGCGCATGTGTACGGGGCGGGGGGCGCCGACCTCACCGTCCGGCCCGGCATCCGTGACCTGCGCGCCCTGGTCGACCGCACCCCCGACCCGCGCACCGAGGCGGTCGCCGTCCGCATCCCGTACGCCACCGCGGACGGCAGCCTCGCCGTCCGCAGCTGGCGGCGCGCCCCGCACGCCGAGGCCGGCGACATCACCTTCGCCGCCGACGGCACCGACATGACCGTTGAGGGACTGCTGTACGGCGTGGAGCTCGACGGTGACGCCTTCATCGAGGCACGCCTGCGTGGTGACGGCGGCCGGATCCACCGCGAACCCGTCACCGGCGAGGAGCACTCCTTCGCCTTCACCCTGCCCTACGCACCGCTCGCCGAGGGCCGGGACGGCGCGGGCCGCGCCTGGGACCTGTGGCTGACGCCCCGCACCGGGGTGCCCGCGATACGGGTGGCCCGGCTGCTCGACGACGTCGCGGACAAACAGCCCGTCTTCAAGTACCCGGTGCTGCCGGTCGGCGAGGACGGCAAGACCGTCGCCTTCCCGTACTACACGCTCGACAACGACCTCACGGTGCAGGTCAGCACCCCCTGAGCGCGCAGGGGCACGTGCGCGCGCGCACTCGCGGACGGTAGCTGTCCGCAAGGGCTGGCAGACTCGCCGCATGTTGGAGACCTCGGCCCGGCTGCTGCGTCTGCTCTCGCTGCTCCAGGCACACCGCGAATGGACCGGACCCGATCTTGCGGGCCGCCTCGGCGTCACCCCGCGCACCGTGCGGCGCGACGTGGACCGGCTGCGTGAGCTGGGCTATCCCGTGCACGCCAGCCCCGGCACGGGTGGCGGCTACCAGTTGGGCGTGGGTGCCCAGTTGCCGCCGCTGCTGCTCGACGACGACGAGGCGGTGGCGGTCGCGGTGGGGCTGCGCAGCGCCGCGGGGCAGGGCATCGAGGGCATCGGCGAGACCTCGGTCCGCGCCCTCACCAAACTGGAACAGGTGCTTCCGGACCGGTTGCGCCGCCGGGTCGGCGCCCTCAACGCGTTCACCGTCCCGATGCTGCACGGCCGCCGGGGCGGCGCCGTCGACCCCGGCGTACTGACCGAACTCGCCACCGCCTGCCGCGACACCGAACGTCTGCGCTTCGAGTACCGCGACCACGCGGGCAACGCCACCCGCCGCACCGTCGAACCGCACCGCCTGGTGTGCACCGAGCGCCGCTGGTACCTGGTCGCCTGGGACCTCGACCGGGCCGGCTGGCGTACGTTCCGGGCCGACCGGATCACCCCCAGGCCCCCGCACGGGCCGCGCTTCACACCCCGTGAGGCGCCGGCCGAGGACCTGGCCGCCTATGTCTCCAAGGGTGTCTCCACGGCGGCGTACGCCTCGACTGCCGTACTGCGCCTGCACGTACCGCTGGAGCGGGCGCGCGAGGTGGTCGGCCCCAGCGACGGCGTACTGGAGGCGGAGAGTGAGCACAGCTGTCTGCTGCGCACCGGGGCGACCAGCCCGGACGTGATGGTCATTCACGTGCTGCTGATGGGCGTGGAGTTCGAGGTGGTGGAGCCGCCGGAGCTGAACGAGCGGATCAGGTCGGCCCGTGATCTCCTCGGACGCGCTCTGGATCGAGCGGAGCCGGCTCGACCTGGGACGCCTGCTGGAGCGCCGCGATCTCCGGGTGGCGCAGATCGAAGGCCGGAGACTCGGAACGGATCTTCGGCAGGGTGACGAAGTTGTGCCGGGGCGGCGGGCAGGAGGTCGCCCACTCCAGCGAACGCCCGTAGCCCCACGGGTCGTCCATGTCGACCTTCCTGCCGTACTTGGCCGTCTTCCAGACGTTGTAGAAGAACGGCAGCATCGACAGGCCCAGCAGGAAGGCGCCGATCGAGGAGAGCATGTTGAGCAGGGTGAACCCGTCGGCCGCCAGATAGTCGGCGACCCGGCGGGGCATCCCCTGCGCACCCAGCCAGTGCTGCACCAGGAACGTCAGGTGGAAGCCCACGAAGAGCGTCCAGAACTGGATCTTCCCCAGCCGCTCGTCCAGCATCTTGCCGGTGAACTTCGGCCACCAGAAGAAGAACCCGGCGAAGGTCGCGAAGACGACCGTCCCGAACACCACGTAGTGGAAGTGCGCGACCACGAAGTACGAGTCGGAGACATGGAAGTCCAGCGGCGGCGAGGCCAGCAGCACCCCGGTCAGCCCGCCGAACAGGAAGCTCACCAGGAACCCCACCGACCACAGCATCGGCGTCTCGAAGGACAGCGAGCCCTTGAGCATGGTGCCGGTCCAGTTGAAGAACTTCACTCCGGTCGGCACCGCGATCAGGAACGACATGAACGAGAAGAACGGCAGCAGCACCGCCCCCGTCGCGAACATGTGGTGCGCCCACACCACCAGCGAGAGCCCGGTGATGGCCATGGTGGCGCCGATCAGCATCACGTACCCGAAGACCGGCTTCCGGGAGAACACCGGGATGATCTCGGTGACGATGCCGAAGAACGGCAGCGCGATGATGTAGACCTCCGGATGCCCGAAGAACCAGAAGAGGTGCTGCCACAGCAGCGCACCTCCCCACTGGGCCTCGAAGACCATCGACCCGAAGCGCCGGTCCGCCTCCAGGACCAGCAGCGCCGCCGCGAGCACCGGGAACGCGACCAGCACCAGAATCGACGTGAACAGCACATTCCACGTGAAGATGGGCATCCGGAACATCGTCATCCCGGGCGCGCGCATCCCGATGATGGTGGTCAGGAAGTTCACCGCGCCGAGGATCGTGCCGAAGCCGGAGAGGGCGAGCCCCATGATCCACAGGTCGGCGCCGATGCCGGGGGAGCGGACCATGCTGTTCAGTGGCGCGTACGCGAACCAGCCGAAGTTCGCCGGGCCGCCCGGCACGATCAGCGAGCCGAGCACGATCAGCCCGCCGAAGAGGAACAGCCAGTACGAGAGCATGTTGAGCCGGGGGAACGCCACATCGGGCGAGCCGATCTGCAACGGCATGATCTCGTTGGCGAAGCCGGCGAAGGTCGGTGTCGCGAACAGCAGCAGCATGATCGTGCCGTGCAGGGTGAACGCCTGGTTGAACTCGTTGTTGGTCATCAGCTGAAGGCCAGGCCTGGCCAGCTCGGCCCGCATCATCAGCGCCATCAGCCCGGCGACCAGGAAGAAGCCGAACGCCGTGATCAGGTAGAGATGCCCGATCTTCTTGTGGTCGGTGGTGGTCAGCCAGTCCACGACCACCCGGCCCGGCCGGCGGTCCGCCGCGGGCTCCGCGGCAGCCGTCTCGACGGTCTGTGTGCCCATCGTGCCCCCTCGCAGTCCGCGCCCCGGGCCAACTGACACATGATGCGCGCGAGGACCCCCGATCCAACAGAGGGCGTACGGAACCGGATGTGCGTGCGAGGGGGCTTTGTCCGCGACGGGAGTGCCGAGTTGTGGCGGAATTGAGAATTCCGAATGAGCCGTACGCATTGTTTGCCGAGCGGTGCCGGACAGGTGTGCGGAGCTTGTGCGGAAAACGGCGAAGTTAATTCGGATCGTCGTGCGAGTTTGATAAATGCCGTACGGGAAACGGCATTTACCGGCAAAGGAAGCGCTCCATCGAGTGAAAGGGAGATCGGCAAACGGTTGTCGTGATCTTGTGACACAAGCGTGACCGGGAAGGTATCTGGCGCCTACGGTGGCTCCTATGGCACCTCTACCGACACCTCCCGCCCAGCCCGCCGACAACCCCGAGCGCTATGTCGGCCTGCCCGCCGCCGAGGCCGAGCGCACGGCCACCGCACACGGCTGGCAGACCGTCAGGACACTCCCGCCCGGCGCCATCATCACCATGGAATTCATGCAGGGCCGGCTCAACTTCGAGGCCAAGGACGACACCGTCACCCGCTGCTGGATCGGCTGAGTCCAGGGGCGCCCGAGGCGCCTTCGCGAGGGCACCGGACGCCTCCGCGAACGCCTTCGCGGTCGCTTGCAGGGATACGACGAGGGCCCGGCCCACTCCTTGAGGAGTGGGCCGGGCCCTCGCTGTGCGTATCGGCGCCCGTGCGCCCCGGGGCAGGGGTCAGCGCGCCGCCTGGGGCGAGTGCGCGCCGCCGCCGCGCGGCTGCGGGGGGCGCCTGCTGCCCGCCGGAGTGGCCGGAGCGCGCTCCGAGCGCACCGCGTGCGGGCGGGCCTGGAGCGGGGACGCGGACTGGAGGGTCGCCTGGTGTGCGGTGCGGGTGCCGGAGTACCGGCCGCCGCCCGTGCTCACGGTGCCGCGCGCCGGAGCGCCCTCGCCCGCGGTCGTACGTATCGAGGGAATGACCGTGGAGGCGCCGGCCGGCACCCCTGCTCCGGACGCGGCGGGGACGTAGGCCCCGCGTGCACGCCACCGCTCGCGGACCGCGAAGACGAAGGCCTCCGCCCGGGCGATCAGCGGCTCGAACCAGGGCAGTGCGAGCAGGATCAGCAGACCCGCGGCCCAGCCGAGCAGCACATCGCTCAGCCAGTGCGTCCCCAGATAGACCGTGGTCGCGCCGACACCCAGCGCGACCACCGCGGAAAGTACCGACAGCCAGCGTCTGGCCCGCGGGGTGGTCGCCAGATAGGCGAGGATGCCCCAGGTCACGACCGCGTTGGCGGTGTGTCCGGAGGGGAATATATCGCCGCCCGCGTAGAGCTCGGCGGAGCCGATCTGGGTCGCGTAGTGCGGGCCGAGACGGCCCAGGCCGATCTTCACCGCGCCCACCGTCAGATTCAGCAGCAGCAGCGCCGCGGCCAGGGCGAGCAGCGGGCGCAGGGTGTGCTGACGCCAGGAGCGCCAGCCCAGCCAGGCCGCGACCATCACCGCGGTCGGTCCGCGCTGGCCGAGCACCACGAAGTAGTCGAGGAAGGCATGCAGCTCGGGCCACTGCTCGTACGCCCGGAAGAGCATCACCTTCCAGTCGAGCAGGACGAGCCAGGACGAGACCAGGACGGCCCAGACGATGGCGAGGTAGAACGCCACCGTCGAGCCGAAGAGAACCTGACGGGTCCGGCTCATGCCGGGGATCTCTATCTTCGGCGGCTCCGGTTCCCGGTCCAGCCGGGCAAAGATTCGGTCGATACGCACCCAATCGACATTACAGCGGGTGAGTGACGGCCCCGACCGGTACGGCCTCTTTGTGATGACCATGTGATGTGGAGTGTGTCTCACCGTAGTGGTTATTCCCGGGCGTTCCGGAAATGCTGGGGACCTTGTGCCCTATTCAATGCGGCCCACTCCCGCGGCGCTTCTCCAATCCGCTGCATTTCAATGAACGGGTCCGTTAATCGGTGTTTGCCTCCCGGCGGCCCGCCGGACCCGGAGCCCGGAGGCGCCCCTGCCGGGAACCGGGCACGCCGCGTCCTGCGTGGTCCCGCGTGGTGCACGCCACACCGGCTCGGGCGATCCGGTGAGAGATGGGGCACGCGCCCTGGGGGTGAACTCGCGTACGCTGACGGCTCACTCGCCCGTCGATGCCGGGCCCACCAGGACGTATGACTCACATACGTGTCCAAGGGCCTACCGAGCGCGAGGATTTCACTGGGAGGTTGTGTACATGGCAGGGACAGCCACGGCCGGCAATGAGTCGACTGCGGGAGGTCCCTGGCGAGGGCTCCTCACAGGTCGCGGGGCGAACCGCTGGGTCGTCCTCGCGCTCCTCTGTGCGAGTCTCACGCTCGTCGCGCTCGACTCGACGATCCTGCACATCGCGGTCCCCTCGGTCACCGAGGACCTGCGCCCCGGCTCGGTGGAACTGCTCTGGATCGTCGACTCCTACCCCCTCATCTGTGCCTCGCTGCTGATCCTCTTCGGCACGCTCGGTGACCGGGTCGGCCGCCGCAGGATCCTGCTGCTCGGTTACGCGCTGTTCGGCATCGCCTCCGCCGCGGCAGCGCTCGCCGACACCCCGCAGGTCCTGATCGCGGCCCGCGCCCTGCTCGGCGTCGGCGGCGCGATGATCATGCCTGCCACGCTCTCCATCCTCCGCGCGGTCTTCCCCGACCGGCGCGAGCGCTCGATGGCCATCGGCATCTGGTCCGCGGTCACCGGAATCGGCGCCGCCGCGGGCCCGGTGGTCGGCGGCTTCCTGGTCGAGCACTACTGGTGGGGCTCCGTCTTCCTGATCAACATCCCGCTGATGATCGTGATCCTCCCGCTCGGCCGGCTGCTGCTGCCCGAATCGCGCGGCAGCGGCCAGGGCCCGTGGGACGTGGTCGGCGCGCTGATGGCCTCCGCCGGCGTGCTCGGTGTGGTGTACGGGGTCAAGCGGGCCGGCAGCGGCGATCCCGCGCTGTCCGCCCTCACGCTGGGCCCGCTGCTGGTCGGCCTGGTGCTGCTGGTGCTCTTCGTGCGCAGGCAGAAGCGCCGCGAGCATCCGCTGATCGACATGAAGCTGTTCTCCCGGGCCGCGTTCACCACCTCGGTGGGCTGCATCGTGCTCGGCATGCTGGCGCTGGTCGGCCTGGAACTGATCGCCGTCCAGTACCTCCAGCTGGTCCTCGACCTCACCCCGCTGGAAACCGGCATGCGACTGCTGCCGCTGACCTTCGCCGCGATGGTGGCGGGCGCGCTCGGCTCGTACGTCCTGCAAAGAGTCGGCCCGCGCGCCATGGTCGCCTTCGGCTTCACGCTCACCGCGGCCTCCGTCACGCTGCTGACGATGATGGGCCAGGAGGACAACCCGGGCCTGCTCGCCTTCGGCTTCGTCCTGCTCGGCTTCGGCCTCCAGGCCACCCTCTTCGGCAGTTACGAATCCATGCTCAGCGAAGCCCCGGCGGACGCGGCGGGCGGCGCCGCGGCCATCGGCGAGACCGCCTACCAGCTCGGCGCCGGCATGGGCATCGCGCTCCTGGGCAGCGTGATGAACGCGGCGTACGGCCCCGGCCTCAAGAACGTCGAAGGCGTCTCCCGGCTGCACAGCGCCGCGGCCTCCAACTCGCTCGGCGAGGCCTACGAGGTCGCCAGGGAACTCGGCGGCCAGGCGGGCGCGGCCCTGCGCGCCGCCGCCCGGGTCGCCTTCGTGCACGGACTGCACGTGACCCTGCTGACCAGTGCCGGCCTGCTGCTCATCGGCGCCGTGGCCGCGCTGAAGCTGCCGCGCCACATGGACACCTCGACGCCCGGGGAGGACTCGCCCGCCGGGGACGCGGCGGGCCCCGAGGACGAGGGGGACTCGGGTCGCAAGGCCCCCGCGCCCCGCAAGCCGGACCAGGAATCCGCGGCGCTCAAGAAGAGCGGCACACAGGCGCACCCGCCCGCACACCGCGAGCGCGCCGAGGCGTCGGCGGGCCTGGACCGCGGCTCCCGGGCCTGAGCCCGCCGGGCCGCCGAGCGCGGGTGGGCCCGGGCGGGGGAACCGGGGCTGCCGAGCGCGGGTGGGCCTGGACGGCGGCACCCAGGGCCCGTAACGTCGGCCGGGAGCTTTAACTACCACTGCTAGTTAATCTTCCGAGAGCCGCCGGAGGGCCCGCATGTCCGCACGTCCCGCGAAGCTTCCGCCGTTCGACCCCGCCGACCCGCTCGGCATCGACGACCTGCTCGGCCCCGAGGACCTGGCGATCCGCTCGACCGTCCGCGACTGGGCGTCGAGCCGGGTCCTGCCGCACATCGCCGACTGGTACGAGCGCGGCGAACTCCCCGGCATCCGCGAACTGGCCCGCGAACTGGGCTCGCTCGGCGCGCTCGGCATGTCCCTGACCGGGTACGGCTGCGCGGGCGCCACCGCCGTCCAGTACGGCCTGGCCTGCCTGGAGCTGGAGGCCGCCGACTCCGGCATCCGCTCCCTGGTCTCCGTACAGGGCTCACTGGCCATGTACGCGATCTGGCGCTTCGGCTCCGAGGGGCAGAAGCAGCGCTGGCTGCCGTCCATGGCGTCCGGCGAGACCATCGGCTGCTTCGGCCTCACCGAACCCGACCACGGCTCCGACCCGGCCGGCATGCGGACGTACGCCAAGAAGGACGGCACCGACTGGGTGCTCACCGGGCGCAAGATGTGGATCACCAACGGCTCGGTGGCCGGGGTCGCCGTCGTCTGGGCGCAGACCGACGAGGGCATCCGGGGCTTCGTCGTCCCGACCGGCAGTCCCGGCTTCTCTGCCCCGGAGATCCATCACAAGTGGTCGCTGCGCGCCTCGGTCACCAGCGAACTGGTGCTGGACGAGGTGCGGCTGCCCGCCGACGCCGTACTTCCGGACGTGGTGGGACTCAAGGGGCCGTTGAGCTGCCTGAGCCACGCGCGGTACGGAATCGTCTGGGGCTCGATGGGAGCGGCCCGCGCCTCCTTCGAGGCGGCGGTCGACTACGCGAAGACGCGCGAACAGTTCGGCAGGCCCATCGGCGGCTTCCAGCTCACCCAGGCCAAGCTCGCCGACATGGCCGTCGAACTCCACAAGGGCATCCTGCTCGCCCACCACCTGGGAACGCGCCTGGACGCCGGGAAGCTCCGTCCGGAGCAGGTCAGCTTCGGCAAGCTCAACAACGTCCGCGAGGCGATCGAGATCTGCCGTACCAGCCGGACGATTCTCGGTGCCAACGGGATCTCGCTGGAGTACCCCGTGATGCGTCACGCCACCAATCTGGAATCGGTGCTCACCTACGAGGGCACCGTGGAAATGCACCAACTGGTGCTGGGCAAGGCGCTCACCGGACTCGACGCGTTCCGGTGAGCGGCACCACACAGCACCCCTCCACTGACACCCTCAGCTCTGGTTGAAGAAGCCGCCGGTCTGACGGCCGGCGGCCTCGCCGCTCACGATGCTCGTGTCGGCGGGGGTCAGCAGGAAGACCCGGGTGGCCACGCGCTCGATGGAGCCGCGCAGACCGAAGGTCAGGCCGGCCGCGAAGTCGACGACGCGCTTGGCGTCCCCGGGTTCCATGGCCGTCAGGTTCACGATCACCGGGACGCCGTCCCGGAACAGTTCGCCGATGCCGCGCGCGTCACGGAAGCCGTCGGGAGAGACGGTCGCGATGCGGCGACCGGTGTCCTCGGCCTTCTCGGAGACGACACGGACCCGGGGGTCCGTGACCCAGGGCTCGGGTGTCTCGTTGTTCCCCTCGGCGTACTCGTCGTCGTAGTAGCGGTCGTCGTCGCTGTCCTCGACGAGTCCGAGCCAGGCACTTGCCTTGCGCACCGATCCCATGAACGCCTCCTCTCACCGCGGTCTGTTTGTGTTCCGCTCCCCCTATGGTCGTCCATCATGCGGATTGCGCGCCAAGTGGATAGTCGGCGCGCAGGGGTTTCGTGACGGTACTGGTGCAGAAGTTGTGGCGATTTCCTTGGGTTCTACCGTGGCGGGGGCCGCCGGGAGAGTGTAAATCGCACCATCGGGCCAGATGGGTGAGCGGGTGGTCGGACGGGTGAACATACGCCGTCTGTACGATGCCTGACGGACTGTTCAGTGGGCGGGTCATCGCAGTACGGGGGCACAGAATGTTCGGCATTGTCAGACCTTGCTCGCACCGGCTCGGGGAGAGCCTCAGGACCGAGTGGATGGCCCATCTCTGCGGGCTCTGCCTGGCACTTCGCAAGGATCACGGGCAGTTCTCACGCATCGTCACCAACTACGACGGCCTGATCGGTTCGGTTCTGACGGAGGCTCAGTCCGTGCGGTCCACCGACTGGCGCCGCACCGCGGGCCCGTGCCCGCTGCGCGCGATGCGCACCGCGCCGGTCGCGCAGGGTGAGGGCGCCAGGCTCGCCGCCGCGGTCTCGCTGGTGCTGGCCTCGGCGAAGATCCGGGACCACGTCGCCGACCGGGACGGCCTGTTGGCCCGTCGGCCGGTCGCCGTCGCCGCCCGCAGGCTCGCCACGAGCTGGGACAGGGCCGGAGCCAGGGCCGGAGCCTCGCTCGGTTTCGATACGGCGGTACTGGTGGACGCCGTCGACCGGCAGGGCGGCATCGAGTCCCTCGCGGGCATCGGCACCTCGCTCCTCTTCGTGACGGAGCCCACCGAGACCGCCACCGCGGCCGCCTTCGCACACACCGCCGTACTCGCGGGCAGGCCCGGCAACGCGGCCCCGCTGGCCGAGGCCGGAAAGCTCTTCGGGCGGCTCGCGCATCTGCTGGACGCCGTCGAGGACCAGGTGGCTGACGATGCGTCAGGGGCCTGGAATCCGCTGACCGCCACCGCGACCCCGCTCGCCGAGGCGCGGCGGCTCTGCGACGACGCGGTGCACGGGGTGCGGCTCGCGCTCAAGGACGTGGAGTTCGTGGACTCGCGGCTGGTGCACCGGCTGCTGGCGCACGAGCTGGAGGAGTCGGTGGACCGGGTGTTCGGCACGGGTGGGTGCGGGCACCGGCACGAGGGGCAGGCGCAGGCCTACGGGCCGCCGGCCGGGGGCGGGCAGCAGCCCGGGTATCCGGGGCAGGGCGGGCAGCAGGGGCAGGGCGGGTATCCGCAGGGCGGGCCGTACGGGGCCGGTGGCCCGTACGCCTCCAACAATCCGTACGGCGGTGGCGCCCCCGGCCCGTACGCCGGAGGGCCGGGGCAGAGTGTGCCGCCCGGCGGTGGCGGCGGCCACGGCGGTGGCGGTTTCGGCGGTGGTGGCGGTGACTTCCTCGGTGGTAAGCCGACGCCGCCGGAGCGGAAGGGGCCGCGCGGATTCTGGGCCGGGTGTGCGGTGGCGATCGGGCTGTGCTGCACCTGCAAGGTGTGCTGCGCGGACGAGTACGAGGGCGCCTGGTCGCGGAAGAAGCGCAAGGGCTGCTGCGACAACTGCGACTGCGGCAACTGTGACTGTGGCGGCTGCGACTGCAGCTGCTAGGGGTCGGCAGCTGCTAGGGGCCGGCGTCCGCACCCCGGCACTCATGACCCCGCGCTCCGGCCCCCGCTCGTGGGCGCCCGCTCTTGAACTTTGCGTGAACGGGGCTTCCGCGGTGCCGGGATTCGGGCGAATGTCCGACCCGTGTGGAAGGCTGGAGCGCATGACCAGCAGCAGCATGAGCAGCGACGCCAACCCGCGGGCCGACTGGGAGCGGTGGCACGCCCGGCGGGAGGAGACGGTGTCCTCGCCGTACGGACCGCTCTCCCTCTCCGGCACCCACTGGCTCGCCGACCACCCCGAGGGCCGTATCGACGGCGTGCCGGGGGAGTGGCGCCAGGACGGTGCGGAAGTGGTGCTGACCGCCGTGGCAGCGGACGGGATCGTCGTCGACGGGCAGCCGCTCGCCGGTGAGGTGCGACTCGGCGCCGACCGCGGGCCGATCCCCGAGTCACGGGTCGGCGCGGGGGAGCGGCGCCTCGTCGTGCTCAGCCGTGAGGGGCAGTGGGCGGTACGCGACTTCGACGCGCAGTCCCCGGCGCGGCGCGCGTTCGCGGGCATCGAGGCGGGGCCCTACGACCCGGACTGGGTGCTGCCGGGCCGCTTCGTGCCGTACGGAGAGAGCCGCACCATCCAGGTGGAGAACGCGGACGGGCGCGAGCGAGGGCTCGGGCTCGGCGGGGAGATCGTCTTCGCGCACGGCGGCGGTGAGCACTCGCTGCACGTCGCGGTCGAGGACGACGGATCGCTGTGGGCGGTCTTCGCCGACGCGGACAGCGGGAAGAGCAGCTACCGGTTCCGCTTCCTGCGGCCCGGCGTGCCGGACGCCGACGGGTCGGTGAGCGTGGACTTCAACCGGACGCTGCTGCCGCCGTGCGCCTTCGCCGACCACTTCATCTGCCCCTTCCCGCCGCCGGGCAACACCCTGCCGTTCGGCATCCCGGCGGGAGAGCTCAACAAGCAGGAGAAGTAAGGGGATCACGCCACCCGGGCCGGCTCGGAGAGGCCGCGTCCCACGCGTCACTGGAGCCCCGGTCGCCGCACAGGCACCGGGGCTTTCGCACGTCCCCTTCGTCTGCCGCCCTCCTCGCGGCCGCTCACGCTCCGGTACGCCCGGGCAAGGCTGAAACACGCCCTTGCGCCGGGGTGTGGGGGCCCGAATACTCCCGAGACAGCGCTTGTCAGGGGCACGCGGGCAGCCGGAAGAACCGGCCGGTACCTCGCGGGACCATGGCTGCGCCTCACGGGCCCCGGGAAAGACCCCACACCGCACCGGGCCCCCGATTCCCCTCGGGAGGAACGACAAGTGAGGAAAGAGCGCACCACCACACCGCGCGGCGGTATGGCGAGACGTGTCCGATTTTTGGCCGTGGCGGCAGGACTCGCCGCCACCGCCGCCCTCGCCGTACCGAACGCCCAGGCCCAACAGGCCGCCGCTTCTTCAGCGTTGAGCGCCAACCAGCTCGTCTCCGCCCAGGCCGCCGTCCTCGGCGCGGACGTGGCAGGCACCGCCTGGCACATCGACCAGGCCACCCGCACCCTCGTCGTCACCGCGGACAGCACCGTCTCCGGCGCCGAGATCGCCAAGATCCGGCAGGCCGCCGGTGACCAGGCGCGCGGGCTGCGCATCGAGCGCACCCCCGGCAAGTTCTCCAAGCTCCTGTCCGGCGGCGACGCCATCTACGCGCCCAGCTGGCGCTGTTCGCTCGGCTTCAACGTCCGCAAGGGCACCACGTACTACGCGCTGACCGCCGGTCACTGCACCGACGGCAACCCGGCCTGGTTCACCAACTCGGCCCGTACGACCCGGATCGGACCCACCACGGGCTCCAGCTTCCCGGTCAACGACTACGGCATCCTGCGCTACGACAACACCGCGATCGCCCACCCGGGCACCGTCGGCAGCGTCGACATCACCAGCGCCGCCAACGCCACCGTCGGTATGAGCGTCACCCGGCGCGGCTCCACCACCGGCATCCACAGCGGCACCGTCAACGGCCTGAACGCGACCGTCAACTACGGCGGCGGCGACGTGGTCTACGGCATGATCCGCACCAATGTGTGCGCCGAACCCGGCGACAGCGGTGGCCCGCTGTACTCCGGCAGCCGCGCGATCGGTCTCACCTCGGGCGGCAGCGGCAACTGCTCGTCCGGCGGTACGACCTTCTTCCAGCCCGTCACCGAGGCGCTGAGCGCGTACGGAGTCAGCATCTACTAGGGATCTGCCGGGGGACACTCGCCACCGGTGCTCCCCCAAGGTTCCACTCACTGCAGCCAGCAGCAGTCAGGCCCCCGTTCCGGACTCCTCCGGACGGGGGCCTGTCGACTGTCGGTCCCCGGGGTTACCTTCTTCTGGAGACATGTCCGGAGATGGTGGGAGTTCTGGGGCTCCAGGGGGCCGTGATGGTCGAGGAGTTGTTGACTGCGGGCGCGGCGGTCGCCGGTGCCGGGGTCGTGTACGTGATGGCGGCGGCCAGGGTGGTCAAGCAGTACGAGCGGGGGGTGGTCTTCCGCCTCGGGAAGCTCAGGGACGCGGTGCGCGGGCCGGGGTTCACCATGGTGGTGCCGTTCATCGACCGGCTCTCCAAGGTGAACATGCAGATCGTGACGCTGCCGGTGCCGGCGCAGGACGGCATCACACGGGACAACGTCACCGTCCGCGTCGACGCCGTCATCTACTTCAAGGTGGTCGACGCGGCGGACGCGCTGGTCCGGGTCGAGGACTACCGGTTCGCGGTGTCGCAGATGGCGCAGACGTCGCTGCGCTCCATCATCGGCAAGAGCAACCTGGACGATCTGCTGTCCAACCGCGAACAGCTCAACCAGGGCCTGGAGGTGATGATCGACAGCCCCGCGGTCGGGTGGGGCGTCCAGATCGACCGGGTCGAGATCAAGGACGTCTCCCTCCCGGAGACCATGAAGCGCTCGATGGCCCGCCAGGCGGAGGCCGACCGTGAACGCCGGGCCCGGATCATCAACGCCGACGCGGAACTCCAGGCGTCCAGGAAGCTGGCGGAGGCGGCCGGGGTGATGTCGGAGCAGCCGGCGGCGTTGCAGCTGAGGCTGTTGCAGACGGTGGTGGCGGTGGCGGCGGAGAAGAACTCGACGTTGGTGCTGCCGTTTCCGGTGGAACTGCTGAGGTTCTTGGAGAGGGCAGCGCCTTTGCCTCCGGCGGGGGGCGGGGACGTGCGGCGGGAGGAGCCTCCTCCTGTCACCTCGGGCGACTGAAGGGGTGGGCCGGGGCGGGGTGGGGTGCCACTCCGTGGGGGGCCGCCCCCTTGCCCGCCCGTTCCGCCGCCGGGGGCGGCCCCGCCGCCCAAGCGGGCAGGGTAGAGCGGGGAGGGGGCGGAATCGGACAGGCGTAGACCTTACGTTGGGGGGTTCGGTGGTTGCGGGGGGTGTTCGCGAATGTGACGCAGTGGGCACAGCGGCGGCACAGGAGCGGCATGTCAAGGGAAAGGGGGCGTGCGGTAGTTGTCGTGTGCGCGTCTGGAAGTCGACCTTGTGTGCCCCCGGTCCGGCTGTGAATAGTGGGGCCTCACCCGGGCCCACCCCCACATTTCCGGGTCCGGACCCCCCACAGGAGGTCACTTGTGAAGCACCGACGCATACCGAAGCGGCGCGCCGCAGCGGCAGGAGCCGCCGCAGTCGCCCTGGTCGCCACGGGCATCACCTTCCAGACTGCGAACGCGAGCGAAGGCAGCGCCCCCACGGTTGCCCTCAAGTCGCTGTCCGCTTCGGGTGCCACCCAGCTCGCCTCGACCCTGACCAAGCAGCTCGGCGGTGAGGCGGCCGGGTCCTACTACGACGCCAAGGCCAAGTCCCTCGTCGTCAACGTCACCGACAAGGCGGCCGCCGACACCGTCCGCGCTGCCGGCGGCCAGGCCAGAATCGTCGAGCACACGCTGGCCGAGCTGAAGTCCGCCCGTACGACCCTCAAGGGCAAGGCCACCATCCCCGGTACCTCCTGGGCGACCGACCCGGTCAGCAACAAGATCGTGGTGACGGCCGACCGCACGGTGAAGGGCGCCAGCCTCGCCAAGCTCACCGAGACCGTCAAGGCGCTCGGCTCCAAGGCTCAACTGAAGCATTCCAAGGGGGAGTTCAAGCCCCTGATCGCGGGCGGTGACGCCATTTACGGAGCCTCCGCACGCTGCTCGCTCGGCTTCAACGTGACCAAGGGCGGCGAACCCCACTTCCTCACCGCCGGTCACTGCACCGCCGACATCCAGAGCTGGTCGGACAAGCAGGGCGGCGCGGAGATCGGCAAGACCGCCGACTCCAACTTCCCCGGCAGCGACTACGGCCTGGTGAAGTACTCGGGCGACACCCCGCACCCCAGCGAGGTGAACCTTTACAACGGCAGCACCCAGGCAATCACCAAGGCGGGCGACGCCACCGTCGGCCAGAAGGTGCAGCGCAGCGGCTCCACCACTCAGGTCCACGACGGCGAGGTCACCGGCCTCGACGCCACCGTGAACTACGGCAACGGCCAGGTCGTCAACGGCCTCATCCAGACCACCGTCTGCGCCGAGCCCGGCGACAGCGGCGGCGCGCTCTTCGCGGGCGACACCGCACTGGGCCTGACCTCCGGCGGCAGCGGCGACTGCTCCGCCGGCGGCGAGACCTTCTTCCAGCCGGTCCCGGCCGCGCTCGCGGCGACGGGCACCGAGATCGGCTGACCCCGGGCCGAGCCCGGAGCCGAGTACGGGTGAAGCCCCGGCCCACCGCTGCGCGCGGTGGGCCGGGGCTTCGTACCGTTTTTGGAGCGGCGCGCGCTCAGCAGCGGCCCGCCGGGCGCTCCCGCGTCACCAGATCGGTGTGACCGGTGGTGCCGTCGATCCACACCACCCGGGTGCCGGTGTCGGCCGCCCCGCCGTACTGCTCGCCCCGGTTGCAGGAGACGCGCTGCGGGTTCTTGCCGTCGACGTCGCTCTGCACCAGCTTGGGCAGGTTGTCGTTGGCCCAGCCGCCGCCCGCCCTGGGCTTCCAGTACGCGTACGAGAGCGCCTGGTCGGTGGCGTCCAGCGTCCAGATGTACGAGTGGTCGGAGTCCTCGGGGACCACATCGGTCATCCCGGTGCCGTCGAGGTTCGCGCGGCGCAGGGTCTGCCGGTTGTCGTCCATGATGTCGTCGACCAGCCAGTACAGGTGCTTGCCGGTGATCACCGGGGACGAGATGCCGAGCATGCCGCCCTTGGCGGGCAGCAGGGTCTGCTTGCCGGTGGACAGGTCCAGGATCTCGGTGGAGATGTCCTGGTAGCCCTCCGCGTTGCGGAACAGCTTGGCGTAGGCGAGCTTGTCGCCGTGCAGCGTGGGCAGCGCGGTGGTGATGTCCGCGTCGCCGTTGTCGGCGAAGCGCGGGACGCGCTCGTTGCCGCGCAGGTACGCCACCCTGGGCTTGCGGTCCGCGTCGGCCTCCTGCCAGGTCACCGTGGTGCCGGAGACATGTACGGCGCCGGCCTGGCTCGCGGTGGTGCGCAGGCTGCGGACCGGCCCGCCCCTGACCGGGCGGGACAGTACCTCGGAGCCCTGCGGGCCGACCGCGACCCACACCACGGTGGTGCCGTCGGTGTCGGGGGAGACGTGGTAGCGCCCGTCGTTGGGGCTGATCCTCGTGCCCGGTCCCTTGCCGTCGGTACGGCCCGCGTACACCGAGTACGCCTCGCTGCCGTCGTCGTTGGACCGGGAGGCGGCCCACCAGCCGCCGCCCGCGCCCGCTTCCACGCCCCTGGTGTTGAGGTCGGTGGCGAGCGGGTCGGAGTCGACGCCGATGGCTTGCTCCCAGCCGGGCACGATGCCGTGCGCGGTGAACGCCCGTTCCACGGACCGCAGTTGACGCCCCTTGACGCCGAGGTCCTTGGCGGCGGCGACGGTCGCGTGCCGGGCGGCGGTGAAGCCGTCCAGCGGGGTGAGGTACTCGCTCAGCGCCTTGTAGACGATGCGGTCGGCGAGCTTGCCGCCCAGCTCCTCGCGGATGTCCCAGAAGGCGCCGCCCACGATGGTCGAGTTGAGGTGCACCCCGCCGTTGTCGTTGCCGTGGGTGACGCCGAGGAAGTCCTTGGACGTCGTACGGCCGTCGTTGAGGTCGCGCATCGCGCACTCGCGGGGCTTCAGCGTGCGGCAGAGGTTCTCGCCGATCAGTCCGGCGTCGCGGGCCGGGGTGCGGGAGTGGTCGACATCGATGGCGTTGCCGAAGTAGTCGGCGACCGCCTCGTTGAGGGCGCCGGACTGGCCGGTGTAGACGAGGTTCGCGGTGTGCTGGACCACACCGTGGGTCATCTCGTGGCCGACCACGTCCAGGTCGGCGGAGAGGGTCTTGAACTCCTCGTTGCCGCCGCCGTAGACCATCTTCTCGCCGTCCCAGAAGGCGTTGACGTACGGGAATCCGTACTCGGTCACGCCGACCAGCGAGTTGATGGCCATGCCGCGCCCGTCCAGGCTGTCGCGGCCGTGCTTCTTCTTGAAGTAGTCGTGGACCTCGCCGGCCGCCCAGTGCGCGTCGACCGCCCCCGAATCGGTGGCCGCCTTCCCGAACTTCTTGCTCTTCGAGGCGACCTCCCTGATCCCGGCGGGCCACTTCTCCGCCGCGTCACCGACGTCGACACCGGTGGCGTCCCAGGTGGTGAGGGCGTTCCTGGTGGTCTTCCAGGCGCGCGAGTAGTCCCTGAGGAGGTAGGCGCCGTCCTCCTCGGTGATCTCCAGCCCGACCTTCTTGCCGTCGAGCCTGACGCCCTTGCCGGTGGTGCCGGGGAACCTGGGCTTCGGCGGCTTCTTGCCGCGGGCCTGCTGGGCAGGGTCCTGCGGGCCGGGGGCGGGGGCCTGCCGGAGGGGCTGGGGGCCCTTCGGCCCGTACGGCGCCTGCGACTCCCCGTTCATCGTCCTGATGCCGGAGTACGACAGCACGGGGTGTCCCGCGCGGGCGTCGACGTACACCTCCTGCTTGACCGGCCGCTGGGCGAGGGGGTCGAAGCCGGTGACGGTGACGTGGTGGGCGAGCACGCCCCTGCCGCGCGGCAGGACGACCGGACCGCGCGCAGTCCCCTTCAGATCGGTGGACCCGGCCTTCGGCCCGCCCTTCGGGTGCTGCGGTACGAGGCGGGGGGCGCCGGGGCCGCCGAGGCTGCCGCGCACCGAGGCGACGGCCCGCTGGACGGCGGTGGCGGCCGGGACCTCGGCCTCGGTCGACACCTGGAGGCCGGTGAAGTACTTGCCCGCGGTGCCGGTGACGACGCGGTCGGCGCCCTGTCCGGTCATCCGGACCAGGTACTGGCCGCCGAAGACCTCGACGCCGCGGTGCTTCTGCTGGAAGCGGACCGTTTCGGCGTCGCCGTCGCGGACGGTGTCCTTCGGGGTGAGGTCGCGGGCCGGGTCGGCGATGGCGTAACGGCTCTTCTTGGCGGCGAGGTGGCCGCGGGCCGCGTCGGCCGGGCTGCCGGTGGCGGCGGCCGGTTCGGTGATGCCGGAGACCAGGGCCGGGGTGGCGGTGCCCTCGCCGGGGACGACGTCCACCGGGGGCTGCCGCGGGGGAGCGGCGGACGCGCTCGCGGGGAGCACCCCGGTCAGCAGGGCCGCCGCACCGATCAGCGCGGCGGCCCCGGATATCCGGGCGGAGGGTCTGTATCTGTTCACGGCGTTCCCAACTTCCCTGGTCGCTTGCCCTGTTCCTCGTTCATGCAAGGCGCTGCCGGGATGTTGATCAAGGAATAGGGCTGCCCAGTAGTGCGCGATGCCCACTAGTGGACAGGGGCTTGTGGCGGCCGCTCCGGTGTCGTACCGGCCGCTCCGCAAGACCTTGGTCGAAAACTTGTGAAAACATTCACAAAGTCTCAAGGGGCTTTGGTCCTGAGGTGTTGTGGCAGGTCAGAGCGGGTTCGGGGGAGGGGCCCATGGAATCGGAGGGACTTTATCCCTGCCTGTTGAGGGCGTTCGCCGATCATCGGGGCGGCCGGAGAGGGGTGGAATGGAGGCATCAGCGAAAAGGCCGCAGCGAAGGAGTACCTGTCATGCAGGCCCAGGAGATGGTTGACGGACTCGTCCAGGGGGCGCTCGACGCGCTCGCCGCGTTCGAGGAGCTCGATCAGGAACAGGTCGACCACATCGTCAAGAAGGCCTCCCTCGCCGCGCTGGCCGCGCACGGAGACCTCGCACAGCAGGCGGTCGACGAGACCGGCCGGGGAGTCTTTGAGGACAAGGCCGTCAAGAACCTCTTCGCCTGCGAGCACGTGACCAACTCGATGGCGGGCCTCAAGACCGTCGGTGTCGTCGGCCGCGACGAACTGAGCGGCATCACCGAGATCGCCGAACCGGTCGGCGTGGTCTGCGCGATGACCCCGGTCACCAACCCGACCTCGACCACCGTGTTCAAGGCGCTGATCGCGCTGAAGACCCGTAACCCCATCGTCTTCGCCTTCCACCCGTCCGCGCAGAACTGCTCGGCCGAGGCCGCCCGGATCGTCCGCGACGCCGCCGTCGCGGCGGGCGCACCGGCCGACTGCGTGCAGTGGATCGACGCACCCTCCATGGAGGCCACGGGACTCCTGATGAACCACGAGGGCGTCTCCACCATCCTGGCCACCGGCGGCAACGCCATGGTCAAGTCGGCCTACTCGTGCGGCAAGCCGGCCCTCGGCGTCGGCGCGGGCAACGTACCGGCGTACATCCCGCGCAGCGGAAAGCTGGAGCGCGCCGTCCACGACATCGTGCTGTCCAAGGCCTTCGACAACGGCATGATCTGCGCCTCCGAGCAGGCCGTCATCCTGGACAAGGAGATCTACGAGGCGGGCATCGCCGAGTTCGAGCGGCTGCACGCCCATGTGGTGAGTGCCGCCGAGAAGACCAAGCTGGAGGAGTTCGTCTTCGGTACGACGGCGTACGGAGCCAACTGCTCCGGGGCGAAGCTGAACGCGGCCGTCGTCGGCAGGTCCCCGCAGTGGATAGCCGAGCAGGCCGGATTCACGGTCCCGGAGAACACCTCGATCCTGATCGCCGAGTGCGCCGAGGTCGGTCCCGGTGAGCCGCTGACCCGCGAGAAGCTCTCCCCGATCCTGGCAGCCCTGAAGGCGGACTCGACCGAGCACGGTCTCCAGCTCTCCGCGCAGATGGTCGAGTTCGACGGTCTGGGCCACAGCGCCGCCATCCACACCGAGAACGAGGAGCTGGCCGAGGAGTTCGGCATGCGGGTCAAGGCGGTCCGGGTGATCGTCAACGCGCCCTCCACCTTCGGCGGCATCGGCGACGTCTACAACGCCTTCCTGCCCTCGCTGACGCTCGGCTGCGGCAGTTACGGCCACAACTCGGTCTCCAACAACGTGACCGCGGTCAACCTCCTCAACATCAAGCGGATCGGACGGCGCAACACCAACATGCAGTGGTTCAAGGTCCCGCCGAAGATCTACTTCGAGCGCAACTCCCTGCGCTACCTCGGCGAGATGGCCGGGCTGAAGCGGGTCACCCTCGTCACCGACAGGACGATGAGCGCGCTGGGCTTCGTGCAGCGGGTCACCGACATCCTCAACGGGCGCGAGGACCGGGTCGTCCTCCAGGTCATCGACACCGTCGAGCCCAACCCCGAGCTGGAGACGGTACGGGCCGGCGCGGCCATGATGCGGGAGTTCGAGCCGGACACGATCATCGCGCTCGGCGGCGGTTCACCGATGGACGCGGCGAAGATCATGTGGCTGATGTACGAGCGTCCCGAGGTGGAGTTCGCGGACACCAAGGAGAAGTTCTTCGACGTCCGCAAGCGCGCCTACAAGTTCCCGGCGCTGGGCGAGAAGGCGCAGCTGGTGGCCATCCCGACCACCTCCGGCACCGGCTCGGAGGTCACCCCGTTCGCGGTGATCTCGGACCCGGCCGCCGCCCAGAAGTACCCGCTCGCCGACTACGCGCTCACCCCGAACGTCGCCATCGTCGACCCGACACTGCCGATGCGGCTGCCCGCCAAGGTCACCGCCGACTCCGGCTTCGACGCCCTGACCCACGCCACCGAGGCGTATGTCTCGGTCTACGCCAACGACTACACCGACGGCCTGTGCCTCCAGGCCATCAAGCTGATCTTCGAGAACCTGGAGCGCTGCGTGGTCGACGGGGCGGGCGACCCCGAGGCCCGCGAGAAGATGCACAACGCGTCCACGGTGGCGGGCATGGCCTTCGCCAACGCCTTCCTCGGCCTGGTCCACGCCATGGCCCACACCCTGGGCAACACCTTCCACGTCGCCCACGGCCGCACCAACGCCCTCCTGCTCCCGCACGTCATCCGGCACAACGGGACCGTCGCCGCCAAGGCCACCCCGTGGCCCAAGGCCGAGACCTACCGCGCCCCGGAGCGCTTCCAGGAGATCGCCCGCGCGCTGGGCCTCCCGGCGGCCACCCCCGAGGAGGGCGTCGAATCCTACGCCCGCGCGGTGGAGGACCTCCGCACCCGCTGCGGAATCCCGGACTCCTTCCAGGCCGAGGGTGTCGACGAGGACGCCTTCCTGGCCGCCCTCCCGCAGCAGGCGCTGAACGCCTACGCCGACCAGTGCGCGCCCGCCAACCCGCGGATGCCGATGATCGACGACATGAAGACGCTGATGACGCGGGCCTACTACGGAAAGTGAGCCAGGAGGAGGCTCGTTGAGCCCCGAGGGGTTCCTCCGGAACCGAATCCCCCTGACGGACCGGCCGGGGCATCCATGCCCCGGCCGGTCCGTCAGCGTTTCGGCCAGTACCAGAGCGGCTCGTCCAGCGGGCCCTCCCGCCCCGCCACCGTCGTCTGCCCGAAGTCCTTGACCAGCTCGATCGTGGTGAGGTCGATCCGGGCCCGCCGGGTGCCCCGTTCCAGTGCGTCGGCGAGCGGGCGTGCGTGGGTGACCACCACCAGCTGGATGTTGCGGCTCGCGGTCAGGATCAGATCGGCGAGCGGGGCGAGGAGGTCCGGGTGGAGGCTGGTCTCCGGTTCATTGAGGACCAGGAGGGTGGGCGGGCGCGGGGTGAGGAGGGCAGCCACCCACAGGAGATAGCGGAGGGTGCCGTCGGAGAGTTCGGCGGCGCCCAGGGGGCGGAGCAGGCCGTGCTGGCGGAGTTCGAGCTGGAAGCGGCCGCCGTGGGAGGCGATGGAGACGCGGCTGCCCGGGAAGGCGGCGTCGATCGCCCGGTCCATCGCCGCGTGGTCGCCGATCTCGCGGATGGTCTGGAGGGCGGCGGCCAGGTCGGAGCCGTCGGCGCTCAGGACCGGGGTGCGGGTGCCGACCTGGGCGGCGCGGGCCGGGGCGTGGGAGTCGGTGCGGACGTGGTCGTAGAAGCGCCAGTCGCGGATGCGCTCGCGCAACAGCAGGAGATCGGGGGCGAGCTGGGGGTCCGCGAGTTCGCTGAGCATGCTGTCGTACGGGCGGACGGCGCCCTGGGAGCGGTGCCAGCCCCCGGACGCCGTACGTACCCTGACCGAGGGGCCGACACGCTCGGAGAGGAGGGCGGCGGGGCGCAGTACCGGGCCGGCCCAGGTGCACTCGCGTTTGATCTCCGGGTCGCCGCCGAACAGGGAGTGCGCGTCCGGGGGCTGCTGGCCGAAGTCGATCGCGTACCCGAACTCGTCGCCCGCGAAGCCCAGCCGGAGGTTCACCGGGTCCTGGCGGACCACCGCCTGCACCGGGTAGCGGCCCTCCCGTACGTCACGGCCGATCTTCTCGGGGCCCGCCCAGAGCGTGGAGTGCAGGCCGCCCTCGCGGGCCAGCGCCGCCACCGCACCGTTGCGCGAGGAGTCGGCCAGCAGGCGCAGCGCGCGGTAGAGGCTGGACTTCCCGGTGCCGTTCGCGCCGGTGACCACATTGACCCGGCCGAGTTCGACGACCAGCTTGCGCAGGGAACGGTAGTTCTCGACCGCGAGGGTGGTGATCATGGGTGCCTCACGCCTCCGGGTGTGCCTCGGGAGTCAGGAAGCGGCCCACCGGCAGCGCCCACCGCAGCAGCACCGGCCTCGCGCACCGGGAGAGAACGAACCCGCCGAACACCGGCATCAGGGGCCCTGCGGGGTCTGCGTCGCGCCGGGGCCCTCCGTGCCCTCCACCGCAGGCCTGCGCAGCGAGGACATGACCATGGTGACGACGGTGCCGATGATCGCCCAGATCGCCAGGACCTGGAGCGAGCCGGAGATCGCGTTGCCCTTGAAGTACGCGATGGAGCGTGCCGCCCAGGTGCCCGCACCCGGCGGCAGCATCGGGCCGATCGTCTGCCAGAACGGCGGCAGCATCGGCGCCGGGAACGCACCGCCCGCACTCGGATTGCCGCCGATCACCACGATCAGCACCGCGAGGCCGATACCGACGATGCCGGTCAGCGACTGGAGTGCCAGCGTCAGCGCACCGACCGCGAACACCACCAGCGCCCCCAGGCCCCACAGCGCCATCACACTGCCGGGCAGCGCCCCCAGGACCGGGCCGACGATGACCGCACCGCCCAGACCGCCCAGGATCGAGTAGAGCGCCATCGCGCCCAGCCGCAGGCCCGCCCGCTGCGGACTGGCCGCCCGTGAACCGGCGCTGATCGCCAGGATCGACGCGCACAGATAGCCGCCCACACACCAGCCGACCACCAGGTAGAAGGCCGACAGACCGTCGAAGTCCTGCGGTGAGGCGGGGGCCACGTCGACCGTCTTCACGGTGCGCTGCTGGCTCGCCTCGAACCTCTCGCTGAGCGTGCCCAGCGCCGTCGACAGCGCCGCACCGCCGCCGGAGGCCACCAGCAGCGTGTCCTGCTTGCCCGCCGGGTTGACCAGCAGTGCCCCGTCGATCTTCCGGTCCATGATCTGCTTTTGGGCCTCGGCCTCGGTCGTCACCTCGCGCGCGTCCAGCGGATCACCGGGCAGCCCGTTCAACTGCTCGACGAGCTGCTTGGACATCTGCGGCGGCGCCTGTCCGGGCACCACCACGCCGAACGCCACGTCCTTCGGCTTCGGATTGTGCAGCGCCCCCACGTACGAGGTGATGAACAGCAGCTGCAGCGCGAGGCAACCGATCACGAGCAGTGCGGCCCGTGGCGTGACGGCTTGCTTCAAATCAGAGGCGAGACTCATGCCCCCACGCTCCCGGTCCTTCCCCGCCGGGGCAGGCGGGGAAGGACCGAACGGGTGAGGAGCGTCGCCCGTCAGGTGCGTCGCGAGGGGGGGTACGTCCGTAACTCCCCTCCTGTGGCCTCCGTCCGCACCCTCCCAAGGGCTACGCCAGCAGTGCCTGCACCAGTGCCGCCTCCGCCACCCGCGTACTGCGCCCGTCCGTGACGACCGCCTCCCCGCCGACCAGCACGGTGTCCACGGTGCGGTTGCTCGCGCAGGTCAGCAGGGTCGCGCCCGGGTCACGTACCGGAAGGCAGGCGAAGTCGCGCTCGAAGCGGTGCAGCACCAGATCCGCGCGCATCCCCACGACGACTCCGGCCGGGACCTCCTCCAGGCCGAGGACGGTGTTGGCGCCGTTCGTCGCGATGTCCAGCATGTCCGGGAAGCCGAGCAGGTCGGCCCGGCGCCGCCCGGCCCGCTGGAGGTACGCGCCGATCCGCATCGCCTCCAGACCGTCCTGGGTGTCGTTGCTGGCCGCCCCGTCCACCCCGAGCCCGACCCGCAGCCCGGCCGCCAGCATGTCCGGGACCGGTGCGATGCCGCTGCCCAGGCGCATATTGCTCAGCGGGTTGTACGAGACGGCCACTCCGCGCCGGGCCAGCTCCGCCTGACCCGCGTCGTCCAGCGCCACGCAGTGCACGGCCAGCAGCCGCTCCCACAGGAAGTCCGCCCGCGCCAGGTACTCCACCGCCCCCACCCCCGCGTGCTCCCGGCACATCTCGTCGTCGGTGGTGGTCTCCAGCAGATGGATCGATACGGGAAGACCGCGCGCGTCCGCGAACTCCCGCACCGCGCGCATCCCTTCGGGGGTGAGGGAGCGGGGGTTGGGCACGGCGAGCCCCAGCGACACCCGGGTCCCGGCGGCGTCCGCGGCCAGCTTGTCGGTGTGGTCGAACACCTCGTCCAGGGGTTGCAGCAACCGGGGGTCGCTGCCCCACTTGCGGGTGCCGTCCGCGCGGTCGGCGACGCCCCGGCAGAGCACGGCGCGGATGCCGGTGTCGGTGAGGGCGCGCAGCACGGCGGCGTACACCTCGGCGTTCCGGTGCGGCCAGGCGTGCTCCACCAGGGTGGTGGTGCCGCTGCGGAGCGCCTCGACGGCCGCGGCGGCAGCGGCGGCGTACGCCTGCGCGGGGGTGAGGGCGACGGTCTCCTCGCCGACCTCCAGCAGCCAGGACAGCAGCGGCCGGCCCTCGCCGATGCCGCGCATCCGGGCCTGGTGGAGGTGGGTGTGGGTGTTCACCAGGCCGGGGATCAGATGGCCGTTGCTCGCGTCGAGGACGGTGTCCCGGCGTGCGGGGGAGGGGAGTTGACCGGTGGGAACGATCGCCGTGACCCGGCCGTTCCCCAGATGTACGTCGCGGGAGGAGAGCCACTCCCCGCCGCTCCACACCGTGACGTTCTCGATCAGCTCGACCAGCTCGTGCGAAAGGGGTGCCGTGCTCATCAGGTGGTGTCCTTGTCCGTGAGGCCCCTCGGTTCCTTGCGGTCCCTACGGCGGTTGAAAAGGAGGTTGAGGGCGAAGGCGAGCAGGCCCGTCGCGGCGATGCCGCTGTCCAGCACGGTGCGCAGATACGTCGGGAGCGGTGCGTAGAACTCCGGTGCGCCGACCGGGATCAGGCCCACCCCGAAAGCCAGCGCGACCGTCAGCAGATTGCGCCCGTCGCTCAGATCGGCGCGGCCCAGAATGCGCAGGCCCACGGCGCCGACCGTGCCGAACATGACGAGGGACACCCCGCCCAGTACCGGTCCCGGGACGGCCGCCACCGCCGCACCCAGCACCGGCACGAACGCTAGCAGCACCATCAACGCCCCCGACAGGGCCACGACATGACGGCTCACCACCCTCGTCACGCTCACCAGCCCCACGCTCTGCCCGAACGTCACGATCGGGAACGACCCCAGCGCCCCGGACACCACGGTCGCCGCCCCGTCCGCCCGCAGCGCCCGGGTCACCGTCGGAGCGTCGTCGCCACGCCCCACGATCTGCCCGACCGCCAGGGTGTCGCCCACCGACTCGACCATGTTCACCAACTGCACCACCAGCATCGCCACGATCGCCGGCACCACGAAGAGCGGCGCCCCGAAAGCGACCGGGTCGGGCAGCGCCGCCAGGTCCGCGTCCGCCACCGCCGACCCGTCGAACAGGCCCAGCGGCAGGGCGAGTACGGTCCCGGCCGCCAGCCCGATCAGTACCGAAAGCCGGGCCACCGCGGGCGGAGCCAGCCGTTCCACCAGCACCACGATCAGCACCGTCGCACCGGCGAGCGCCAGGCCCCCGGCCCCCGTACCGCCGGGCCCGTGACCCGTGATCAGCCCGGCCGCCGACGGCACCAGCGAGAACCCGATCACCGCGATGATGGTGCCGGTGACCAGCGGCGGGAACAGATGCAGGCACCTGCCGAACCACGGCGCGACCGCCAGGGTCACCAGACCGGACACCAGCGTCGCCCCGAACACGGCGGCGAGACCGTGCTCCTTGCCGATCAGTACGGCCGGGGTGATCGCCGTGAAGGTCGACCCCATCACGAGGGGGAGCCGCGCCCCGAACCACTTGAAGCCCAGACACTGGAGAAGCGTGGCGATGCCGCTGACCAGCAGGTTCGCGCTGATCAGCAGGCGTACCCGGTCCTCGGGGAGGTTCAGCGCGGTGCCCACCAGGAGGGGCATGGTGGCCATCCCGCTGTAGGCGATCAGCAGATGCTGGAGGCTCAGCGGGATCATGCGGTGCAGGGGCGGGCGTACGTCGACGGGGTGCGGGCCGGGCGGCGCCCCACCCGCAGGGGCGCCCTGGGGGACGCTCTCGTTCCGGGCCTTCCCTGACGATTCCGCTGGTGCGAGATCAGTGCCGGTCTCTGTGGCCGCAGCCATCGTTCCTCCCGGAAGCAGCACGGTGGAAGACGGCTGGTTAGCGCCGGGAGAGACCGGTCGCCCGTCGGCCGTTAGCAGCCATGACCGACGTGTCAGCGACGGTAGGGAGCCGGTGTTTCGGCCGCGTTGCGTCAGATTGCGTACAGGAAACGACCGTGCGGCGAAATGACGCAGGGGCCTTTCCCTTCCCCCGGAAGGGAAAGGCCCCTGCTACCGCTGGGGTCTAGCGGCCGTGACGCCCGCCCGTGGCGGCCTTGCGGCGGACCGAGCCGAACATCACCGCGGCACCGAGCGCCAGCACCGCGGCGCCGCCGACGGCGATGTACGGAGTGGTGCTGTCGCCACCGGTCTCGGCGAGGTTCTCCCCGGCAGGGGCCTGGGCAGGCGCCTGGCCCGCGCCCTGGGCGGCCGGAGCGTTGGCCTCCGGAGCGGCGGCCGGTGCCGGGGCGTCGGCCTGGGGGACGTCGGCCTTGGGCGCGCCGGCCTTCGGCTCGGCGTTCGTCGTGTGGTCGGCGTCGCCGTGACCCTTGTGCTCGACCGTCGACTTGTCGGTGCCCGCCGCGATGTCCTTCTCGGTGGGGGCGACCGCGGCCGGTGCGGTCGCACCGCCGGAGTCCTTGCCGAACACCACGTCGGAGCAGGTGTAGAACGCCTCCGGGCTGTCCGAGCGCTGCCACACGCTGTAGACGAGGTGGCGGCCGGACTTCTTCGGCAGGGTGCCGTCGAAGACGTAGTCACCGGCCTCCATCTTCGGGTCGGTGACCGAGGCGAAGGGCTTGGCCTCCAGGTCCGACCACTTCAGCGGCTTGGCCGGGTCGTAGGAGTCCTTGGTGATGTACAGGTCGAAGGAGCCCTTGTGCGGGGCGGTGCCCTTGTAGCGGAAGGTGTGCTTGCCCGCGGCGAGCTTGGACGAGGGCCAGTCGGCACGCGGCAGGTCCAGGCCCTTGTACTTGTCGTTGCCGGCGCTGCACAGCTTGCCGTCCGGGATGAGCGCCTTGTGGTTGCCCGCGGCGTTGGCGATGTTGACCGCGTTCCAGTCGTAGAACGCCTGGACGCCGCTGGCGGCCACGGCCGCCTTGCAGGCCGCCGACTTCGGGCTCTCCGGACCCTCCGCGTAGCAGGCCGAGACCCGGCTGACCGGGTCCGTCATGGAACCGTGCGCGGCGGCCGGCGAGGCGGCCAGACCGGTCAGGGCGAGCGGGGCGAGACCCAGGGCGGCGACGGTGGCGGCCTTGCGACGAGCGGTGGACATCGTGGCGAACTCCTTGGCAGGGGACGTTGTTGCGACCGGGGAGGAGGGGGCTACCTCCCTCGTCCGCAACAGCACGCTAGACCCCCGAAACCGCGAAACTCCCTGCTGGAGGCGGGTGATGAGGTTCTTTATGGTGTGCTTAAGGACCCACTCAGTGACGATTAAGAAGGCTGCCGGAGATCGTTTGGGAGGTGACTGCGAGTGACGGGACCGACGAGGAGTGCGGGGCCCGTAGAGCCCGAAGAGGAGGAGTGGCGGGACCGAGGCCTCAGGCCACCCACCGGTAGCGCCGCTCCGGTCGCCCCGTGCCTCCGTACCGCAAGGTCACCTCGGCCCGACCGGTCACCGTGAAGTACTCCAGGTAGCGCCGTGCGCTCACCCGGGACAGTGCCCCGCCCTGGGCGCACTCCGTCGCCGAGAGCCCCTCCGGGTGGGCCCGCAGCGTGCGCTCCACCAGCTCCGCGGTGTGCGCGGCCAGGCCCTTCGGCAGTTCCCGCGAGCCCGGTGGACGCGTCCCGAACAGCTGGTCCACGTCCTCCTGGCGCGCCTGACCGTGCAGGGCGAGGGCGTCGAACCGGGTCCGCAGCGCCGCCACATGCCGCAACTGCTCGCGCAGCGCCGCCTGGTGGAACGGCTTGATCAGATAGTGCAGCGCGCCGGCCCGCAGCGCCGCCCTGACGATCCCCGCATCGCGCGCCGCCGTGATGAACAGGACGTCCGCCGTCGGCCGCCCCGCGTCCAGCGCCTCCGCCACCCGCAGCTCACGCAGCACATCGAGCCCGTCCATGTCGGGCAGATATACGTCCAGCAGCACCAGGTCGGGCCGCAGCCGCTCGGCGGCCCGCAGTGCGTCGGCACCGCTGTGGGCAACCCCGACCACCGCAAATCCATCCATCGCGGACACGCAGCGGCTGTGCACCTTCGCCACCATGAAGTCGTCGTCCACGACCAGCACATTCGTCACCCGCCCACGCTAGGTGCGCGACCACAACGACCACAACGTCCGTTGGTTCCGGAACGGCGACAGCTGGTTAACGCACCGGCAACATGACCCCACCCCCCTTCCTTATCTCCTCAAGACATCACGACATCCGAAAGGCGGCGCCCGTGCGTTTGCGCACCCCCCTCGCCCTGGCCGGGGCAGCACTCCTGGTGTTCGTGGGGCCACCGCTGCTCACCACGGGCAGCGGCTCCGACACCGGCACCCAGATACCCGGCCTGCGCTTCATGGTCCCCAACACTCCGGGCGGCGGTTACGACATCACCGCCCGTACGGCTGCCAAGAACGCCGAAGACGCCTCGCTGACCTCCGGCATCGAGGTGTTCAACCTGCCGGGTGCGGGCGGCACCGTCGGGCTGGCCCGGCTGGCGAGCGACCACGGCAACGGCAAGACGGCCATGTCGATGGGCCTCGGTGTCGTCGGCGCCGTACACACCAACAAGTCGCCCAAGACGCTGGCCGACACCACTCCGATCGCGCGCCTCACCGAGGAGCAGGACATCGTGGTGGTCGCCAAGGACTCCCCGTACACCTCGCTCGAAGACCTGGTGAAGGCCTGGAAGGCCAACCCGGCGAAGGTCCCGGTCGGCGGCGGTTCCTCACCGGGCGGCCCCGACCACCTGGCGCCGATGCTGATGGCGCGGGCGGCCGGGATCAAGCCGAAGGACGTCAACTACATCCCGTTCGACGGCGGCGGCGAACTGCTCGCCTCCATCCTCGGCAACAAGGTGGCCTTCGGCGTCTCGGGCGTCGGCGAGTACCTGGACCAGATCAAGGCCGGTGAGCTGCGGCTGCTCGCGGTCACCGGAGCGAAGCGGGTGCCCGGCCTGGACGCCCCCACCCTGCGCGAGTCCGGCCTCGACACCGACTTCACCAACTGGCGCGGCATCGTCGCACCGCCCGGGCTCACCGACGCCGAACGCACCAAGCTGATCACCCTCTTCGAGAAGCTGCACGGCTCGAAGGAGTGGAAGGACTCGATGAAGAAGAACGGATGGGACGACGCCTTCCTCACGGGGGACCGCTTCGGCGAGTTCCTCGACAAGGAGGACAAGCGCGTGGACTCCGTACTGAAGGAGCTCGGGCTGTGAACTCCACCCCCGCCTCGGTGAACACCCCCGAGGCCTCCGAGTCCCCGGGCGGCGGCCGGGCGGCCTGGCTGCGCGAGCACTCCGAACTCGGCGTCAGCGCCCTCCTGCTGGTGATCGGCGCCCTGGTCCTCACCGACGCCCTGACCATGCACGTCGAGATCGCCCAGCGCGGCCCGGTCGGCCCCACCACCGTCCCGGTCATCGTCGGCGGGGCCCTCCTGCTGGTCGCCGTACTCCTCGCCGTCGACGTCCTGCGCGGCGGACGCGGCGAGGCCGAGGGCGGCGAGGACATCGACCTCTCCGAACCCAGTGACTGGCGTACGGTCCTGCTGCTCGCCGGGGTCTTCCTCGGCAACGCCGTCCTGATCGGCCCGCTCGGCTTCCCGGTCTCCGGCGCCCTGCTCTTCTGGGGCTCCGCGTACGCCCTCGGCAGCCGCCACCACGACCGCGACCCGCTGATCGCGGCCGGTCTCTCCCTCTTCACCTACTTCGTCTTCAACAACCTGCTGGGCGTTCCGCTGCCGGGCGGCCCGCTGATGGGAGTGCTGTAACCACCATGGACTCCCTCAACTCTCTGATGGACGGTTTCGGAACCGCCCTCACCCCGCTCAACCTGCTGTGGGCCGCTCTCGGTGTGCTGCTCGGCACCGCGATCGGCGTGCTGCCCGGCATCGGGCCCGCGATGGCCGTCGCGCTGCTCCTCCCGGTGACGTACGGACTCGAACCCACCGGCGCGTTCATCATGTTCGCGGGCATCTACTACGGCGCGATGTTCGGCGGCTCCACCACCTCCATCCTGCTCAACACCCCGGGTGAGAGCGCCGCGGTGGTCGCCGCGATGGAAGGCCACCCGATGGCCAAGGCGGGACGCGGGGCGCAAGCCCTCGCCGCCGCCGCCATCGGCCACTTCGCGGGCGGCATGATCGGCACCGTCCTGCTGGTCGCCCTCGCACCCGCCGTCGCCGCGCTCGCCGTCGACATCGGCGCACCCGACTACTTCGCGATCATGGTGCTCGCCTTCATCGCGGTCACCTCCGTCCTCGGCTCCTCCCGCATCCGCGGCCTGGCCTCCCTCCTGATCGGTCTCACCATCGGTCTGGTCGGCCTCGACCAGATGACCGGCCAGTCCCGCCTCACCTTCGGCTCGCTCGAACTCGCCGACGGCGTGGACGTGGTGATCGTCGCGGTCGGCCTCTTCGCCATCGGCGAGGCGCTCTGGGTCGCCGCCCACCTGCGCCGCGGCGGCGCGGAAGCCATCCCGGTCGGCCGTCCCTGGCTGGGCAGGTCGGACGTCAAGCGCACCTGGAAGTCCTGGCTGCGCGGTCCGCTGATCGGCTTCCCGTTCGGCGCCATCCCGGCCGGCGGTGCCGAAATCCCCACCTTCCTCTCCTACGTCACCGAGAAGCGGCTCTCCAAGCACAAGGACGAGTTCGGCAAGGGCGCCATCGAGGGCGTCGCGGGCCCGGAGTCGGCAGCCTCGGCCTCCGCCGCCGGAACCCTGGTCTCCATGCTCACCCTCGGCCTGCCCACCACCGCCGTCGCCGCCGTCATGCTGGCCGCCTTCCAGCAGTACGGAATCCAGCCCGGCCCGCTCCTCTTCGAGCGCGAACCCGAGCTGGTCTGGGGCCTGATCGCCTCCCTCTTCGTCGGCATGGTCCTGCTCCTCGCCCTCAACCTCCCGCTCGCCCCGCTCTGGGCGAAGCTGCTGCGCATTCCCCGCCCCTACCTCTACGCGGGCATCCTCTTCTTCGCCTCCGTCGGCGCGTACGCGGTCGGCGGCGAGGCACTGGACCTGGTGGTGCTGCTGATCATCGGCCTGCTCGGCTTCGGCATGCGGAGGTACGGGCTCCCGGTGCTGCCCGCCGTGATCGGAGTCATCCTCGGCCCGGCCGCCGAACAGCAGCTGCGGCGTGCCCTCCAGATCAGTGACGGCAGCGTGTCGGGCCTGGTCAACACGCCCTTCTCGATCGCCGTCTACGTGATCGTCGCGCTCCTCCTCACCTGGCCGCTGCTGAAGAAGCTGCCCCTCCTGCGGCGCGGAGCGGCGTCGTAACGTAGGTCGCACGAACGAGCCGGACATCCGCCCCGCCACCCCCGACGACATCCCCGCTGTGAAAGCCGTGACCGATGCGGCCTACCGGCACTGCATCGCACGACAGGCCGCGAGCCCGTCCCGATGCCGGCCGATCACGGGGAGAACGTCGCGGCGGGGCGGGTGTTCGTCGTCGGCGACCCGGTGCACGGCGTGGCGGGCAGGGGGCCGATTGTCAGTGCCGGATGCCACCATCGGGGCATGAACAGCGAAGACCGTTGGGGCGCGGGCCCCGCGCGGCACACCGAGGTGGTCGACGTCCACCTGATCCTGCGCCGGGGCGAGGAGGTCCTGCTCGCCCGCCGGTCGAACACGGGTTACGCCGACGGCCTGTTGCACGCCCCGTCGGGCCACGTCGAGGACGGCGAGGACGTAAGGCAGGCAGTCATCCGCGAGGCCGCCGAGGAAATCGGCGTCACGCTCAGCCCCGACGACCTCACCGTCGCCCTGGTCATGCAGCACCGAGGCCCCGGCGGCCGCCCTCGCACCGGCTGGTTCTTCGAAGCGGCCCACGACGCCGGAGCACCCCCCTCCAACCGAGAACCCGACAAGTGTTCCGGCCTGAGCTGGCACCCGCTCTCCGCCCTCCCCGACGACATGGTTGCCTACTGCCGCGCCGGCCTCGACGCCTACCGCGCGGGCGAACGCTTCGTCCTGCACTGGCACGAGGACGGCGACCCGATCGCGTACCGGGAGGGGGCGGCCCGGCGGAAGGTGGCGTTGCCGGAGTCTACGCACCCATACCTGGAAGACCGTCACGGATACGAGGTGGAGCTTGTGGCGGAAGGGCCGTGAGCGGGGAACGGGTGTGCGGTTGGATGGGGGGATGAGGCATCCGAGCGGGGAGAGAGTTGTGAGTCGGAGCAGTGGTGTGAGACGTGGGGTGCGGGCGCTGCCTGTGGTGGTGCTGCTTCCGTTGGTGCTGGTGGCCTGTGGCACCGAGAAGGCGGGGAGCCCGGGCAGCGGCGGCGGGGGAGGCAGCAGCAGCGGGGGGAAGGCGGCCGTCGACTCTGCCGAGTTGAAGCAGCGGGCGGGGGAGTCCGCGCTGGAGCATGTGTATGTGACCGAGATACCCGGCTTCACGCTTGCGCGGCAGTCGGTGGGCGTGATCGGGGACGACGGCTTCTCCGGGACGTATGTGTCGCAGACCGGCGGGCAGGTGCAACTCGCCGTGGATCGGGGGAAGTTGCCGGACGGCGGGTGCGACGGCTGTGTGAAGGACGGGGCGCACTGGTACAGCGCCACGGGGGGCGAGAAGCGGTACCAGTGGGCCGAGGGCGGTCATGTGGTGCGGCTCACCGCGACGGGCGAGGTCGACCGGGACACCCTCAGGGCCGCCGCCGGGAAGACCCATCCGGCGAGTGCCGAGGAGATGGACGAGGTGCTGCCCGAGGCGCGGTCGCAGGGTGGGGCGGTCGTCGAGCGGGGAGACCTGCCACCGGTGGGCGACGGGGCTCCCCGCAATGACGTGGGGGCCAGCGGCTGAGCGCCCGTGTCCGGGGTTCAGGCTCGGGCGCCGGCCAGCAGGCTGGTGAAGTCCGGGGTGCGGGCGGCGAGTTCGAGGGCGTCCAGGGTGCGGGAGGCCTCGGCGGCCGCCTCCGGGTCGCGCTCGGCGAGGCCGCTCTCCGCGAACTCGTCCTCGTCCAGGCGCAGCACCGTGGACCCGTCCGCCGAGCGCCACAGGTCGAGGTCCAGGTCCTCGACCTCCACCGTGCCGTCCGCGTGCACCACCGCGGGCCGGGCCACGTCGCAGTACCAGCCCTTGAGGGTGCCGTCCCCGGAGCGGACCTCCTTCACCGCGTACCAGCGGTCGCGCCAGTAGTGCTCGGTGAAGACGTCGCCCGGAGCGAACTGCACGAAGCCGAAGTCCTTGACGGTGTCCCTGGCCCAGTCGGCGCGCACGGTGAGGTGTGTGCCGTCGTCGGAGAGGAGGGTGGCGGGGTAGCGGATCTTGGTGCGGCCGGCCTTGGTGAGGGCTATTTCCACGAGGGTGCTTTCTGCGGGGTGGGTGGAGTGAGCGGGTTGCGTGGGACGGGGGGTCGCCGAGGCCGCGGGGGTGGTGTCAGGTGAGGTCACGGACGTACTCCACATAGGTGCCGCAGGGCTCGTAGCCGAACCAGGTGTTGACCGCGAGCATGGGGCGGTTGATTTCGTCGTTGCTGGTGAAAGCCTCCCGGACGCCCGCCGCCCGGGCGCGTCCCAGCGAGTCCACCTTCGCGATCTTCGCCAGGCCGAGGCCGCGGAACTCCTTGCACACCCCGGTCATGCCCGAGACGTACCGGGTCAGCCCGTCGGTGTGGGCCAGGGTGAACGCGGCGACCCGGCCCTCCTCAGTGAGCACCAGGGTGGTGAGCGCACGGTCGAGGAGGGGGTCGTCCCAGACGGTGTTCAGCCAGTCCTGGTAGTCGTCGAGGACGGTCTGGGTCGACCCGGGCTCGTCCAGGGTGACCTCGGCGTCGGTCTCGAACAGCGGGCGCGGGTCGTTGCCCGGGCCGGCGGCTGTACGCAGGACGAAACCGGCGGGCAGCGCGGGGGGTTCGGGCAGCGGGCCCGCCGTCAGGTCCAGGCGCTGGTAGCGCAGCGAGTGGGCGGAGGTGTAGCCGTACTTCGTGGCGAAGAGGCCGTCGGAGGGCTCGCTCGCCCAGGCGTGCACGGTCTTCGCGCCCTGCGCCGTCAGATACGCCTCGGCCTTGCGCAGCAGCGTCGAACCGATCCCGCGACGCCGGTACTCCGGATGCACCTGCGGCGCACCGAAGGCGTGCCCCGGCTCGGCACTCTCGTACTGGAGCCCCGCGTGGAGGGCGCCGACGACCTGCCCGCCCGCCTCGTCCTCCGCGATCAGCACACGGGACCTTCCGGCCGGGTTGGCGGTGGCGATACCGACGGAGACGGCCTCGGCGGTGATCACCATGAACGGGGTGGTGAGGCCGCGCAGCACGGCGATGGACTCGGCGTCGGAAGAACCGGGACGGTAGTCGCGATAGATCACGGTCATGAGGTGCGACGGTACGCAGTCCCGTGCCGTGGATGCCTCCGATTTTCCGGTGGAGGCCGGCGCGGGCCCCGTGGCGCGGACCGCTGCGCGGCGGCCGGGGCGTGCGCCGCTTCGTTTCCGTCATGCGCGAGACTTGGGAGGTGACCTCGCAGAAGCAGATTCTGAAGATCGTCGTGGACTTCGACGATGCCGTGGCTCCCTACGAGCAGCTTCGGGTGCAGGTGTCGGAACAGGCCCGTTCCGGGAGGCTGCCGGTCGGCTACAAGCTGCCGACGGTACGGGGGCTGGCAGCGGACCTGGAACTGGCCGCCAACACCGTCGCCAAGGCCTACCGGGCGCTGGAGTCGGACGGCGTGATCGAGACCCGCGGGCGGAACGGCACCTTCATCGCGGCCGCCGGAGACGCGGCGGAGCGTGAGGCCGCCGCGGCCGCCCAGGCCTTCGCCGAGCGCACCAAACGCCTGGGGCTCAGCCAGCAAGCTGCCCTGGAAGCAGCCCAGGCGGCCGTCCGTGCCGCATACACACGCTGACCCCACCACGCCCGCCCACCCCGGGGCGCGGAGAACTGCGCGAGCAACCCACCCCCACCCGCAACCCACCCCCACCCGCAGCCAACCCCCAGCCCCGCGCAGCGATTTCGGGAAGGGGCGGGGCGGGGCGGGGAGGAGCAACGCGCCGCAGGCAACGCCGCCCACCCACCGGCCCACCACCCCTGCCCACCCCCCCCCGCACCCGCCTACAGGTACAGCCCCGCATCCGCCGCCTTCCCCCGAGCTTCCGGCACCGAAGCCGGCGACACCCCCCGCCGCAGCGCGAACAGCTCCGCCAGGGTCGCGCCGTCCCGCCCCACCCCCTCCTCCGTGCCCAGCCAGTCCACCGCCTCGCGCCGGGTCAGAGCGCCCACCTCGATCCTGGCCAGGCACCTCCCGGGACGTACCACCGCAGGATGCAGCCGCTCCAGGTCCTCGTTGGTGGTGACGCCCACCAGCACATTGCGCCCCTGGCCCAGCAGCCCGTCCGTCAGATTCAGCAGCCGCGACAGCGCCTGCCCCGCCGTGTGCTTCGCCTCGCCCCGGATCAGCTCGTCGCAGTCCTCCAGCAACAGCAGCCGCCACCGGGCCTTCCCCGCCGGACCCTCGTCCTCGCCGATCGCGATGTCCATCAGGTAGCCGACGTCGTTGAACAGCCGCTCCGGGTCCAGCACGCAGTCCACCTGGCACCAGTCCCGCCACTGCCGCGCCAAGGTGCGCAGCGCCGAGGTCTTCCCCGTTCCCGGCGGCCCGTGCAGCAGCAGCAGCCGTCCCGAGATGTCGTCCGGGGTGACCTTCATCAGCCCGTCCATCGCCCCGGCCACCGGCGCCGTGTAGTTGGCGCGCACCTCCTCCCAGGTACCGGCCGAGATCTGCCGGGTCGTACGGTGCGGACCGCGCCTGGGGGAGACGTACCAGAAGCCCATGGTCACGGCCTCGGGCTGGGGTTCGGGTTCGTCCTGGGCGCCGTCGGTGGCCTCGCCGAGCACCTTCTGGGCCAGCTCGGGGGAGGTCGCGGTGACGGTGACGTCCGCGCCCCGGTTCCAGCGCGAGACCAGCAGCGTCCACCCGTCGCCCTCCGCCAGCATCGCGCTGCGGTCGTCGTCCTTGGCCGCGCGCAGCACGCGCGCCCCGTCGGGCAGCAGCGCGGCCCCCGCCCGCACCCGGTCCACCGACGAACTGTGCGCGTACGGCTGCTCGCCGGTCGCGAACCGGCCCAGGAACAGCGCGTCCACCACGTCCGACGGCGAGTCGGAGTCATCGACGTTCAGTCGCAGCGGAAGCGCCGCCTCAAGGCGTACGGCATCCGCGGACGCCGCCGACCCAGCGCAGGACGCGGGTCGAGCCGAAGACGTGGAAGCCACTGGCTGAGCCGAGGACGCGGACCCACTGTTCGCAGACATGCCGGACATGATCCGGCACCCGGCCGCCCCGCGCACGGTCTTTTCCTCCGCGACCGGCCGCCCCGCGCATGGTCTTTTCCCTCGCGACGCAACCCCTGTCGGCCGGATCCCGGCACGCCCCCTCCCAATCCCAACTCCCGCCAGTACTCTAAAAAGTGATGGGACGTCATGGGTGGGACACGGGGGCCAGGCGATGGCGCTTCGGTGCGCTGATCGGCGTGGGCATGGTCGCGCTGGCGCTCGTGCTGACCATGTGCAGCGCCTGGCCGGGTGCCGACGGCAAGGGTGACAGCGGGGGTACGTCCACGGACGGCGCCCGCGTCCACGGCACCCCGCCGCCCGCCGCCCCCGGTAAGCCGAAACCGGAACTGGGCTGGGGCTTCACCCACACCCAGTTCAGTGCCGACGCGGGTGGTGCGACCGCCCGGGGCAAGGCCGAGAAGCTGCTCTCCGACGCCAAGCTGCCGCAGATCCAGCACCTCATGGGCTGGGGCTCCAACAACCCCGAACCCTCCCCGGGCCGCTACCAGTTCGGCGAGATGGACAGCCGCATCGACCTGATCCGCAAGTCCGGCGGCACCCCGGTCGTCACCCTGTGCTGCGCCCCCGACTGGATGAAGGGCGGCAGGTCCGGCGCCGCCAACACCGACTGGAGCAAGCAGGCCCTGGAGACCGCCCCGAGCCCCGAGCACTACGCTGACTTCGCCAGGCTCGCCGGGGTGGTCGCCAAGCGCTACCCGGACGTCAAGCACTTCATCGTCTGGAACGAGTTCAAGGGCTTCTTCGACGACGGCGCCAAGCGCTGGAACTACGAGGGCTACACCCAGCTCTACAACCTGGTGTACGCCGAGTTGAAGAAGGCGGGCAGGGACATCCTGGTCGGCGGCCCCTATCTCGTCATGGACAGCTACGAGCCCCGCGCCCAGGAGTACGCCTCCGCGGTCAAGGGCCCCTGGGGCAGCATCGACCAGCGCTCTCTCGACGCCTTCACCTACTGGAACGAGAACAAGGCGGGCGCGGACTTCGCCGTCGTCGACGGCTCCAGTTACACCCGCGACGACGAGCTGCTCCCCGACCCGTTCCGGGCCACCGAGAAGCTCACCGCCGTCAGCAAGTGGGTGCGCCGGCAGACCGGCGGCAGACTGCCGCTGTGGTGGGCCGAGTACTACGTCGAACCGGGCGACGACAGGGACGAACGCGACGACTGGAGCGAACCCCGCCGCGCCGCCGTCCAGGCCACCGGAATGATCGCCCTCGTCGAGGGCGGCACCGGCACCGCCTTCTACTGGAACCCGCAGAACGAGGGTGCCAAGTGCGCGGGCTGCCTCTGGACCTCCACCCAACTCGACAACGGTGGAGAAGAGTTGAGCATGATGAAGCTGATCTCCCGGTTCGCGAAGGAGTTCCCGCCCGGCACACGCCACGACGCGACGGTGACCGTCGCCGCTGACGACGTACCCCATGTGCGGATCCTCGCCAGCGAGAAGACCGTCCTCGTGGTGAACACCCTCGACCGTGCGATCCGGGCCAAGGTCGACGGCCAGGACTTCCCGATGAATCCCTACGAGGTGCGCTGGCTCGAACGGCGCTGATCCGGGCCGCCCCCCATGCGTGGCCGTCCCCGGCCGGAGCTTCGTACCCCCGGCCGGAGCCTTCTGCCGCCGACCGGAACTACGTGCCGCCGATCCCCGCCAGCGACACCATCCGGATCACCAGCGCCGCTACCAGCACGGCGAGGAGCGGCAGCGCGAACCAGTAGGTCGACTGCATCCACCGGAGCTTCTTCACCCCCTCCGGCCGCGCCACCCGCACCACCTCCCGTGCCGCCAGCAGCAGGATCAGCGCCACCGCAGCCAGCGCCCCGACCACCGACCACGGCGTCCAGGTCACCTGCGGCCCGATCGGCCCCGGATCCGCCTTGGCGACGGGGCCCTCCGGCTGCTTGCTCAGCGAGTAGAGCGTCACATCGGGGTTGGCCAGCACCTTCCTCAGCTCCGGTCGGGCGTCCAGGTTCTGGAGCAGGCGCTTCTCCCAGGTGGGGGAGTAGCCCGAGTCCATCTGGAGGTAGACCACCTGACTGCGGTTGATCATCAGGTACGAGTTCGGGCCCGCGTCCTTGAGCGACTTGACCAGCGAGGCGACCAGGACCGGGTCGCGCGGTGCCTGGGTCGGCTCGTACTGGACCTTCTCCATGTCCTTGGCGCCCCACGGCATCGCGGGCGTCACGTTCTCGATGACGTCGTTGCTCATCCACAGCAGCCGGGCCGTCGGCTCGTCGTGCGCGTACACGTACTCCATGGCGGCGACCTCGCCCGCCCTGATCCGCTCGAAGGCCTCGTTGCCCCAGCGGGCCACCAGGAACCCGCCCATCAGGACGAGCCCGGCCATCAGCACGGCCAGCGGGGCCAGGCTGGTGCGGTCCGCGTCGCGTTCGGCGGCGGTGGCTCCGGTACGGGGGAAGAAGGCGAGTCCGGCGAGCAGCGCGGCGCCCGGAGCTGCGAACATGAAGACGCGCAGGGCCATTTCCCCGCCGTAGCTCTGCATGCCGAGACCGAGGAACGGGATGAAGGCCAGCACCAGCAGGGAGCGCTCGCTGTAGCCCGCGAAGCGGCGGCGGGAGAAGCCCCAGCAGGCCAGTGCCATCACACCACCGGCCATCGCCACCCGGACGTAGAGGACCAGGGTGTGGGTGGAGCTGCCGCCCTCGATGCGGCCCGCGACGGACGAGGAGACGTTGTCGCTCAACCCGCCGATCCCGCCGAAGAGTTCGTCGAAGTGTCCCGACCAGTACGGCTCGGCGAAGAAGCCGATCCAGACCGCGACCAGCACGGCGAACAGGATCGGCAGTCCGCGCAGCGTGGAGCGCCGGACCACCACCAGTACGCCGACCACACCGAGCATCACGAACGGGGTGAGCTGGTGCGCCGGGACCGTCCCCGCGAACAGGGCGATCAGCACCACCAGCAGCATCGCCTTCTCGCGCCGTCCGGCCGGCCGCACCTCCGCCTCGCCGGGCCGCCGCTTCGTCCAGATGACCCGGGGCTCGCGGAACCACACCAGCAGGATCGCCACGAAGGCGAGGTAGAGGAGATAGGTGTAGCCCTGCGGCGAGAAGTAGTCCTGGCCGACCCAGCCGCTCAGTACGAAGAACCAGGCCCCCGACCACTTCGCCCGCCAGCTCGCCCGCAGTGACTTCATCAGGAGGAACAGCGGTGCCAGGTAGAGGAGTTGCATGGTCAGCGGCCACCAGCGGATGACCTCCGACATGTCGGAGATCCCACAGGCCTCCGCGACGAAGGTGGCCGCCGCGAAGAACCCGGGCCAGCTCCAGCGGGCGTCCAGGTCCGGCACCGAGGAGCCGGTGCGGTCGATGTAGTCCATGAAGCCCAGGTGCTGCCAGGCTGTCGCGAACCGCGGCGCCGCCTCCAGGAGCGCGGGCAGCGCGTGCAGGGAGACGACGGTGGCGAGCAGGGCGACGGCCAGCAGCTTGGTCCTCGGCCGCTCCAGCCACAGCAGCGACGCGAAGGACACGGCGAGCAGCGCCGCTCCCACCAGGGTGGCCAGGGGCAGTACGGAGATCAGTCCGAGCCCGCCCATCCGGTCCAGGTCGGCCTCTTTGAGGCTCTGCACCGGCAGCCAGTAGAGCAGCAGAGCGGCCGGCAGCAGGCCGCCGAGGAGGAGTTCGGGGAGGTGACCGCGGACGAAGGTGCGCAGGCGGTGAAAGGCCGGGGGAGCGGTGCCGGTCCTGGCGGGGTCGGGGCCGGCCGATCCCGCACTGGCCGATCCCGCGTCGGCCGGTTCCGCACCGGCCGGCTTCGGGGCCGCGGGCCCGACGGCCGGGGGCGCGGGCTTCGCGCTCGCCTCGGTCGAGGGCAGCGCCGCCGGTGTCGACGCGGTGGACGCGGTCGGAGCCCCGGAAGTGGGTGGCGCCTGCGAAGTGGCCGGCGTCGCCGAAGTGGAAGGCGTATCCGAAGTGCTCCGTGGCGCAACGGACGTGGCGCAGCGCTCCGAGGCCTGCGCCGGCGGCGGGACACGCAGTGCCCAGGTCGGCCGGTGCTCCCCCTCGCCCTCCTCCTTCTTCATGCCAGGTACGACTCCGGAGGAGCCCCGGGGGATGTACAGACCACCTGCCGGAGATTCCGGACCGATCCGCACGTCCGGCCTGCGCTCCTGATGGTCGAAGTCGGCGGCCGTCCCCAGCGGCAGCGGCGCCCTGCCTCCCGGCGTCGGTCCGCCGCCCCCGGCGGGAGCATCCGGTGCCTCCGCCGGCGCCCTGCGCACCACCCCGTACAGCTTGAAGGCCGCGATCGCGGCGATCACCGCGAGGCTGGAGATCTCCGCGACGCCCGCACCGGTGAGCCCCATCCGAGGCAGCAGCAGCAGCGTCAGCCCGAGCACCAGCACGCACAGCACGCCCTGGAGGTAGGCGAGTCCACCGGTTCGGCTCCGGGCGCGCAGCACCGCGAAGTACACCTCTATCACCACCCGCAGCAGCGCCCCGACGGCGAACCAGCGCAGCAGCGGGGTCGCCGCCTCCGCGTACCCCTCGCCGAAGACACGCAGGATGTACGGAGCCCCGACGAACAGCACCGCCCCCACCGGCAGCATCAGCTTGGCCATCTTCTTCAGCGCGGCCCGGGTGTTGCGGGCCAGCGAGGCCGGGTCGTGCGCCCCCTCGACGGTGAGCGAGGCACCCATGTTGATGGCGAGCAGATTGACCGTGCCGCCGATGGTGGTGGTGATGTAGAAGTACGCGTTGTCGGCCGAGCCGACCTGCGAGGCGACGATCACCGGCACCGCGTAGACCACGGCCAGCGAGAACAGCGAACCGGTGTAGTCACCGGCCAGGAACCGCCCCATCTGCCGCGTCGTCGGCGGCTCCGCCAGACCCTCGGTGGCCAGCACATGCCGGGGCACCAGCTTGCGGAACACCAGGATCCCCAGCGGAATCACCGACACCGCGATCGCCGCCACCCACGAGACGAAGACACCCGCCGTCGGGATCGACGTCGCGATCAGTATCAGGAGCAGCAGCTTCACCCCCGAGAAGACGGTGTTGCCGACCGGTACCCAGAGCGCGCTGCGCAGCCCGGTCAGCACCCCGTCCTGGAGGGTGAGCAGCGACCACATCACCACGGCCAGGACGAAGCCCAGCCCGTTCAGCGGCCCGTGCAGGAACCGGTACGAGGGCCCCCAGAGGTCCAGCGTCAGCAGGAAGATCCCCGCCGCCACCGCCACCACCAGCGAACTTCCCGCATAGGTACGGAACACCAGGCGCCCGGTACGCCGCCCGGAGACCGGGATGAACCGCGCCAGTGCCCCGGTGAGGGTGAGCGCGGTCAGCCCGGCGAGCAGCTTCATCGCGGCGATCGCCGCCGACCCCTGGCCGACCGCCTCCGGTGTGTAGTACCGGGCCGCGACCAGCCAGAAGCTCAGACCGAGAAGGGCGCTGACCCCCGTATTGAGCATCAGCGCGTAGGCGTTGCGGAAGAGCGGGCTGCTGCCCTCCGCGCCGCCCGTCAGCCGGAGGACCGGGAGCCGCAACCTGCGCCCCTGCGGGGGCTTCTCGGTCACTGCCTCCCCGGTCACGGCCCTGTTCTCCCCGGTGTCGTTCCCGGCCTGAGCGGTGGTCGTGTCAGACACGGCTGGCGGCTGCCTCTCGTGCGTGGCGGACGGCCGACCGGGATCTGCGGACCACCGCGTATCCCCGGGTGAGGATGCGCTCCCTGGCGACGTCGCGGTAGGTGGCGGTGCCCGACACCAGGCGGCCGAACTGCTCGATGCCGGTGCCGCGTTGCACGGTGATCCGGCGCAGCGCGAACGGCCCCTGGCGGGGTGCGGCGAGCGCGTTGTTGACCGCGAGGGCCTGGGCGTACCCGGCGGCGTGCACCGCCCGCCTGACCCGGCGGCTGGAGTAGCCGTACGGGTAGGCGAACGAGACCGGGGCGCCCGCGAGCTCGTCGGCGACGATCTCCCGGCAGCGCAGCACCTCGAACCGCAGCCGTTCGTCGTCGAGCTGGTCGAGCTGCGGATGGGTGTGGCTGTGCCCGCCGATCTCCGCCCCCGCGTCGGCCAGTTGGCGCACCTGGTCCCAGTCGAGCATCGTGTCCGGGGCGCCGGGACCCTCGTAACGGCCGCGCAGCCAGCCCGTCGAGACGAACAGGCTGGAGCGGAAGCCGTACTTGACGAGGGAGGGCAGCGCGTGGCGGTGCACGCCCTCGTACCCGTCGTCGAAGGTGATCAGCACCGGCTTCGACGGCAGCACACGGCGGCCGCCGCGCCACGCCGCCCCCAGCTCCCCGGTGGTGACCGGTGTGAAGCCCTCCGCGTCGAGCAGCGCCAGCTGCTCGGCGAAGGCCTCCGGCGATACGGAGAGTCCGTACGCCGCCTTCGCCGGGCGGTGCCCGACGGCGTGGTACATCAGGATCGGCACCGGCGCCCTGCCACCCGGACCGGCCCCGCTCGCCGTCACGCCCGTACCTCTGCCGCTGCTCATGCGTGCGCCCCCTCGCGTCCCTCGCTCTCCCCGGCCGCCCCCGCCGCCGGGCCCTGCGCGACGGGTGTGATCGGCGCGACCGAGAACCTGCCGCCTCCCCTGCGGGCCCGGACGCTGCCCAGTACGTACCCGCCCGCCGCGGCCACCACTCCGGACACGATGGCCCCCGCACGCCCCGCCCCACCGGGCCTGCCCAGCGCCGCGTCCCGTAACCCGCGCAGCACCCCCGCGGGCAGCACCCGGCTCGTGTAACGGCGCTCGGACTCAAGTCCCTTGCCCGCACCGACACTTCGGGCCACCAGCGCCTTGGACAGGCCCTCCGCGTACGTACGGGAGCGGAAATAGCCGTACCTCTCCCTGCCCGGGGGGACCTTGTGGTGGATCACCGCCCGGTCGTCGATCAGCAGCACCGCGCCCGGCAGCGCCTGCCCGAGCCGGATGCACAGCTCGGTCTCCTCGCAGCCCAGCGGGCGTTTGCCGTCGTCCCGGCCGATTCCGGTGGCGAATCCGCCCGCCGCGTCGAAGGCCGTCCTGCGGAAGGACGCGTTGCCGCCGAGCACATTGCGGACCCGCACCAGGCCCGGGGGGATGCCCCGGTAGGTACAGCCGACGACCCAGTCGAACTCGTCGGGGAACCAGTCGGGCCGCCGCCCCGACGACCAGGCGGGCACGGTGCGCCCGCCGACCGCCATCACCCGGGGGTCGCTGTACCCGGCGGCGAAGTGCAGCAGCCAGTCCCGTTCGGCCACCGCGTCGTCGTCGAGGAAGGCGACGATCTCGCCGCGGGCGGCCGCGATGCCGGTGTTGCGGCCCGCGGAGAGACCGCGGGGGCCCGCGTTGGCGAGCACCCGCACCTCGTCCGCGGCCCCGGGCTCCTTGAACTCCCGCTCCAGGCGCTCCAGCAGCCCCGCATTGTGGTCCACGACCAGCAGCGTCTCCGCCGCCGGCCGGGACTGCGCGCGCACCGAGGAGACCGCCGCGAGGATGTCCTCCCAGCGGTCCTCGGTGTACACGCAGATCACCACGGTGATGCCGAGCGGTCCGGACGCATCGGCGTCGAGCGGGGACCGCCCTGTCAAGACACCTCTCCCCGGCCGATGATCCGGCGCGGAGCCACCGCGGGCAGCGGCAGGTTCCTGCGGCCGTGCCGCTTGCCGCGCTCCTTGAGGATCACCCGCAGGACCCGCAGCCCGTCGCGGACGGCACTGAGGTTGCTCATGCCGTGGATGCGTTCGAACTCGTGGCTGGGAATCTCCTGCACTCTGAGGCCCGCCTTGACGACCCGGATGTTCATCAGGGTCTCCACCTCGAAGCCGGTGCAGTCGAGGTCGATCTTGTCCAGGCAGTGCCGCCAGAAGGCGTTGTAGCCGTAGCAGAGGTCGGTGTAGCGGGCGCCGAACTTGGCGTTGACGACCGAGCACAGCACCCAGTTGCCCAGCTTGCGGACCGGGGTCATGTCGTCGGTGCCGCCACCGTTCGCGAACCGGGAGCCCTTCGCGAAGTCGGCGCCGGAGACCAGCGCGGAGACATAGGAGACGATCTCCTGGCCGTCGGCCGAACCGTCCGCGTCGACCATCACGATGATGTCGCCGGTGCAGGCGGCGAAACCGGTGATCAGGGCGTCGCCCTTCCCCTTTCCGGTCTGCCGGACCACTTTCACGTCCGGCCACAGATCACGGGCCACCTGGACCGTGTTGTCGGTGGAATTGCCGTCCACCAGGACGACTTCGTGAATCCAGTCCGGCAACGACTTGAAGACGTACGGAAGGTTCTCCGCCTCATTCATGGCGGGGATCACCACACTCACGGGCACGGTGATCGCGAGATGCGAAGAGATGGGCCGGTACTTCAGGCTCTTCTTGATCGCGCTGCTGCGGCTGTTGCCGTTGGTGGACGGTTCGCTGAGCGGATCCTGGCCGGGTACCGCGGGTCGGAGAAATGAGCTCATGAGTCTTTTCCCTCTCCACCGGTGGACCGCCCGCCCCCGGGCGGTCCGGATGAGTTTCCGGTTCGAAAGGGGGGTTTCACCCGGGCCGTGACGGAATTGCACCCCGCGACGGAAAACACTCCGTGACGGAATAACCCTCCGTACCGCTCGGGTGAGCTGGCTATTGCTCTGCGCGGAACGTGCCGCGGCACATCTCCAACGGACAGATCTGTGGCCGGCGAGCACGGCACCCCCCTACCGCGCTCCCGCTCCGGACACCATCGCGACGCTTGAGCCCTCCCCTAGAGCCGCTTTGCATGATGGGCCATTGCGGGTGGATGTACGACGGTATTGATGATTGGGACCTTATGGCAAGACCTGGAACGAAGCCTCGCGTTTTTGTGACTTTGGCCTTACTTCGCCCCCTGGTCACGGAATCGTCCTGATCGGATTTCCCCGATCCGTTTGAGCAGCTTGTCGGCCGGTTCGAACAATTCCGGCCGTCCGACCACCGCATTCCGTAGCGCCCGCACCGGAGTGCGGTGTGCCCGGTGACCGAATGCCACGGGATGACGTCGCATCACCCACCCCTCGGACACCAGGATTTCCCTGGTCTTGAGGGAGTCCTTGTACTCTTTCTGGCCGCGCCCCAGATCGACGTAGGCGATCCCCTCGGATGCGGCGGATTCTGCGATCTTGAGTTGCATCAGCAACCCCGGTGAATATTTCGCGAACTCCGGGTCGTACGCCGGGAACCAATTCGCGATGATCCGCTCCGAGCGCGGACCGAAGTGCGCCGCGATCGGCCGGCCGTCCGCGTACAGCACCGAGAGCAGCCCCGTGAAGGAGTCGCTGCGGGTGTGGAACAACTGCTCGACCAGGTGGACGATCCAGGCCTGGGCGAAGCGGTCGCTGCGTCCGGTCCTGCGGTACTGCGCGGACTTCCACCGCATCAGCGTCCGCAGCATCCGGGGGTCGCGCTCGTCGTGGACGTAACGCACCTCGCCGACCTGGCGCGCGAGCCGGCGCTCCTTGGCGAGGGTGCTCTTGAGGAACTTCGGCGCGTGCTCCCGCAGATGGGCGAGGTACGCGTCGTGGCCGTCGAGGGTGTCGATCACGGGGGAGGGGAATCGACCGGTCGCGCCCGCCCCGAACGCGTCCTGCCCCTGCGCCAGATGATCGAACTCCCACACCGCGAGCCCGCAGGCCCGCAGTAATTCCTGCGCGTCCCAGGTGAAGCCGGGTCTGTGCACGATGCCCTGGCTGTCCGAGACGCCCAGTCCCAGTGCCCGGCCCACGCCGGTGGTGGATCTCTGGTACGCGAAGAACGCCGCGGCTTCGCCGCCCTCCCGTGCGACCGCGATCCGCACCCCGCGCCGGCACCGGCCGAGCGCCAGCGCGAACTCCGGCGAGAGGAACGGATTCGCCAGCTCCGGCGAACCGTGCAGATGCGCCTTGGACTGCATCGCCGTCCAGGCCGCCCGGTCCGCGGCGCTGAGCTCACCGGGCCGGTACACAGTGATGTCCACGTCAGGGTGCCAGCCTTCTCGCCGTACGGCCGCCCGGACGGCGTACCAGTGTGAGCAGGAAGAGGAGGGCGCTGATCCCGGCGACGGCCGCGATCCCGCCCCTGATCGACCAGAGGTGCAGGGCCAGCATCGACTGCGCCACCAGAAGGTTAGTTGCGAGTGCTGCTGCTGTGGACGCCACCGCCCGGCCCAGCGGTTCCAGGGTGCGCAGCCACCACGCCACGGCCGCGCCGGGGGCCACCACCATGAAGACGACGGTGAAGGGTGCGCGCAGCGGCGACGACGCGTCGGTGAACGCCAGGTACGCGCCCGCCGCGGAGACGACCAGAGCCGCCCCGGCGGTGGAAGGAAGCAGGTCGCGGCCCCGTAAGCGGAATCTGTCGCCCGCCGGTTCGTCTGCTGATGTCTTGTCACTGATGGTCTGCATTGGCGACTTTGCCCCCCGACGCGCCGGATGCCGGGCTTCAATGTCGCGCAGCGCGCGGACCCCCGTCAAGGATGCGAAGAGAGTGTGTGGAAGATCCGGGCCGAATGTCCTTGGCGTGGACACTACCGGCGGGTCACTTGGGCTGGTACCAAATGTGAGGCGGTCCGCTCACCGTGATGCGGCTGCTAAGGGAGGTTCCATGAAACTGACCCGTTTTACGACCTTCTCCTCCGCCTTCCTGCTCGCCGGAGCCCTCGCCCTCACCGGGGCCGGCGCCGCGCAAGCAGCCCAACAGGCCCAGGGCGTCGACTATGTGGCCCTCGGCGACTCGTACTCCTCAGGTGTCGGAGCCGGCAGCTACGACAGCGGCAGCGGAAACTGCAAGCGCAGCACCAAGGCCTACCCCGCCCTGTGGGCCGCCAAGTCGTCACCCACAAGCTTTGCCTTCGCCGCGTGCAGCGGCGCTCGTACGGGTGATGTCATCAGCGGCCAGCTGAGCAGGCTCAGCGCGGCCACCGACCTCGTCAGCATCACTGTCGGTGGCAACGACGCGGGCTTCGCCGACGTCATGACCACCTGCGTCCTCCAGGGCGAGTCCGCCTGCATCACCCGCGTCAACAAGGCCCGGTCGTACGTCGACAGCACCCTGCCCGGGCAGCTCGACTCGGTCTACAACGGCATCAGAGCGAAGTCCCCCTCGGCCCGCGTGGTCGTCCTCGGCTACCCCCGCTTCTACAAGATCGGAGGATCCTGCGCGGTCGGCCTCAGCGACAGGTCCCGCAGCGCCATCAACTCCGCCGCCGACTACCTCAACGCCGCGACCGCCAAGCGCGCCGCCGACCACGGCTACGCCTTCGCCGATGTGGCCGGATCCTTCTCCGGCCACGAGATCTGTACCCCCTCCCCGTGGCTGCACAGCCTCAACTGGGGCAACATCGGCGAGTCCTACCACCCGACCGCTGCCGGGCAGTCGGGCGGCTATCTGCCGGTGATGAGCTCGCAGGCGTAAACCGCTGTTCCCGCAGGTCCGCTACGGCTGGTACGGCGTGGCCGGGGGCGAGGTGACCCCGCCCGTGGTGGTCGGGGTCTCCTTGTCGCAGGTCACTGAGAACGAGGCCGAGTTGGAGGTCACGGAGTGCGGGCTCCGGACCTTCAGCTGGACCGAGTCGTGCCAGGCCGCACCCGCCCGGTACGTCAGCTCGGTGTGGTTCACCTGCTGGTTGGTGGTCCCGTCCGGAAACTCCAGCGTCTTCCACTGGCCGTCCGAGGTCTCCCCGCTCCGCGTCGTCCACTGGTACTCGACCGTCTCCGGAGACCGGTCGATGGTGATCGTCGCGGAGAAGGCGGGCGCCTCCCCCTCGGGTGCGGGACACGGCCCCGAGTAACTGCCGCGCACCACATGGACACTCACCCGTACCTTCTGCTGCGGCGGCGGGGTGGTCTTCCCGCCGTCGCTCCCGGTGGTCCCGCCGGTGCTCGAACCACTACCGCCGGTGGAGCCCGTGGCGCCGGTTGATCCGGTGCCGGTGTCCCCGGTGGTACCGCCCTCGCTGCTGCCGGGGGTGGTCCTGCCGCCGGCGCTGGTGGTGCTGCCGGAGCTGTTGCCGCCGCTGCCGGAGTTGCCCTGGGTGGTGCCGCCGGACGTGTTGTTCCCCTCGTTGTCCCGCTTGTTCAGGACGTAGACCAGGGTGCCGACGCCGAGCAGCAGGGCCACGACCAGGACCGCGAGCAGGGCGTTGGCGCGCTTCGGCCCGGACTGCGGCCGGGTGGTCGTCGTGGACTGCCCGCCGACCGGGCCGAACGTCCCGCTGCCCGTCCCGCCGGCCACCCCGCCGGCCGGCATCGGCACCGGCGCGGGCCGGGGCGTCGGACGCGGGGTGGGCCTCGGCGTCGAGGCGGTGACCGTCGGGCTCGCGTGCGGCCCCGCACCTCCCGCTCCGGGGACCGTCCCGCCCGCCGCCACCACACGCAGCTGCCGCTCCGCCTCCGCCCCCGGCATCCGCTCCGCCGGATCCTTGCGCAGCAGCCCCTCGATCACCGGCCGCAGCGCCCCCGCCCTGGCCGGCGGCGGCAGTTCCTCGTCCACCACCGCCCGCAGCGTGGAGAGCGGGGTGTCCAGCCGGAACGGCGAACTCCCCTCCACCGCCGCGTACAGCAGCACCCCCAGCGACCACAGATCCGACTCCGGGCCCGGGGTGCGCCCCAGCGCCCGCTCCGGCGCGAGGAACTCCGGCGAGCCGATCAGCTCGCCCGTCATCGTCAGCGCGGACGTCCCCTCGACCATCGCGATGCCGAAGTCGGTCAGCACCACCCGCCCGTCGTTCCCGAGCAGTACGTTGCCGGGCTTCACGTCCCGGTGCAGCACCCCCGCCTCGTGCGCGGCCCGCAGCGCGGCGAGTACCTCCGCGCCGACGTGGGCCGCCCGCTGGGGAGTGAGGGTGCCCTCCGCGTCCAGTACGTCGGACAGGCTCAGCCCCCGTACCAGCTCCATGACGATCCACGGGCGGCCGTCCTCGGTCGCCACGTCGTACACCGTGACCACATTGCGGTGCGAGATCCTGGCCGCCGCCCACGCCTCCCGCTCCAGCCGGGCGTAGAGCCGCGACTGATCGGTGCCGCCGAGTCCGGCCGGCGCGCGTACTTCCTTGACGGCGACCTCGCGGCCCAGCACCTCGTCCCGGGCCCGCCAGACGACCCCCATGCCGCCCTGGCCCAACGGGGCCAAAAGGCGGTATCGGCCCGTCACCACCCGTCCCTCACCCGGCACTTCGCTCACAGGCGTCCATCCCCCGATCCGCGGCAGAGCGGCATCATGGTCGAAACCACTCCAAGTTAGCTCAACTCGCGGGTTCTGCCGCCTCCTTGAACGATTACGGTCCGTCAACCTCCGTCCGCCTGTGATGAATCCTGTGGGCGGGATACACGTGTGTCATGCCGGGGAGATAGGGTTAACCTGCCCGGTGACGGGTGCCCTCGTACGGGTGGGGAGTGACATGGAACAGATAACGGTGCGCAGCAGGCCTCGGGTGCCTGCCATCACATGCGGGAGCAGTGCGACCAGCTCGCGGCTCGACCGCCATCTCGCAGTGCTCGGCGGTCCCGCCCTGCCACAGCGTGATACGGCCGAGGCGACGATGCTGATGCGTGAACTGACCTCGCGTGAGGTGCCGCGCACGCGCAACACCAGCAGGAAGACGCGTATCTCGCGGGTCTCCCTGTTCGCACCGCTGAGGCGGTTGCAGCGGTCCCTTTTCGGGAGCCGCGGCTGAGACTGGCCGTCGGCCTTTGTCGTACGACCGCTGTGGTGTGAAGCGCCGCTTCGGCACCTGGTGAACTTCCCCCTGTCCATCCGTCATTCCCTGGACAGGGGCAGGCACCGGTGTGGGGCGGCGCTTCTTCGTGTCCGGGTGTCTTCGTGTCCGGGTGTCGCGTGTGACAGCGGGGTGTGTCAGAGCAGCGCGAACTGGCCGCCGGGGCCTTCCTCGTGGTGGTCGAGCACCGAGGCCGGGCGCCTGACCGCAGCGGGGACGGGCAGGACTCCCGCGGTCAGCAGGTCGTTACGGGTGAGCTGGTCGTACGAGTCCTGGGCCGGGCCGCCGCCGGCGGCCTCCGCGTACAGCGCCAGCACCGTCACCAGCTCCAGCAGCTCCGAGTTCCACTCCTGGGGCCACTCGCGGGGACGGACGCCCTCCAGAGGGCCGGACGGTTCCGCCGTGCGTTCCTCGAACCAGCGCTCCAGTACGCGGACACCCCCCACCTCGAAGTCCCAGGCCGCCGCCGGGACCGGTGAGATGCGGCCCGACGCGCCGAGCAGCAGCGCCGATTCCTCCCGGTCGTACGTCAGGGAGTCCGGCCGGGGCCCGACCGCCGCGCGGACGTAGGGGCGGCGGCCGCCCGGGAGGCGGGGGCGGTCGGCGCCGTGGGCGCCGCGCAGCAGGACGGTGAGGAGCCTGTGGCCCAACTCCACGCCCACCGACCACACCTGAAGGTCCCTGGGGAGCGGCACGAGGGATCCTCGGGGTGAGGGCCGGGCCGAGGCCAGGGCCCAGGCGAGCACGTCCTCGGGGGTGACCTCCCGGCCGTAGTGCTTGCCGAGGAAGCCGGACAGGCCGGGCGTCAGATTGGGTTCCTGGCCGTCCGGCCTGCGGTAGAGGGGGCGGATGCGGCCGGGGCGGCCCGCGGGGGAGCGGCCGTCGGGGAGCAGTGCGGAGGCGAGCAGGGCGGGGCCGGCCGCCCCGGGGACGTAACCCTGCTCGATCGCGAAGATCTGGTGGGCGGGGTCGGTGACCCGCCACAGTTCGGGGCGGGCGGTGTCGATCAGGCGGTGGTCGGGGATCAGCCACTGCTCGTCGAAGGGGCCGTGCAGGACCCGGACCGGGTCCGGGCAGCGGCCTGAGTCGGCGGCGGGCGTGCCCTCGCCCGCTCGCACGCAGCTGAGAGCCAGCGGAAGGGTGCCGGCGGTGCGCTGGCCGGGGAGGGCGGCGACGGAGGTGCGCGGGGTGCGCAGCCGGGTCGGCGAGAAGAGGGCGTCCCGGTCGGCCTCGTCGGCCTGTATCACCCTGTCCCAACGTGCCCGCAGCGAAGCCGGGTCGGGGCCCATGACCCAGCTGCGGCCCAGCCGCAGCGGCGCCACGGACCAGGGCATCAGGTCGTCCAGCAGGAGGGGCTGCGGCGTTTCGGCGACATCGCTCACGCACCGCATCGTAGGCGCTGGAGGTGACGGGGGCCGAGCCCGTCGTCCCCGCCCCGGCCGCCCCGTCGTCAGGTCGCCTCGACGGTCACCGTGAAGGAGAAGCGGTCGCCCCGGTAGCGGATGCGGGCCACGTCGACCACCCGGCCCTCCACGTCGTAGGTCACGCCCGTGTAGTGCAGGATCGGCGAGAGGAGGGGGACGTTGAGCAGCTCGGCCGTCTCCGGGTCGGCCAGGCGGGCCTCGATGGTGTCGGTGATGCGGCTGATGCGTACGCCGACCTCGTCGCGCAGCACCTTGGTCATCGGCCAGCGCTCCAGGTCACCGGCCCTGATCTGCTCGGCGATCTCCGGACGGACCGCGTTCTCCGCCCAGTTGGTGGGCTCGCCGCTCTCCGCGTCATGGCGCAGGCGGCGGTACGTCATGACCTTGGTGAGGTCCGGGAAGTGCTCGGCCAGCTCGCCGGGCACCGGTACCGGGCCGTGACCCAGCAGCGTGGTCGGCTCGCCCGACTGCTGGGCCACGATCGCGTCGATCGAGCCGAGGAGGCGGCGCGGGGCGCCCCGCCTGGCCCCCGGTTCGATGAAGGTGCCGCGCCGCCGGTGCCTGCTGATCAGGCCCTCAGCCTCCAGCTCCTTGAGTGCCTGGCGCATCGTCAGGACACTGACCCCGTAGTGCCCGGCCAGCTGCTCCTCGGTGGGCAGCCGGAGCGAGGCGTCCGGGGTGCGGCCCAGTATCGAGGCGCGCAGCGACTGGGAGACCTGATACCAGAGCGGGAGCTTCCGGTTCAGCACGAGGGAGTCGGGGGCGAAGGCGGTCACCTGGGGGTCTCCGTAAGAGCCGGGGAGTGGGAGCCTGTGACGGACGCAGGCTCCTACGGGCGGAAGTGGCGTTGCAGACCCTGCCACACACCGTCGTAGTCCGACTGAAGATGTCCGGCGGTCGCGGCCTGCTCGGTCGCCGTCACCGGCCAGCGGGTCTCGAACATGAAGGCGAGGCCGTCGTCGATCTTCTGCGGCTTCAGCTCGGCGGCACTCGCCCGGTCGAAGGTCTCCCGGTCGGGGCCGTGCGCCGACATCATGTTGTGCAGCGAGCCACCGCCCGGGACGAAGCCCTCCGCCTTGGCGTCGTACGCGCCCTCGATCAGGCCCATGTACTCGCTCATCACGTTCCGGTGGAAGTACGGCGGCCGGAAGGTGTCCTCGCCGACCAGCCAGCGCGGCGCGAAGACCACGAAGTCGACGCCGGCCAGCCCCGGGGTGTCCGAGGGGGAGGTGAGGACGGTGAAGATCGAGGGGTCCGGGTGGTCGTAGGAGAGCGAGCCGATGACATTGAAGCGGTGCAGGTCGTAGACGTAGGGGACGTGGTTGCCGTGCCAGGCGACGACGTCGAGCGGCGAGTGGTCGTACGTGGCGGACCAGAGGTTGCCGCAGAACTTGTTGACCACCTCGACCGGGCCCTCGACGTCCTCGAACGCGGCGACCGGGGCGCGGAAGTCCCGGGCGTTGGCGAGCCCGTTGGCGCCGATCGGGCCGAGGTCGGGGAGCTGGAAGGGGGCGCCGTAGTTCTCGCAGACGTAACCGCGGGCCGTGCCGTCGAGCAGGTCGACGCGGAAGCGGATGCCGCGGGGGATCAGGGCGACCTCGCCCGGCTCGGCGCGCAGCAGACCGAATTCGGTGCGGATGAGGAGTCCGCCGTGCTCGGGGACGATCAGGAGCTCGCCGTCGGAGTCGCTGAACACCCTCCCCCGGGTGCTCGGCTCCGCCCCCTCGGAGGAAACCCCGGACGACATGGGGGAGTTGGCGTGGTAGAGGTGGATCGCCATGCCGGTGCGCTGGGTGGCGTCGCCGTTGCCGCCGAGGGTCCAGAGGCCGGAGAGGAAGTCGGTGCCGGGGGCGGGCGTGGGCAGCGGGTTCCAGCGGAGGCGGTTGGGGTCGGGGACGGTCTCGGTGAAGGGGGCGCTGCGGAGGCCGCCGTTGTCCGTGCGGGTGAACGGCGGGTGTGCGGCGGAGGGGCGGACGCGGTACAGCCAGGAGCGGTGGTTGTGGGCGCGCGGCTCGGTGAAGGCGCTGCCGCTCAGCTGCTCCGCGTAGAGACCCAGCGGGGCGCGCTGGGGTGAGTTGCGCCCGTGCGGCAGGGCACCCGCAACGGCCTCCGAGCTGTGCTCATTGCCGAAGCCGGAGGAGTACACGAGGGCCTCCGCGGTCTTCCTGGCCTGCTCGATGCTGTGCCCGCTGCCGGTCATCATTCGCTCCCGATGTCACTGACGCAAGGAATCCTATGGACAACCTTAGGAATCAGGCGGCACGGCGTCAACGGGAGGCAGGTGCACGCGGAGACCGGAGGCCCCCCCCGGGGGGTGGCGCGCTTGGCCTCCGGGGCTTCGCGGTGCACGCTCCGGGAAATCACGGTGCGCGGGGGGATCCCAATAGATGAACAATGCTCTACTCTCACGCGCATGTCGTGGACACGCCGTTTTCGCACGTGCCTGGTCGGGCTCCTCGCCCTTGCCGCCGTTCTGCTCGCCGCGCCCGCCGCACAGGCGCACGAGGAGCGGCCCGTCACCTTCCCCGACGGGTCGGGGAGCGTCCCCGCGTACCGGGGTGGAGAACCGGACCTGATCGTCTGCAAGACCGACCGGGCGGACTTCGAACGCCGGATCGCCGGCTTCCCCCAGGCGCTGAAAACCCGTAACCGCGCCCTCTTCGACCGCTGCGCCACATCGGGGTTCCGGCATCTGCAACTGGCCGTCGACGCGGTCAGGAAACCGGGCATGAACATCGCGGTGCTGCCCGGTCTGTACGAGGAGGAGCCCTTCACCGCCGCACCGAGCGGGGCCTGCGCGCGGCTCAAGGCGCCCAAGTCCCAGCTCGGCTACCAGATCCTGTCGTTCGCACAGCAGAAGCAGTGCCCGAACAACCAGAACCTGGTGGCGATCCTCGGCAAGAAGGACCTCCAGATCGAGGGCACCGGCGCCGCCCGCGGCGATGTCGTCTTCGACGCCAAGTACCGCAAGCTCAACGCGATACGGGCGGACGAGAGCGACGGCGTCTACTTCAAGAACTTCACCGCGCAGCGCACCACCTTCAACTCGCTGTACGTCCTTGCGGGCGACGGCTTCGTCATCGACGACGTACTGACCCGCTGGAACGACGAGTACGGCTTCCTGACCTTCGCCAGCGACCACGGCCTCTACAAGAACTGTGAGTCCTACGGCAACGGCGACTCCGGCATCTACCCGGGCAGTGCCTCCGACATCAACAACGGTCGCGGCTACGACGTCCCGCGCTACTCCATCGAGATCACCGGCTGCCGCAGCCACCACAACATGGTCGGCTACTCGGGCACGGCGGGCGATTCCGTCTACGTCCACGACAACGAGTTCGACCACAACATGGGCGGCGCCTCGATGGACAGCGCCTTCCCCGGTCACCCCGGACTCCCGCAGAACCACGCCCGGTTCGAGCGCAACCTGATCCACGACAACAACGAGGACTACTACCCGTACGTCGCCGACGGCACCTGCGCCAAACCGCCCGCCGAGCGCGGCTACGAACGCGGAGTCGTCTGCCCGCAGATCTCCATGCCACCGGGCTCGGGCATCATCACGGCGGGCGGCAACTGGAACCGCTACGAGAACAACTGGGTGTACGGCCAGGAACGCGCCGGCTTCGTCCTCCACGCCGTCCCCGCCTTCATCCGGGGCGAGGACGCCTGGGCGAAGCAGACCGACACCTCGCACCACAACCGGTACGCCGGGAACATCCTCGGCAAGGACAAGGCGGGCAAGTCCCGCCCCAACCGCACCGATGTGTACTGGGACGGGCAGGGCGGCGGCAACTGCTGGGACACCGGCTCCGGTGCCAGCACCCCGCGTGCGCTGCCGGAGTGCGGGGCGAAGCCCGGCGACTTCTCCGGCGGCTCCGACCGGAAGGTCGGCGAACCGGTCAAGCTGGCCCAGCTGCTGGTCTGTGCCGACTACAGCGTGCAGGCGAAGCGGCTGCCGGCCGGGTGCGACTGGTACGGCGCCACCGGAATCGCCAGGGTCGAGACGCAGCTCGCGCTGGGGGTGGCAGCGGTGCTGGCGCTGGTCGGGGGAATGCTGTGGTGGCGCAGGCTGCGCCACCACCGGCTCGCAAGCGTGGCCACCGTGCTGGGCGCGGCCGGACTCGCACTGGATGTCGCGGGGTCCACCACGCCACTGACCTCGACGTACGTCCCCGCTCTGGCACTGCTGCTGATCGGTGTGTGGTGGACGGTCATCGGGCTCGCCCTGCGCGGGGAACGCCCGTGGCTGGGCTGGACCACGGTGGTCCTGGGCGCGCTCACCCTGCTCGACGCCTTCGACAAGGCGGTCGTGATGATCCCCTGGATACCGCTGGGCCCGGCGTGGATCCGCGGACTGCTGGCCGTGGTGTGGGTGCTCTGGGCGGTGGTCGCCGCGGCCAGGCACGACGTACAGCCCGAGCGGTCGGAGCGGGAAGCGGCCACCGAGACCACGGAGGTCCCCGCATGAGGCGCACCGCCACCGCCCTGCTCGCCCCGGCGCTCCTCGCAGCCGTCCTGTTGACCGGATGCGGTGAGGCGGCCACCACCCATCACAAGCCGGGCACCGGCCACGAGGTGGCCACCGGATCGGCCGGGCGCCTGCTGGACGCCAAGGACACCGACGGCCACCGGCTGCGGGAGGTCGCGGCGGCGGGGGCTCCCGAGGTCGGGCTGACCGTACGCCCCGACTCCGAGGACGGCTGGAACGTCCAACTCTCGCTCACACGCTTCCGGTTCACCCCGGACAGCACCGGTGGTGCGGCCCTGCCCGGCAGTGGCCACGCCCACCTCTACGTCGACGGACGCGAACTCGGCCGCCTCTACGGCCCCTGGTTCCACCTGCCGGGCAACGCGACACCCAGGAAGGGCACCGGGACGCTGACCGTGCGTCTGCACGCCGACGACCACACCGTGTGGGCGGTGCGGGGCAAACCGGTGCAGGGCACGGCACCACTCACCACGGCGGGACCCGGCACCCCCGCACCCGGTACCCCCGCACCCCCCGCCGCGTCCCCCAAGGCCGACCGGGCCGTGGACATCGCCATCGCGGACGGCAAGGTCGACCCCGCACCCGGCCGCGTCGAACTCAAGAAGGGGCAGCGCCTCGAACTCTCCGTCGTCAGCGACAAGGCCGACACCCTGCACATCCACGGCTACGACCGGAAGATGGAACTGCCCGCCGGGAAGCGGGTCACCTACTCCTTCGTCGCCGACCGCACCGGCCTCTTCGAGGTCGAGACCCACGGTTCCGACCTGCTGCTGACCCAACTCGCCGTGCGATGAGCGTTCTCGCACACGGCGTGGGCTCCCAGCACGACCTGCCCCTCTCGCCCTTCTACGCCTTCGCGGGCGCCTTCGCCGCGCTGCTGGTCTCCTTCCTCGCGCTCGGCCTGCTCTGGTCCACCTCCCGCTTCCGCGGCGACCGCGCGGGCCGCCCGATCCCCCTCGCACTGCAACGCCTCGCCGACGCCCCCGCCGCCCGCACCGCGCTGCGGGCACTCGGCGCGGCCGCCGCCCTGTTCGTACTCCTCCATCTCCTCCTGGGCCCCGACGACCCGGAGCGCAACCCCGCCCCCGGCGCGGTGCACGTCCTGCTCTGGGTCGGCCTGGTCCCCGCCTCCCTCCTCCTGGGCCCCGTCTGGCGCCTCCTCAACCCGCTGCGTACGGCGCACCTGCTGCTCTGCCGCGCCCTCGGCCGCGATCCCACGGCAGGCCGCCCGCTCCCGCCGCGCCTGGGCCTGTGGCCGGCCGCCGCCGGACTGCTCGCCTACACCTGGCTCGAACTCGCCTCCCCCGACTCCGCCTCGTCCGCCGCCCTGCTGACCTTCCTCGGCTGCTACGCCGTCGTCCACCTGGCCGGCGCCCTCCGGTACGGCACCCACTGGTTCGCCGACGCCGACGCCTTCGAGGCGTACTCCACCCTGCTCGCCCACCTCTCCCCGCTGGGCAGACGCCGCGACGGCCGTCTCGTACTGCGCTCCCCGTTCAACGGGCTCGACGCGATCCGGCAGCGCCCCGGCCTCGTCGCCGTGCTGTGCGTCCTGCTCGGCTCCACCGCCTACGACGGCTTCTCGGACGCCCCCTCCTGGATCACCACCGTCCAGACCTCCTCCCTGGGCCGCACCCCCACGGCCACCCTCGGACTGCTCGGCGCCATCGCCCTGGCCGCCGCGCTCTACTGCCTGTGCGCGGGAGCCACCCGGTGGATCTCGGGACCGGCCGCCGGACCCACCACCACAACCGCCCCCGCCCCCGCACGGCGCATCCCCCACCCCCTCACCGCTTTCGCGCACTCCCTCCTGCCGATCGCGCTCGGCTATCTCACCGCGCACTACTTCACGCTGCTGGTCACCGAAGGACCACGTACCTTCATGCTGGCACTCGGCACTGACAATCCGGTCGCTCCCGAACCGCCGCTGTCCCCGGGCGCCATCGCCGCACTCCAGGTCTCCGCCGTCGTCATCGGCCATGTGCTCGGCGTCGTCGCCGCCCACGACCGGTCCGTCCGGCTCTTCCCGCCCCACCGCGCCGTCGCAGGCCAACTCCCGCTGCTGGTGCTGATGATCGCTTACACCACCGGCGGCCTCAGCCTGCTGCTCGCCTGACTCTTCCCCGTCCGGTGGCGCCCCGCGGCCGATGCCCGCCCGCACGTTCCGCCCCACCGGCTCCCTCCGCGAACGAGCAGGGGGCGGCATCATGGAACCCGTGCCCACTGAGTCCTCCATCAGCCCAGAGCCCCCAGCCAACCCAGAGTCCCCAGCCAACCCAGAGTCCCCAGCCAACTCAGAGCTCCCGGCCGGCCGGACCGGCAGACCCGCGCTGCGCCGCGAGCCGGTGCAGCAGCGCAGCGCCGAGCGGCTCGCCCGGATACTCGACGCCTGCGCCGAACTCCTCGACGAGACCGGTTACGAGCAGCTGTCCACCCGCGCCGTGGCCACCCGCGCGGGCGTCCCCATCGGCTCCGTCTACCGCTTCTTCTCCAACAAGCGCGACCTGGCCGACGCGCTGGCGCAGCGCAATCTCGACACCTTCACCGAAGCCATCACCCGCCGCCTGGAGACGATCCCCGCAGCCGACTGGCGCGGCGCGGTCGACGCCGTACTGGACGAGTACCTGGTCATGAAGCGGACCCTGCCCGGCTTCGCCCTGGTCGAGTTCAGCGCTCCCGCATGGGCCGGTGAGCCCGACACCCGGGTGGCCGACCGCCTCATCGACCTGGTCCCCGCCCACCTCGGACGCACGGCCGACGCACGCCTGCACCGGATCTTCAATGTCGCGGTCGAGGCCGCCGACGCCGTGCTCCGACTCGCCTTCCAGAAGGACCCGTTGGGCGATCCGGAGATCATCATCGAGGCCCGTGCGCTGCTCCGCGCCTACCTCGCGGGCGTTCTGGACTGACTGCCCGCTTCCGGACCTCGCCGAAGTGCGTACCGGTCGGTATGCTCGGCTGCGCCCACGCGCCACCGACGCCGCCACGGGGAGAACCCATGTCCCTCACCTCCCGTACCGCCCTGCGCATCTGCCCGCTCTGCGAAGCCACTTGCGGCCTCACCCTCACTCTGGAGGGCACCCGCGTCACCGGCACCCGCGGTGACGCCGACGACATCTTCAGCCGGGGCTTCATCTGCCCCAAGGGTGCCGCCTTCGGCGAACTGGACGCCGACCCGGACCGCCTGACCGCCCCCCTCGTCCGCACCGACGGCAAACTCGTGGAGGCGACGTGGGGCGAAGCCTTCGACCTGATCGCCGCCCGGATCCGGCCGCTCGTGGAGGAGCACGGCGGCAGCGCGGTCGGGGTCGTCCTCGGCAACCCCAACGTCCACACCATGGCGGGCGCCCTCTACCCGCCCGCGCTGCTCGCCGCCCTCGGCACCCGCAACCTGTTCACCGCCAGCACCGTCGACCAGATGCCCAAGCACGTCTCCAGCGGACTGCTCTTCGGCGACCCCTTCGCGATCCCGGTCCCCGACCTGGACCGCACCGACCACCTGCTGCTGCTCGGCGCCAACCCCCTGGACTCCAACGGGAGTCTGTGCACCGCCCCCGACTTCCCCGGCAAGCTCAAGGCGCTCAAGGCGCGCGGCGGCACCCTCACCGTGGTCGACCCCCGCCGCACCCGTACGGCGAAACTCGCCGACCGGCACCTCGCGATCCGCCCCGGCGCGGACGCGGCCCTGCTCGCCGCCCTGGCCCAGGTCCTCTTCGAGGAGAAGCTGGTAGCACTGGGAGAGCTGGACGCGCAGGTGGAGGGAGTGGCCGAAGTCGCCGCCGCGGTGGCGGAGTTCACCCCCGAGGCGGTGGCCGGGGTCTGCGACGTACCGGCGGAGGAGATCCGTGCGGTGGCGCGCGAGCTGGCGGCCGCGCCGACGGCCGCGGTGTACGGGCGGGTCGGCAACTCCACCGTGGAGTTCGGGACGCTGGCCAACTGGCTCATCGACGTACTGAATGTGCTGACCGGAAACCTGGACCGGCCAGGAGGCGCACTCTTCCCGCTCTCCGCGACCTCCGGCAAGCCGCGAACGCCCGGCCCCGGCAGGGGATTTGACCTCGGCAGGTGGTCCAGCCGGGTCGGCGGTCACCCCGAGGCGAAGGGGGAGCTTCCGCTCGCCGCGCTCGCCGAGGAGATCGCCACCCCGGGCGAGGGACGGATCCGGGCGCTGATCTCCATCGCCGCCAACCCGGTCCTCTCCGCTCCGGACGGCGACCGGCTGGACGCGGCACTCGCCGACGACCTCGACTTCATGATCAGCGTCGACCCCTACCTCAACGAGACCTCCCGGCACGCGGATGTCGTGCTGCCGCCCCCGCCGCCCTCCCGCAGCGCCCACTTCGACTTCGCCTTCAACGGGTTCGCCGTCCGCGACCAGGTCCGCTACACGCCCGCCGCGATCCCGCTCGAAGCGGGCCGGATGGACGAGTGCGAGATCCACGCCAGGCTGGTCCTGGCGGTCGGCGGCATGCACGGCGCCGATCCCTCCGCCGTCGACGAATCGGTCATCGCCCGGACGCTGGCCAAGGCGGGCGCCCCGGCGGAACTGGCCGCTCAACTCACCGGGGAGAGCGGCCCGGAACGCCGCCTCGACCTGATGCTGCGGCTCGGCCCTTACGACGACCTGACCCTGGAGAAGCTGCGCGCCGCCCCGCACGGCATCGACCTCGGCCCTCTGAAGCCCAGGCTCGGCCAGGTCCTCAAGACCCGCAGCGGCCGCGTCGAACTGTTCCCCGCCCCCATCGCCGCCGACCTGCCGCGCCTGCGCCGGGCACTGGGGGAGCGGCGACGGGAGGGTTCGCTGGTGCTGGTGGGGCGCCGCCATCTGCGCTCCAACAACAGCTGGATGCACAACATCCCCGCCCTGAACGGCGGTTCGAACCGCTGCACGCTCCAGATCCACCCCGACGACGCGGCCAGGCTCGGCCTGACGGCGGGTGCCGACGCGCTTGTCACCGGAGACGGAGGGTCGGTGCGGGCACCGGTGGAGATCACCGAGGCGATACGCCGTGGAGTGGTCAGCCTGCCGCACGGGTGGGGCCACGACAGGCCGGGCACCCGGCTGGCGGTCGCGGCGCAGCGGCCGGGCGTCAACGTCAATCAACTCCTGGACGGAACCCGGCTGGATCCGCTGTCGGGGACCGCGGTGCTGAACGGGTTCCCGGTGGGGGTGGAGCGACCGGTTCCGTAGCTGCGGCGGCGGGGCGGAGCGGTCGGGGTGGATACGGCGGCAGGGCGGACCGGTTTCGTGGATACGGCGGCCGGTCAGCCGGCCGAACCACCGGTCAGCCCATCGCCCGGCCGGCCTCCTCGGCCAGACGTACTCCCGCCGGATAGGGGAGCGAGGCGGCCAGCCGGGCCGCCTCGGGAAGGCCCCGGCGCAGGGCGAGTTCGGCGCGGGCGGTGCGGACCTCGTGGCGGGCCTGCCGGTCGTTGCGGTCGGTTGCGGCGCGACGGGCACGTACCAGCAGGTCGGCGGCCTCGGGGATGGCACCCGTGCGCATCCGGACCCGGGCGAGCGCGGCCAGCGCGTACGGCATGCAGTACTCGCCCTCCGACTCGGCGCTGCGCACCGCCGTCTCGGCCAGTTCGCCGGCCTCCGCCAACTCCTCCATCAGGAGGTGGATCTCGGCGAGATTGGCCTGTTCGAAGGTGGCGGCCGTGGGGTCGCCGGACTGTTCCGCCAGGCGCAGGGCGCGGCGGCCGGTCTCGGTGGCCTCGCGCAGGCGGCCGCCCCGGCGGGCGTTCTCGCGCAGTACCGACAGGACGCGGGTGAGGAGGGTCGGGTCGCCGTATGCCTCGGCCGGGGCCAGCGCGCGGTCGGCGGCCTCGCGCGCCTGCGAGAAACGTCCCGCCAGGCCGAGGCAACTGGCCCGGCTGGCCAGGGAACGGACGACGAGGCCCTGCCTGGCCGGTCCTGCGACGCGCTTCGCCGCACTGTGTGCCAGGCGGGCGGCGTCCACACCGGCGTGGTACTCACCCTGGACGAAGAGGACCACCGAGCGGGCGATGTAGTGGGCGGCGGTCGGCTCGGCGGAGGCCCGGCCCGGGCGGTACGTCCGCAGTACGGCGAGGGCCGCCTCCGGGCCGCGGGTCTTGACCATGGTCTCGGCGAGCTGAGCTGCGGCCGGCACCTCGTCGTCGCGCTCACCACGCCGGCCGAACTCCTCGACGGCCGCCCGCAGCACCTCCTCGGCCTCCCAGAAGTGGCCCATCCGGCGCAGCACATGGCTGTGGGCGAGACGGGCCCGGGCGGCGACGAACCCGAGGTGGGCGACCAGATCGCGGTAGTAGCGGTCGGCGGTGTCATTGGCGTAGAGCCCGGCGGCACGTTCGGCGGCGCGTCGCAGATAGGCGGCGGCACGGGGGTCGTCGGCGCGGCCGAAGTGCGAGGCGAGGGCGTCCACGGCGTCGGGGCGGTGACGCAGCACCGCCTCGGCGAAGGCGGCGTGGAGCTGGCGCCGGCGGGTCGCGGTCAGCGCGCCGTAACACGTCAGCCGCACCAGCGGATGCCGGAAGGCGAGCCCCGGGACCGGACGCCCCCGCACCACCACCTGCCGCTCGACCACCAGCGCCGCACCGATCGCCTCCTCCAGAGCGGCGGTCGCCTCGGCTGCCCGTACCGGAGGATGCAGCCCGTTCTCGGCCACATCCAGCACCTCGGCCAGCGAGGCATCCCCACCCGCGGCAGCCAGCGCCTCCACAATCCGCCGGGCCGCCGCCCCCAGCCGGGCCAACCGCTCGGCAACCAACTCCCGCACCCCGGCCGGCGCCTCAACCCCCACCGACCCCACGGGCCCACCCGCCGCCCCCTCAGGCCCCCCAGAGGCACGAGCAAGCTCAATGCCGAACAACGGATTCCCCAACGAAAGCTCCCACACCCGGGCCGGATCGAACGGAAGCCCACCCCCGGACCCGGCGACGGATCCCGGGGAACCGAGGGATCCAGGGGCGCGGGGAACTGCGCGACCAGCCCCACCCGACCCGAGCAGCTCCCCCCGCCCACCACCCCCCACCGCATCCACGGCCACCGCCACACACGCCTCCCGCCCCAACCGCCCCAGCGCAACCTCCACAGCCAACCCCCTCTCGCACCAGGGAACCCAGCCCACTGCGCCGAGGATCCGAAGCCGGCATCCCCTCCCCGCGATACGTCACGAGAAACCGGGCCCCCGGCACACCGGAGCCCCGCACACCGGAGCCCCCAGCCCGAACCTCAGCCCCAACCCCAGCCCCCGCCTCCACCCCCACCCTCCGCGCCAAATGACTCAACAGCTGGAACGACCCCGCATCCGCCGCATGCAGATCATCCTGAACCACCCACACCGCACGCCCCCCGGCCGCCAGCCCACCCAGCAGCGCCCGCGCCGCGCGGAACAGCCGATCCCGCTCCTCCTCCGGACTCCACCCGGCAGCCTCACCCGCGACCCGCCCCAACGAAGGCAGCAACGCCGCCAGTTCCGGATACTCCGCCCCCGCCCTGGCCCTCTCGTCGGCCGGCCGCTCCGCCAGCCACCCGTCCAGCGCCTCGGCGAACGCCCCATACGGCGTGTGGCCCTCCGCATCGTGCCCGGCGCCCCACAGAACAACCGCGCCCTGCGCATACGCCCGACGCACCGCCTCCCCGGCGAGCCGGGTCTTGCCCAGCCCCGCCTCCCCGGCCAGCAACCGGACCGGAGGCCCCGCAGGGTCGAGCAGCCGGGCGACCTCCTCGTCCCGGCCGCGCAGCGGTGTCGGCGCTGGGGCACGGATCGCCGCAGGCAGCACCGGTGGCGGACCGGCGGTGCGCCGTGCCGCCCCGGCGAGCAGGGTGCGCGGGGCGTCCAGCGCGGCCAGGTGCAGCGCCTCTGTGCGGTCCGCCGGGCGCACCCCCAGTTGGGCGTCCAACGCGTCCCGGCACGCGTGGTACTGCCGTACCGCCAGCCGGTGCAGCCCCTGCGCCAGATACGCCTCGATGAGTACCTGGTGGGCCCGTTCGTCGGCGGGCGACGCGGCGAGGGCCAGCGAGGCGGTGTGCGCGGCCTGTTCGGGAGCGCCGTCCGCGAGCTGCGCCCGGGCCAGTGCGTGCCGTACCTCCTGGTGCAGCCCGGTGAGACGGGCGCGGCGCTCGGACGCTCCGCGTACCGGTCCTCGGGCAGCAACTCGCCCCGGAATCCGGCCAGGGCGGCGGTCAGGGCATCCGCCGAACCCTCCCCGAGCGCCGCCTCCGCCACCGCTTCCGTGTGGTCCGCGTCGATCCACACCGCTCGCGGATCGAGCCGCAGCAACCCGCCCTCTCCGCTGGTCAGGTAGGCGGACGCGGCCCTGGGCGCGAGCTCGGGTTCCAGGGCGCGGCGGGCGGCGTGCAGGGCGACCCGCATGCTGCCGAGCGCGGCGTGCGGGTCGGCGTCCGGCCAGCAGATGTCCATGGCCTGCTCGCGGTGCAACTGGTGGCCGGGCGATACCGCGAGGAGTTTCACGAGGGTACGGGCGCTGGGGCGCGGCCACTTCTCGGTCAGCGCGGGACCCCCGTCCCGTACCGCCTGGAACCCGCCGAAAAGGTGCAGACGCAGCAACGGTGGCCGTTGAGGGCCGACGTCGTACATCTGTGCTGTGCTCATGAGGGCAGCCACTGTAGCTTTGCGGCCCGGGTGCGACGGTGGCTTCCCCGGGGGCGCGAAGGGCGGGTCGATCGCGTCGCGTGCGGCGCGCCGGCCGGCCGGACGGAAGCCTTGTGCAGGCCGCCCCTGGCGCCGAAAAACTAACACCGCTAGTTTGGGGTTCGGACGACAACCGGACCGCGCGGGAGGAACACCATGGCGATGCAGGCGCAGAGCGGTATGTACATCGGGGGCGAGTGGCGGGCCCCCGTCGGCCAGGACACGATTCCCGTCGTGAACCCGGCCGACGAGCAGGTCATCGGCCATGTCCCGGCCGGTACGGCGGCGGACGTCGATGCCGCGGTGAGCGCCGCCAGGGACGCGTTCCCGGGCTGGGCGGCCACCCCGCAGGCCGAACGGGCCGCACTGATCGCCGCCCTGCGCGACGGCCTCGCGGCCCGCAAGGACGACATCGCGGCCACCGTCACCGCCGAACTCGGCGCCCCGCCCGCGCTCGCCGAGGCCGTGCACGCCGGACTGCCGATCGTGGTCGCGGGGACGTACGCGGAACTGGCGGCGACGTACCCCTTCGAGGAGCAGGTCGGCAACTCGACCGTCTACGCGGAGCCGGTCGGTGTGGTGGGCGCGATCACGCCCTGGAACTACCCGCTGCACCAGATCGTCGCCAAGGTGGCCCCCGCCCTCGCGGCGGGCTGCACGGTCGTCCTCAAGCCTGCCGAGGACACCCCGCTGACCGCGCAGCTCTTCGCCGAGGTGGTGCACCAAGCAGGCCTGCCTGCCGGGGTGTTCAACCTGGTCACCGGGCTCGGCCCGGTCGCGGGTCAGGCGCTCGCCGGACACGAGGGGGTCGACCTGGTGTCCTTCACCGGATCGACCGCCGTCGGCCGGCAGATCGGCGCGGTCGCGGGTGCGGCGGTCAAGCGGGTCGCGCTGGAGCTGGGCGGCAAGTCCGCCAACGTCATCCTGCCCGGGGCCGACCTGGCCAAGGCGGTCAATGTGGGCGTCGCCAACGTCATGTCCAACTCCGGCCAGACGTGCAGTGCGTGGACCCGGATGCTGGTCCACACCGACAGCTACGACGAGGCGGTGTCGCTCGCCACGGACGCGGTCGCCAAGTACGCGCCGGGGGAGCGGGTCGGGCCGCTGGTCAACGCCAAGCAGCAGGAGCGGGTACGCGGCTTCATCACCAAGGGCATCGAGGAGGGGGCCCGGGTGGTGGCCGGTGGCCCCGAAGCCCCTCTCGACCAGGGCTACTACGTCTCGCCGACCGTGTTCGCCGACGTCACCCCCGAGATGACCATCGCCCAGGAGGAGATCTTCGGGCCGGTCCTCTCGATCCTGCGGTACGAGGACGAGGCGGATGCGCTGCGGATCGCCAACGGGACGGTCTACGGGCTGGCGGGTGCGGTCTGGGCCGCCGACCGCGACACGGCAGCGGCCTTCGCCCGCCGCCTCGACACCGGACAGGTCGACATCAACGGCGGCCGGTTCAACCCGCTTGCCCCCTTCGGGGGTTACAAGCAGTCGGGGGTGGGACGCGAACTGGGCTCCCACGGCCTCTCCGAGTACCTCCAGACCAAATCCCTCCAGTTCTGACCCCACTCCTGGTAGCCCGCTCGGGTGGCGGGGCCGCGCCGCCCGCCCCGCCACACCCCCGAAGGAGCCCCGATGACCCGTGCCGCCATCCTCCGTGCCCCGAACACTCCCCTCGAAGTCACCGACATCGATCTGCCCGCCCCCGCCCTCGGCCAGGTCCGGATCCGGCTCGCCGCCGCCGGGGTCTGTCACTCGGACCTCTCCCTGACGAACGGGACCATGCGCGTCCCCCTCCCGGCCGTCCTCGGGCACGAGGGTGCGGGGACCGTCACCGCGGTCGGGGAAGAGGTCGGCCACCTCGCCGTCGGTGACGAAGTGGTCCTCAACTGGGCGCCGTCCTGCGGAAAGTGCCACGCCTGCGAGCTCGGCGAGGTGTGGCTCTGTGCCGACGCGCTCACCGGCGCCGGCGACGTCTACGCCCGTACCACCGCCGAAGGCACCGACCTGCACCCCGGCCTCAACGTCGCCGCCTTCGCCGAGGAGACCGTCGTCGCCGCCAAGTGCGTCCTGCCCGCCCCGCCCGGCATCCCCCTCACCGACGCCGCCCTCCTTGGCTGTGCCGTCCTCACCGGATACGGCGCGATCCACCACAGCGCCGAGGTCCGCGAGGGCGAGACCGTCGTCGTGTACGGGGTCGGCGGCGTGGGACTGGCCGCGATCCAGTCCGCCCGTATCGCCGGAGCCGGCCAGATCATCGCCGTCGACGTCTCCCCGGCCAAGGAGGAGCTGGCAACCGCCGCCGGTGCCACCGACTACCTGGTGGCCTCCGAAACCACCGCCAGGGAGGTCCGCAAGCTCACCGGCGGCCACGGCGCCGACGTCGCCGTCGAATGCGTGGGGCGCGCCGCCACCATCCGTACCGCCTGGGAATCCACCCGGCGCGGCGGCCGCACCACCGTCGTCGGCATCGGCGGCAAGGACCAGCAGGTCACCTTCAACGCGCTGGAGATCTTCCACTGGGGCCGCACCCTCACCGGCTGCGTCTACGGCAACAGCGACCCGGCCCGCGACCTCCCGGTCCTCGCCGAGCACATCCGCGCGGGCCGCCTCGACCTGGCGTCCATGGTGACCGAACACATCGCGCTGGACGGCATTGCGGCAGCCTTCGACAACATGCTCGCGGGCAAGGGCGGCCGGGCACTGGTGATCTTCCAGTGAGGAGGGGCTAGGCCTTCCCGGGCCGGGAAGCGGCGGGGGCGTCCCCGGCCCCCGCCGCGTCCGGTCCCGCCGCAGCCCCTCCCGCCACCGGCACCGCCGCCCGCCGCGTCCGCGACCGGGAGACCGCCACGCCCGCCAGGCACACCACACCGCCGAGCAGGGTGATCCACCCAGGTACCTCGTCGAGCAGCAGCCACGACATCAGCACCACGATCGCGGGCACCGCGTAGGTGGTCGCGCCCATCTTCCCGGCGGTGGTGCGCTTGAGCGCGTACGCCCAGGTGGTGAAGGCCAACGCGGTCGGGAAGACGCCCAGGTAGACCATGTTGAGCGTGGCCGGGAGCGGGGCGTGCGCCAGATCCTCGACGAGCCGGCCGGAGAACGGCAGGCACGCCAGCGCGCCGATCACACAGCCGTACGTCGTCGCCTGGAGCGGACTGGCGTGCGCCAGCGCGGGCTTCTGCGCGACCACGCCGATCGCGTAGGTCACGGCCGCCACCAGGCAGAGGATCACGCCGAGCAGCGAGGTACCGCCGCCGCCCGACATCGAGACGCCCACGATCGCCGCACCCGCGAAGGACACCGCCATACCGGCCAGCAGCCGGGGCGGCAGTCCTTCGCCCAGGAAGCGGCCGGCCAGCAGCGCCATCAGGATCGGGGCCACGTTCACCACCAGGGACGCCGTCCCCGCGTCGACCAACTGCTCGCCCCAGTTGAGGAGCACCGCGTACGCGCCGAACCACAGCAGGCCGGAAACGACGATGCCGGGCCAGGCGGCGCGCGGCGGCAGACCCTCGCGGCGTACCAGCAGGATCACCACCAGAACCAGCGATCCGGACAGCAGCCGGCCCAGCGCCAGCGCGCCCGGGGCGTACGACGCGCCCGCACTGCGGATCGAGACGAAGGCCGAGGCCCACAGGACGACGGTGACGGCGGCGGCGGTCAGGGCGAGTGGTTGGGAGCGTGACTCGGAAGGGGCCGCAGGCGCGGGGGAGTTGCTCATGCCGCGATGCTAGGGCATGAATACTTCGGCTTTCACCGAAGTGTGTCGGCATCGATGCCGAGCAGCCGGTGCAGCTCCCGCTCTCCCGCCTCGGTGACCTTCACCGCCCGCTCGCTTCCGATCCGTACGCACCACTTCTCCGCCAGTGCGACGCGGCACAGCTCGGCGCCCGCGACGCCCGCCAGATGGCGCTTGCGCTCCGTCCAGTCCAGGCACGAACTGACCATCGGGCGGCGCCCCTTGGCCTTCGGCAGGGGGATGCCGAGCGACCCGAACCAGTCCAGGCCGTCGTCGGTCAGGGTGAACCCGCTGCCCATCAGCAGCAGCCCGCGCCGTTCCATCGCGTCCGTGATCGCGATGCCGAGCCGCCCCGCGAGATGGTCGTAACAGGTACGCCCGCGCGCCATGGCGCTACTGGCGCTGGAGGCGCGCAGGGTGTGCGGGTTGTCGCGGCCGGGGAGGGCGTGGGCGGCGACGGACTCGACGAGCTGCGCGGTGGAACTGTCCGCCAGCCGTACGTACCGGTGGCGGCCCTGGCGCTCCTCGGCGAGCAGCCCCGCGGTGATGAGGCGGCCCAGATGCTCGCTCGCGGTGGATGCGGCGACGCCCGCCTGGCGGGCCAGTTCGCCGGCGGTCCAGGCGCGGCCGTCGAGAAGGGACAGCAGGAACACGGCCCGGGTCTCGTCGGCCATGAGCGCGGCGAAGGCGGCGAGCCGGGCGGCGGGCGGTGCGTGGGCGGTGTCGGGGGCGACGGTGGAGGAGGGCGGCATTCCCCCAGGGTGCCCTATGGACCCTTCGGTGCGGACCGAACTGTGCTGAATGCGCCGTGGTGGGCGGTGTGTTCGGGCCGCGCCTCGCCGTAGCCCGCCTTGCCGTAGCCCCCTGACTCGTACTGGCAGGCCAGCCCGTCCACCAGTGCCCGCAGCCCGGTGGTGAAGGCCCCCTCGTCCACCTTTTCCTGGTGGTCCGCGAGCAGGTGCGCCTGCCCGAGGTGTGGATAGTCGGCCGGGTCGTACGCCGTCTCGTCGTCCACGAAGCCGCGCGCGAACGAACCGAGCGCCGACCCGGTGACGAAGTACCGCATCAGGGCGCCGATGTACGTCGCCTGCGCGGGCGGCCAGCCGGCCCGCACCATCGCCCCGAACACCGCGTCCGCCACCTTCAGCCCGGCCGGCCGGCGGCCGGGGCCGCGCGCCAGGACCGGGACGATGTGCGGATGTTCGGTGAGCGCCGAACGGTAGGAGAGCGCCCAGTCCTGGAGCGCCACCCGCCAGTCGCGGGGGTCGCCCTCCTCGAACATCGACAGATCGACCTTGGCGGAGACCGCGTCCGCGACCGCCTCCAGGATCTCGTCCTTGTTGCGGAAGTGGTTGTAGAGGGAGGGGCCGCTGACCCCGAGCTCGGCCGCGAGCCGCCGGGTGGAGACCGCTTCCAGCCCCTCCGAGTCCACGAGCACGCTCGCCGTCTCGACGATGCGGTCTCTGTTCAGCAGGGGCTTGCGCGGTCGGGCCATGCGGCTCATAGTAGGGCCTGCACAGTAGAAACTAGCAGTGCTAATTTAATACCGAACCGCATGACAGCCGCCGGGCCGGCCGAACTGGCCGGCCGCATTGTCTCGACCTACGGGGTGGACCGCCGTGAACCTGGAACTCAGCGAGGAACAGACCGCCGTCCGGCAGCTCGCCCGCGACTTCGTCGTCCGCGAGATCACCCCGCACGTCATCGAGTGGGACCGCGCGGAGAACGTGGACCGGTCGATAGTGAAGAAGCTCGGCGCGCTCGGCTTCCTCGGCCTCACCATCCCCGAGGAGTACGGCGGCTCGGCCGGCGACCACCTCGCGTACTGCCTGGTCACCGAGGAACTCGGCCGCGGCGACTCCTCGGTGCGCGGCATCGTCTCCGTATCGCTCGGCCTGGTCGCCAAGACGATCGCCGCCTGGGGCGACGAGGAGCAGAAGCAGCGGTGGCTGCCGCGGCTCACCTCCGGCGAGGCGATCGGCTGCTTCGGCCTGACCGAGCCCGGCACCGGTTCGGACGCCGGAAACCTGACCACGCGGGCGGTGCGCGACGGCGCCGACTACGTCATCAACGGCACCAAGATGTTCATCACCAACGGCACGTGGGCCGATGTCGTGCTGCTCTTCGCCCGCTCCACCGACGCCCCCGGCCACAAGGGCGTCTCCGCCTTCCTGGTCCCCACCGACACCCCCGGCCTCACCCGCCGCACCATCCACGGCAAGCTCGGCCTGCGCGGCCAGGCCACCGCCGAACTGGTCCTTGAGGACGTCCGGGTGCCCGCCTCCGCGATGCTGGCCCCCGAGGGCAAGGGCTTCTCGGTCGCCATGTCCGCGCTGGCCAAGGGCCGGATGTCGGTCGCGGCCGGCTGTGTGGGCATCGCCCAGGCGGCACTGGACGCGGCACTCTCGTACGCGGGCGAGCGCGAGCAGTTCGGCAAGAAGATCGCCCAGCACCAGCTCGTCCAGGAGCTGATCACCGACATCGCGGTCGACGTGGACGCCGCACGCCTGCTCACCTGGCGGGTCGCCGACCTGATCGACCGGGGCGAACCCTTCGTCACCGAGGCCTCCAAGGCCAAGCTCTTCGCCTCCGAGGCGGCCGTGCGCGCGGCGAACAACGCCCTCCAGGTGTACGGCGGTTACGGCTACATCGACGAGTACCCGGCGGGCAAGCTGCTGCGCGACGCCCGTGTGATGACCCTCTACGAAGGCACCAGCCAGATCCAGAAGCTGGTCATCGGCCGCGCGCTGACGGGGGTCTCGGCATTCTGAGTGCGTCAGAGTCCGAGTGCGTCCCCCTCGTGCGTGAGCGCGTGAGCATGTGTGTGCGGGGCGGGGCCGACTGAGTACCTGCCTGAGTACGTGTACGGATACCGGCCGGTAGTGTTGTGCGTCACTCTGCCCGTATGAGCGATTCAACGGTCAAGCAGCAGAACACCGGGGCCTTCTACGGCCAGGCCGTGGCGTCCTTCGCCATCGCGCTGAGCGCCATGGTCGGCGGCATCGTCTACCTCGACGTCAGCGGCTGGATCCGGGCCTTCCTCGGCATCGGTCTCCTCTACCTCACCACCTCCGCCTTCACCCTCGCCAAGGTGATCCGCGACAAGCAGGAGGCCGGGCAGATCGTCAGCCGGGTCGACCAGGCCCGGCTGGAGAAGATCCTCGCCGAGCACGACCCCTTCCAGAAGCTGTGATCCCTTCCCCGCCCCGCTGTGCCCGCTGAGTGCCCACGCACGCTAAGCGCTTGCTCAGAGGTGCGGGGTATGGTGTTCGTCCTGCCGGAACCGGCACGGCGACACCGGCGAAGGGACCAGCGATGAGCACGGCGGAGGACACGTCCGAAGGCGCGGACGCCGCGAGCGGTGAGGACCTGGCCTGGAGCGAGGTTTCCCCCGAGGCCGCCAGGCGGCTGCTGGTCGCTGCCGTCGGCGCCTTCGCCGAGCGCGGCTACCACGCCACCACCACCCGCGACATCGCGGGCCGCGCGGGCATGAGCCCGGCCGCGCTCTACATCCACTACAAGACCAAGGAAGAACTGCTCCACCGGATCAGCCGCATCGGCCACGACAAGGCCCTGCGCATCCTGGAGACCGCCGCCGACGGCGACGGCAGCGCCGCCGAACGGCTCGCGGACGCCGTCACCACCTTCGTTCGGTGGCATGCCGCGCACCACACCACGGCGCGGGTCGTGCAGTACGAGCTGGACGCGCTCGGCGACGAGCACCGCGCCGAGATCGTGGAGCTGCGGCGCAGGAGCGACGCGGCGGTACGGCGCATCATCATCGACGGCGTACGGACGCGGGAGTTCGACGTGCCCGACGTCTCCGGCACCACGCTCGCCGTGCTGTCGCTCTGCATCGACGTGGCGCGCTGGTTCAACGTGGAGGGACGCCGGACACCCGACGAGGTCGGCGCGCTCTACGCCGACCTCGTCCTGCGGATGGTCGCGGCCGGCGTCCGGTGAGCCGGGGCGGGCTTGGAGCCCGTGTCTCAGAAGTAGTAGCGCGAGATCGACTCCGCCACGCACACCGGCTTGTCGCCGCCCTCGCGTTCGACCGTCACCTTCGCGGTGACCTGGACCCCACCGCCCGCCTCGGACACGTCCGTCAGCACGGCGGTGGCGCGCAGCCGCGAGCCGACCGGCACCGTGGCGGGGAAACGGACCTTGCCGGTCCCGTAGTTGATGCCCATCTTCATGCCCTCGACCCGCAGGATCTGCGGCACCAACGTGGGCAGCAGCGACAGCGTCAGGTAGCCGTGCGCGATCGTCGTCCCGAACGGCCCCTGGGCCGCCCGCTCCGGGTCCACATGGATCCACTGGTGGTCGCCGGTCGCGTCGGCGAAGAGATCGATCCGCTTCTGGTCGATCTCCAGCCACTCGCTGTACCCCAGCTGCTCGCCCACACCGTCGGTCAGCTCCTGTGCGGAGGTGTAGATCCTCGGCTCGGCCATCGTCCAGCTCCCTCAATCATGTGAATAAGCGTTTGCTCAGCATGGTTGGGGCCGTGTGTTCCTGTCAACGGACCACTACTAGGGTTCACTGAGTGCCGCAGATTCCAGAGAAGATTCACGAGCTCACCGTCGGACAGCTGTCCGCGCGCAGTGGTGCCGCCGTCTCCGCCCTGCACTTCTACGAGGCCAAGGGGCTGATCAGCAGCCGCCGGACCTCGGGCAACCAACGCCGTTACGAACGCGATGCGTTGAGGCGGGTCGCCTTCGTCAGGGCCGCGCAACGCGTCGGCATCCCGCTGGCCACCATCCGTGACGCGCTTGCCGAACTCCCCGAGGAGCGGACGCCCACCCGGGAGGACTGGGCCAGGCTCTCCGAGAACTGGCGGGCCGAACTCGACGCCCGCATCCAGCAGTTGGGCCGTCTGCGTGACCACCTCACCGACTGCATCGGCTGTGGCTGCCTCTCCCTGGACACCTGCGTCCTGTCCAACCCGGACGACCAGATCGGCGACCGAATCAGCGGTTCCCGCCTCATGGCCGAGAAAAAATCCTGACCCCACCACGCCGCCGCCCTCCCACTATGCCCCGCCCCTCGGGCGGCGGGGCCGTCCTCCCTGCATTACCCCCGCCCCCCGCCCCCGTCAGTCCGCTTGGGCGGCGGGGCCGCCCCCGGGGGCGGGCAAGGGGGCGGCCCCCGACGGAGTCGCACTCACCCGGTCCCGGCCCGCCCCGGTCCCGGTCACCCCGACACCCAGGCCGCCCGCACCTCCGTACCTCTACCCCCACCCCTCACTCAAACTCCGTCCCACCCTTCCGCGTCAGATACCCCGCGCTGACCGCCTTCGCCACCGCCCTCCCCCCAGTCACATAACTGTGCCGCTCCACAGCCGGCCGAATCACCACCCCCTCCCGAAGATGCAACCCCCGCCCCGACACCGTCTCCCGCCCCGACGCCAGCTCCAACACCCTCGACACGTCGTAAGGCCCCTCGTAAAGCCGCGGCACCAAAGGCAGTTCACCCCCCACCAGCTCCACGAACTCCGCCGCATCCAGCCACCGGACCCGCCCGTCCACCTCCACCGACACGTCGAAGGCCGCGTACCCCAGCCGCTCGGAGCGCCCGTCCGCGCCGTACGCCAGGTCCTGCACCCCCGCCCCGTACACCTCACCGAAGATCCCGATCCGGCGCGCCCCCAGCTTCTCGGCCAGCCGCGCGGCGACGGCCGGCACCCCGTGCCCGGTGACCGCGCGCCAGTACAGATTGCGCGGATCCTCCTTGAGCGCCAGGTTCTTCGCGCCGAACCCCTTCGAGGAGACGAACACCCGCTCCCCGTCCGGCAGATACGTCAACAGGCAGGCCGTGCCGTGCAGCTTCTCGGTGAGGACGACCTCCTCGCCCGGCTCGAATATCTGCGGATAGCGGTGCAGGTTCTCGATGTCGACCCAGGGCAGCAGCTCCGGCGCAGGCTCCACGTCCCCGCTCATCGTCGGCGGGATCGGCGGCACCCACTTGGTGATGCCGAGCAGCTCCGCGAAGTCGGTGCCCTCGGCGGCGGCAGCGGCCAGATCGGTGCCGGCGAGAGCGGCCGGACGGCACACGATGCCCTGCGACACCTCGCCCCGCAGCCGGACCGCCTTGATCCGGTCCGAGGCCTTGCCGGCCAGGCGCCCGGTGAGCCCCAGCTCCTCGATCAGCGCGGCCGGAAGAACCGCCTGCTCCGGGATGTAGAGGGCGCTCTCCCCGCTGCGGTACGCGCCCTTGGCGACGACGGCGCGGTAGAGCCCCACCTGCGCGAGTTCCAGCGAGTCCGCGTTCGGGTGCTCGTGGATGGTCAGTGTCTCGGCGGTAACACGCAAAGTCGACATGTCGGCGCCCCCCTCCAGCCGTGGCAGGCCGGGCCCCTGGTGCGGACCGGCCGTGGATTCGCCCCCACTGTGCGGTTACGCCACCTCCACCGGCCACCGAATTTCCCGTGCGGCTTCCACCAGTTGGGCGTTCGACGAGGCGCGGGTTCCGTCCGGGAGCAGCAGGGTGTCCTCCAGGCCGATCCGGGTGGCCAGCCCGAGCCGGCGGGCCAGCGCGAGCACCGGCCAGGCCCCGCCGTCCTCCCCGTGCAGCAGCATGGGCGCCCCGCGCACATCGCCCTTGGAGCCCACCGCGCCGTTGCGGGCGAGCTCGGCCAGGAACTGGAGCGCGGAGTCCTCCGCGGTCAGCGGATCGGGATCGGTCACCTCCACCAGCACCCGCAGGGATCTGGAGGCCAGCGGGGAGCCGAGGAACTTTCTCGCCCCGTCCGTGCCCGACCAGAGCCCCGACTCGATCGCGACCCCACGCGCCAGCAACGCCTCCGCGACCTCCTCGGCGCCGGGCTCGTGCCAGTTCACCGAGGCGTGGTCGGGCAGCACCGTCCAGGACGCGATGCGCTCGATGCGCTGCTGGGGATCGGGCTCCGTCCAGGCGCCGGTGGTCACCCCGACGGGAACGTCCACCGCCTGCCGTATCGCGGTGAGCGTCGAGGCGAGGACCCGGGGTGACAGGGTGTCGTCCCCGCACGGCGACTTGGGGTGCACATGCACCTCGCCGGCCCCTGCTGCCACAGCGGCAGCAGCCGACTCCGCCATCGCGTCCGGCGACACCGGAACAGCAGCGCCGTCACCGGGACCGCGCTGACCGTTGACACACACCTGAATCAAGGGCTCGACCATGCATTCGATGGTGACACCCGGCACTGACAATCAGCCATGCACTGAGCATTCGCACGGTTGTCGCGAGGAAACCCGCACAGTCAAGATCCGGTACGGCGAGCGATGAAATCCCCTACGGCGAGCGACAAAATCGCGTACGGCGAGCGATCCGAACACGGGGACGCGGCGCCACAGGTCCGGCCGCCGCCGCGCCCCTCGCGCTCACGCCACGGACGCCAGCTCCCGACGCCGTACCCGCTTGGCCTCCGCCAGCGCCTCGGGCGTCAGCACCGGCTGCGGCACCAGAATCCCGCACCCCGTGCAGACCGGTCCGCACCACGGCTCATGGACCATGTCCTGCTTCCAGACGATCCTGCCGGACGCACAGACCGGGCAGTGCGCGCCCGGTGCCGACTCCAGGGCGGAGATCAGCCCGCGCAGCACATCGGCCAGCGGCGCCGACGGATGAACCGCCGGATCGTCGCACCACGCGACCCCGAAACCGCCCCAGGTCCGCCGGTGCCAGTCGTCGAAGGAGCCCGGTCGCCGCAGCCCGTCGTGCTTCTCGCGCTTGCGCCGCTCGGCGAAGTCCACCTCGTACGCGAGCCAGACGGCCCGCGCCTCCTCCAGTTCCTCCAGTGCGGCCACCAGCCGCACCGGGTCGGGCGCCCTGTCCTGCGGACCGAACCCGTGCCTGCTGCACAGATGGTCCCAGGTCGCCCGGTGCCCGTAAGGGGCGAACCTCTCCAGGCACTTGCGCAGCGAATACCTCCGCAACGCAAGGTCACACCTCGGGTCACGTACCTGTCTCGCGAGACTCCGAAAACCGGCCATCGCACTGCCACCTCCGTCGCTGGTACTTCGGCGTCGATGAATGGACGTACGAGTGCCCGTTTCGGCTCCATCGAAAATCCGATGGGCCCCATCACGGATCAATTGGCCTGGAATCGCACGGTTCCCTAGGGTCCCGTCACAAGCCCCTCACCTCGCCCCCCGATCCTCCGATTCACCCCAACTCACGTTCCTTTTCACCCCAACTCACGTTCCTTCGTCTCCGGCAGCGCCAGCACGCACAGCAGCGACACGATCGCCATCGCGCTCACGTACCAGCCCACCGAAGCCGACCCGAAGCCCGACTGGAGGCGGGTCGCCACCAGCGGCGCCACCGCGCCGCCGAGCACCCCGCCCAGGTTGTACGCCAGCGACGCCCCCGAGTACCGCACCCGTGCCCCGAACAGCTCCGGCAGATACGCGCCCATCGGTCCGTACACCACACCCATGCAGAACAGCGCCCCGCCCAGCGCCAGTGCGATCAGCACGGGCTGCTCGGTGTCCAGCAGCGGGAAGATCACCAGGCCCCACACCACCGCGAGCGCGCAGCCCATCAGGATCAGTTTGCGCCGCCCGCCCGCGTCGGAGCGGGTCGCCGCGATCCAGGTCCCGGCCGCCAGGAACAGGCAGGCCACCATGGACAGTCCGAGCATGGTGCTGCGCGGCACGCCGAGGGTCTTGGTCGCGTACGAGAGGCAGTACGTCGTTGCCGTGTAGAACAGCCCGTACGCCACGATCATCCCGCCGGCCCCGAGCAGCAGCTCGCGCGGGTACTTCCTGAAGACCTCCAGCGTGGGGACCTTGCTGGCCTCCTGCTTCTCCATCACCCGCTGGAAAACCGGGGTCTCACTGATCCTCAGCCGTACGAACAGGCCCACCGCGACCAGCAGGAACGACAGCAGGAACGGAATCCGCCATCCCCAGCTCTTGAACGCCGCGTCGTCGAGCACCGCCGAGAGCAGCCAGAAGATGCCGGTCGCCGCGAAGAAGCCGATGGAGGGGCCGAGTTGCGGGAACGCCGCGTACATACCGCGTTTCCTGGCGGGTGCGTGCTCCACCGCGAGCAGCGCCGCCCCGCCCCACTCGCCGCCGAGCCCGATGCCCTGGAGGAAGCGCAGCGCGACCAGCAGCAACGGCGCCCAGATGCCCCAACTGCCGTACCCGGGAAGCAGTCCGACCAGCGCGGTCGAAAGTCCCATCAGCAGCAGGGACACCACCAGCACCGACTTGCGGCCCACCCGGTCGCCGAAGTGACCGAAGATCACCGAGCCGAGCGGGCGGGCGGCGAAGGCGACGGCGTAGGTCGAGAAGGAGGCGAGCGTCGCGTTCAGCGGGGTGAGGTTCGGGAAGAACGCCTCGTTGAGGACGAGGGCCGCGGCCGTCCCGTAGATGTAGAAGTCGTAGAACTCGATGGCGGTGCCGATGAAACTGGCCACCGCCACCCTGCGCAGACTCTCGGGGCTGTCCCCGGAGGACTGGGTGGCAGCGGCCGGCGCTGTCTTCGTGGTGCTCGGTCCGGTGGGAGGTGCGTCGGTGCGCGGTTCGTCGGTCACGACCGGCACTGTCGCGTTAGGTGTAGGGGCCAGTCAATAGGTGGGACGCGCGGTCTCATTCCTCGGGACGGGATGAGTGTCCCACCAGGTCAGCGGTACAGCAGATGTTCCCGCCTGATCCGCCGGAAGGCCGCCAGGTCCGCCTCCCAGGCGCCCACCACCTCGTCCGTGCCGGCCCCCGCGTCGATCATCGTCCGCACCCGGGTGTTCCCGGTGAGCTTGTCGATCCAGTTGTCCGGCCGCCAGGCGAAGCCGCTCCACGACTTCTTCGCCGTCACCAGCAGGGCGATGCCGGTGCGCACCGGGTCGTACGCCTCGGGGGCGTGCACATGGAGCTGGACGCCGCCCACCGTCCTGCCCTGGAACTTCGAGAACGTCGGTGCGAAGTACGCCTCCCGGAAGTTCACCCCCGCCAGCCCCTCGGCGTTCGCCGCCGCTGCCCACCGACGGTCGATGCCCTCCGCGCCGAGCAGCTCGAACGGGCGGGTGGTGCCGCGCCCCTCCGAGAGATTCGTCCCCTCGAACAGACACGTCCCGGAGTACACCAACGCCGTGTCCGCGGTCGGCATGTTGGGGCTCGGCGGCACCCACGGCAGCCCGGTCGAGCCGAAGAAGTCGTCCCGCCGCCACCCCGACATCCGCACCACCTCCAGCGGCACCGGCTTCGCCAGGAACTCTGCGTTGAACAGCAGCGCCAGCTCCGCCACCGTCATCCCGTGTGCCTGCGCGATCGGCTCCCTCCCCACGAACGTCGCGAACGCCCGGTCCAGCACCGGACCCAGCGCCGCCCGCCCGGTCACCGGATTCGGCCGGTCGAGCACCACGAACCGCTTGCCCGCGAGCGAGGCGGCCACCATGCAGTCGTACAGCGTCCAGATGTACGTGTAGAAGCGGGCACCCGCGTCCTGGATGTCGAAGACCACGGTGTCCACACCGGACGCGGTGAAGATGTCGGCGAGCGGCTGTCCGCTCTTCAGATACGTGTCGTAGACCGAGAGCCCGGTCGCCGGGTCGTCGTAACGGCCCTCGGAACCTCCCGCCTGGGCGGTGCCCCGGAAGCCGTGCTCCGGGCCGAAGACGGCGGTGAGGTTCACCCGCTCGTCGGCGTGCATCACATCGACGATGTGCCGGACGTCGGCGGTGACACCGGTCGGGTTGGTGACGATGCCGGCCTTGCGGCCGCGCAGCAGCCGGTAGCCGTCGGCGGAGAGGCGGTCGAATCCGGTACGGACCCGGGGGCGGACCCCGTGCCCCGGCCCGGCGGCCGGGGCGGATGGGGTGGCGGTGGTTTCGGCGGTGGTGGATCCGGTACCGCCGGTACCAGCGGTGGTTCCGGCAGGGCTGGTACCGGCGGCGGAAGCCGTCCCCGTCACGCCCAGCGCCCCCACGACGCCCCCGCCCGCCGCCAGCAGTCCCCGTCTGGACAAGCTCATCCCGCAACCTCCGTGATCGGCCGGTCTGTCATGTCCGCGCACGCTAACCGCTGACCGCTCCCGGCGGAACGGAACGCGCCACGGATCAAGCCGGCGCCCCCTCTTCCCCACTCCATACCGACTGGTTAGTCTGCCGGGAGAGCCGACAGCGAGAGGTGGCCACCGATGGACGCGGTGCAGGGCGCGGGAGTAGTCGTGACGGGCGCGGGAGGCGGCATCGGAGCCGCGCTGGCCCGCAGGTTCGTGGCCGAGGGGGCCAGGGTCGTGGTCAACGACCTGGACGCCGCGAAGGCCAAGGCGGTCGCCGACGAGATCGGCGCGAGGGCCGTCCCCGGCGATGCCTCGTCCGTGGTCGAGGAGGCCCGTGACGCCCTCGGTGGCGTCGTCGACGTGTACTGCGCCAATGCCGGGATCGGCGGCGGCGCCGACCCGTTCGCCGAGGACGCCTGGGAGAGGGCCTGGGACGTCAACGTGATGGCCCACGTCCGGGCGGCCCGCGCGCTGCTGCCCGACTGGGTGGAGCGGGGGAGCGGCCGGTTCGTGTCCACCGTGTCGGCCGCCGGTCTGCTGACGATGATCGGCGCCGCCCCGTACAGCGTCACCAAGCACGGCGCGCTGGCCTTCGCCGAGTGGCTGTCGCTGACCTACCGGCACCAGGGCGTCAAGGTCCACGCGATCTGCCCGCAGGGCGTACGGACCGACCTGCTGACCGCCTCGGGAACGGCCGGTGAACTCGTCCTCGAACCGACCGCCATCGAGCCCGAGGACGTCGCCGACGCACTCTTCGAGGGCATGGCCGCCGACCGCTTCCTGATCCTGCCCCACCCCGAGGTGGCGGACTACTACAAGGTGCGGGCGGCGGAGCCGGACAAGTGGCTGGCCGGCATGAACCATCTCCAGCAGAAGTGGGAGGGGATGGGCCGATGAGCGCGAACCCGACGGCCGAGCCCGCCTCCCGCTACGCCGCGAAGCCCTGGCTGCACCTCCTCAGCGAGGCCCAGCGGGCGCCCGTGCACCCCGCACCGACCCTGCTGCACGCCTTCCGGGAGAGCGTGGACCGCGCCCCCGACCGCCCGGCGCTCGCCTACTTCGACGGACGGCTGACCTACCGCGAGACGCAGGCGCTGTCGGACTCGGTCGCCGGGCACCTCGCCGCGAAGGGGCTGCGACAGGGCGACCGGGTCGCGATCATGCTGCAGAACTCGCCGCACTTCGTGCTCGCCCTGCTGGGCGCCTGGAAGGCCGGGGCCACGGTCGTCCCGCTCAACCCCATGTACAAGTCGGCCGAGGTCGGCCATGTGCTGAAGGACGCCGAGGTCACCGCGCTGATCTGCTCGGACCGGGCGTGGGAGGCGTACCTCAGGGAGACGGCCGCCGCCGCGCCCTCGGTCACGATCGTGCTGACCGGCTGCGAACTGGACCTGCAGAGCGAGAACGACGAACGGGTGCTGAACTTCGAGCGGCTGCCGCAGGCCGCCGACGCGGACGACCTGGTCACCGTGGCCGGGGCGGGTCTGGATTCACCCTCGGGGCGGGAACTCGGCCCGGGTGACACGGCGTTGATCAGTTACACGTCGGGCACCAGCGGCACCCCGAAGGGGGCGATGAATTCCCACGGAAACATCATGGTCAACGCGGAACGACAGCGCCGAGGCCACCCCATCGCCGAGGGGTCGTCCTACTTCGCCCTCGCCCCGCTCTTCCACATCACCGGCATGGTCTGCCAGCTGGCCGCCTGTCTCACCAACGCGGGCACCCTCGTCCTCGCCTACCGCTTCCACCCGCAGGTCGTCCTGGACGCCTTCGCCCAGCACCGGCCCGCGTACACCGTGGGCCCCTCGACGGCGTTCATGGCACTGGCCGCGACCCCCGGCGTGACCAAGGAGCACTTCGCGTCCTTCGAGGTGCTCTCCTCGGGCGGCGCCCCGCTGCCGCCCGCGCTGGTGGAGAAGTTCCGGGCGGGCCTGGGGCCGTACATCCGCAACGGTTACGGGCTCACCGAATGCACCGCGCCGTGCGCCGCCGTGCCGCCGGAGCGCGAGGCGCCGGTGGACCCGGCGTCCGGGACGCTCTCCGTCGGCGTGCCGGGACCCGACACGGTGGTGCGGATCATCGATGTGGACGGCGAGGAGGTGCCCTTCGGGGAGCAGGGCGAGATCGCGGTGCGCGGCCCGCAGGTCGTCTCCGGCTACTGGCGGCTGCCCGAGGCCAGCGCCGAGGCGTTCCCCGACGGTGAACTGCGCACCGGGGACATCGGGTTCATGGACGCCGAGGGCTGGCTGTATGTCGTCGACCGCAAGAAGGACATGATCAACGCGTCCGGCTTCAAGGTCTGGCCGCGCGAGGTCGAGGACGTCCTGTACACCCACCCGGCGGTCCGCGAGGCGGCCGTGGTCGGCATCCCGGACGAGTACCGGGGCGAGAGCGTCAAGGCGTACGTCGGGCTGCGCCCGGGGGCGGAGGTCAGCCCCGAGGAACTGTCCGCGTACTGCAAGGAACGGCTCGCCGCGTACAAATACCCCCGCGTGGTGGAGATCCTGCCGGAACTTCCCAAGACGGCAAGTGGGAAGATCCTCCGACGGGAACTGCGTTCCCCCAAGGTGCCCGAGGCGTAGCCCCGGCGGGCCTCACAGGCGCGGCGGACACTCCGGCGAGCTTCACCAGGCACAACGGGCACTACAGACAAGCGACAAGGCAAGGCAGGTGGCGGCAATGGCCAGAACGACGGACCCGAGCGGCACCCCCGTTCCGCAGCGGCTGCTGGCCGCCGCCACCCGGCTCTTCGCCGAGCGCGGCTACGACCGCACCTCGGTCCAGGAGATCGTCGAGGCGGCGGGCGTCACCAAGGGCGCGCTCTACCACTACTTCGGTTCCAAGGACGATCTGCTGCACGAGGTGTACGGCCGTGTGCTGCGCCTCCAGCAGGAGCGTCTCGACGACTTCGCCGACGCGGACGCCCCCGTCGAGCAGCGGCTGCGCGACGCGGCGGCGGACGTCGTCGTCACCACCATCGAGAACCTCGACGACGCGTCGATCTTCTTCCGCTCCATGCACCACCTGAGCCCGGAGAAGGACAAGCAGGTGCGTTCCGAGCGGCGCCGCTACCACGAGCGGTTCCGCGCCCTGGTCGAGGAGGGCCAGAAGACGGGCGTCTTCTCCACGGCCACCCCCGCCGACCTGGTCGTCGACTACCACTTCGGCTCCGTGCACCACCTCTCCACCTGGTACCGCCCCGGTGGCCCGCTCACCCCGCAGCAGGTCGCCGACCACCTCGCCGATCTGCTGCTGAGGGCGCTCCGGCCCTGACGCGGGGAGGGCGACCCGGGGGCGCGGGCTCTCAGCCGAGCGGCAGGACCTTCCGCCCCCACGTCTCGTTCGTCACCGTCGCGAAGGAGGTGTACCAGGCGCAGCCCGCGCACAGCAGGCCGAGGAAACCGCCCACGTGCCCCAGTGTCGCGTTCTGCGCCAGGTCACCCAGCGCCAGGAACAGGAACGTCAGCGTCAGCGTGATGAAGATCAGCCGGTGCGCCACATCCAGCTTCAGCGCCGCGACGGTCATGTACAGCGTGAAGACGAACCACGCGATCAAGAAGAGCCCCGTCGCCAGGTGCGCGTCCTCCTTCGGCAGAGCGGGCACCACGAACCTCACGTACCCCGCGAAGGACATCCAGAAGGCGCCGTACGACACGAAGGCCGTCGCCCCGAAGGTGTTGCCGCGCCGGAACTCGAAGAGCCCGGCGGCGAACTGCGCCAGCCCGCCGTAGAACAGCGCGAGCGGCAGCACGACCGCGCTCAGCGCGGCGTTCGGGACCAGCCCCGAGTTGAACATGCTGAGCACGAAGGTGGTCAGCGCGAACGCGGCCAGCCCGAGCGGACCCGGGTTCGCGATGCGGGCAGGCGCGGCGGCGGAACTGTGAGACATGTGGGGGCACTTTCGATCGAGGGACCAATCGAACTTACCCGGCGATACGGACATCCTGTTGCGGACACCGGCCTCTTTCGACGGGACCTTGGTCCCACCGGAAGAGACCCGAAGCCTCCCCACCCGCACGCCACCGCCACCCCCTGCGCGGCCGGCCGCACCACCCCCTGCGCGGCCGGCCGCACGGCCTACAGGTACTTCTTCAGCTCCCGCCGCGCCAGCGACCGCTGGTGCACCTCGTCGGGCCCGTCCGCCAGCCGCAGCGTCCGCGCCGCCGCCCACAGCTCCGCCAGCGGGAAGTCCTGGCTGACCCCGCCCGCCCCGTGCAGCTGCACCGCGTTGTCGATGATGTCCAGTACCGCACGCGGCGTCGCGATCTTGATCGCCTGGATCTCGGTGTGCGCACCCCGGTTGCCGACGTTGTCCATCAGCCAGGCCGTCTTCAGCACGAGCAGCCGCAGCTGCTCCACGGTGACCCGGGCGTCCGCGATCCAGTTCTGCACGACGCCCTGCTGGGCCAGCGTCTTGCCGAAGGCGGTGCGCGAGACCGCCCGGCGGCACATCAGCTCGATCGCCCGCTCGGCCATGCCGATCAGCCGCATGCAGTGGTGGATACGCCCCGGGCCGAGCCGCGCCTGGGCGATGGCGAAGCCGCCGCCCTCCTCGCCGACCAGGTTCGCGGCCGGCACCCGGACGTTGTCGAACGAGACCTCCGCGTGCCCCCCGTGGTAGTGGTCCTCGTACCCGTACACCTGCATCGCGCGCCGCACTTCCACGCCCGGGGTGTCACGCGGCACCAGGATCATCGACTGCTGACGGCGGACGTCCGCGCCGTCCGGGTCGGTCTTGCCCATCACGATGAAGATCTTGCAGTCCGGGTTCATCGCCCCGGAGATGTACCACTTGCGGCCCGTGACGACGTACTCGGAGCCGTCCTGGGAGCGTTCGATCCTGGTCTCGATGTTCGTCGCGTCCGAGGAGGCCGCCTCCGGCTCCGTCATCGCGAACGCCGACCGGATCTCCCCGGCCAGCAGCGGCTCCAGCCACTGCTTCTTCTGCTGCTCACTGGCGAACTCGGTCAGCAGCTCCATGTTCCCGGTGTCCGGCGCCGCACAGTTCAGCGCGGTCGGCGCCAACTGCGGGGAACGGCCGGTGATCTCGGCCAGCGGCGCGTACTGGAGATTGGTCAGCCCGGCGCCGTAGGCGGCGTCCGGCAGGAAGAGGTTCCACAGCCCCTGCCGCCGCGCCTCCTCCTTCAGCTCCTCCACCACCGCCGGGGTGTCCCACGGCGAGTCGAGCAGCAGGCGCTGCTCGTGCGCGGTCTGCTCCGCCGGGTAGACGTGCTCGTCCATGAAGGCGAGCAGCTTGGTGCGCAGCTCTTCGGTCCGTGCGTCGTATGCGAAGTCCATGAGGAATCAGCCCTTCTGAAGGGTCGTCAGGCCATGCTGGATGAACAGGGGAACCAGTTCGCCGATCCGGTCGAAGCCGGGGCCGACGGTCTGCCCGAGCGTGAAGCGGTAGTGGATGCCTTCGAGGATCACGGCGAGCTTGAACCAGGCGAATGCCGTGTACCAGTTGATCGCCGACACATCCCGGCCGGAGGCGGCCGCGTACCGGGCGACGATCTCGCCCTCCGAAGGATGGCCGGCTGCCGAAGCGGTGGTGGAGATCGGGGAGTTGGGCAGATCGAGCTCGGTGCTGTACATCACCAGCAGTCCGAGGTCGGTCAACGGGTCGCCGAGCGTCGACATCTCCCAGTCGAGGATCGCCCGGATGCTGTCGTCCGGGCCGCCGATCAGGACGTTGTCCAGGCGGTAGTCGCCGTGCACCACGGTCGGCGCGGGGGAGGCGGGCAGCTTCTTCCCGAGCGCGGCGTGCAGCTCGTCGATGCCCGGCAGGTCGCGGTTGCGCGAGGCGTCCAACTGCTTTCCCCAGCGCCGTAGTTGGCGTTCCAGGAAGCCTTCGGGCCGCCCGAAGTCACCGAGCCCGACCGCCTCGGGTTCCACGGCGTGCAGCTCCACGAGCGTGTCCACCAGCCCCAGCAGGGCGGCCCGGGTCCGCTCGGCGCCGAGCGGAGCCAGCTCGCCGGCGGTCCGGTACGGCGTGCCGTCCACGAACTCCATCACGTAGAAAGGCGATCCGATCACCGCCTCGTCCTCGCACAGCAGAATCGGCTCCGGCACCGGCACCTTGGTCGGATGCAGCCCGCTGATCACCCGGAACTCGCGCGCCATGTCGTGCGCCGTCGCCAGTACGTGGCCGAGCGGGGGACGACGTACCACCCAACGGCTCTTCCCGTCCGTCACCGCATACGTCAGATTGGACCGGCCGCCCTGGATCAGCCGGGCGGACAACGGGCCCGACACCAGTCCCGGACGCTCCCGGTCAAGATGGGCGCGCAGCCGCTCCGGGTCGAGCCCGGGCGGCGCGTCGGCCGTCGGCCCGGTCGGGGGGACGGTGCTCATGGGGGTACCTCCGGTGCGTGCGAGCGGGCTGCCGCCCCCCATGATGCCGACCAGTCGGTATGTCGTCCAGAGGGGGGTACGGTACGGCCCAGCCGCCACCCGTAGAAAGCCGGCTCACCCGCCCCGGCCCACCCGCCCCGGCCCACCCGCCGTCCCCCCCGCTCACCCCGCCAGCACCGCCACCCCGAACGCGGCCAGCGCCAGCACACACACCACCGCCGCCGACGCCCCACGCGGCGCCAGCACCTCGGGCCGCGCCCGGTCCAGTCCCTGGATGCGCCGGTGCGCCACCACCAGGAACCCCACCCACACCAGCGCACTCAGCGCGGCGGCCACCACCCCGAGCGGAGTGAACCCGTCGTGCAGTGCCTGCTTCCCGGCGAGCACCGCGACCACCGTGCAGGACAGGGTGGTACGCCGCCACGCCAGCCGGGTCCGTTCCGGCTGGAGCCCGGGATCGCGCTCCGGGACCACTGCCTCCGCAGCCGTACTCACCCCGCCCACCCGGACAGCACGACCACCACCATCGCCACCGCGACCACCCCCACCAGCAGCGAGAGCACCGTCGGGAAGCGCGTCACCGGCAGGTCCTCGCCGCGCCGCATCGCCCGCTCGCAGCGCACCCAGTGGTTCACTGCCCGCAGCGCGCACAGCGCCCCCGCCACCAGCAGCGCGACCGCCATCCCCACCCGCACGCCCCACCGCAGGTCCGGCAGGAACTGATCGACCGCGAACCCGGCCCCGACCAGCGCCAGCGCGGTCCGCACCCACGCCAGGAAGGTCCGCTCATTGGCCAGCGAGAACCGGTAGTCCGGTGTGTCACCCTCCTCGCGGATGCGCTCTGGTGCGAACCACAGCCGTAGCCCCCGCACCAGCCCGCTCATCGGCCCAGCTCGCACAGCCGCCGGTACGCCGCGAGCCCGTCCGGCACCCACTCCCACTCCGCCAGCCGCCGCGTCAGCTCCTCCTCGTCGAGGAAGTCGTGCCACGCGACCTCCTCCACCTGCGGATTCACCGGCAGCTCACAGCGCACCTCGTACACCGACGACCACCAGGAGTGCGCGCCGTCCGCGCTCTCGTACAGGAACTTGAACAGCAACGCCGGCTGTGGCAGCCCCCGCACCCCCAACTCCTCCTGCGCCTCGCGCAGCGCCGCCTCGTCGTAGGTCTCGCCCGCGCCCACGACCCCGCCCACGAACATGTCGTACAGCGACGGATAGACCAGTTTGGTCGCGGTCCGCCGGTGCACGAAGGTCCTGCCCCCGGCATCGCGGACGCGGATGAAGGCACAGCGATGGCGAAGGCCCCGCGCGGTCGCCTCGCCGCGCGGGGCCTGTCCCACGACCTCGTCGTTCTCGTCGACGAGGTCGAGGATCTCGTCAGCAGGACTGCTCTGCTCAGCAGCACTTTGTTCTTCGCGGGGATCCACAGCAGGACTCATGGGGCCATCCAACCCCACTCGTCACTACTGGCCCATGACGTACTTCACCGTCGGGCCGGTCGTCCAGCCGCCGTCCACCGCCAACTCGGCGCCGGTCACGTAGGACGCGGAGTCCGACAGCAGGAAGACGACCGCGCCCGCGATCTCCTCGGGCTCACCCACCCGGCCCATCGGGGTGTTGGGGTAGTTGCCCTCGCCCTGCTGGATACCGACGGAGGCGGTCATCGGGGTGTAGGTCATGCCCGGGTGGACGGAGTTGACGCGGATCCGCTCGGTGCCCAGCTCAACGGCGCCGATCTTGGTCAGCCCGCGCACGCCCCACTTGGAGGCGCCGTACCCGGCGGTCAGCGCCAGGCCCATCAGGCCTGCGGCGGAGGAGATGTTGACGATCGAACCGCCGCCGTTCTCCTTCATCGCCGGGATGACGGTCTTCATGCCGATGAAGACACCGGTCAGGTTGATGTCGAGGACCTTGCGGAAGTGCTCGACGGACTCCTCGGCGAGGAACTGGCCGGTGGATATCCCGGCATTGTTCACCAGCCCGTCGAGGGAACCGAACTCGGCGACCGCATAGGCGGCGACGCGCGCCCAGTCCTCCTCGGAGGTCACATCGTGGTGCTGGAAGCGGGCCCGCTCGCCGAGCTCGGCGGCGGTGACGGCACCGTCCTCGTCGAGCACGTCGGTAATCACCACGTTGGCGCCGGCCGCCACCGCCTGCCGGGCTGCCTCCGCGCCCAGACCCCGGGCGCCCCCGGTGACGATGACGGTCCTGCCGGTGAGGTCGTTGTTGCTCATGGTGCGCTCTTCTCTCAGTGGTGCTTGTGGTGTCTGTGGCGTCAGAGGTGCGGTCTGTGGGGCGACGTGGCCGGGGTTACGGGGCCGGGGTTACGTGGCCGGGGCGTGCGGCGCACCGAGCAGTGCTGCGGTGGTCTCCACCAGGTCCGCGAGGAACACGTCCTCGCCGGTCAGCGGGGTGGCACCGGCCAGGTACTGGCGGGCCCGGTCGGACAGGGCGGCGCCGATCAGGGTCAGCGCGAGGTCGAGCCGCTCCAGCCGCAGGGGCTGGGGCAGTGGTCCGGCCGCCAGTGCGGCACCGACGCGCCCGATCAATTGCCAGTACGCCGTCCCGGCCAGCGTCGGGTGCGGAATTCCGGTCCGGACGCCGCTCTGGTGGCTGAGCTGGGCCGAGATCAGCAGACCGCGCCGGCCGCGCTCGGTGGCCAGCTCGGTGGCCTCGGCGGCAACGAGTGCGCCGATCAACTCCCGTACCGAATCCGGGCACTCGGACAGCCGTGGCGCGAGCACCCGCTCGGTGCGCTGCTGGCGCTGGGCCATCACGGCGTCCAGGAGACCGCCGCGCGAGCCGAAGTGGTACTGCACCGCCGACGGATTGCTCTGCCCGGCCAGCCTGACGACGTCCCGCAACTGGGCGCCGTCCACGCCCTGCGCGGCGAAGACCTCCTCGGCCGCGCGGATCAGCTTGTCCCGGGTCTCGGGGCCTGACGTTCTTGGCATGCGACTATTGTAATACTGGCCATTATTAAATGCGAGAGTGCCAGGTCAGGGGGGTTGTGGGGAGAGTGCAGAGGCGGTTCAGCCCCGTACCAGCACCTTCCTGGCGACCGTTGCCCCGGTCGGCATGGCCGGATGCCGGCCCAGCAGCACTATGCCCGCCACGATCGCCACCAGCCCGGCCGCTTCCCCCGCCAGCGCCCCCGGACTCGTCTGCAACCGGTCGCCCAGGAAGCCGACGCCGCACGCCACCCCCGCCAACGGCTGCGCGGCCGTCAGCGCCGGCAGCGACGCCCGCAGCGTCCCCGTCCCGAACGCGCTCTGCACCAGCACCAGACCGGCGATACCGAGCGCCACCACCCCGCACACCTGCCAGCCGCCGGCCAGCGCGGTCCAGCCGCCCTCCGCGAACCGCTGCCCGCTCACCCGCGTCAACGCGTCCTGCAACCCGTACAGCAGCCCGGCCGCCAGGGCGAGCAGCGCGGGCCCCGAGCTCATCCGGGACCGTTTCGCGTGCGCGGTCAGCAGCAGCGCCAGCCCGAGGACGACCCCCACGACCACCCAGTGCCGCAGCGGATCCACCTCAGCCCCGCCGCCGCGCGGCTGCCCCGCCAGCAGGAACGCGGCCACCCCTGAGGCCAGCAGCCACAGCCCGGCCCAGCCCTGCTTCCCCAGCCGGCACCCGCTCCGCCAGCGCGACAGCGCCATCGCGAACAGCAGGTTGGTCGCGAGCAGCGGCTCGACCAGGGAGATCTCCCCGTGCGCCAGCGCCAGCGCGCCCAGCACCATGCCCGCCACCATGCAGCCGATCCCGGCCAGCCAGCGCGGCACCCTCACAAGATCGAGCAGCAGCCGCAGCGAGAGGAAGTCACCGAGCGGTGCCTGTCGGGCGGCGTCCTGCTGAAGGACAAAACCGGAACCGATGCAGCACGCGGCGCCCAGGGCGAGCAGAAGAACAGTCAGTGACACTGTCTGAACCCTCAACAGGTGGCGGAGTGGGGGGACTTGGCCCGACCATAGCGGCACAGGGCCGGTGATCGCTGCGACGGCCGGGGACGGGTCCTGCGCTACGGATGCCCCGCCTCGGGCCCCCGGAAGCGGCTCGGTGACGGCTGACCTGCCGCCCCGGGCCGACGCCCCGGACAGTTGACTAGTTACTGTCGCGTACCGAAGATCGGGCCATGGATGCCAAGGGGTACGACGCGGACGTCATCGTCATCGGAGCCGGCCTGGCGGGCCTCGTCGCCACCGCCGAGCTGGTGGACGCCGGGCGGAAGGTGATCCTCCTCGACCAGGAGCCCGAGCAGTCGATCGGCGGCCAGGCGCACTGGTCCTTCGGCGGCCTCTTCCTCGTCGACTCGCCCGAGCAGCGCCGGATGCGCGTCAAGGACAGCCGCGACCTCGCCCTCCAGGACTGGCTGGGGACGGCCGGCTTCGACCGCGAGGAGGACGCCTGGCCGCGCAAGTGGGCCGAGGCGTACGTCGACTTCGCGGCCGGCGAGAAGCGGTCCTGGCTGCACTCCAGGGGAGTCCGCTTCTTCCCGGTGGTCGGCTGGGCCGAGCGCGGGGGTTACGACGCGAACGGTCACGGCAACTCGGTGCCGCGTTTCCACATCACCTGGGGTACCGGCCCCGGTCTGGTCGCCCCCTTCGAGCAGCGGGTCCGCGAGGGCGTCGCCCGGGGGCTGGTCACCTTCAGGTTCCGGCACCGGGTGACCGGGCTGGAGTCCACCGCCGGCTCCGTGGACACCGTGACCGGTGAGGTTCTGGAGGCGTCGAGTGCCGCGCGCGGCACCGCCAGCTCCCGTACCGTCACCGGGGACTTCACCCTCCGCGCCCAGGCGGTGATCGTCACCTCCGGCGGCATCGGCGGCAACCACGACCTGGTCCGCGCCCAGTGGCCCGAGCGCCTCGGCACCCCGCCCGCCCACATGCTCTCCGGCGTCCCCGCCCATGTCGACGGCCTGATGCTCGGCGTCACCGAGACGGCCGGCGCCAGCCACATCAACCGCGACCGGATGTGGCACTACACCGAGGGCATCCAGAACTGGAACCCCATCTGGGCCAAGCACGGCATCCGCATCCTCCCCGGACCGTCCTCGCTCTGGCTCGACGCGCGCGGCAACCGCCTCCCGGTCCCGCTCTTCCCCGGATTCGACACCCTCGGCACGCTCGACCACATCATGAAGACCGGCTACGACTACACCTGGTTCGTCCTCGACCAGAAGATCATCGGCAAGGAGTTCGCCCTCTCGGGCTCCGAGCAGAACCCCGACCTGACGGGGAAGTCGGTACGCGGCGTCATCGACCGGGCCCGGGCAGCGGTCCCCGCTCCCGTGAAGGCGTTCATGGACAAGGGCGCGGACTTCGTCGTCGAGAAGGACCTGGCTTCGCTGGTACGGGGCATGAACGCCCTCACCAAGGAACCCCTCATCGACGAGGCCGCCCTGCGCCACCAACTCGTCTCCCGCGACCGTGAGATGGCCAACCCGTTCACCAAGGACCTCCAGGTCACGGCCATCCACGGGGCCCGCAAGTACCTCGGGGACAAGCTGATCCGCACCGCGACCCCGCACCGCGTCCTCGACCCGGCGGCGGGCCCGCTGATCGCCGTACGCCTGCACATCCTCACCCGCAAGTCGCTGGGCGGCCTGGAGACGGACCTGTCGTCCCGGGTCCTCACGCCCGCGGGCACACCCCTCCCGGGCGTCTACGCGGCCGGCGAGGCGGCCGGGTTCGGTGGGGGAGGGGTGCACGGATACCGGTCCCTGGAGGGGACGTTCCTGGGCGGCTGCATCTTCTCCGGGCGCGCGGCGGGGCGGGCGGCGGCACGTGCGGTGAAGTAGCACGACGGCGGGGGGGGCGGCCCCCGGCGGAGCCGCCCCGGCCCGCCCGGGCCCGTACCCCCGCCTACCTCACCTCCACCACCCTGAACCTCTCGGCCACCACCTCGGTCGCGTCGTCCACGACGAACTCCGGATCCCCCATCGCCTCCCGCATCTCCTCGCCGTGCCAGAACCTCTCGTGATCGGCCCGCCACCGGGCCACCGAGGTGTGCCCCTCGCCCTCGTCCCGCGCATGCTGGAGGTCCACGTCCCCCAGCCGCAGCACCCGCACCTCCGTCACCTCCAGCACCGCCACCTCCTCGCCCGCCGAGTCGATCAGCGCATACCGCTCGCCCACCGGGGGCAACTCCTCGTCCTCCGCCTGGTATTCGGCGAGCAGGCCCGTGGTCGAGACCTTCTCGCCGGAGAGGACCGCGGCGACCAGCCGGTCGCGCAGCGGGCCGGGGAAGGCGAGCAGATACGGCGGGAGAGGGGTGCGGGCGGGCGGCGCGGCGGGCGGCGCGACGGGCGGCTCGGCGGCAGGCGTGGTGTCGTCACTCATGGGGCAACCCTAGTCCTCGCGCCACGTGTCACCTGGGTGAATGGCCCCCAGAGTATGACCAACTGGGCGCGCGAAAAAGCCAGTTGGGGGCGGTGTGTACTTATCCCCCCTTGACGTGGAGCCACCCGTACCGCTTTGCTGTGCGTGATCAAATGCTGGCTCGCGCGCCGTGGAGGTACCCCGCGGATGGCCCCACCTCCGCCACTTCTCGGCCGCTCCCGCCGCCGCGGCGAACAACCGCCGGACCCGGCCCTCGATGACGCCGAACTCATCGACGTACGCGACCAGTTGGCCCAGGGTCGCTGGACCGCCGTCCGCTCCCTGCTCGCCCGTACCGGCAACGAGTGGGACCGTCGCGGACACCGCCTGCTGGTGCTCGCCGAACCCAGGGGCACCCACGCCTGGGCCGGAGACTGGCTGCTCGCCGAACCCGAGAGCGCCGACGCCGCCGCCCTGCTGGCCTGCGCCGAAGTGCACCGCGCGCTGCTCGGCAAGGGCTGCCCCGACCGGGCCCGGGCCTCCTGCCGCACGGCTGCCGAACGGCGCCCCGAGGACCCCACCCCCTGGCTCGCCCTCCTGCTGCTCGCCCGCCACCTCGGCACCGAGGAGGAGGTCACCCAGCTCTACGACCAGGTCAGGGCCCGCCACCCGGAGCACCACCACGCCCACCACCTGATCATCGCCCGGCTCGCGGAGCGCCGCCCCGACATAGGGCAGGACCCCCTCCACGAGGTGTACGACTTCGCGGCCTGGGCCGCCGAGCAGGCCCCGGCCGACTCGCCGTTGGCGGTCCTGCCGGTCATCGCGCACGCCGAGCGCTACCGCGTGCTGTCCGTCGCCGGACAGCTCCCGCCGGACCCGGCGATGTCCGGCCACTGGTCGGGGCGCCGGGCCCGCCAGGTGATGAAGGCTGCCTTCGACTGGTGGCTGGAGTGGGAGCACGAGGAGCACCCCCGCTCCCGTGTCGACCTCAACTTCCTCGCGCACGCGAAGTACTGCGAGGGCCGCACCGCCGAGGCCGCCGCCCTGTTCCACCGGATCGGCCCGCACCGCACCGCAGCCCCCTGGTCGTTCCCCGACCGGGACCCGCACAAGGCGTTCCGCGCCGCACGCAGCGCCGCCCTGGGTGACGTCTGAACCGGAGCGCCTCGCGCGGCACCTCACATCCCAGGACCCCCAGACCGACCGGCCGCTGCACGACCGGCAGCGCCCCGGACAACCACCGAAGGGACAACCCCGCCATGTCGACGGGCAGTTCGCGTACGAACGGGACCAGAGAGGCCGGCGCCCCAGCCGGCGGATCCGAAGGAATCAGCACCTTCAAGGGGGAGGAGCGCACGCTCCGTGCCGACCGCCTCGGCACCGGCGGCCTGCTGCTCTCGGTCCTCGCCGCCAGCGCCATCCTGATGACGGTCGCCGGTGTCATGCCCACCACCTTCGGTGTGATGGGAGTGGTCGGCCAGCCGCTGATCTACGTCATCCTCGGCGCGATCCTGCTGCTGTTCAGTCTCGGTTACTCCGAGATGAGCAGGCACGTCCACAACGCCGGCGCGTTCTACGCGTACATCGCCCGCGGTCTCGGCCCGACCGCCGGTGCCGGTGCCTCGATGGTCGCCCTGGTCGCGTACAGCGCCATGCAGGTCGGCATCTACGGCATCCTCGGCTTCGAGGTGTCCGGCATCTTCGCCACCTACCTCGATCTCACCGTCCCCTGGTGGGTGTTCGCCCTGCTCTCGGTCGTCGGCATCGGCCTGCTCGGCTGGCTGAAGATCGACCTCAGCGCCAAGGTGCTCGGCGTCCTCCTCGTCATCGAGTGCATCCTCGTGGTGATCTTCGACGTGGCCGCGATAGCCAGCCCCGGCCCCGAGGGCATCTCCTTCCAGGCCTTCAACCCCGAGACCCTCACCGGCGCGGGCCTCGGCACCGCCCTGTGCTTCTGCGTCGCCGCCTTCGTCGGCTTCGAGCAGGCCCCGGTGTACGCCGAGGAGACCGCCCGCCCGCAGGTCGTCGTCCGGCGTGTCATGTTCCTGGCCGTGGGCTGCGGAGTCGTCTTCCTCGCCCTCAGCTCCTGGGCGATGTCGGTCGCCGCGGGCCCCGGCAACATCGTCAAGGCGGCCGCCGACGCGGGCCCCGGACTGCTCTTCGAACTCACCGAGTCCCGGCTCGGGTCGACCTACAACGACATCCTGCACGTCCTGTACGTCACCGGAATGATCGCGGCGCTGCTCAGCTTCCACAACGTGGTCGCCCGCTACGCCTTCGCGATGGGCCGCGAGGGCCTGCTGCCCGCCGCCTTCGGCCGTACCAACAAGACCAGTGGCGCCCCCGCCACCGGCTCCCTCCTGCAGACCGGCATCTCGCTGGTCATCGTCGCGGTCTTCGCGTTCACCGACGACACCAAGAACGGTGACCCCACCGTCCCGGTGCTCCACCTCTTCACCTGGATGGGCAACATCGGCGCGCTCGGTGTGATGGTGCTGATGGCCGTCGCCTCGTTCGCCGTGATCGCCTTCTTCGTACGTCGCGGGGCCGCGGGCGCGCAGGCCGGGCGGCTGATCGCCTCAAGCATCGCCGGTGTCGCCCTGACCGGTATCGCCGTCGTGACCGTCAAGGACTTCGACGTCCTGGTCGGCGCGGGCCCCGGCTCGACGCTGAGCTGGGTGCTGCCCGGCATCATCGCGCTGGCCGCCCTCGGCGGGGTGGTCTTCGGCCTGGTGCTGCGCTCCCGCAAGCCCGAGGTGCACGCCAGGATCGGCCTCGGCAACGAGGCGTTCCAGCTGGACAAGGCGGCCTCCGAAGGGGCGACGGCCCACAGCTGATCCGCCCCGCCCCGGATGCGGCGAACCCCGCCTCGGATATGACGAAACCCTGACGAGCACTCGCGGCCCCTGGCACCCGGCGGCCGCGAGTGCTCGAATCGTCGGTGTGAACCCTCAAGCACCAGCACCGCCACCGGACGGAACGCCGCAGCCCGCCGCGCCTGCCGAACGGGCCGATCCCTCCGAGCGGGCCGAATCCGCGGGCCGGGCCGAGCCCGCCACCCCCGCCCCCGGCACCCCCGTCGGGCGCCGCCTGGTCCTCGGGATGCTCGGCCTCGGCGCCGTGGGCGTCGCCGCCGCCCCGTACCTCCAGAGCGGCATCGACTCCTTCCTCGGCTCGGCCGCCGACAAGGACCCCACCGGACTGACCGGCCTCTTCCCCGGCAGCGGTGGCTTCCGCTACTACTCGGTGGCCTCCTCCGTCCCGAAGAAGACCCCGGAGAACTACCGCCTCACCGTCGACGGGCTGGTCGACCGCCCCGCGACGTACACCCTGGACCAGTTGCGCGCCCTGCCGCAGACCCGGCTGGTGCGCGACGTCCAGTGCGTCACCGGGTGGCGGGTGCCGGACACTCCCTTCGAGGGCGTACAGCTGTCGCATCTGCTGTCCCTGGCGGGGGTACGGTCCACCGCCCGCGCCCTCCGCCTGACCTGCTTCGACGGCACCTACAGCGAGAGCCTCACCCTCCAGCAGGCGGGCCGCAAGGACGTGTTGGTGGCACTGAGGATGCAGGACAAGGACGTCACCCACTCCCACGGCGGGCCGGTGCGGCTGTACGTCGCCCCCATGTACTTCTACAAATCGGCCAAGTGGCTCTCGGGCATCACGGTCACGGACCGGGTGCAGCCCGGCTACTGGGAGGAACTCGGCTATGACATCGACGCCTGGGTCGGCAGGTCCAACGGCCGCACCGACACCCCCACGGTCTGAACTCCCCACCCGGGTGACGCGGTTCACCCGCTCACAGCGACTGGTCCACCGCGCGACCGCGGTGCTCACCCTCACCTGTATCGGCACGGCCGCCTGCCTCTATCTGCCCTTCCTGGCGGAGCTGGTGGGGCGACGGCACCTGGTGGTCACGGTGCACATCTGGAGCGGGGTCCTGATGCCGGTGCCGTACTTCCTGGGCCTGTTCTCGCGGCCCTTCCGGGTCGACCTGAGCGTGCTGGGCCGCTTCACCCCGCACGACAGGCAGTGGCTGCGGGCCGCCCGGCGTCGTCAGCTCGCGCGTCCCGCGGGCAAGTTCAACGCCGGACAGAAGCTGTACGCGGGGTGGGTCGCGGGGGCGGCGCTGGTGATGCTCGGCACCGGGCTGCTGATGTGGTTCACGCATCTTTCGCCACTGACGTGGCGTACCGGTGCGACCTTCGTGCACGACTGGCTCGCGCTGGCGATGGGGGTCGTCATCGCCGGACACCTCTGGATGGCGGCGGGGCGCCCGGAGGCACGGCGAGGGATGCGGACGGGGGAGGTCGACCGGGAGTGGGCGCGGTCGGAGCACCCGCACTGGCATCCCTAGCCACGGAGGTCCGCCGGGGTCGCACCCGTCGGGCCAGGGCCGTCCCGACAGGGCCCGTCCCGACCCGAGCCGACCCGTGCCGGTCCACCCCGACCCCGTCCCCCCACCGCCCCGGGCAGCCCCGCCCCGCCGACTACCCCCGCTCAGCATTCCCGCAACGCCCCCACCGCCCGCTCCACAATCTCTCCCGGCGACCCCTCAACCCCCACCGTCACGCCCGCCTCGTCCTCCCCGAGGCCCTCCAGCAGCGCGAACTGCGAATCGAGCAGGGCCACCGGCATGAAGTGCCCGCCCCGCTCCCGCATCCGCCCCTCGATCAGCGCCCGCTCTCCGGCCAGATGCACGAAGGCCACCCCCGGAGCCGCCTCGCGCAGCCGGTCCCGGTAGACCCGCCGCAGCGCCGAGCAAGTCACCACACCGCCCGAGCCGGCCCGCCCCCGCGCCCATTCCCCGACCAGGTCCAGCCACGGCCACCGGTCCTCGTCGCTCAACGGCACCCCGCTCGCCATCTTGGCGACGTTGGCCGCCGGATGGAGGTCATCACCCTCCGCGTACGGCACCCCGACCTTTTCCGCCAGTAATGCCCCAATTATGGACTTCCCTGTACCCGCAACTCCCATAACAATGACAACGTGTGAGAAATTCATCAGCCCGCCCATTCCCCTCTGTTCACTCTTGACGCACCAGTAACAACGCCCGAGCATTCTGCGCATGGCCTTGTCAGACAGCCGGACAAGTCCCGGAAGCGCCGACGGAACCCCTGGGTCCGCAGATGCTCCCGGCGCCCCCGGCATCCCGAGACGGGTGAGTGCGACCGACGTCGTCCTCACCCATCTTCGCGATGCCATCGAGTCCGGCGAACTGGCCGTGGGCGACAAGCTCCCCACAGAGGCGCAGCTCGGCCGGCACTTCGGTGTCAGCCGGTCCGTCGTCCGTGAGGCCCTGCGTACCCTTCAGGCCCTCGGCCTCACGGTGTCACGCGCCGGCAAGGGCACCTACGTCGAGTCCTCGGGCCCGGACCAGAACCCGGTCTTCGGCTCGTACTCGGCCCGTGACCTGCTGGAATTCCGCCGTCACGTGGAGATCCCCGTGGCGGGGTACGCTGCTGGGCGCCGCACCCAGGACGACATCGATCATCTCCTCACGCTGATCGCGAGCATGGAGAGCGAGACGGATCCCACCGCCTGGGTGGCCCTGGACTCGCTGTTCCACCTCACCGTCGCCCGGGCCTCGGGCAATCCCGTCTTCAGCAAGATCATCGAAGAGATACGGGACGCCCTCGCGCGGCAGTCGAGCTTCCTGAACCAACTCGGTGACCGGCGACGCCAGTCGGACATCGAGCACCGGGCCCTGGTCGAAGCGATCGTCGAAGGGTCCGAGGGGGCAGCCGTGCACGCCATGGCCGCCCACCTCGAACTCGTCGAGACCGCCCTCAACGCCATCGTGCGCCCCGGTACCGCACATCCCCCACACGAAGGCGAAGCGATACATGAGTGACCGCACCCGCACCGCGGCGGTCGATACCGCCCCGCCGTCCCCGCCGTCGACGTCCCCGCACGTCGACCCGGGTGACGAGGGTTACAGCAAGGACCTCAAGTCCCGCCACATCAACATGATCGCGATCGGCGGTGCCATCGGCACCGGCCTGTTCCTCGGAGCGGGTGGCCGGCTGGCCGGCGCGGGACCCTCCCTGGCCCTCGCGTACGCCGTCTGCGGCGTCTTCGCGTTCTTCGTCGTGAGGGCGCTCGGCGAACTGGTCCTGTACCGCCCGTCCTCCGGCGCCTTCGTCAGCTACGCCCGTGAGTTCATGGGCGAGAAGGGCGCCTTCGCGGCGGGCTGGCTGTACTTCCTGAACTGGTCGACCACCGCCGTCGCGGACATCACGGCGGCCGCGACCTACGCCCACTTCTGGGCCATGTTCAGCGACGTACCGCAGTGGATCCTGGCCCTGATAGCCCTGGCCGTGGTCCTCACCGCGAACCTCATCTCGGTGAAGTACTTCGGCGAGATGGAGTTCTGGTTCGCGATCATCAAGGTGGCCGCACTGGTCGTCTTCATGCTGATCGGCATCTACCTGATCGTCACGCAGACCCCGGTCGACGGTCACACCCCGGGCTTCTCCACCATCGGCGACAGCGGCGGCATCTTCCCGATGGGCATGCTGCCGATGCTGATCGTCGTCCAGGGCGTGGTCTTCGCGTACGCCTCGGTGGAGCTGTGCGGCGTCGCCGCGGGCGAGACCGAGGAGCCGCACAAGGTGCTGCCCAAGGCGATCAACTCGATCATGTGGCGGGTCGGCATCTTCTACGTCGGCTCGGTCGTCCTGCTCTCCCTGCTGCTGCCGTACACGGCCTACAGCGGCGAGCAGAGCCCGTTCGTCACCGTCATGGACAAGATCGGCGTGCCGGGCGCGGCAGGCATCATGAATCTCGTGGTGCTCACCGCCGCCCTGTCCAGCCTGAACTCGGGCCTGTACTCCACCGGCCGCATCCTGCGCTCGATGTCGCTGGCCGGTTCCGCCCCGAAGTTCACCGGCCTGATGAACAAGGGCCAGGTCCCCTACGGCGGTATCCTGCTCACCGCGGGCTTCGGTGTCCTGGGCGTCGCGCTGAACTTCTTCGTCCCCAAGAACGCCTTCGAGATCGTGCTCAACTTCGCCTCGATCGGCATCCTCGGCACCTGGGCGATGATCATGGTCTGCTCGCTGCTGTTCTACCGCCGCTCCAAGGAGGGCGTGGTCGAGCGGCCCTCGTACAGGCTGCCCTGGGCCCCGTACACCCAGATCGTCACGCTGGTCTTCCTCGCCACCGTGGTGTTCCTGATGTGGTACGGCGGCGGAGACGGCCGCAAGACCGTCTACTGTCTGCCGCTGATCGCAGCGGCCCTGGTCGGCGGCTGGTTCGTGGTGCGCCGCAGGGTGTCCGCGATCTCGGCCGAGCGCGAGGCGGCGGGCATCCTCCCGCCCAAGAAGCTCTGACCGTGCCCCACTGAACTCTCGCCGCACGCGCGTCGGCCGCCCCTCTGCTGAGGGGCGGCCGACGCGCGTATCGTCGTACGCATTCGTGATCGGGAAGGAAGCAGACGCATGTCGCAGCAGGTTCTCGGGGTCATTGCCCCGGGCAAGAACGAACCGGTACGTGTCGAGACCATCGTCATCCCGGACCCCGGCCCCGGCGAGGCCGTGGTGAAGATCCAGGCCTGTGGCGTCTGCCACACGGACCTGCACTACAAGCAGGGCGGCATCAACGACGACTTCCCCTTCCTCCTCGGCCACGAGGCGGCGGGCATCGTCGAGTCCATCGGCGAGGGCGTCAGGGATGTCGCGGTCGGCGACTTCGTGATCCTCAACTGGCGCGCGGTCTGCGGCCAGTGCCGGGCCTGTCTGCGCGGTCGCCCCCAGTACTGCTTCGACACCCACAACGCCCAGCAGAAGATGACCCTGCTCGACGGCACCGAGCTGTCGCCGGCGCTCGGCATCGGCGCCTTCGCCGAGAAGACCCTGGTCGCCTCGGGGCAGTGCACCAAGGTCGACCCCTCGGTCGCCCCCGAGGTCGCGGGGCTGCTCGGCTGCGGCGTGATGGCGGGCATCGGCGCCGCCCTCAACACCGGCCAGGTCGGCCGCGGCGACTCGGTCGCCGTCATCGGCTGCGGGGGAGTGGGCGACGCGGCGATCGTCGGCGCCCGGCTGGCCGGCGCGGCGAAGATCATCGCTGTCGACATCGACGACCGCAAGCTCGAAACCGCCAAGTCCATGGGCGCCACCCACACGGTCAACTCCCGCTCCGGCGACCCCGTCGAAGCCATCCGCGCCCTCACCGACGGCAACGGCGCCGACGTCGTCATCGAGGCGGTCGGCCGCCCCGAGACGTACAAGCAGGCCTTCTACGCCCGCGACCTGGCCGGCACGGTCGTCCTGGTCGGCGTCCCCACCCCCGAGATGCAGCTGGAGCTCCCGCTCCTCGACGTCTTCGGCCGCGGTGGCTCCCTCAAGTCCTCCTGGTACGGCGACTGCCTGCCGTCCCGGGACTTCCCGATGCTGATCGACCTGCACCAGCAGGGCCGCATCGACCTGGCCGCGTTCGTCACCGAGACCATCGGCCTCGGCGACGTCGAAAAGGCCTTCGCCCGCATGCACGAGGGCGACGTCCTCCGCTCGGTGGTGACCTTCTGATGACCACGCGCATCGACCACCTGGTCACCTCCGGCACCTTCTCCCTCGACGGCGGCACCTGGGACGTCGACAACAACGTCTGGATCGTCGGCGACGACTTTGAGGCGATCGTCATCGACGCCGCCCACGACGCCGACGCCATCCTGGCCGCCCTCGGCGGACGTACCCTCCGCGCCATCGTCTGCACCCACGCCCACAACGACCACATCGACGCCGCCCCCGCCCTCGCCAAGGCCACCGGCGCCCCGATCCTCCTGCACGACGACGACCTCCCCCTCTGGCAGCAGACCCACCCGGACCACGCCCCGGACGGCTCCCTCTCCGACGGCCAGGAAATCTCCGTCGCCGGTACGTCGCTCAGGGTGCTCCACACCCCCGGCCACGCTCCCGGCGCCGTATGCCTGTACTCCGCCGGCCTGGCCACCGTCTTCACCGGCGACACCCTCTTCCAGGGCGGCCCCGGCGCCACGGGCCGCTCCTTCTCGCACTTCCCGACCATCGTCGACTCGATCCGCGACCGCCTCCTGACCCTCCCTGCGGAGACCTCCGTACGCACCGGCCACGGCGATGCGACCGTCATCGGCGACGAGGCACCCCACCTCGACGAGTGGATCACCCGCGGCCACTGACCTCAGTCGGCACACCCCGCCACGCATACCCCGATGGCCCCGCAGTTCTCACTGCGGGGCCATCGTCATTCAACGAAATCCGAAGCACCTTCATATATTGACAACGGATTCCGCAACTCCGAAGAATCGCAGGGTAGTCGGACCACCCCTCCCAGAGAAGGCGCCCCCATGCCCACCGGCACCACCCGCACCGCCCTCCTGCGCATGATCCACACCCAGGCCGACGCCCTCGACCGCATCGCCGGCCAGGACATCTCCGCGGCCGCGGAGCGCCTCGCCACCGCCCGCCGCGTCCTCCTCGTCGGCACCGGAACCAGCCAGCACGCCGCCGAACTCGGAGCCCACCTCCTGGAACAGGCCGGCCTCGACGCCCGCTGGCACTCCGGTGCCCACGCCGCCCGCTGGGCCGCCGCCCCGCGCGAAGGCGACGCCCTCCTGGTCATCACCCACACCGCCGAAACCGCCTACGCGTCCCGCGCCCGCTCCGCCGCCCTGGCCCGGGGCCTCCCGGTGGTCTCGATCACCGGCCAGGACCGGGGCTGGCCCGAGGCGGTGCCGACCGTGGCCCCGGAGGAGTCCGAGACGTACACCGTCAGCTACACCTCGGCCCTGGGCGTCCTCGCTCGCCTCGCCCACCACCTGGGCGGTCCCGAGGGCTCCCCGGACCAGCTGCGCCGCACCGCCGCGGCGGTACGCACGGTCTGCGCCGACCCCGCCCTCGACGCGATCCCCTTCCCCGCCCGCAGCCTCGCCCTCATCGGCTGCGGCCCCTGGGGCGTGACCGCCCGCGAAGGCGCCCTGAAGATCCGTGAAGCCGCCCGGATGCTCGCCGAGGGCTTCGAGTCCGACCGCTTCCTGCACGGCGCCGCGGTACCGCTCACGGCCGCCGACGGCCTCCTCGTCCTGCAACCGGACGCCGACGCCGACGGTCTCACCGAGGCCCTCGCCAGGGCCGCCGCCCACGAGTCCGTCCCCGTCACGACCCTCGACGCCGGTGCCGACGCGGCCGCCCTGCCCCCGGTCCTCGCCCAGATCCCACTGACCGTCCGCCTCCAGCTCCTCGCCGAACGCTTCGCCGTCCAGCGCCACCAGGATCCGGACGTGGCGATCGTGGGGGCGTGGGCGGAATCCGCGCTGTGGGAGAGGGGACGGCCGTAGGCCGTACGGGAAACGCAAGAGGCCCCCAGTTTTCACTGGGGGCCTTCGCTGGTGTCCGAGGGGGGACTTGAACCCCCACGCCCGATAAAGGGCACTAGCACCTCAAGCTAGCGCGTCTGCCATTCCGCCACCCGGACAAGGTGTCTGCCGGTCGGGGCTGTTGTGTGCTGTCCCGTTCCGACGTGGAAAACAATACCAGGGGTTCGGGGTGCTCGATCACCACCCCTGATCCGGCCTCCCACCTGCATGAACGGCGTATTGCGCAGGTGGGCCCCCCTTGGGTGGCGCAGCCTCGGGCGAGAGTATGGGAGGGACCACCAGCAATGCAGTGGGAGGAACCAGCGTGAGCGAGTCGAACACGACCCGGAAGGTGACCGGCGAGGACGAGGTCGTCGACCTCTGCCGGGATCTCATCCGCATCGACACCAGCAACTACGGCGACCACTCCGGGCCCGGCGAGCGCGCGGCCGCCGAATACGTGGCGGAGAAGCTCGCCGAGGTCGGTCTCGAACCGAAGATCTTCGAGTCCCACCCGGGGCGGGCCTCGACCGTCGCCCGGATCGAGGGCGAGGACCGGTCGCGGCCCGCACTCCTCATCCACGGCCACACCGACGTCGTGCCGGCCAACGCGGCGGACTGGACCCACGACCCGTTCTCCGGCGAGATCGCCGACGGCTGTGTGTGGGGCCGCGGCGCGGTCGACATGAAGGACATGGACGCGATGACCCTCGCGGTCGTACGCGACCGGCTGCGGTCGGGGCGCAAGCCCCCGCGCGACATCGTGCTGGCCTTCCTCGCCGACGAGGAGGCCGGTGGTACGTACGGCGCACGGCACCTCGTCGACAAGCACCCGGACCTCTTCGAAGGCGTCAACGAGGCCATCGGCGAGGTCGGCGGCTTCTCCTTCACGGTCAACGAGAACCTGCGCCTCTACCTGGTGGAGACCGCGCAGAAGGGCATGAACTGGATGCGGCTCACGGTGGACGGCACCGCGGGCCACGGTTCCATGACCAACAAGGACAACGCGATCACCGAGCTGTGCGAGGCGGTCGGCCGGCTCGGGCGTTACGAGTGGCCGGTGCGCGTCACCAAGACGGTGCGCTCCTTCCTTGACGAGCTCTCCGACGCGCTCGGCACCGAGCTCGACCCGGAGAACATGGACGAGACCCTCGCCAAGCTCGGCGGCATCGCCAAGATGGTCGGCGCCACCCTGCGCAACTCGGCCGCCCCCACCATGCTGGACGCCGGTTACAAGGTGAACGTCATCCCCGGCCAGGCCAGTGCCCAGGTCGACGGCCGCTTCCTGCCGGGATACGAGGAGGAGTTCCACGCCGACCTCGCGCGCATCCTCGGCCCCCGAGTGAAGATCGACGAGGAGCGCTCACACCGCGACAAGGCGCTGGAGACCGACTTCGACGGCAAGCTGGTGGACGCGATGCAGCTCGCGCTGCGCGCCGAGGACCCGATCGCCAGGGCCATTCCGTACATGCTCTCCGGCGGCACCGACGCCAAGCACTTCGACGACCTCGGCATCCGCTGCTTCGGCTTCGCGCCGCTCCAGCTGCCGCCCGAGCTGGACTTCGCGGGCATGTTCCACGGCGTCGACGAGCGGGTGCCGACCGAGGGGCTCAAGTTCGGCGCACGGGTGCTGGACCGTTTCATCGACCACTGCTGATGCCCAGGGAGGTGGCTGGGGAAACGTATTGCCCAACTATTCGCCCTGACGTGCTATTTGAATGAAAAGAGTGAATGCGGGGCCGAGGTCGTAGCCCCTCCCGTTTCTCTTCGTTACAGGTGGTGCGGTCCGCGGCTGGGATCGCACCTTTCAACTAGGAGGAACAACAATGATCAAGAAGGTCGTCGCTGCTGCGGCTGCTACTGGTGGCCTCGTTCTCGCTGGCGCGGGCATGGCTGTCGCCGACTCGGGTGCCCAGGGTGCTGCGCTGCAGTCCCCCGGTGTCCTCTCGGGCAACGTCGTTCAGGCCCCGATCCACGTGCCGGTGAACGCGTGCGGCAACACGGTCTCCGTGATCGGTCTGCTGAACCCCACCTTCGGTAACACCTGCACCAACGCCTGACGTTGAGTGCATGACCCCTTGAGGGTCTGACTTACCGGGCGGCCCCGGAGTGCGCGCCATGCACTCCGGGGCCGCTCCTGCATTTCTGCCCGCGGTCAAGGACGTCCGCGGGCATTCCGGAAGGTAGAGGCAGGGGAACGATCCAATGCGACAGGTCACCAAAAAGGGTCTGATCACCTTCGCGGCCGCCGGAGGCGTGCTCGCGCTGAGCGGTGGTTCCGCTCACGCCGACTCGGGAGCCAACGGCACCGCCTCGCAGTCGCCGGGCGTGCTGTCCGGCAACAACGTGCAGGTTCCGGTGCACGTCCCGGTGAACGCCTGCGGCAACACCGTCAGTGTCGTCGGGCTGCTCAACCCGGCGATCGGCAACGCCTGCGCCAACAAGTCCGGTTCGGCCACGCCGGGCAAGCCCGGACAGCCCGGCCCCGGCAAGCCCGGCACCGGCACCCACACCGGCGGTGGCACCCACACCGGCGGTGGCACCCACACCGGAGGTGGCTCCTCCGCCCACGGCGACAGCAGCAACTCGCCCGGCGTCGGCTCCGGCAACAACATCAAGGTGCCGATCCAGGTCCCGGTGAACGCCTGCGGCAACAGCGTCAGTGTCATCGGACTGCTCAACCCGGCGACCGGCAACGACTGCTCCAACGAGTCCGTGCCCAGCACCCCGGTCACCCCCAGTGAGCCGCACACCCCGGGCAACCCCGGCACGCCCGGTACCCCGCACACCCCCGGTGACCCGGGTGCGCCGGGCACGCCGACTGATCGGGCGATGCCGAACACCCCGCAGACGCAGACCGTCGCTGAGCCCGACGCGACCGAGTCGCTGGCGCAGACCGGTGCGTCCGGGGCACTCGGCACGGCGATCCCGGCGGGCGCGGGCCTGCTGCTCGCGGGCGCGGTGCTCTACCGCCGGGCACGCTCGGCGGCGTAACGCGACGGCGTCGACAAGCAGGGCAACCACCGAGTGACACTTCACGGAGCGGGTCCCGTGGCCGCGGGGCGCGCTCCGTGGAGGGAGCGGTCCGCCCGCGGGCACCGGGCCCGCGCGATCAGGTCACCAGGTGGCCCGCAACTGCCGGATGATCCGCCTGCGCAGGCGCACCCTCCGGCTGCCGTCGTGGCGCAGGACCAGACGGTCCAGCTCCCAGTGCCCGTACTCGGCGTGGTCGGTCAGCAAACGGGTCGCTTCCTTGCGGGAGACCCCGCGCGGAACGTACACGTCGACAAATTCGTATTCCGGCATCGCATCTATTGTGCGGGCAGAGGTCGTCTACGGATAGCGTCTGCACTATGTCTGATGCCGCTCAGCCCACCGCTGCCGAGGTACGTGCCGCCGCCGAGGCGGTCAAAGCCGCGCTGGACCGCCACCTTGAGGCGGTCGAGCGCCGTTCCGGTGACGACGACCCCGCCGTCTACGACGCCTTCAACGAACTGGCCGCAGCCGCGGAGGACTACGACGAGCTGCTCTACGAGCGCTACGACGAGGTCACCCCCTTCGAGATCCCCAGCCCCGAGGCGCCGGTCGACGCGCACACCGGCCCGGTCGACGCGCTCAGCGTGCTGATCCGCCGCGACTACGCGGTCGCCCATCCGCAGCGGCTGCTCTCCCAGGCGCAGCGCATCGCCGACCTCGACCCGGACGTCGGGACCAACGGACTGCCCGCCGCCGCGGGAATCGTCGGCAGCAGTGTGCAGGCCGCGCTCGGGGTGCTCTTCGGGGAGTACGAACCCGATGAGATCGCCTCCCGGCACAAGGAGTTCGGCCTGGAGGAGGGCGACTCCACGCTGTGGGTGGCGGCGGTGGAGGAACTGCCGGAGCCGGGGGAGTGGCTCAATTCCCCGTTCGACGGCGCCGACCCGCAGGGCATCGTGTGCCGCTTCGACGTCAGCTCGGTCTTCGACGACGAGCTGGACGACCTCGAAGAGGTCTGAGCAGGGAGCAGGGAGTGCGGCGGAGGGGGTGCGGGGCAGTTGCAGCCCCGCACCCCCTCCGCCGCGTCGTCCGCGGAGTTACGCCATCGCCTCGGCCGGGGCCGGGCGCAGCAGCTCCGCCAGCCGGGTCGTGCGTGGCCGGGCGGGGGACTCTGCCACCGCGCGGGGCAGTGCCTGGTCCACCCCGTGCACCACCGAAAGGTGCCGTACGCCACGGCCGAACGCGGTGTACACCCACGGCCGGTCGAGCCCCTGGGCCGCATCCCCGGGAAGCACCACGACCACTGCGGGCCAGCGCATCCCGGCCGCCTGATGCGCGGTCAACGCCCAGGCGTGCCGCAACTGCGCCTCGACCTGCTCCTTCGGTACGACGACGGGGGTCCCGGCACAGTCCAGGCGCAGCCCCTGGGCGTCCGCGCCGACCACCGTGCCCGGCACGGTCCGGCCCGGCACCGGGACGTAAGCGATCCGGTCGCCCGCGTCGAAGCCGCCGAACCGGCCGGGGCCGGGGTTGAGCCGTTGCTTGAGCGCCGCGTTCAGTGCCCGGGTGCCCGCCGAGCCGCCGTGGCCCGGAGTGATCACCTGGGTGTCCTCGGGCGGCACCCCGAACGCGCGCGGCACCGAGTCCGCGACCAGCTGGACCGTACGGTGCACGGCCTCGCCGGCGTCTCGCACCGGCACGATCACGACCTCCTTGCCGGGAGCCTCCACCTGGTTGAGCTCACCGATGCCGATGCCGGACACCAGCTCGCCGATCGGGCCCGGGTCGGGGGTGCGCGAGGCGACCTGAGGGCAGGACCGGGAGCTCAGTACGTCCACGAAGACCTGTCCCGCACCGGCCGAGGCCAGGACGCCGGGGTCTCCGCTGAGCACCAGCCGCGCCCCGTCGGGCAGCGCCTCGACGAGCATCGCGCCGGTCTCGACGTCGAGTTGGGGTGCGTCGAGCACCACCAGCAGATCGAGGGCGAGCGCGCCGTCGGCGTCCCGTCCCGGGCCCTCGGCGCCGGACAGCAGCCCGGCGAGGGTGGCGGCCCAGGGACTGACGGGGCGGGGGGTGACCGCCGTGTCCGCCGAACCGGGGGTGTGCTGCGGGCTGTTGTCACCGTCGGAGGGGCCGGTGTCGCGGTCGGAGGGGCCGGTAGCACCGTCGGACGCGCCGGTCGCCGCGTCGATCGCCGCCGCCACGCGGGCGCGGCCGTCGGCGCTGTGGGTGGTGGCGTAGGCGCGCAGGCCCAGGCGGTGGGCGGCTGCCAGCAGGGCGGCGGGTTCGGCGCGGGCGGCCTCGCCGCCGGTGTGGGCGACCAGGCCGTTGCCCGCCACCGCACGCACCAGTTCACCTGCGGAGCCCGGGAGCCGCTCCCACTCGCCGGCGTCCTCGACCGGGTAGTTCACCAGCCGGGCCAGACCTTCGGCCAGGCTCTCCTCGGCCATTGCGTACCGGTCGAGGCCGAGCAGTGCGGGCGTGGGCTCGGATTCGTCCGGCCCGGCGGCCCCGGCCTTCTCGCCGCCCTCCGCGTCGCCGCCCTCCGCCTCCTCGTACGCCTCGTCCAGCTCCTCCTCGTCCTCCTGGAGTGCCAGCGCGACGCCCTCCGCGACGGCGTGGGCCACCGCCTCGGCCGGGTCGGGCACCCCGTGTCCGGTCAGCGCGGTGCACACCTGCTCGGTGGTGACGGCGGTGTGTCCCTTCAGCGCGGCCCGCTCCAGCAGCCAGCCGACCAGGGCCGCGGTCCGCCGCCCGTCGCCAGGACCGCAACTGTCGCCGAGCAGCGCGCGGGCGAACCCGTCGGCGTGCTCGGGCCGTACGCCCGGCACGGACAGCAGCTGCCAGGGGTCGGCGCGCAGCAGCTCCGCCGCCTGCTCGCCGAGCTTCCCGGCGACCGCGCCCGCGAGTGCCTCCGGGGCGCCGCCCGAGACGAGCACACCCCGTACGTCCGACACCGTCTCCGGCGCGGCGGCGCCCGTCGCGAGCGGCTCGCCCGGCGCGCGCGGAGCGGCCGCGGCAGCCGGTGCCGACACAGCCTGAGACGGTACGGCGGCCTGGGCGGCGACCGGCGCGGCCGGGCCACGCGGGGGCGCGGGCGCCGGAGCGGGCTCCTTGGGAACGAACGCGGCGGCGGGCTTGGCGCCGCTCTCCACGGCCCGGACGGCGGCCATCAGGTCGGCGGCACGCCCACTGAGCTTGGCCCCGGCGGAGATCTCCGCCTTCTCGGCCTTCCGCTTCTCGATCTTCGCCCGGAACTCCCGCTGAGCCGCCAACTCGGCCTCGGCCTCGGAGAGCTGGGGCGCGGCGGGGGCGTCACCCGCGGCGGCGGCGGGAGCGGTGTCCGAGCCGGCGTCGTCGTCGCTGGGGTCCGTGTCGGCGTCGGAGCCGGTCCCGCTCTCGGAGGTGACCGCGTCGGTGTCCGGGTCCGCCGCGACCTCCGTGGAGTCGGCCTCGGTGTCCGGGTCCGCCACGCTCTCGGTGGAGTCCGCGTCGGTCTCCGGGTCCGCCACGACCGCCGTGGGGTCCGCCTCGGCGTCCGCGTCCGGAGCCCCGACGGCCGCGGCGGTGGCGTCCGCCTCCGCACCGGCCGCCTCCGCCAGGTCGCCCGTCTCGTTCCCGGTCGCCCCCTCGGGCGTGTCCGTGTCCGTGGAGTGCTCGTTCGTTTCCGGTGCCGTGTCCATGCTCTTTGCCGTTCCGCTGTCGTTCTGGTGGGCCGCTTCGGCCGGTTCGGGCTGCTGGTCCGGGGTCCCTGGTGACGTGGTGGCCCCGGGGTCGACCGGGGGGACGGGGGTCTCCCCCCGGGGGTGCGCGGTCACAGCGTGCTCCAGTCCTGGTCCGGGTAGCGGTGCACGGGCGCGGACACATCGTCGAGCGCTCGGCGGATCTCTTGGGGAAGACTAAGTGCCTCCACTGACAATGCCGCCGCGAGCTGCTGCGCGTGGCGCGCGCCGACGATCGGGGCGGCCACCCCGGGTCTGTCCCGTACCCAGGCCAGCGCCACCTGGAGGGCGGTGGTCGCCAGCCCGTCGGCGGCGGTGGCGACCGCGTCCACGATGCGCCCCGCCGCATCGTCCAGATACGGGGCGACGAAGGGGGCCAGGTGCTCACAGGCGCCGCGCGAGTCGGGCGGGGTGGAGTGGCGGTACTTGCCGGTGAGGACGCCCCGGCCGAGCGGGGACGACGGGAGCAGGCCCACCCCGAGGTCGAGCGCGGCGGGCAGCACTTCGCGTTCCACGCCCCGCTGGAGCAGGGAGTACTCCATCTGCGTGCTGGCCAGCCGGGTCCGTACGCCCGGAGCCGCCAGCTGCCAGGTGGCTGCCTTCGCGAGCTGCCAGCCGCAGAAGTTGGAGACGCCCGCATAGCGGGCCCGGCCGCTGTTCACCGCGATGTCGAGGGCCTGGAGGGTCTCGTCGAGCGGGGTGTCCGGGTCGAAGGCGTGCACCTGCCAGACGTCCACGTAGTCCGTTTGGAGCCGCTCCAGCGAGGCATCCAGCGCGGCGAGGAGATGACCGCGCGAGCAGTCGAAGCGGCGGTCCGGGTCCGGCACGCTGCCCGCCTTGGTGGCGATGATCAGATCCCGGCGCGGCACGAGGCGCTCCATCAGCTGCCCGAGGACGGACTCCGCGTCGCCGTCCCCGTACACATCGGCCGTGTCGACGAGCGTGCCGCCCGCCTCCCAGAACAGCTTCAACATGTCGGCGGCGTCGTGCTCGCCGGTGTCCCGCCCCCAGGTGAGGGTGCCAAGCCCGATTCTCGATACGCGCAGGCCCGTGCGGCCGAGGTGCCTCTGCTCCATGGGCGCGAGATTACTGGCCATACGTCCGTCCGAAGGGGGCCTGTGGACAACCCGCCGCTGACGCCCGTGCACAACCCACCGCTGACGCGGGGCGGCCGTGCGCGCTAGAGTCCGCCGCACCAGGACGTTACCGATGAGTAGATGAGCAAGGGAGCGCTGCATGAAGCTCGGGATCAACCTCGGCTACTGGGGAGCGGGCATGGACGGCGACAATCTCGCCGTCGCCAAGGAGGCCGACCGCCTCGGCTACTCGGTCTGCTGGGCCGCCGAGGCCTACGGCTCGGACGCCCCCACCGTGCTCTCCTGGGTCGCCGCCCAGACCGAGCGCATCGACATCGGCTCCGCGATCATGCAGATCCCGGCCCGCCAGCCCGCCATGACGGCGATGACCGCCGCCACCCTGGACTCGCTGTCCGGCGGCCGCTTCCGGCTCGGCCTCGGCGTCTCAGGACCGCAGGTCTCCGAGGGCTGGTACGGCGTCAAGTTCGACAAGCCCCTCGCCCGCACCCGCGAGTACGTCGAGATCGTCCGCAAGGCCATGTCCCGCGAGCGCCTCAGCTTCGAGGGGCAGCACTGGACGCTGCCGCTGCCGGACGGCCCGGGCAAGCCCCTCAAGCTGACCGTGCACCCCGAGCGCGAGACCATCCCGCTCTACATCGCCGCCATCGGCCCCAAGAACCTTGAGCAGACCGGCGAGATCGCCGACGGTGCCCTGCTGATCTTCCCCTCCGCCGAGCACCTGGAGGAGACCGCGCTGACCCCGCTGCGGGCCGGTCGCGCCAAGGCCGGCCTGACCATGGACGGCTTCGACGTCTGCCCGACCGTCCCGCTCGCCGTCGGCGACGACGTGAACGCGCTGGCCGACATGTTCCGCCCGTACACCGCCCTGTACGTCGGCGGCATGGGCAGCGCCAAGCAGAACTTCTACAACCAGCTCGCCTGCCGGATGGGCTACGAGAAGGAAGCCGCCGAGGTCCAGGAGAAGTACCTCTCCGGAGACAAGACCGGCGCGGCGGCCGCCGTCCCGCACCAGCTGATCGACCAGACCACGCTGCTCGGTTCGGTGGAGCGCATCGCCGAGCGGATGCAGGCGTACGCCGAGGTCGGGGTCACCACGCTGACGCTGGCCCCCGCGGGGTTCACGCTCGACGAGCGGATCGCGGCACTGCGGGCGGGCACCGAGGCACTGGAGCGCGCCGGACTGGCGTGACAACAGGCGCGTACAGGAGAGAAAGTCCGCGGCCGTGGTGGGGGCTCGGGGGTCTTCCCCGCCACGGCCGTCATGCAGCACAACGCTTCAGCGGCCCGTCGGTTACGCCCTGCGAAGGGATTGCACGCTCCCTCATGCGGGCGACTTGTCCGTCATACCTGTTGCCTCCCGGTCCGTGGCGCACTTCACTCGATGCATCGAGCTCGACGCACAGTGCGCTCGGACCGGCGCATGGAGGTGGCAGTGATGCTCTCTGCTCGGAGTCTCTTCCAGGAAATCCTCGACAACGACGACTCTTTCCAGCTCTTCTGCTCGGTCGCCGCCGGCGGTGAGTCCCAGGGCGGCTGGGAGAACGGCCGGATCGCCGCCCTCGTCCCCGACACCATGCGTGACCTGGCCCCCAAGATCACCCGGCACGGTGCCGACGAGGACAAGCACGGCCGCCTCTTCAGGGCACTGCTGCGCAAACGCGGCCTCGAAGAGATCGACGTACCCCTCGCACTCGACTACACCCTGCTCCTGGAGCACGCCGGAATCGGCCTCCCGCACAGCAGACTGCGCGCCGACACCGCGCTCAGCGAGGAGGACATCCTCATCTACCTCGCCCACAGCCGGGTCACCGAGCAACGCGCCGCCGACCAGATGGACATGCTGGTCACCCACTTCGGCGACCACCCCGAGGCCGGCAAGCCGATCCGCATGATCTGCCAGGACGAGGAGAACCACCTCGCCTACTGCCACGAGGAGTTGCTGCGGCTGGCCGCGCTCGGCCACGGCCGCACCATCCAGCGAGTGCTGCACGAGTGCGCACGGGTGGAGATCGGCGTCTACCGGGACGTCAGCCTCGCCGTGATGGACCGGATGGGGCACCTGCTCGGCTGGTCACGCCCCAAGTCCGTGCTGCTCGCAGGCGGCATCCGGCTGATGTACCTCTACGAACGGCTCGGCGGCTGGCGGAAGATGGTCACGCTCAGCATGCCGGAGCGCAGGGGAGCGCTGAACGGGCCCGCGACGGCGGCCTGAGGCGGGACCGGCCCGGACGGCGGCCCGCGGCGGGTCCCTTCTCCAGGGCTCAGAGCCAGCCGCGCCGCTTGAACAGCCGGTACAGACCGAACTCGCACACCACCATCAACAGCAGCACCGCGTAGTACGCCCACCACCACTTCAGCTCCGGCATGTTCTCGAAGTTCATGCCGTAGACACCCGCGACCATGGTCGGCACCGCGGCCATCGCCGCCCATGCCGAGATCTTCCGCATGTCGTCGTTCTGCCGCACGCCCATCTGCGCCAGATGCGCGGACAGGATGTCGGAGAGCAGCCGGTCGAGGCTGTCCACCTGCTCGTTCGCCCGGGTCAGGTGGTCGCCGACATCGCGGAAGAACGGCTGGGCGTGCTCGTGCACGAACGGCAGCCCGGGGCTGGCCAGCCGCTGCATCGGCTGCGCCAGCGGCCCGGTCGCCCGCCGGAATTCGAGGACCTGCCGCTTGAAGGTGTAGATCCGCCCTGCCGTGCCCTTGGCGTCGCCGCCCTGCGGAGCGAAGACCTCCGCCTCCAGCTCCTCCAGGTCGGTCTGGAGTTCGGCGGCGACCTCCATGTAGTGGTCGACCACCGCGTCGCTCACCGCGTACAGCACCGAGGTCGGGCCGTGCGCCAGCAACTGCGGGTCGGACTCCAGGCGTGCGCGTACGGCGGCCAGTGGCGCACCCTCGCCGTGCCGCACGGTCACCACGAAGGAGTCGCCGACGAAGATCATCAGCTCGCCGGTGGTCACGGTGTCGCTCTTCGGCTCGTAGACGACCGGCTTGAGGACCACGAACAGCGAGTCCTCGTACACCTCCAGCTTCGGCCGCTGATGCGCCGAGAGGGAGTCCTCGACGGCCAGCGGGTGCAGCGAGAACTCACTGGTGACCCGAGCGAACTCCTGCTCCGTCGGCTCGTGCAGCCCGATCCACAGGAACCGGTCCTGCGCGGAACGCGCCTCGGCCAGGGCGTCGGAGAAATCGGGCGGGCCCTCGGTGCGGCGGCCCTCGCGGTAAATGGCACAGTCGACGATCACGGCGTGCATTCTCCCCGCGTGGCGGCCCGCTCGCACCTCAGTACGGGCCTCCGCTCTCGATACGTGGTGGCTGTCGGCCTAGGCTGGGAGGCATGGCCACGCTGATCCTTCTCCGGCACGGACGTTCCACCGCCAACACCGCCGGGCTGCTCGCGGGCCGGACGCCCGGTGTCGCCCTCGACGACCAGGGCGCCGCCCAGGCCGCCGCGCTTCCCGGCAGGCTCGCCCACCTGCCCCTCGCGGCGGCGGTCAGCAGCCCGCTCCAGCGCTGCCGGGAAACCCTCCAGCCGCTGCTCGACGCCCGCCCCGAACTGCCCCTGCACACCGAGCAGCGGATCAACGAGTGCGACTACGGCGAGTGGTCCGGACGCAAGCTCGGTGAACTCACCGACCACCCCCTGATGGACGTCGTGCAACGGCACGCGTCCGCCGCCGCCTTCCCCGGCGGCGAATCCATGCGCTCCATGCAGACCCGTGCCGTGGACGCCGTCCGCGAGTGGAACGCGCGCATCGACGCCGAGCACGGCAGCGACGCGATGTACGTCATGTGCTCGCACGGCGACATCATCAAGTCCCTCGTCGCGGACGCCCTCGGCATGCATCTCGACCTCTTCCAGCGCATTCACGTCGACCCGTGTTCCCTGACGGTGATCCGCTACACCAGGCTGCGGCCCTTTCTCGTACGCCTGGGCGACACGGGGGACCTGGCGGGGCTGGCCCCGCGCCCCGGCGACGACAGCGCGGGTACGAACGAGGGGGACGCGGCAGTGGGCGGCGGCGCCGGAACACCGTGATCGCCGTGCACAGTAGGGTGGTCGCGCCGTCAACCATTTCGCGCCACCGGGCCTCGCGCCATGCGGCGTACACCCTCCCCAGTTCCCGAAAGCGATGGAGATCAGGACGTGTCCCGTCAGGTGTTCCTCTACGACCCACCGGAGCGTTTCGTGGCCGGCACGGTCGGGCTGCCTGGCCGCCGCACCTTCTTCCTCCAGGCGTCGGCGGCCGGTCGCGTCACCAGCGTCTCCCTGGAGAAGACCCAGGTGGAAGCGCTGGCAGAACGCATCGATGAGCTGCTGGACGAGGTGGTACGCCGCACCGGCGGCAACGCCCCGGTCCCGGCCGTCGCCCCCGCCGACGTACACGACAGTGCCCCGCTGGACGCTCCCGTCGAGGAGGAGTTCCGGGTCGGCACCATGGCGCTCGCCTGGGACGGCGAGGAGCAGCGCATGATCGTGGAGGCGCAGGCCCTGGTCGAGCTGGACGTGGACACCGACGAGGACCTCGCCGAGGCCGAGGAACGGCTGCTCCAGGACGAGGAGAACGGCCCGCCGATGCTGCGGGTACGGCTCAGCGGCGCCCAGGCGAGGGCGTTCGCCAAGCGTGCCCTGGACGTCGTCAACGCGGGCCGCCCGCCGTGCCCGCTGTGCAGTCTGCCGCTCGACCCGGAGGGACACGTATGCCCGCGCCAGAACGGATACCGGCGGGGGCTGTGACACCTGTGCCCCCGGCCGACGCGGTGACACCCGTGCCGCCCACGGACTCCCTGACGCTGCTCGCCAAGGGCGAGCTCTCGGTGCTCGGCCAGGTCCGCGAGGCGTCCAACGCGGTGCTCTACTGCGAGGTCTCCCACCAGGGCGAGAGCGCCAAGTGCGTCTACAAGCCGGTCGCCGGTGAGCAGCCGCTGTGGGACTTCCCCGACGGCAATCTCGCCCGGCGCGAGGTCGCCTCGTACGAGATCTCCGAGGCGACGGGCTGGGGCCTGATCCCGCCGACCGTGCTGCGCGACGGCCCGTACGGCGAGGGCATGTGCCAGCTGTGGATCGAGGGCGACGCCGAGGCGGGCGGAAAGCTGCTCGCCCTGATCGACGACGAGGAACCCGGCGACGGCTGGAAACCGGTGGTCCTGGCCGAGGTCGCGGAGGGCCGCACCGCGCTGCTGGTGCACGCCGACGACGTACGCCTGCGCCGGCTGGCGGTACTCGACGCGGTGATCAACAACGGCGACAGGAAGGGCGGCCATCTGCTGCCCGCCGGGGACGGCCGCCTCTACGGCATCGACCACGGCGTCTCCTTCCACGTCGAGGACAAGCTGCGCACCCTGCTGTGGGGGTGGGCCGGTGAACCCCTGTCCGCCGAGGCCGTGGCCGTACTGGAGAAACTGTCGGCCCAGCTCGCCGACGGGGCGCCGACCGCCACCCGACTGGCCGATCTGATCACACCCGCCGAGCTGGACGCGGTGCGCGCCCGGGTGGCCGCGCTGCGGGAATCGGGTGTGCACCCGGAGCCGAGCGGGCAGTGGCCGGCGATCCCGTGGCCGCCGGTGTGAGCACTGCCACGGCCGGAGGGGACCGCGCAAGACGGCGTAATCGGTCAAGATCCCGATCCGGTTCGTAACCGGAACATGCGTCCGGTTACGCTCGCTACATGCATGCCTGGCCCGCTTCAGAGGTCCCCGCCCTGCCCGGTAAGGGCCGCGACCTCCAGATCCACGACACTGCGACCCAGGGGTTGATCACACTCGACCCCGGTCCCGTCGCCCGTATCTACGTGTGCGGCATCACGCCGTACGACGCGACCCACATGGGGCACGCGGCGACCTACAACGCGTTCGACCTGGTTCAGCGCGTGTGGCTCGACACCAAGCGGCAGGTCCACTACGTCCAGAACGTCACCGACGTCGACGACCCGCTCCTGGAACGTGCCCTCCGTGACGGCATCGACTGGACCGGCCTCGCCGAGCGCGAGACCGCCCTCTTCCGCGAGGACATGACCGCCCTGCGGATGCTGCCCCCGCAGAGTTACGTGGGCGCCGTCGAGGCCATCCCCGGCATCGTGCCGCTGGTGGAACGACTCCGTGACGCGGGCGCCGCCTACGAGCTGGACGGCGACATCTACTTCTCCGTCGAGGCCGACCCGCACTTCGGCGAGGTCTCCGGGCTCGACGCGGAGGCGATGCGCCTGCTCTCCGCCGAGCGCGGCGGGGACCCGGAGCGGGTGGGCAAGAAGAACCCGCTCGACCCGATGCTGTGGATGGCCGCCCGCGAGGGCGAGCCGAGCTGGGACGGCGCGTCGCTCGGCGCGGGGCGTCCCGGCTGGCACATCGAGTGTGTGGCCATCGCCCTGGAGCACCTCGGCATGGGCTTCGACGTGCAGGGCGGCGGGTCCGACCTGGCCTTCCCGCACCACGAGATGGGCGCGTCGCACGCGCAGGCGCTGACCGGGGAGCACCCGTTCGCCAAGGCGTATGTGCACGCCGGGATGGTCGGCCTGGACGGCGAGAAGATGTCGAAGTCCAGGGGGAACCTGGTCTTCGTCTCCAAGCTGCGTCACGACGGGGTCGACCCGGCGGCGATCCGGCTGGCCCTCCTCGCCAACCACTACCGCGCGGACTGGGAGTGGACCGATCAGACCCTCGCCGACGCGGTGGCCCGCCTCGACCGGTGGCGTGCGGCGGTCTCCCGCCCCGACGGCCCGTCGGCGGACGCCACGGTGGAAGCGATGCGAGAGGCCCTCGCCAACGACCTCGACGCCCCCGGCGCGCTGGTCGCGGTGGACGAGTGGGCGGCCCGGCAGACGGCCGGCGGCGGCTCGGAAGAGGGCGCTCCGGGCGTGATATCGCGGGCGGTCGACGCGCTGCTGGGTGTGGCGCTGTAGCAAGCGACGGCGGTGGGGGCGGTTCCCTTCGGGGGCCGCCCCCTTTCCGGGCGGCCACCCCGGCCACGTAAGTCCACACCCCCCCCACGCAAGTCCATGGTCGCGTACACGCCAACCGCGCTAGAACAACGCCCCATGAGACCCTCCAACCCCCTCAGAGCCGCCGCCACGGCCGCGCTCCTCGGGCTCACCCTCGCCCTCGCCGGGCCCGGCGCCAGCAGCACCGCCGCGCCCGCACCCGCGGCGGCCCCCACCGACACCACCGTCGGCGCCCTCACCGGCTTCGAAGCCGCCCCCGACGCCCGCACCTTCCTCCTGCACGCCGGCACGGCCGAGGCCCGGGTCACCTTCGTCTCCGAGGAGACCTTCCGGATCGAGCTCGCCCCGGACGGCACCTTCACCGACCCCACCGGCAAGGACATCGTCCTGCCCCAGCCCGGCAAGGCACCGAAGGCCCGCTGGAAGGACCGCGGCGACCGGTACGAGATGAGCACCGGCAAGGTCACCCTCCGCGCCTCCAAGGCACCCCTGCGCTTCGCGCTCCACCGCGCGGACGGCACCGAGCTCTGGTCCGAGTCCAAGGGCATCAGCTGGGGGAAGGGAACGGACGGCAAGGACGCCACCACCCAGACCCTGGCCCCCCGCGCCGACGAACAGTTCTACGGCGCCGGAATGCAGAACGGCCGCGGCAACACCTCCCACCGCGGCAGGACCGTCGAGGTCGGCGTCGACTACAACTGGAACGACGGCGGCCACCCCAACTCCGTGCCGTTCTACCTCTCCACGGCCGGCTACGGCGTCTACCGCAACACGTACGCCCCCAACACGTACGCCTTCGCGGACAAGCAGCCCGACGTCACCACCACCGCCAGGGAACAGCGCTTCGACGCCTACTACTTCGCCGGAAGCACCAGCAAGGACGTCATCGGCAAGTACACCCAGCTGACCGGCAAGCCCTTCCTCCCGCCGATCTACGGCATGGAGATCGGCGACGCCGACTGCTACCTGCACAACGCCAACCGCGGTGAGCGCCGCACCCTCGACTCCCTCAAGGTCGCCGACGGGTACGTCCGGAACGACATGCCCAACGGGTGGATGCTCGTCAACGACGGCTATGGCTGCGGCTACGAGGATCTCGCCGAGACCGCGAAGGGTTTGCAGGACCGCAAGATGCAGCTCGGCCTGTGGACCGAGGACGGCATAGACAAGCTCGGCGAGCAGGTCAAGGCCGGGCAGCGGGTCGCCAAGCTGGATGTGGCGTGGGTCGGCGAGGGCTACAAGTTCGCGCTGGACGGCTGCAAGGACGCGTACAAGGGCATCGAGGACAACAGCGACGCCCGCGGCTACACCTGGGCCCCCGAGTCCTGGGCCGGCGCCCAGCGCTGCGGCGTGCAGTGGTCCGGCGACCAGTCCGGCAGCTGGGAGTACATCCGCTGGCAGATCCCGACCTACGCGGGCTCGACCATGTCCGGCCTCGCCTACACCACCGGTGACGTGGACGGCATCTTCGGCGGCAGCGCCAAGACCTACACCCGCGACCTCCAGTGGAAGATGTTCCTCGGCACCACGATGACCATGGACGGCTGGGCCGCCAACGACAAGCAGCCCTTCCGCTACGGGGAGCCCTACACCTCCGTCAACCGCAGCTACCTCAAGCTCAAGGAATCCCTGCTGCCCTACCAGTACTCGTACGCCCACGAGGCCACCAAGTCCGGTGTGGGCATGGTCCGTCCGCTGTCGCTGGAGTACCCCGACGACCCGAAGGCGGCCACCGACGCGGCCAAGTACGAGTTCATGTCCGGCGAGGACTTCCTGGTCGCGCCCGTCTACCAGGACAGCGCGGAGCGCGACGGGATCTACCTGCCCAGGGGGACGTGGATCGACTACTGGAGCGGCCGTACCTACGAGGGCCCGACCACCCTCGACGACTACAGCGCACCCCTCGACACCCTCCCCCTCTTCGTGAGGGCGGGCGCCAGCGTCCCGATGTGGCCGGGCATCCGCTCGTACACCGACCGCAAGGCCGACTCGGCGCTCGCCTGGGACGTCTACCCGCAGGGGAAGTCGTCGTTCACGATGTACGAGGACGACGGGGTCACCCGGCAGCACCGGGCCGGCAGGTTCGCCACCCAGCAGGCCGAGGTGCGGGCCCCGCACCGGGGCGAGGGCGATGTCTCGATCCGGATCGGGGCGAGCAGGGGAGAGTTCAGCGGCAAGCAGACCGCCCGGCCGTACGCCTTCACCGTGCACACCAACTCCGCGCCCGACGAGGTCGCTCTGAGCGGGCGCGAACTCCCGCGCCTGGCGAGCAGGGCGGCGTACGACAGGGCCACGCAGGGCTGGTGGTACGACCGCGAGGACCGCGGCGGAGTGGTCAAGGTGAAGACCGCGCCGCTGCCGACGAACCGCGCCTTCGAGCTGGAGCTTGAGGACACCAGCGCGGTCGGCGGCAAGCAGCCGGGCGCGACCGCGGCCCTGGCCGTGGCACCCGGGCAGGAGCTGGGCGCCGGGGTGGCCGGAAAGGTCGCCGTGCAGGTGAGCGCGGGCAACCGCGACGCCACCGGAGTCTCCGTGTCGCTGGCCGCACCGGCCGGCTGGCAGGTCACCCCCGCCGCGACCATGGACCGCATCCCGGCGGGCACCAGCAAGCGGGTAGAGGTCACCGTCACCCCGGCGAAGGACGCCGTACCCGGCGACACCGGCCTCACCGCGACCGCCGGCTACCGAGCGGCGGGGGAGTCCCGCACCGCGGTGCAGCGCTTCGGCGCGTCCGTGATGCCCCCGCCGCCGACCGCCGGCACCTGGGCCAGTGACATGGTCTGGCTGAAGTCCACCAACGGGTACGGACCCGCCGAACGCGACCGCAGCAACGGCGAGTCGGGCGCGGCGGACGGCAAGAAGCTCACGCTCGCCGGGAAGACCTACGACAAGGGCATCGGCGTGCACGCCGACTCCGACATCGAGTTCTACACCGGCGGGCGCTGCACCGCCTTCACCGCCGACGCCGGCATCGACGACGAGATCAACGGCTACGGGGAGGTGGCGTTCTCGGTCGAGGCGGACGGCAAGGTGCTGTGGACCTCGCCCAAGGTCACCGGGGCATCGGAGACGGTGCCCGTGGACGTCAGGCTGGACGGTGCGCAGCATGTCCGGCTCAAGGTCACCGACACCGACGCGAAGAAGTCGGGGGACCACGGGGACTGGGCTGCGGCCCGGTTCACCTGCTCCTGACGAATCGCGGGGACCGTTCCCGGGGGCCGTCCACACGGATCGTTCCAAGGAACATGGAGACGGCGCCGGGCGGGGGAGATTCCACCGCCCGGCGCCGCCGGTCTGTGCTGATGACGTTCTGCCGCTGACGTACCGTCAAGAGGAGGCGCGGCGTTACTTGTTGACGACGATCGCCTTCAGGAGGGTCGGGGACTGGTCGTCGTAGAAGCCGATGACCCGGTGCCCGAACGCGAACGCCCGCTGGACCTCGTCGTGCACGATCTGGCTCGGGTTGACCAGCTGACGCCAGGCGTTGTCGACCAGCAGGAACAGGATCGGCGGCTGGCCCGGGAGGGGCTGGACGACGTCCCAGTACTGCGTGGCGGTGTTGCTCCTGATGGCCTGCTGCTCGACGCCCTGCTGCTGTCCCTGCTGTCCCTGCTGGCCCTGCTGGCCCTGGCCGAGCTGCTGGAGAAGCTGCTGGTACGGCTGCTGCTGGCCGAGCTGCTGAAGCTGCTGACCCAGGCCCTGCTGGCCGTAGCCCTGCTGGCCCTGGCCCTGGCTCTGCTGCCCGAACTGGGGCGGCGGCGGGGAGGTGGAGTCCGAACCCTGCTGGCCCAGGCCCTGCTGGCCGTAACCCTGCTGGCCGAAGCCCTGCTGCTGCCCGTAACTCTGGCCCTGCATCTGCGGGGTGGTGCTCATGCTGTGCCACCTTCCGGTCGTTGCGTTGCTCGCGGTCTGTGCTGCCCGTTGTCGAGGCGCGGGGGAGGCCGCTGCCTCAGCCGGTGACGACGAGACCGACGATCTCCTCGTCCGAGAACCACACACGTACGTCCGGCCGGCCCCCCGCGAAGGCGGCGTGCACCGCCTGGCGGATGTCGGGGGCCGGGTCGTTCAGGTTGCGCCAGGCCCCCGCCACGAACAGCCTCAGCCGCGGCGGGAGTTCACGGGGGTACGGGAGCAGTTCGTCCCAGTACCGTTCGGCCTGCCCGGTGCCCACCGCCGAGGGCAGCAGCCGGGTGACCGCGGACTTGATGTCGGGCCGGTTGCCGATCCGCTGCGAGGACGGCCTGTTCGGGGCGTCCTGCTGCGGCGAGCCGGTCGCCCGCAGTACCTCGCGGGCCCGCTCGGGGCTCATCGGTGCCAGGCCGGACGCCTTGAGGATGCCCTGGAGCGAGGCGAGCGCGCCGACCACCACGGGTGACGCCGACGACGTACCGGCGAAGGTGTCGGTGTACCAGGCGATCTCCTCCGCGCCGCCCTGGAGATCACCGGGGCGGTCCCAGGAGCCGCCCGTGGTGGTGACCTCGCGGCCCCAGCCCTGGGCGTCGATCCGGGCGCCGTAGTTGGAGAACGCCAGCCGCGAGCGGTCGGGACCGTGATCGCGGCCGTGCGTCCCGGGCGGGGGAGCGCCCGCACCCACCAGTACCGCACCGGAGGAACCGTGCGACGGGTTGAAGGGATTGCGCCACTGCTCGGGGAACTCGTCGGGCCGGCGCTCGTACAGCGCGTCGTCCAGACTCTCCGCGCCGTTTCCGGCGGGCTCGACCACGAGGATGCCCCGGGACGAGGCCCAGCGGATCGCCGCCAGGTCGTCCGGCCACCATTCGAGGGCGATGTAGCCGCGCTGGTCGTCGCGCTCGGAGAAGTCGAACCGTGGCCCCGGGCGGTGCAGTTCGACGAGGAGGAGGTCGCCGGGGGACAGGCGGGCGGCGGCGGCCTGGATGGTGGCGGCCGTGCCGAGACCGCGGAAGGAGGCGGCGGCGGTCGTCGCCTGCGGGGCGATGCCGGTGATGCCGCGCTCGCCCAGGTCGCCGCCGATGACGCCGAGGACGGCGGTGCCGTGGTTGCGCCAGGCCACGTCCTGGACCGGGGTGCCGATCACCACCCCGGCGAGCTTGTCCGCCAGGTCCTCGTGCCCCAGCTGCCAGGCGCCCTCGATGTCGATGACCGTCACGCCCTCGCCGCAGCCGCCGGGCCGCGACCACGCCCAGTACGCGTCGACGCCCTCGGGGGCGGGCCGCAGATAGCCCTGCCTGCCGGTGAAGTCGGGGGTGGCGGGGGTGCCCTCCTTGAGGCGCTTGTTCTCCTCGTAGCCCGGCTGCTGCGGCTGCTGCGGCTGGTAGGTCTGCTGCGCCTGATGAGTCTGCTGTGCGTGCTGGTACGGGAGTTGGCCTTGTGTGTACGGGGACTGCTGGGCCGGATACGACGCCGGGACCGCGCCCGGCTTGACGTACGCCGTCTCCACTCCGGGCAGTGCCGCGAGCCGTGCGGTCAGCTCCCGCGCCCGGTCCTCACCGCCCCGCACCCGGTAGTAGAGCGCCAGATCCTCGTCCTCGCGGGACGTCTGGGACGCATGGGATGCCTGGGACGACGTACTCGCATGACGATCCTCGTGCCCGAACAGCGGCTCCAGCGCCAGCTGTTCATCGCTGAGGAACATGTTCAGGGCCGATACGTCCGAGCCCGCCGCCGACCTGACGCCCTCCGCACCCGCCCGCAGCCGGGCCTCGCCGCTCGCCACGACGATCAGTTCGGGTTCGGCGCCCCGGTAGGTGAATCCCGCTCCGCCCGGTCCTGGGCCCGTGTTGCCGGGGCCCTCTCCGGGATGTACCTGATCGGTCATCGCTTCCACCGCTCCCCTCGGGTGCCGTGCGCTGCGTGCCTGTCCGGTGTCTTCTCGGAACTCGGTCCGCTGGGGACCTCGGTGGCCCAGACTGCTACCGCTCCGGCGATCCGTCCACCCGAATCACGCCAACTGCGTTTGAACAAAAGCGGAACAGGGAAACCCGGCCAATTCCGCGTGAAACAGATGTCACGCACCATTGAGGCCATTGAGGCCAATGCCTGCGCGGAAGGGGGACATGTGATGAGGTGTCTGCGTTCGTAGGTCCGAAGAACCATTCGTCGGAAGGATGTTCCGTGAGCGGCTCCTTGGCACGTCGAAGACTTCTCACCGCGAGCGCCGCGCTGGGCGGCGCGGCACTCCTGTCTCCCTTGGGTACGGCGCAGGCTGCGGCGGGTGGCGCGCGGTGGCCCACCCAATTCCCCCTCCCCAACGGCTTCCGGCCCGAGGGCATCGCTATCGGCGACAGCCCGCACGCGTACTTCGGCTCGCTCGGCGACGGCTCGGTCTACCGGGCGAGCCTGGCCACCGGCCGGGGCTCGGTCGTGCTGCGCGGGCTCGGCGGCTCGACCGTCGGCCTCAAGACCGACGACCGCGGCCGGCTCTTCCTCGCGGGCGGCCTCTCCCGGCAGATCCGGGTCGCCGACCCCCGCGGCGGGCGCCATCTGGCCGTCTACGACGTGCCCGGCGCGCAGATGGTCAACGATGTGGTGCTGCGCCCCGGCATCGCCTGGTTCACCGACTCCTACCGCGCCGTCCTGTACGGCGTCCCGCTCGGCCGGCACGGAGAACTCCCCGCCGCCCGCGACCTCGTGGTCCGCCCGCTGACCGGCGACTGGGTCCAGGGCGACGACTTCGCCGCCAACGGCATCGAGCGGACGCCGGACGGGCGTGCCCTGATCGTCGCCGACACCGTGGCCGCGGGCGGCTCACTGATGCGCGTCGACCCGCGCACCGGGGTCGCCCGGCGGATCGACGTCGGCGCGCTGAAACTGCCGGACGCGGACGGGCTGTTGCTGCGGGAACGGCTGCTGTACGTCGTCCAGCAACGCCAGAGCGCGATCGACGTGCTCCGTCTGAACGAGTCCGCCACCCATGGCCGCTTCGTCACCCGCCTCACCGACCCCCGCTTCCGCATCCCGACAACGGCGGCAGCCTGGCGCGACCGCATCTACCTCCCCAACGCCCGCTTCGACGTGGAACCGGTCCCGACAACGGAGTACGACGCGGTGGCGGTGCGGGGCGTGGAGGACTGAAGGGGGCTGAGGGGGGGCTTTTGGGGTGGCGGCGCGGTAATGCTGCCGAGTGGCTGTCACGCTGGGCGGCTGTCACGCCGAGTGGCTGTCACGCCGGGCGGCGGGGCCGCCTGCCCCTCCCACCTCTGGTAGCCCGCTTGGGCGGCGGGGCCGCATGCCCCTCCTGCTCCTGGTAGCCCGCTTGGGCGGCGGGGCCGCCCCCGGGGGCGGAACGGGCGGGCAAGGGGGCGGCCCCCGACGGAGTCGCACCCTCGCCGTCCCGGCCCGCCTTCGCCACCGGTCGGCCCCGCCCCCCCCGCGCCCCTGGAGGGGCGGAGTCCCTCGCGCCTCAGTGGCTGGTCCCGGAAGGGGGAGGCGAGTTGCGGGTTACTGGGCCGACGCGTCCGGGGGGTTGTCCGGGGGACCGGATTCGTCACCGGGCTCCGGTGTTTCCTCGTCGGTGCCCGCCGACCGTGGCTTCTTCGGCTGGCGGCCGCCGGACCCCGCACGGCCACCCGACGTGTCACGCAGATACGCCTCGCCGCCGTCGGTGGCCAGTCCGGGCCCACCCTCCCCGGGCCCCGCCGAAGGATCCCTCCGCCGCAGGTACCGCTCGAACTCCCGGGCGATCGCCTCCCCCGACGCCTCGGGAAGGTCCGCCGTGTCGCGCGCCTCCTCCAGGGACTGGACGTACTCGGCGACCTCACTGTCCTCGGCGGCCAGCTGATCCACCCCGACCTGCCACGCCCGCGCGTCCTCCGGCAGTTCGCCGAGCGGGATGCGCAGCCCGAGGAGGTCCTCCAGGCGGTTGAGGAGGGCGAGGGTCGCCTTCGGGTTGGGGGGCTGGGAGACGTAGTGGGGGACGGCCGCCCACAGGCTCACCGCGGGCACGCCCGCATGGGTGCACGCCTCCTGGAGGATGCCGACGATGCCCGTGGGCCCCTCGTAGCGGGTCTCCTCCAGGTCCATGGTGCGGGCCAGGTCCGGGTCGGAGGTGACCCCGCTGACCGGCACGGGGCGGGTGTGCGGGGTGTCGCCGAGCAGGGCGCCCAGGACCACCACCATCTCCACCCCCAGCTCGTGTGCGAAGCCCAGGATCTCGTTGCAGAACGACCGCCACCGCATGGACGGCTCGATGCCCCGCACCAGCACCAGGTCGCGCGGCTTCTCGCCACCGGTGCGGATCACCGAGAGCCGGGTGGTGGGCCAGGTGACCTTCCGTACGCCGTTCTCCAGGAAGACGGTCGGACGGTTGACCTGGAAGTCGTAGTAGTCCTCGGCGTCGAGCGCCGCGAACACCTCGCCCTTCCATTCCCGGTCCAGATGCGCGACCGCGGCCGAGGCGGCGTCACCGGCGTCGTTCCAGCCTTCGAACGCGGCCACCATGACCGGGTCGACCAGCTCGGGTACCCCGTCGAGCTCGATCACCCAGCGCCTCCTTCTTCCGACTTCATCAGGTGTTCCCCCTGTACGGGAGCGTCCAGGAGGCCCACCTTACGCATGCGGGAAGCGTGCCCTCAGGGGACTGAATCAATCGAAATCGGCCGGATCGGAGAGATCCGATCTTCCTCCACGGCCATGGCGCGCTACAGCGTCGACCGCAACCACTGCTCCACACTCGCGATGTGTACCGTCGCCCACGACCTGGCCGCCTCCGCGTCCCGGTCGCGCAGCGCGGCCAGGATCGCCCGGTGCTCGCGCAGGGTGCGGCTGAGCGCGTCCTCCTGGGTCAGTCCGCGCCAGATCCGGGCCCGGGTGGTGGGCCCGGAGAGGCCGTCCAGCAGGGAGCAGAGAACGGAGTTGCCGGAGCCCTGGACGATCGCGCGATGGAATTCGAGGTCGGCCGCGACCAGCTCCTCCACCGAGGGGTCGTCGCCCAGTGCGGTCAACCGGGCCTCCAGCGCGTCGAGTTCGTCGTCGGTCAGCCGGGAGCAGGCCATCGCCGTGGCCGCCGGCTCCAGGATCCGGCGTACCGCCAGGAATTCGAGCACCGTGTCGTCGCGGTGGAAGTCGACGACGAAGCTCATCGCCTCCAGCAGCAACTGCGGGTCCAGACTGGTGACATAGGTGCCGTCGCCCTGGCGGACGTCCAGGATCCGGATCAGCGAGAGCGCCCGTACCGCCTCCCGCAGCGAGTTGCGTGACAGGCCCAGTTCGGCCGCCAGCTCGCTCTCCTTGGGCAGCCGGTCGCCCGGCCGCAGCGCACCCGAGACGATCATGCCCTTGATGCGTTCGATGGCCTCGTCGGTGACGGCCATGGACGACCTCCTGTTCCCGCCCGGCACCGCCGCCAGACCTCCGACGTATCCTCGCACGCCGAAGGGCGGACCCTCAAAGAGGTCCGCCCTTCGGCGCAAGGCCCTGACCTGGGCCGATACAACTGGCTCTCGGGTCAGCGCCGACAGCGGGTCAGCTCTCGCGCGAAAGTACCCGCTCGACCTTGGCCCGTACGTCGTCCGTCGCCAGACCCCGGATCGTCAGGGTCGTACGGCGGCGCAGCACGTCGTCCGCGGTCTCCGCCCACTCGTGGTCCCGGGCGTAGACGACCTGCGCCATGATCTCCGGGGCGTCCGGGTGGATGCGCTCGGCCAGCGCCGGGTCGTCGCTCGCCAGCCGGGCGATGTCGAAGGACAGCGACCCGTAGTGGGTGGCCAGGTGGCGGGCCGTTTCGGGGGACATCCGGGGGCCGGGCGTACCGCCGTCGACGAGCAGCCGGTGGGCGACCGCGTTCGGGTTCGAGATGCCCGGCAGCGGAATCTTCTTGGGCAGGTGCGAGATCGGCTCCATGTCCTCGCCCAGCGGGTGGCCGGGGAGGGCGGCGAGCTTGTTCATCACCGTGCGGCCGATGTGGCGGAAAGTCGTCCACTTGCCGCCGGCCACCGACAGCATGCCGCCGCGGCCCTCGGTGACGACCGTCTCGCGCTTGGCCTTCGAGGTGTCGCCGGGACCGCCCGGCAGGACGCGCAGACCCGCGAAGGAGTACGTGATCAGGTCCCGGGAGAGCTGCTGGTCGCGGATGGAGAACGCGGCCTCGTCCAGGATCTGGGTGATGTCCTTCTCGTTCACCGCGACGTCCGCCGGGTCGCCCTCGTACTCCTCGTCGGTGGTGCCGAGCAGTAGCTGGTCCTCCCAGGGGAGGGCGAAGGTGATGCGGTACTTGTCGATCGGGGTGGCCAGCGCGGCCTTCCACGGCGCGGTGCGCTTCAGGACCAGGTGCGCGCCCTTGGAGAGGCGGATGGACGGCGCCGAGTTGGGGTCCTCCAGCTTGCGCAGGTGGTCCACCCACGGGCCGGTGGCGTTGAGCACCAGGCGGGCGTCGACACCGAACTCGGTGGCGTCCATCCGGTCCTTGAGCTCGGCGCCCGTCACCCGGCCGTGCGTGAAGCGCAGCCCGGTGACCTCGGCGTGGTTGAGCACGGTGGCGCCCGCCTCGACGGCCGCGCGGACCGTCATCAGCGCCATCCGGGAGTCGTTCATCTGGTCGTCGCCGTAGACCGCGACGGCCTTCAGGTTGTCGGTACGCAGTTCGGGGACGTCCCTCGCCGCACGCGACGGCGATATGACGTGCCCGACCCCGTCGCCGAAGGCGGACAGCGCGGAGTAGGCGAAGACGCCCGCACCGAGCTTGGCCGCGCCGTGCGGACCGCCCTTGTAGACGGGGAGGTAGAAGGTCAGCGGATTGGCGAGGTGCGGGGCGACGTCCCGCGAGACCGCCCGCCGCTCGAAGTGGTTCTCCGCGACCAGCTTGACCGCACCGGTCTGGAGGTAGCGGAGGCCGCCGTGGAGAAGCTTCGAGGAGGCGGACGAGGTGGCGCCGGCGAAGTCACCGGCGTCCACCAAGGCCACCCGCAGTCCGGACTGCGCGGCATGCCAGGCGGTGGAGATGCCGAGGATGCCACCGCCGATCACCAGGAGGTCGTACGTCGCCTTGGAAAGCCGCTCCCGGGTCTCGGCGCGGCTCGCGGTCGAACCGTCGGCCGGTCGCGCCCCGGGGGCCGGGACGCTCTGCAGGGTGGTCATGTCGATTACTCCTCGTCCTCGATCCAGCCCATGGTCCGCTCGACGGCCTTGAGCCAGCTCTTGTACTCACGGTCCCGCGTGTCCGCGTCCATGCGGGGGGTCCACTCGGCCGCGCGGCGCCAGTTGGCGCGCAGCTCGTCCGTGCCGGACCAGAAGCCGACCGCGAGGCCGGCCGCGTAGGCAGCACCGAGACAGGTGGTCTCGGCGACCATCGGACGGACGACGGGAGCGTCCAGGAAGTCCGACAGCGTCTGCATCAGCAAGTTGTTGGAGGTCATGCCGCCGTCGACCTTGAGGGCCGTCAGCTCGACGCCGGAGTCCTTGGTCATGGCGTCGGTGATCTCACGGGTCTGCCAGGCGGTCGCCTCCAGCACGGCACGGGCGATGTGCGCCTTGGTGACGTAGCGGGTGAGACCGGCGATCACACCGCGGGCGTCGGAGCGCCAGTACGGGGCGAACAGACCGGAGAAGGCGGGCACGATGTACGCGCCGCCGTTGTCGTCGACGCTGGAGGCCAGCGTCTCGATCTCGGCCGCGGTTTTGATCATGCCCATCTGGTCGCGCATCCACTGGACGAGCGAGCCGGTGACGGCGATCGACCCTTCCAGCGCGTACACCGGCTTCTGGTCGCCGATCTGGTAGCCGACGGTGGTCAGCAGGCCGTTGTACGAGTTGACGGGCTCCTCGCCGGTGTTCATCAGCATGAACGTGCCGGTGCCGTACGTCGACTTGGCCTCGCCCTCGGAGAAGCAGGTCTGGCCGAACAGGGCCGCCTGCTGGTCACCGAGCGCGGAGGCGACCGGAACGCCCGCCAGGACGCCCTCGGCTGCCGTGCCGTACACCTCGGCGGAGGACCTGATCTCCGGCAGCACCGCCGCCGGGATGCCCATGGAGTGCAGGATCTTCTCGTCCCACTCCATCTTGTGCAGGTTCATCAGGAGGGTGCGCGAGGCGTTGGTGACGTCGGTGACGTGCACGCCGCCGTTGACACCGCCGGTGAGGTTCCAGATGACCCAGGAGTCCATGGTGCCGAAGAGGATCTCGCCGGCTTCCGCGCGCTCGCGCAGGCCCTCGACGTTGTCCAGCAGCCAGCGGATCTTGGGGCCGGCGAAGTAGCTGGCCAGCGGGAGGCCGGTCTCGCGGCGGAAACGGTCCTGCCCGACGTTGCGGCCGAGCTCCTTGCAGAGGGCGTCGGTGCGGGTGTCCTGCCAGACGATGGCGTTGTGGACGGGCTCACCGGTCGCCTTGTCCCACATCATCGTGGTCTCGCGCTGGTTGGTGATGCCGATCGCCTTGACGTCGGCGGCGGAGATGCCCGCCTTGACGACCGCCCCGGCCACGACCTCCTGGACGTTCTCCCAGATCTCGGTCGCGTCGTGCTCGACCCAGCCCGGCTTCGGGAAGATCTGCTCGTGCTCCTTCTGGTCGACCGAGACGATCCGGCCGTCCTTGTCGAAGACGATGCAGCGGCTGGAGGTGGTGCCCTGGTCGATGGCCGCGATGAACGGTCCTGTGGTGTGTGCGTCGCTCACGGTGTGCTCCTCGAAGTCTTTTCTCGTACGGCTCTGCGGCGCGGACGGCTCCGCCGCGGACGTCTCTAGGCGAAGGCGAGCTGGTAGATGCCGCCCGCGAGGGCGCCACCGATCAGCGGGCCGACCACCGGGATCCAGGCGTAGCCCCAGTCGGAACCGCCCTTGTTGGGCAGCGGGAGCAGTGCGTGCACGATGCGCGGACCCAGGTCACGGACCGGGTTGATGGCGTACCCGGTCGGACCGCCCAGCGAGAGGCCGAGGCTGACGACGACGAAGGCGGTGATCATCGCGCCCATCACGCCCGGACCCTTGGGGTCGTCGGGGGAGACGCCGCCGATGGTCGACTGGGTGAGGATCGCCAGGACCAGCACCGCGGTGGCGATGATCTCGGTGGTCAGGTTCTGCGCGACGTTGCGGATCTCGGGGCCGGTGGAGAAGACACCGAGGACCGGGCCGGCCTTGGGAGCCGTCTTCTGGTCGACCATGCCGTCCTCGGCCGGCTGTGCCGCGAGGATCTCCGGGTCCGTGAGGTGGGCGCGGAACTGTCCGGCGTACGACGCCCAGACCAGCAGCGCACCGATCATGGCGCCGAGTATCTGACCGGCGAAGTACGTCGGCACCTGACCCCAGGTGATGGTGCCCTTGACGGCCAGACCGACGGTGACCGCCGGGTTCAGGTGGGCGCCGGAGAGCCCGCCGGAGATATACGCACCGGTCAGTACGGCGAAGCCCCACCCGAAGGTGACGGCGAGCCATCCGGCGTTGAACGCCTTCGAGCGCTTGAGCGTGACGGCGGCGCAGACGCCACCGCCCAGCAGTATGAGTACGGCGGTACCGATGGTCTCGCCGGTGAAGATGTCGAGGCTGGACACCCGCGACTCCTTTGTCCTTCGTCCAGGTTCAGAACTCTCGTTGAGAGCCCCAGCCGGTTCCTGGCGTTGTCACACTCTAACTCGTATTGCCGTTAGGTGTTCGACAATGCCGACCGGTGAACGGCAGTTTTCACCTCCGTTACCAGTGAGTCAAGGGTTCTGTGATTCCGGTCCCACCGCCACTCGGGCGGCTTCAGAACCGCCCGGCGCCCAGGTCCCGCGAGACGGCCCGTGCGCAGTCCCGTACCGCGGCGACCAGTTCGGGCTTCAACTCCCCGTCGGGGCAGATCCGTTCGACCGCGCCGGCGATGCCCACCGCGCCCACCGGCATCCGCCGGCGATCGTGGATCGGGGCGGCGATCGAGGCCACGCCCTCCCAGGTCTCCTCCACGTCACTGGCCCAGCCGCGGGCCCGGGTGAGGTCGAGCACCCCCTCGAAGTCCAGCGGGGAGGTCACGGTGCGCGAGGTGAAGGACTCGGGCGCGACGGGGGCGTCCAGCGCCTCGGCCAGCGCCACCGGGTCGTACGCGCACAGCACCTTGCCCAGCGCGGTGCTGTGCAGCGGCTGCATCGCCCCCACCTCAAGCACCTGGCGGCTGTCGTCCGGGCGGAAGACGTGGTGCACGATCAGTACGCCCTGCTGGTGCAGTACGCCCAGATAGGCGCTCTCCCCGCTGGAGCGGGCCAGATCGTCCGTCCAGACCAGGGCGCGGGCCCGCAGCTCGTGCACATCCAGATAGCTGTTGCCCAGGCGCAGCAGCTCGGCGCCCAGCTGGTAGCGGCCCGACGTGGGGTCCTGCTCCACGAAGCCCTCGTGCTGCAGGGTGCGCAGGATGCCGTGCGCGGTGCCCTTGGCCAGGTCCAGCGCGGAGGCCACCTCCGACAGCCCGAGCCGGCGCTCACCGCCCGCGAGCAGCCGCAGCATGGCAGCCGCGCGTTCCAGCGACTGGATGTTGCGAGCCATCGCCCGATCACCTCCACTGGGATTCGACGTTTGTGTGGTTCGTTGGTGCAGACAAACCAACGAGTTCGGCAATGCTGAACAGTATCGGCCGATGTCGACCCCTGTCACCGGAGGTATCCGGCCGTATCCCCTTCCGCGACCCCACCACCGCCCGCGCCGCAGCGCCGTCCGCCCTGCGGGACACCTGCACACATCCCCGACCGGCCCCGTTACCCTGACCGGGTGCACGGGCCACCTGGGCCCGCGCAAAGCCGACAGCCGTCGCAACCCTGGGAGCACTTCCATGGCCTCGTTGCCGAACCCCACGCCCGATGCCCGCACCCGAGCCACCGCCCTCCGCGAGGCGCTCGCCTCCCGCGTAGTGGTCGCCGACGGCGCGATGGGCACCATGCTCCAGGCACAGGACCCCACCCTCGAAGATTTTCAGGACCTCGAAGGCTGCAACGAGATCCTCAACCTGACGCGCCCGGACATCGTCCGCAACGTGCACAAGGAGTACTTCGCGGTCGGCGTCGACTGCGTCGAGACCAACACCTTCGGCGCCAACCACTCCGCCGCCAACGAGTACGACATCGCGGACCGCATCGTCGAGCTCTCCGAGTCCGGCGCCCGCATCGCCCGCGAGGTCGCCGACGAGTTCACCGCCACCGACGGCCGCCAGCGCTGGGTGCTCGGCTCCATCGGTCCCGGCACCAAGCTGCCCTCGCTCGGCCACATCGCGTACGACGTGCTGCGCGACGGCTACCAGCAGAACGCCGAGGGCCTCCTCGCCGGCGGCGCCGACGCCCTGATCGTCGAGACCACTCAGGACCTGCTGCAGACCAAGTCCAGCCTGATCGGCGCCCGCCGCGCCATGGACGCGCTCGGCTTCGAGGTGCCGCTGATCTGTTCGCTGGCCTTCGAGACCACCGGCGTGATGCTGCTCGGCTCCGAGATCGGCGCCGCGCTCACCGCCCTGGAACCCCTCGGCATCGACCTCATCGGCCTCAACTGCTCGACCGGCCCCGCCGAGATGAGCGAGCACCTGCGCTATCTGGCCCGCCACTCCCGCACCCCGCTGATGTGCATGCCGAACGCGGGCCTGCCGGTCCTCACCAAGGACGGCGCCCATTTCCCGCTCGGCCCCGAAGGCCTCGCAGACGCCCAGGAAGCCTTCGTCAACGACTACGGCCTCTCCCTGATCGGCGGGTGCTGCGGCACCACGCCCGAGCACCTGCGCCAGGTCGTCGACCGTGCCCGCGGCCTGACCCCGGCGGTGCGCGAGCCGCGCCCCGAGCCCGGCGCCGCCTCGCTCTACCAGACCATGCCGTTCCGCCAGGACACCTCGTACCTCGCCATCGGTGAGCGGACGAACGCTAACGGCTCGAAGAAGTTCCGCGAGGCCATGCTGGACGGCCGCTGGGACGACTGTGTGGAGATGGCCCGCGACCAGATCCGCGAGGGCGCCCACATGCTCGACCTCTGCGTCGACTACGTGGGCCGCGACGGCGTCGCCGACATGAAGGAACTGGCGGGCCGCTTCGCCACCGCCTCCACCCTCCCCATCGTCCTGGACTCCACCGAACTCCCGGTCCTGAAGGCCGGGTTGGAGAAGCTCGGCGGGCGCGCCGTCATCAACTCGGTCAACTACGAGGACGGCGACGGCCCCGAGTCCCGCTTCCAGCAGGTCACCGCGCTGGCCGCCGAGCACGGCGCGGCCCTGATCGCGCTGACCATCGACGAGGAGGGCCAGGCCCGCACCGTCGAGCACAAGGTCGCCATCGCCGAGCGCCTGATCGCGGACCTCACCGGCAACTGGGGGGTGCAGGAGTCGGACATCCTCATCGACGTCCTCACCTTCACCATCTGCACCGGCCAGGAGGAGTCCCGCAAGGACGGCATCGCCACCATCGGCGCCATCCGCGAACTCAAGAAGCGCCACCCCGACGTCCAGACCACGCTGGGCCTCTCCAACATCTCCTTCGGCCTCAACCCGGCCGCCCGCGTCATCCTCAACTCCGTCTTCCTCGACGAGTGCGTCAAGGCCGGACTCGACTCCGCGATCGTGCACGCCTCCAAGATCCTGCCGATCGCCCGGCTGGAGGAGGAGCAGGTCAAGGTCGCCCTCGACCTCATTCACGACCGCCGCGCCGAGGGCTACGACCCCCTGCAGAAGCTCATGGAGCTCTTCGAGGGCGTCAACATGAAGTCGATGAAGGCCGGCCGCGCCGAGGAACTCCTCGCGCTGCCGCTGGACGAGCGCCTCCAGCGCCGCATCATCGACGGCGAGAAGAACGGCCTGGAGGCAGACCTCGAAGAGGCCCTCGCCGACACCCCCGCCCTCGACATCGTCAACAACACCCTGCTCGAAGGCATGAAGGTGGTCGGCGAGCTGTTCGGTTCCGGCCAGATGCAGCTGCCGTTCGTGCTCCAGTCCGCCGAGGTCATGAAGACCGCGGTGGCCTACCTGGAGCCGCACATGGAGAAGTCGGACGACGACGGCAAGGGCACCATCGTGCTGGCCACCGTCCGCGGCGACGTCCACGACATCGGCAAGAACCTCGTCGACATCATCCTCTCCAACAACGGCTACAACGTGGTCAACCTGGGCATCAAGCAGCCCGTCTCCGCGATCCTGGAAGCCGCCGAGGAGCACCGGGCCGACGTCATCGGCATGTCCGGCCTCCTCGTCAAGTCGACGGTGATCATGAAGGAGAACCTGGAGGAGCTCAACCAGCGCAAGATGGCCGCCGACTTCCCGGTCATCCTGGGTGGCGCCGCGCTCACCCGGGCGTACGTCGAGCAGGACCTGCACGAGATCTACGAGGGCGAAGTACGGTACGCCCGCGACGCGTTCGAGGGGCTGCGCCTGATGGACGCCCTGATCGGCGTCAAGCGCGGAGTGCCCGGTGCCAAGCTCCCCGAGCTCAAGCAGCGCCGCGTCCCCAAGCGGGAGAACGCGGCGGTCCTGGAGGTGCAGGAGCCCGAGGGCTCGGTGCGCTCCGACACCGCCACCGACAACCGGATCCCCGAGCCTCCCTTCTGGGGCACCCGTGTCATCAAGGGCATCGGTCTCAAGGAGTACTCCTCCTGGCTGGACGAGGGCGCACTGTTCAAGGGGCAGTGGGGCCTGAAGGAAGCCCGCAAGGGCGGACCGACCTACGAGGAGCTGGTGGAGACCGAGGGCCGCCCGCACCTGCGCGGCTGGCTCGACAAGCTGCACACCGAGGGTCTCCTCGAAGCGGCCGTCGTGTACGGCTACTTCCCCTGTGTCTCCAAGGGCGACGACCTGATCCTGCTCAACGACGACGGCTCCGAGCGCACCCGCTTCTCCTTCCCGCGCCAGCGCCGCGGCCGCCGTCTGTGCCTGGCCGACTTCTTCCGCCCGGAGGAATCCGGCGAGGTGGACGTGGTCGGCCTCCAGGTCGTCACCGTCGGCTCCAGGATCGGCGAGGAGACCGCCAAGCTCTTCGAGGCCAACTCCTACCGCGACTACCTCGAACTGCACGGCCTCTCCGTCCAGCTGGCGGAAGCCATGGCCGAGTACTGGCACGCCAGGGTCCGCTCCGAGCTCGGCTTCGCGGGCGAGGACCCCAGCGACGTGGCCGACATGTTCGACCTGAAGTACCGCGGCGCCCGCTTCTCGCTCGGTTACGGCGCCTGCCCCAACCTGGAGGACCGGGCGAAGATCGCCGACCTGCTCCGGCCCGAGCGGATCGGCGTGCACCTCTCCGAGGAGTTCCAGCTCCACCCGGAGCAGTCCACCGACGCGATCGTCATCCACCACCCGGAGGCGAAGTACTTCAACGCGCGGTAGCGCGGGGTCGGGGGGCGTCCCGACGCCCTCTTCCGCTCCCGTTCACCCGGACGCGGCAATACAGGAACGCGCGTTCACCGGGCCGGACGTACACTGGTCGGCCCAGTGCAGGCCGGTTGCCCTCTCCACTCCAGGGGGAGCAGCCGGCCTTCTCGTCCCCCAGGAGGAGTGCCGGATGACAAGTACGGTCCCCGCGCCCACGACAATCACCGCCGAAGACTCGGCCCTCCAGGCGGTCTTCCTCGACATGGACGGCACCCTGGTCGACACCGAGGGCTTCTGGTGGGACGCCGAGAAGGAGGTCTTCGCCGGCCTCGGCCACCAACTCGACGAATCCTGGCGGGAGGTGGTCGTCGGCGGCCCGATGACCCGCAGCGCGGGCTTCCTCATCGAGTCCACCGGCGCCGACATCACCCTCCCCGAGCTGACCGTCCTGCTCAACGACAGCTTCGAGGCGCGCATCGGACGGGGGGTGCCGCTGATGCCGGGCGCCGCGCGGCTGCTGGCCGAGTTGCGGACGTACGACATCCCGATGGCACTCGTCTCCGCCTCGCACCGGCGCATCATCGACCGCATCCTCGAATCGTTCGGCACCGGCACCTTCCACTTCACCGTCGCGGGCGACGAGGTCTCCCGCACCAAGCCGCACCCCGACCCCTATCTGCACGCGGCGCGCAGGCTCGGCGCCGATCCGGTGAGATGCGCGGTGATCGAGGACACCGCGACCGGCGTGGCCTCGGCCGAGGCGGCGGGCTGCCGGGTGGTGGCCGTCCCCTCCGTGGCACCGATCGCCGCCGCCGACGGACGCGTGGTCGTCGGCTCACTCGAAGAAGTCGATCTCGCATTTCTCCGGAAGCTCATCACGGGAATGCACTGACGCGTGCACACTGCGTGGCCTCCTGAATAGAAGGAAACACAGGGCAGCGGGTCATGCGGTTTGCGTGAGATTCCCTATTGAGGAATTCACGCCACCGTAAATGTATTCATCGAGTGACCTTCGTCACGGGCGGGCCCGCCGATACCTGGGCAAGAAGGCAAGAAACCAGGTCGGCGGGCAATTTTGTGTGCCCATGTGTCCGGATTGGTGAAGAGGTGTACGAAAGATTCTCGGACCCGGCGCGTCGGCTTGCACCGTGCACGGCTGCCCGATGCCCGGCAATGCGCACTAATCTCAACGCGAGAACTTCGCCGCACCTTCCCGTGGTTCGGTAACCGGCCCGATCTGCACGTCGTCAACCGGCGGATAACGGCGAAGTGTTCGTACGCGACTGCATCGCATCGCCGGTTGAGGGAGAACGTCCAGGATGAACCGCAAGACATGGGTGCTGCCCGCAGCTGTCTGCCTGCTCGCTCCGATACTCGCCGCATGCGGCGGCGAGGCGGACAGTCAGGACGGGGCAGGTAAGGCCATCGTCGTGGGCACCACGGACCAGTTCGTCGCGACCAAGGACGGACCGGCCCCCTTCGACCCGGCGTTCGCCTACGACACCGCGTCCTGGAACGTCATGCGGCAGACCCTGCAGACCCTGCTGCGCGTCCCGCGCGGCGGCGGCGCACCGGTGCCCGAGGCCGCCGAGAGCTGCGGCTTCACCGACACCAGGAACACCAGCTACCGCTGCAAGCTGCGCAGCGGCCTGAAGTTCTCCGACGGCAAGGCGATGAGCGCCGCCGACGTCAAGTTCTCCATCGAGCGCGTCGTGGCGATCAATGACGACAACGGGCCCAAGGGTCTGCTCACCAACATCGACCTCGTCGAGGCCAAGGGCGACAACGAGGTGGTCTTCCACCTCAAGTCCGCCGACGCCACCTTCCCGTACAAACTGGCCACCCCCGCCGCCTCCATCGTGAACGAGGCCAACTACGCCGCCAAGAAGGTGCGGGCGGGCTTCGACGTGACCGGCTCCGGCCCCTACACCGTCGACATCGATGCCAAGGGCGACACCGCCACCAAGGCGGTCTTCACCAAGAACCCGAGCTACAAGGGTGACGTGAAGCTCCAGAACGACAAGGTCGAGATCCGCTCCTTCCCCGACTCGCAGGCCCTGGAGAAGGCCCTGCGCGACGGTGAGATCGACGTGATCTCCCGCACCCTGGCCCCCGAGCAGATCAGCAAGATGTCCACGTCGCAGGACCAGGCCATCAAGCTGGTCGAGCTGCCCGGCCTGGAGATCCGCTACCTCGGCTTCCACACCTCCGACCCCGTGGTCGGAAAGAAGGCCGTGCGCCAGGCGATGGCCACCGTCATCAACCGCGCCGAGCTGGTCAGCCAGGTCTACGGCAGCACCGCCGCGCCGCTGTACTCGCTGATCCCCACGAGCATCACCGGGCACAAGAACTCCTTCTTCAACAAGTACCCCGCACCGGACGTGAAGAAGGCCAAGAACCTGCTGGCCGGCGCCGGTATCCGCCGCCCCGTCAAGCTGACGCTCGACTACACGACCGACCACTACGGCGCGGTCACCAAGAAGGAGTTCGAGGTGCTGCAGAAGCAGCTGAACGCCTCCGGCCTCTTCGACGTCAGCCTCAAGGGCACCAAGTGGAGCGCCTTCACCGGCGAGCAGCGCGACGGCAAGTACGCCGTCTACGGCATGGGCTGGTTCCCCGACTTCGCGGACGGCGACAACTACATCGCGCCGTTCCTGGACGAGGACAACTTCCTGCAGACCCCGTACGTCAACAAGGAAGTCCGCGACACCCTCATCCCCCAGTCGCGCGGCAAGGCCGACCGGGGCGCGGCCATCCCGGCCTTCGAGCAGATGCAGGACATCGTCGCCGAGGACGTACCCGTACTCCCGCTGTGGCAGGGCAAGCAGTACCTCGCCGCCCGCAGTGACATCACCGGCACCGAATGGGCGGTCAACTTCGCCGCCGACCTTCAGCTGTGGGAGCTCGGTCGCGGCGTCGCCTGATCCCCCACCAGGCCCCCCACGACGCACGACGTTCAACCCGGAAAGTGTGAAGCACCCCGTGCAGATACGTAAGTCTTGGCTGACCACCCCCCTCGCAGCCGGACTCTCCGCCGGTCTCCTCGTCGGCTGCGGCACCTCCGCAGGCGGCGGGGCAGAACCGACCGCCGGAACCGGACAGCCCGTCACCATGGGCATGTCCGACGAAATCAAGGCGACCGACCCGGCCTCCGGCTACGACCCCGGCTCCTGGCTGCTGTTCAACAACGTCTTCCAGTCGTTGATGGCCTTCCCCAAGGGCGGCTCCCAGCCGGAACCGGACGCCGCCCAGAGCTGCGCCTTCGACGACGGCAGCACCGTCTACCGGTGCACCTTGCGCGACGGCCTCGCCTTCAGCAACGGTCACGCGCTCACCTCGCAGGACGTCAAGTACTCCTTCGAGCGCACCATGCGGATCAACGACAAGGCCGGCCCGTCCGTCATGCTGTCGTCGATCCGGAGCATCGAGACCCCGGACGACAGGAACGTCGTCTTCCGCCTCAAGGTCCCGGACTCCACCTTCCCCAGCAAGATCGCCTCCGGCGCCGGTGCGATCGTCGACCGCACCGCCTACCCGGCGGACAAGCTGCGCACCGACAACAAGGCCGTCGGCTCGGGCCCCTACCGGCTCGAATCCTTCGACCAGGAGAAGGCCGTCTTCGCCGTCAACGACGGTTACCGGGGCGACGCCAAGATCAAGAACACCGGTATGACCCTCAGGCTCTTCCACAACGACCAGAAGGCACTGGCCCAGTCCCTGAAGAACGGCAGCATCGACCTCGCCTACCGAGGACTCGCCGCCAAGGACATCGCCGACACCGAAGCCGCCTCCCTCAGCGGCGACAAGCCCGTCGCCCCCGTCGAGGGCAGCAGCGCCGAGGTCCACCACCTGGTCTTCAACATGAAGGACCCGGTGGCAGGCAAGCTCGGCGTGCGCCGGGCCATCGCCTACCTCGTCGACCGCGGCGCCCTGGTCCGCGACGTCTACCGGTCCACCGCCACCCCGCTCTACTCGATCGTCCCCGCGGGCATCACCGGCCACAACACCGCCTTCTTCAACAAGTACGGCGGCAGCCCCCAGCCCGCGAAGGCCCGTCAGGCACTGCGCGCGGACGGCATCAAGGGCAAGGTCAAGCTCACCCTGTGGGCCACCCCCGCCCGCTACGGACCCGCCACCGTCGAGGAGTTCAAGGCCCTCGCCCAGCAGCTCAACCGCAGCGGACTCTTCCAGGCCGACGTGAAGTCCGTCGACCAGGAGCAGTACGAGAAGGACATCGCCGCCGGCAAGTACGGGGTCTACGTCAAGGGCTGGGTCCCCGACTACCCGGACGCCGACAACTTCACCCAGCCGTTCTTCGGCAAGGGCAACGTGCTGTCCAACGGGTACGAGAACAGCGAGATCACCGACCGGATCATCCCCGGGACCGCGGCATCCGCCGACCGCAGCGCCACCGCCGAGGACTTCGGCCGGCTCCAGGACCTGGTCGCCGACGACGTCCCGATCCTCCCGCTGTGGCAGGGCAAGCAGTACGCCGTCGCCCACAACAACATCTCGGGCCTGGAATGGACCCTGGACACCTCGACGGTCTTCCGCTTCTGGGAGATCAGCAAGAGCTGACCGAAACCACCGCGACATGAGTGTGGGGCCCCGCCGACAACCCGGCGGGGCCCCACACTCATGTCCGTCCGGTGCGCCTACTGGGCGCCCGGCCGCACCAGACCGCTCTCGTACGCGTAGACCGCGGCCTGCACCCGGTCGCGCAGCCCCAGCTTCGTCAGCACATGACCCACATGCGTCTTCACCGTGGTCTCGCTCACGAACAGGTCCGCGGCGATCTCCGCGTTCGACAGCCCGCGCGCGACCAGCTTCAGCACCTCCACCTCACGCTCGGTCAGCGTGTGCAGGGTGTCCGGCACCTCGTCCTCGCCGGACGGCAGATGGTCCGCGTACTTGTCCAGCAACCGGCGCGTAATGCTCGGCGCGAGCATCGCCTCACCCGCCGCCACCACCCGGATCGCCTGCACCAGCTCATGCGCCGGCGCATCCTTCAGCAGGAACCCACTGGCCCCCGCCCGCAGGGCCTCGACCACGTACTCATCCAGGTCGAACGTGGTCAGCACCAGCACCTTCGCCGGACCGTCCCGACCCGGGCCGGTGATCTGACGGGTCGCCTCGACCCCGTCCATCCGCGGCATCCGGATGTCCATCAACACCACATCGGGCTGCAACGCCCGCACCTGATCGAGCGCCTGCAGACCGTCCCCGGCCTCACCGACGACCGCAAGGTCCTGCTCGGCCTCCAGAATCATCCGGAACCCGGTACGCAGCAGCGGCTGGTCGTCCACCAGCAGGACGCGGATAGCCACGTGATCTCCTCTTCCCTAGACCGGCCCCATTCTGCCCTGCCGCTACTGCGACGCCCCGCGAGGCCGTACCTCCAGCGGATAGACCGGCGGCGTCCCGCCGAACTCGGGACACACCGCACGATGGTCGCACCAGCCGCACAGCTTGGTGGGCCGGGGCCGCCAGTCACCCGTCTCGGTGGCTTCCTTGATCGCCTCCCACAGCGAATGCAGCTTCCGCTCCATCCGCTCCAGGTCCGCCTCGTTCGGGTCGTAGGTCATCACATCGCCGCTGCCCAGATACACCAGCTGAAGCCTGCGCGGCACGATCCGCTTCCACCGCCAGATCACCAGCGCGTAGAACTTCATCTGGAACAGCGCGCCCTCCGCGTACTCAGGACGCGGCGCCTTACCCGTCTTGTAGTCGACGATCCGCACCTCGCCCGTCGGCGCCACATCGACCCGGTCGATCACCCCGCGCAGCCGAAGCCCGGACTCCAGCTCCGTCTCCACGAACAGCTCCCGGTCGGCCGGCTCCAGCCGCGTCGGATCCTCCAGCGAGAACCACTTCTCGACCAGATCCTCCGCCTGCCCCAGCCACCGCGTCAGCCGCTCGCCCTCGGCATCGTCCTCGAACAGCGCCGAGAGCTCCGGCTTCGACTCCAGCAGCCGGCCCCACTGCCCCGGAACCAGCGCCCGCGCCTTCGGCACCGTCCGCTCCACCGCCGGATCGTCGAACAGCCGCTCCAGCACGGCATGCACCAACGTCCCCCGGGTAGCAGCCTCACTCGGCTTCTCCGGAAGCTTGTCGATGACCCGGAACCGGTACAGCAGCGGACACTGCATGAAATCGCTCGCCCTGGAGGGCGACAGCCCCGTGGGCGGCCTCGCCACCCCCGCCGTACCGGTACTCGTATCCATGACTCAGACCCTACGGGCAGCCACTGACAAAGCCCCCCTACCATCGACGTCAGACCCTCCCGCACTGCATGATCAGGGCATTGCCCCGCACAACGGCACCAGGCGACACCGGTGTGACGAAAACGAAGGGACCCCGTGGACGAGAGCGACGAGCGCCGCGCCGACGACAAGAACGGCGAGAGCGCACGCCCCAAGCCCGGCACGGAAGAGACCACCTCACCCCCGGCCGGCGAGCGCACCCCGGACAACTCCGGCAAGGACCGCCACCGGGACGGGTCCGGCGGCGGCCTCCTGATGGGCCGCCCCTTCGGCGTCCCCGTCTACGTCGCCCCCAGCTGGTTCCTCGTCGCCGCCCTCATCACCTGGGTCTTCGGCGGCCAGCTCGACCTCGTGCTGCCCGAGCTCGGCGCCGCCCGCTACCTCGTCTCGCTCTTCTTCGCCGTCGCCTTCTACGCCTCCGTGCTCGTCCACGAACTCGCGCACACGGTGGCCGCCCTCCGCTTCAAGCTCCCCGTCCGGCGCATCCAGCTCCAGTTCTTCGGCGGCGTCTCCGAGATCGAGAAGGAGACCGAGACCCCGGGCCGCGAATTCGTCCTCGCCTTCGTCGGCCCCCTCCTCTCCCTCGCCCTGGCCGGGATCTTCTACGTCGCCATGGACCTGGTCACCGCAGGCACCGTCCCCGGCGTCCTGCTGGCCGGCCTGATGATCTCCAACCTCATCGTCGCCGCCTTCAACCTGCTCCCCGGCCTGCCCCTGGACGGCGGCCGGATGCTCCGCGCCGTGATCTGGAAGATCACCGGCAACCCGATGACCGGCACCGTCGCCGCCGCCTGGGTCGGCCGCGGCCTCGCCGTCGCCGTCCTCATCGGACTGCCCCTGCTCACCCACACCGGCGCCCTCGGCAACAAGACCGAGGACATCACCGGCATGGACACGGTCCTGGACGCGCTCCTCGCCGCCATCCTCGCCGCCATCATCTGGACCGGCGCAGGAAACAGCCTCCGGATGGCCCGGCTGCGCCAGCACCTCCCCGACCTGCGCGCCCGCTCCCTCACCCGACGCGCCGTCCCCGTCGAGTCCGCCACCCCGCTCTCCGAAGCGCTCCGCCGCGCCAACGAGGCGGGCGCCCGCGCCCTGGTCGTGGTCGACGGCCACGGCAACCCCACCGCCGTCGTCCGCGAGACCGCCATCGTCGGCGTGCCCGAACACCGCCGCCCCTGGGTCGCCGTCAGCGGCCTGGCCGCCGACCTCACCGACGACATGCGCATCCCCGCCGAACTCGCCGGCGAAGCCCTCCTCGACCGCCTCCGCGCGGCCCCCGCCACCGAGTACCTCGTCATCGAGGAGAGCGGCGAGATCTACGGAGTCCTGTCCACCGCCGACGTCGAGCGCGCCTTCGTCAAGGCGATGGCCCGCCCGCAGTAGGCCCCCCGCACCCGGGCCAGCGGCGAGAAGGCCCTCAAACAGCCGGTAGGCTGGTCACATGTCCGAACCGACCGGTGCCGCCCGCCGACGCGGGCCCTTCAAGGTCGGGGACCAGGTCCAGCTGACTGACCCCAAGGGCCGCCACTACACGTTCACGCTCGAAGCCGGGAAGCAGTTCCACACCCACAAGGGTGCCTTCTCGCACGACGAGCTGATCGGGGCGTCCGAGGGCAGTGTTGTCCGTACCACGGGGAACGTCGCCTACCTGGCGCTCCGCCCCCTGCTCCCCGACTACGTCCTGTCCATGCCCCGCGGCGCAGCCGTGGTCTACCCCAAGGACGCGGGGCAGATCCTGGCCTTCGCCGACATCTTCGCCGGCGCCCGCGTCGTCGAAGCCGGAGTGGGCTCCGGCGCCCTGAGCGCCTTCCTCCTGCGCGCCATCGGCGACCACGGAATGCTGCACTCCTACGAGCGCAGGCAGGACTTCGGGGACATCGCGCAGGGCAACGTCGAGCGCTACTTCGGCGGCCCGCACCCCGCGTGGACCCTCACTGTCGGCGACCTCCAGGACAACCTGTCCGACACCGAGGTCGACCGCGTCGTGCTCGACATGCTCGCCCCCTGGGAAACCCTGGACGCCGTCTCCAAGGCGCTCGTCCCCGGCGGAATCCTCTGCGCGTACGTCGCCACCACCACGCAGCTCGCCAGGACCGTCGAGTCCATCCGCGAGATCGGCTGCTTCGCCGAACCCCAGCCGTGGGAGTCGATGGTCCGCAACTGGCACGTCGAGGGCCTGGCCGTCCGCCCGGACCACCGCATGATCGGCCACACCGGCTTCCTCGTCACCGCCCGCCGTCTCGCCGACGGCGTGGAGCCCCCGATGCGCCGCCGCCGCCCCTCCAAGGGCTCGTACGGCGAGGACTACGAGGGCCCCAACAAGGAGCGCGGCAGCCAGGGCTGAGCCCGCGGCACGCCTCCCCAACAGACCGGCGCCGCCGTCCAGTTCCCGGACCGACACGAGAACTGGACGGCGGCGCCTTCACTTTCCCCCGCGCCTGTACGAAGCCTTTGCCCGCGGACCCGCACCCCGGCATTCCGCCCCGCCACCCCCTGTGGCACCATGCTGGACACCCTCCCGTCGCCGGCGCCCCACCCGGCACAGCCTCACAGGAGACCTCCGCGTGCAGACCTCCGCGCCCACGGCCCCCGCACACACCCGGCCCCGCGCGGTGCACTGGCTGGCCACGGCCGCCGCCACGGCCGCCGTCATAGCGGGCGCCGCCCTCCTCCAGCCCGCGGCAGCCCTCGCCTCCCAGACCGCCCCCGGCCCCGCGCGGGCGCTCCCGGCCCCGGACGCGAAGACGGCGACGTACCCCCTGAAATGCCGCGCCGGCCAGCCCGTTGTGCTGAAGCAGGCCACCGGCGACCTCGACGGCGACCGGAACCCGGAAACCGTCGCCGCCGTCCGCTGCGAGACCGGAATAGGCACCCCGCCGAGCGCGATCTACGTCCTCACCGGAGGCAACCGCGTGGTGGCCACCCTCCTCGAACCCGGCGAGGGACTGAACGTCACCGAGCTCGCCGTCGCCGGGGGCGCGATCACCGCGACCCTGCTCGGCTACTCCTCCGACGCGGTCGCCCGCTGCTGCCCCGACAAGACCGAGAAGCCCAAATGGCAGTGGCGGAACGGGAAGTTCACCCGCTCCGCCACCACCGAAGCCCGCAGCGTCTGAGACCGCGGTCACACCCAGCAGCCGGACCTACTCGGCGTCCGGCCCGAACACCTCGACCCTGTCCGAAACGCGACGTACATGAATACAGTCGCCCGGGCATTCCTTCGCCGAGTCCACCACGTCCTGAAGCAGCGGCAGCGGAACCGGAGTGGTCGCTCCCGGGGCCTGAAGCAACTCGTCGTCACCACTCTTCACATAGGCGAGACCGTCGATGTCGAGTTCGAAGACCTCCGGCGCGTACTGCGCGCAGATCCCGTCGCCGGTGCAGAGGTCCTGGTCGATCCACACCTCAAGAGGGTCCCCGACCTGGGCGCCGTCTGCGGTGGGAGCCTTCTCCTGCACGGTCATATCTCCTGCCGTTCCCTGCGTGGTATGCACCAATTGAAGCCAGCCCTGACGGGTGTTGAACACTTCGACGATACAACCGCCCGCTTTCCGATGTTGCTGGGTGGGTATCCCCCCTCTGTGAGGGAGTACGCAAGGGTGAAGATCAGACACTCCGCGATCGTCTTTTGATCTAGGGGTTTCAACCAACACCTACCCAGGTAGGGTCAGGAAGCGTCCAGCTCCCCTTGGAGGAGGTGAGGACCGTGGCAGCCCACGACGACGACATCAACCGCGGCATCCGGCCCGCGCGAGGGTCCGAGGACCCCGCCGGACAGGTTGCCTATCTAGAGCAGGAAATCGCCGTCCTGCGACGCAAGCTCGCCGACTCTCCGCGTCACACGAGGATTCTCGAAGAGCGGATCGTCGAGCTGCAGACCAACCTGGCAGGCGTGTCCGCCCAGAACGAGCGGCTCGCCAACACACTCCGCGAGGCCCGCGACCAGATCGTGGCCCTCAAGGAAGAAGTGGACCGGCTCGCACAGCCGCCGGCCGGCTTCGGTGTGTTCCTGGAGGCCAACGAGGACGGCACGGCCGACATCTTCACCGGAGGCCGCAAACTCCGGGTCAACGTCAGCCCCAGCGTCGAGCTCGAAGAGCTCCGGCGCGGCCAGGAACTCATGCTCAACGAAGCGCTCAATGTGGTCGAGGCCATGGAGTACGAGCGCGCAGGCGACATCGTCACCCTCAAGGAAATCCTTGAGGACGGCGAACGGGCCCTGGTGGTCGGGCACACCGACGAGGAACGGGTGGTCAGGCTCGCCGAGCCGTTGCTGGACATCACCATCCGCCCCGGCGACGCCCTGCTGCTGGAGCCCCGATCCGGTTACGTCTACGAAGTCATCCCGAAGAGCGAGGTCGAGGAGCTCGTCCTCGAAGAGGTCCCGGACGTCGACTACGAGAAGATCGGCGGCCTGGGCAACCAGATCGAACTGATCCGAGACGCGGTCGAGCTGCCCTACCTCTACCCCGACCTCTTCAAGGAGCACGAACTGCGGCCCCCGAAGGGCATCCTGCTCTACGGCCCGCCGGGCTGCGGCAAGACGCTCATCGCCAAGGCCGTCGCCAACTCCCTTGCCAAGAAGGTCGCAGAGGTCACCGGTCAGCCCGCCGGCAAGTCCTACTTCCTCAACATCAAGGGACCCGAGCTCCTCAACAAGTACGTCGGCGAGACCGAGCGCCACATCCGCCTGGTCTTCCAGCGTGCCCGGGAGAAGGCGAGCGAGGGCACCCCCGTCATCGTCTTCTTCGACGAAATGGAATCGCTCTTCCGCACCCGTGGATCAGGTGTCAGCTCGGACGTGGAGAACACCATCGTCCCGCAGCTGCTCGCCGAGATCGACGGCGTGGAGGGCCTGGAGAACGTCATCGTCATCGGCGCCTCCAACCGCGAGGACATGATCGACCCCGCGATCCTGCGACCGGGCCGACTCGACGTGAAGATCAAGATCGAGCGTCCGGACGCCGAAGCGGCCAAGGACATCTTCGCCAAGTACCTCAAGTCGAGCCTGCCCCTGCACTCCGACGACCTCACCGAGCACACCGGCTCGAAGGACGCCGCGGTGCACGGCATGATCCAGTCGGTCGTCGAGCAGATGTACGCGGAATCCGAGGAGAACCGCTTCCTGGAGGTCACGTACGCCAACGGCGACAAGGAAGTCCTGTACTTCAAGGACTTCAACTCCGGCGCGATGATCCAGAACATCGTCGACCGGGCCAAGAAGATGGCCATCAAGCAGTTCCTCGACCACAACCAGAAGGGCATCCGCGTCTCCCACCTCCTCCAGGCCTGCGTGGACGAGTTCAAGGAGAACGAGGACCTGCCCAACACCACCAACCCGGACGACTGGGCCCGCATCTCCGGCAAGAAGGGTGAGCGGATCGTCTTCATCCGCACGCTCGTCACCGGCAAGCAGGGTGCCGACACCGGACGCTCCATCGACACGGTCGCCAACACCGGCCAGTACCTGTAAGGCGCAGACCGGCTGCGGATACCCCGCGGGGTATCCGCAGCCGGTCCGTTTCCCCTCGTTTTCCACGCGATCTTCCGGCCAATTCGGCGGGACTTCAGCACACAACAGAGCAATGACGGATTTGATCTCCCCACCAGCGCAAAGGCGTTCTAGGCTCTTCCGTACCGCCACCGCCGGGTCGCACAGTGCGGGGACGGCACCGCACACGCACCCCAGAACCAGCGGTACTTGAGCGCCGCCCCAGGACGGGGGCGCCGCCGGGCAAGGAGGGCCGCATGACCGTACGGCGAGTAATGGGCATCGAGACGGAATACGGAATCTCCGTCCCCGGCCACCCCAACGCCAATGCCATGCTCACCTCGTCCCAGATCGTCAACGCCTACGCGGCGGCGATGCACAGGGCGCGACGCGCCCGCTGGGACTTCGAGGAGGAGAACCCGCTGCGGGACGCCCGAGGCTTCGACCTCGCCCGCGAAGCCGCCGACTCCAGTCAGCTCACCGACGAGGACATCGGCCTGGCCAATGTCATCCTCACCAACGGTGCACGGCTGTACGTCGACCACGCACACCCCGAGTACAGCTCGCCCGAGATCACCAACCCGATGGACGCCGTGCTCTGGGACAAGGCCGGCGAACGCATCATGGCCGAGGCCGCCGAGCGGGCCGCCCAACTCCCCGGCGCCCAGCCGATCCTGCTCTACAAGAACAACACCGACAACAAGGGCGCCTCCTACGGCACGCACGAGAACTACCTGATGAAGCGGGAGACCCCCTTCTCGGACATCGTGCGCCACCTCACCCCGTTCTTCGTGTCCCGCCAGGTCGTCACCGGCGCGGGACGCGTCGGCATCGGCCAGGACGGCCACGAGCACGGCTTCCAGATCAGCCAGCGCGCCGACTACTTCGAGGTCGAGGTCGGCCTGGAGACCACCCTCAAGCGGCCCATCATCAACACCCGGGACGAACCGCACTCCGACGCGGAGAAGTACCGCAGGCTGCACGTGATCATCGGCGACGCGAACCTCTCCGAGATCTCGACCTATCTGAAGCTGGGCACCACCGCCCTCGTCCTCTCCATGATCGAGGACGGCTTCATCAACGTCGACCTGGCCGTGGACCAACCGGTCCGCACCCTCCACCAGGTCTCCCACGACCCGACCCTCCAGCACCTCGTCACCCTCCGCAGCGGGCGCTCACTGACCGCCGTACAGCTTCAGATGGAGTACTTCGAGCTGGCCAGGAAGTACGTCGAGGAGCGGTACGGGGCGGACGCCGACGACCAGACCAAGGACGTACTGACCCGCTGGGAGGACGTACTCAACCGGCTGGAGAACGACCCCATGAGCCTGTCCGGGGAACTGGACTGGATCGCCAAGCGGGAGCTCCTGGAGGGCTACCGGCGGCGTGACGGGCTCGACTGGGACGCGGCCAGGCTCCACCTGGTCGACCTCCAGTACGCGGACGTACGACCCGACAAGGGGCTCTACAACCGCCTCGCGGCCCGCGGCAAGATGAAGCGGCTGCTGGGCGAGGGCGCCGTGGAAAGGGCCGAGACCAAGCCCCCCGAGGACACCAGGGCGTACTTCCGCGGCCGCTGCCTGGAGCAGTACGCGGACGACGTCGCGGCGGCCTCCTGGGACTCCGTGATCTTCGACCTGCCCGGCCGGGATTCGCTCCAGCGGGTGCCGACCCTGGAACCGCTGCGGGGCACCAGGAACCACGTCAAGGAGCTGCTCGACCGCTGTCGTACGGCGGACGAGCTGGTCCGGGTGCTCTCGGGCGGCTGATCGCGGCTGAAATGTGCCCCCGGTGGGAATCATCCAGATGGTTCCCACGGCTTCGTTAAGCAAGGGGCGAATGTCAGACCTCACTTATAGGGTCTGATCAAGGACCAAGGACATCGAACCGAGCGGGGTGAGGTAGATGGCGACCAAGGACACCGGCGGCGGACAGCAGAAGGCGACGCGTTCCACCGAGGAGGCCGAGGAGCAGACGCAGGACGCACAGGCTTCGGAGGACCTCAAGGAACGACAGGAGAAGCTGTCGGACGACGTGGATTCGGTATTGGACGAAATCGACGACGTACTTGAGGAAAACGCGGAGGAATTCGTGCGCTCATTCGTTCAAAAAGGCGGACAATAGAGGATATGTCGGTTTCGTCGGAGGGGAAAGTCTGCTCCGGGTGTGAGAGGGAATTACCTCTGAGTTCCTTTGCATCCGATCGAAATCGAGCAGACGGCCTTCAGGTGCGGTGCCGGGAGTGTGTGGCGGAATACGGGGCCATGCACTATCGGCGCCGCCGGGAGGCGATGGGCAAGCCGGTTCGGGAGAAGGTTGAGGTGCCCTCCGGGCACAAACTCTGCCGGAGCTGCGGGGAAGTCAAGCCGCACAGCGAGTGGCACCGAAACTCAAGTGCGTCCGACGGCCTGTCCACGCGCTGCAAGGCGTGCCGGGCAATCGAAGGCCGGGCGGGCCACCTGAAGCGCCAATACGGCATCACCGAAGCCGAACGCGACGACATGGTCGCGTCCCAGGCCGGCGTCTGCACGATCTGCTTGAAGGCACCAGCTGTACACGTGGATCACTGCCACGAGACGGGTAGGGTCCGAGGCGTACTGTGCTTCAACTGCAATGCGGCCCTCGGGCTGTTGGGAGATGACCCCGACACCTTGCGTCGGGCCATCGCATACCTGGAGGGAAACGCGTGGAAGCCAACACTCGTAGCACCGGGCGTCTACCAGCTGCCTTCCTGACGCCGGGCTCCTCGTCGTTCATGGACTTTCTCGGCGAGCACTCGCCCGAACTGCTGCCGGGCAAGCGGGTGCTGCCGCCGGTGCAGGGCGTCATCGAGGCACCGCACGGGACGACCATCGTGGCCGCCTCGTTCCCCGGCGGGGTCGTGCTCGCCGGTGACCGGCGGGCGACCATGGGGAACATGATCGCGCAGCGCGACATCGAGAAGGTGTTCCCGGCCGATGAGTACTCGGCGGTGGGCATCGCCGGCACGGCCGGTCTGGCCGTGGAGATGGTGAAGCTCTTCCAGTTGGAGCTGGAGCACTTCGAGAAGGTGGAAGGTGCGCAGCTGTCGCTGGAGGGCAAGGCGAACCGGTTGTCGACCATGATCCGGTCGAATCTGGCAATGGCCATGCAGGGCCTGGCAGTTGTACCGCTGTTCGCGGGGTACGACATCGACCGCGAGAAGGGCCGGATCTTCTCGTACGACGTCACGGGCGGCCGTTCCGAGGAGCTCGGGTACGCGGCGACCGGGTCGGGTTCGGTGTTCGCGCGCGGTTCGATGAAGAAGCTGTACCGGACGGATCTGTCCGAGCAGGAGACCACGACGCTGGTCATCCAGGCGCTGTACGACGCCGCTGACGACGACTCGGCGACCGGTGGTCCTGACATGGCGCGGCGCATCTTCCCGATCGTCACGGTCATCACGGAGGACGGTTTCCGGCGTTTGACGGACGACGAGTCCGCCGAGCTTGCGCGGACTGTTCTGGCGAAGCGGATGGAACAGCCCGACGGGCCGCGTGCCGCGCTGCTGTAGCCGTCGTTCGGCTGTAGCCGTCGTTCAGCGACTTCTGTGACCGTCCTTCGGTCTCTTCGATGTTTTTGCCTCTGACAGAAAGGGACGGATAGCCGGTGTCTACGCCGTTCTATGTCTCACCCCAGCAGGCCATGGCCGACCGGGCGGAATACGCGCGGAAGGGCATTGCCCGTGGACGCAGCCTGGTTGTGCTGCAGTTCGCCGACGGCATTGTCTTCGTCGGCGAGAATCCGTCCCGTGCGCTGCACAAGTTCAGCGAGATCTACGACCGGATCGGTTTCGCCGCCGCCGGTAAGTACAACGAGTACGAGAACCTGCGGATCGGCGGCGTGCGTTATGCCGATCTGCGGGGGTACACCTACGACCGCGACGACGTGACGGCGCGCGGTCTGGCGAATGTGTACGCGCAGACGCTCGGCAACATCTTCTCCAGCAACGCGGAGAAGCCGTACGAGGTGGAGTTGGTGGTCGCCGAGGTCGGCACCGAGCGGACCGGCGACCAGATCTACCGGCTGCCGCACGACGGTTCGATCGTGGACGAGCACGGTTCGGTCGCGGTCGGTGGCAACGCCGAGCAGATCAGCAGCTTCCTCGACCAGCGGCACCGTGACGACATGAGTCTGGCGGAGGCGCTGAAGCTGGCCGTGCAGGCGCTGTCGCGGGACACCAACGGCACGGAGCGGGAGATTCCGGCAGAGCGGCTGGAAGTGGCCGTGCTGGACCGTACGCGGCCGCAGCAGCGGAAGTTCAAGCGGATCGTGGGGCGGCAGCTGTCGCGTCTGCTGGAGGCCGACGGAGACGCGTCGGCGCCGACCGAGGTGCCTTCGGACACCGAGGAGGAGTAGGGCGCGCATGGCGTTCGAGGTGTGGCCCCGGACCGCAGGGAGCGGTCCGGGGCCACACCTGTGTCAGGGCGCGAGTGCCGTGGAGCCCCGGACGACCAGGTCGACCGGGAGGCCGGTGGTGTCCGGCGTGCGGCCGTCGAGGACGGCGAGGAGGGCGGCCATTCCGCGTCGGCCGACCTGTTCGGCGGGGAGGCGGACGGTGGTGAGTTCGGGTTCGACGGCGGTGGCCAGCGAGAGGTCGTCGAAGCCGGTGACGGAGATGTCCTCGGGGACGCGCAGTCCCAGCCGGCGCAGGGCCTTGCAGGCGCCGGCGGCAAGGATGTCGTCGTCGCAGATCAGAGCGGTGGGCCGGTCCTCACCCGAGGTGAGGGCGGCCTCGGTGGCGGCGCGGGCGCTGTGCACGTCGAGGCGGCTGCGTACGGTGCGCAGGGTGGTGCCCGGGGTGGCGTGCAGGACGGTGGCGAGGGTGCGGGCGCGGACGTCGAAGGTCCAGGAGTCGACGGCCGAGGCGAGGTGGACGAAGCGGCGGTGGCCCAGGCCCAGGAGGTGGGCGGCGACCTGCTGCATGCCGTCGCCGATGTCCAGGTTGACGTGGGCGGCCGCGGCGCCGGCGGTGTCGTCGCCGTCGCGGTCGGTGGGGTCGCTGTCGAGCATCACGAGCGGGAGGCCGGCGCTGCGCAGGGCGCCGAGGGCGCCGGTGGCCATGGAGGAGGCGATGACGCCGTCGAGGGCGGTGCGGGCGGAGGCGAAGGGGTCACGGGCGGGGCCGATGCCGTCGGGGGAGGGGTAGAGGACCACGCCGAAGCCGTGCTCGGCGGCGGCTTCGGCGGCGCCGGTGTAGACCCGGGCGAAGAACTCGTTGGTGAGGGCGGGGACGACCAGGAGTGCGGTGCGGGTGCGGCCGAGGCGGAGGCTGCGGGCGGCGAGGTTGGGGCGGTAGCCGAGGTCGCGGGCGGTGTCCCGGACGAGCCCCGCGGTGCGCTCGGAGACCCGGCCCCGCCATTTGTCACCGAGGACCAGCGAGACGGTGGCCTGGGACACCCCGGCCGCCCGTGCGACGTCCCTGCTGGTGGGGGCGGGGTGGGCGGAGGTGGTCACCGGGTGCTCCGTGGGTGCGTGGTGGGGGCGGGGTGGGGCCGTGAGGTGGACCTCGGGTTTGCCGTCATGGTACGTATGACGGCGGAAGTTATACGTAAAACCTCGGTCCGCGCGGGAGCTGCGCCGGGGGAGAAGGGCGGGACAGATGGCCGCGGGATACGCCGAACTGCTGGGGACGCGGCATGCCGCGCGCCTGCTGGCCGGGACGCTGGTGGGGCGGCTGCCCAACGCGACGGCGCCGATCGCGATCATGCTCTTCACCCGCGCCGAGGGCGGCAGCTACACCCTGGGCGGTGCGCTGGCCGCGGTGTACGGGGTGGCCAACGCCATCGGCCAGCCGCTGCTCGGCCGGGCGGTCGACCTGCACGGCCAGCCCAGGGTGCAGCTCCCGTCCGCGCTGGTGTCCGCGCTCGGCATGCTCGTGCTGTGTCTGACCGGTATCGATCCGCTGGTGCTGACGTATGCCGCGGTGGCCGTCGCCGGTCTGTTCACGCCGCCGCTGGAGGGCGGTCTGCGGGCGTTGTGGCCGAGCGTGCTGGGCGAGGAGGACAAGGTGCACCGGGCGTACGCGATGGACGCGGTCGCCCAGGAGATCATGTTCACCGTCGGCCCGCTGCTGGTGACGGTCCTCGTCTCGCTGTGGTCGCCGGCGGCGGCGCTGCTGATCATCAACGCGATCGGTGTGCTGGGTGCGCTGTCGGTCGTCGTCTCGAAGCCTTCGCGGGCCTGGCGCTCGGCCGCGCGTGAGGCGCACTGGCTGGGGGCGCTGCGCTCCAAGGGGCTGCTGGCGCTGCTCGGGGCGTTCTTCTTCGTCGGTACGGCGCTGGGTTCGATCACCGTCGCGGGAGTGGCGTACGGCGACGACCACCAGAAGACCTGGGTGTACGGGGTGCTGATGGCGGCGCTCGGGCTCGGGGCGCTGGTGGGCGGTCTGGTGTACGGGGCGCGGCAGTGGGCCGGTGCTCCGGAGCCCCGGCTGCTGGTGATCGTCGCGCTGCTCGCGGCCGGGTACCTGCCGTTGATGCTGACGCCGGGGATCGTCGCGATGACGGTGCTGGCGGCGGTGGCGGGGGTGTTCCTGGCGCCGGCACTGGCGTGCGCGTTCATCGTGGTGGACCGGCACGCCCCGCGCGGCACGGTCACCGAGGCGTTCTCCTGGCTGGTGACGACCTTCGGTGTGGGTTCCGCCGTGGGTACGGGGGTCGCGGGTCCCGCGGTCGAACTCGGGGGTACGTCGGCGAGTTTCGCGGTGGCGGCGGTCGCCGGCGTACTGGCGCTGCTCGTTCTCCTGGCGACGCGCCGGGTGCTGACGGTTCCTCCGGTCGACGGCCAGGTTGCCGAGCGCGCCGTAAACATCGCCGGGCCTTTTGAAAATGATCGAATCGGTGAGGTCGAACCCGGTTTCAGCTCAGGCCATCAGGCGTAATGTTCAGTCATGGACCGCCGCATTTTCGGGCTGGAGAACGAGTACGGCGTCACGTGCACGTTCAGGGGACAGCGCCGACTGTCTCCTGATGAAGTGGCGCGCTACCTCTTCCGCCGTGTTGTGTCATGGGGCCGCAGCAGCAATGTCTTCCTGCGGAACGGCGCCCGCCTGTACCTCGACGTGGGATCGCATCCGGAATACGCAACTCCCGAGTGCGACAACCTGACCGAGCTGGTCACCCACGACAAGGCCGGTGAGCGCATTCTCGAAGGCCTGCTCGTCGACGCCGAACGCCGCCTGCACGAGGAGGGAATCGCAGGCGACGTATACCTCTTCAAGAACAACACCGATTCCGCCGGGAACTCCTACGGCTGCCACGAGAATTACCTGGTGGCCCGGCACGGAGAGTTCTCCCGGCTCGCGGACATCCTCATTCCGTTCCTGGTCACGCGTCAGCTGATCTGTGGCGCGGGCAAGGTGCTGCAGACGCCGCGCGGTGCGGTGTACTGCGTGAGCCAGCGTGCCGAGCACATCTGGGAGGGCGTCAGTTCCGCGACGACCCGCTCCCGGCCGATCATCAACACCCGCGACGAACCGCACGCGGACGCCGAGCGCTACCGCCGGCTGCACGTCATCGTCGGCGACTCCAACATGTCGGAGACGACCATGCTGCTCAAGGTCGGTGCCACCGACCTGGTGCTGCGCATGATCGAAGCGGGCACGGTGATGCGCGACCTCACGCTGGAGAACCCGATCCGGGCGATCCGTGAGGTCAGTCACGACATCACCGGCCAGCGCAAGGTGCGTCTCGCCAGCGGGCGGGAGGCGTCCGCGCTGGAGGTGCAGCGCGAGTACTACGAGAAGGCCGTGGACTTCGTCGACCGTCGCGGGATCCGCGAGGGCAATGTGGCGAAGGTGCTGGAGCTGTGGGGCCGGACCCTCGACGCCATCGAGGCCGAGGACCTGGACCGGATCGGCACCGAGATCGACTGGGTCATGAAGTACAAGCTCATCGAGCGGTACCGGGAAAAGCACAACATGACGATGTCGCATCCGCGGGTCGCGCAGATCGACCTCGCGTACCACGACATCCACCGTCGCCGGGGCCTGTACTACCTGCTGGAGAAGCGGGGCCAGGCCGCCCGGATCTGCAACGACCTGAAGATCTTCGAGGGCAAGTCGGTGCCCCCGCAGACCACCAGGGCGCGGCTGCGCGGCGATTTCATCCGGCGGGCGCAGGAGCAGCGCCGGGACTTCACCGTCGACTGGGTGCATCTGAAGCTGAACGACCAGGCGCAGCGCACGGTGCTGTGCAAGGACCCGTTCCGGTCGGTCGACGACCGGGTGGAGAAGCTGATCGCCGGTATGTAGTACGGGGTGTGAGGCATCCGGGTTGAGGTGGTGCGCCGGGGCGGATTCGTCCCGGCGCACTGCCGTGTCGGTGCTCGTGGTGCCGCTGGGGCCAGGTCGTAGAGTGGCTGGACTGCCCAGGACCCCTACCGCGAGTTGGACTGATGATCCCCACGAAGACTGCCCGCCGTGCCGCTGCCGCACTGGTGGTGCCCGCTCTGTTCCTGACCGCCGCCTGTGGGTCCGATTCCAAGGCGAAGGACGACGGGTCGAAGACCGCGTCGGCCGCAGCCGTCGCCAAGGTTTCCGGGAAGTTCGGCGAGGAGCCGAAGATCGAGGTCCCCAAGGGCGCGAAGGCGGCCGACCAGGTGTCCGTGAAGACGGTCTCGGCCGGTACGGGTGCCGAGGTGAAGAAGACCGATTTCGTACGTCTGGACTTCGCCGGCAAGACGATGAAGGACGGCCAGAGCCTCGGTTCCACCTGGACGAAGCAGCCGGGTGCGGACCCCAAGGCTCCGCGTATGCAGGTGGTGCAGGACATCTCGCAGCCCGGGCAGATGCTGCCGGGCAAGGTGATGGAGGCGGTGGCCGGTCAGAAGGTCGGCAGCCGTATCGAGATCGAGGGCACCGCGAAGGCGCTCATCGGTGAGCAGTTGAACCCGCAGTCCGGGATCAAGCCGGAGGACGGCCTGGTCTGGGTCGTCGACGTCGTCGGCGCCAAGGCGTTCGACAAGAAGACCGAGTCGAAGGGCGAGCAGGCGGCCGTGTCCGAGGGCATGCCCGAGGTGAAGGCGGAGGGCCCCAAGGCCGCCACGATCACCATCCCCAAGGGCGAGAAGGCCCCCAAGGACCTCAAGGAGCAGGTCCTGATCAAGGGCAAGGGCGCCGAGGTGAAGGCCGGTGAGGGCCTGGTCGCCCAGTACACCGGTGTGAAGTGGGAGGACGGCAAGAAGTTCGACTCCTCCTGGGACCACGGTGGCGCCACCGCCTTCCAGATCGGCACCGGATCGGTCATCAAGGGCTGGGACAAGGGTCTGGTCGGCAAGCACATCGGTGACCGCGTACTGCTGACCATCCCGGCGGCGCAGGCCTACGGCAGCAACCCGCAGAGCGAGCTGGCGAAGAACAACCTGGTCTTCGTCGTCGACATCGTCGGCACGGTCTGAGGCCCGTTCTGACCGTGCGCGGACGGCACACACCCGTTTACCGGCCGTGCGAGACTGTTCCGGTTGTCCGAAAGATTCTTGTCGTAGGAGCGTTCAGTGAGCATCGAGAAGCCCGAGATCGACTTCCCCGAGGGTGAAGCCCCGAAGGACCTTGAGATCAAGGACATCTGGGAGGGCGACGGCGCCGCGGCCAAGGCCGGCGACTACGTCAAGGTCCACTACGTGGGTGTGGCCTTCTCCACCGGCGAGGAGTTCGACGCCTCCTGGAACCGCGGCAACCCGCTGGAGTTCCAGCTCGGTGCCGGCCAGGTCATCCAGGGCTGGGACCAGGGCGTGCAGGGCATGAAGGTCGGCGGCCGTCGCCGGCTGACCATCCCTGCGCACCTCGCGTACGGCGAGCGTGGCGCCGGCGGTGGCGTCATCGCCCCGGGCGAGACGCTGATCTTCGTCTGCGACCTGGTGTCCGTCTGATCGCGGACCTGGTGTCCGTGCGATCGGACGCACCTTCCGAGGGCCCCTGCCGGTAACCGGCAGGGGCCCTCGGCTTTTGCCGCGACACCCCGGGGCGGTACGGTCGACGGTCGTAGCGCCGGACGGTTTGGGGCGCACTTGACTTCAGAGAGGGCGTCCATGGCGATTGCCAAGGCCGAGCGTTTGATGAACCTGGCGCTGTGCCTGCTGGGGACCCGGCGCCCGCTCAGCAAGCGTGAGCTGAAGGAGTCGATCGAGGCCTACCTGGAGGCGGGCAACGAGGAGTCCTTCAACCGGATGTTCGAGCGCGACAAGGACGATCTGCGCGAACTCGGCCTGATCATCGAGACCGTGGAGAACCTCGACGGTGACGCCGGTTACCTTGCCCGCCGCGACAGCAACCGGCTGCCCGCCATCACCCTGGACGCCGAGGAGGCCGCAGCCCTCGGCCTCGCCGCGAAGGTCTGGCAGCAGGCCCGGCTCGCGGGAGCGGCCAGCGGCGCACTCCAGAAACTGCGCGCCGCCGGGATGCCGGAGGCGGAGGACCCGTACGACGGACCGCAGCACAGCGCGCTGGAGCCGCGCATTCCGGTGCACGAGGCGGCCTTCGAGCCGCTGATGCTGGCCTGCCGCGACCGCCGTCCGGTGGTCTTCGACTACCGCAAGGCCACCGCCGCCCGCCCCGAGACCCGGCAGGTCGAGCCGTGGACGCTGGAGTGCTGGCGCGGTCACTGGTACCTGGCGGGCTGGGACCGGGACCGGGAGGCGGAGCGGGTGTTCCGGCTGTCGCGGATCACCGGGAAGGTGCGCTCGCGGGCCGGGGCGTTCCGGGCCGAGGTGCCGGACGTGGTGACCGTACGGGAGACCGTGGAGAGCTGGGCGGGTGAGACCGCCACCCGCAGTGCGCTGATCAAGCTGCGGCACGACGCCGGGTATCCGCTGCGTTCGCGGGCGACCGCGGTGCGTGAACTGGGTGACGGCTGGGACGAGTTGGTGATTCCCTACGGGCACGGGCTGGACGCCTGGCTGGTGGAGTTCGGCCCGGACGTGGTGGTGCTGGAGCCCGCGGACCTGCGGGCGGACGTCGTGGACCGGCTGCGCGCCGTGGCTAAGGGCTGAGGGGCGTAGGGCAGACATGGCGACGAACGCGATTGACCAGACCCGGCGGATGCTGTCCCTGGTGACGTATCTGCGGGAGCGGCCCGGGGCGCACATCGAGGATGTGGCGCGGGCCTTCGGCATTACTCAGGACGAGCTGATCTCGGACCTGGACGTGCTGCCGATGTGCGGGACCAGCTTCCGGGGCGGTGACCTGCTCGACATCGACACCGACGGCGAGCGGATCTGGTGGCACAACCCCGACGACGTGGCCGCGCCGCTCAGGTTGGCCGCCGACGAGGCGACCGCGCTGCTGGTGGCCGCGCGGGCGGTGTCCACGCTTCCCGGGCTGCGCGAGGGCGACCGGCAGGCGCTGCTGCGGGCCACCGCGAAGCTGGAGGCGGCGGCCGGCGAGGTGGCCGGTGCCAGCTCGCGTCTCTCGGTGACCTTCGAGTCCGAGGGCGGCGTCTTCGCCGACGTCGACCGGGCGATCTCGGAGCGGCGGCGGCTGTGGCTGCGGTACTACTCGCCCGCGCGGGACGAGCTGACCGAGCGCGAGGTGGACCCGATCCGGCTGTTCGCGGTCGGACACACCTATATGGAGGCGTGGTGCCGGCTCTCCGAGGCCCGGCGCACCTTCCGGCTGGACCGGGTCGCCGAGATCAAGCTGCTCGACGAGCCGTCCGCACCGCCGCAGATCGAGCTGAGGGACCTCTCCGAGGGGCTGGTACAGCCCGCCGCCGAGGACCCGGAGGTGGTGGTCGAGGTAGGGCCCGGAGGCCGCTGGGTCGCCGAGTACTACCCGCACGACAGCGCCGAGGAGCTGCCCGACGGCGGACTGCGGGTGACCTTGCGGACCCCGGACCCGGCCTCACTGCGGCGGCTGGCGCTGCGGCTGGGCAGGGAGGGGCGGATCGTCTCGCCCGTCGGGCTCGCGGTGAGTGCGCGGGAGGCGGCGCGCGATGCGCTCTCGGCGTACGAGACGGTGGACGAGCGGGGCCCCGGCGGGCTCGCGTAAGCAGGAGGCGCCCGGGGTGCCGACGTCGAGGAACCCCGGGCGCGGCACGGAAGTACGGCCGGAACAGAGCAAGGTACGAGGAGAGCTGGGGACATGACCGTGATGTCTGGTGTGGCCGCTCCGGTGGCGGAGTCGGTCCTCTTCAAGGCCGGCTGCCCCGACTGCCGGGCACGCTTCGAGCTGGGTGCGCAGGAGCTGCGGCTGGCGATCGGCGGCAGCCGCCGTACGACTTTCTACTCCTTCACCTGCCCCGCGTGCGGGGTCGCGGTCCGCAAGCCCGCGGGGGAGCGGATCGTGGAATTGCTCACGGGCGGCGGCGTACGGACCCTGCGGCTGCACACCGCGCTCTGAGCGCCCGCGTCCCGGACGCAGGCCGCTGCGAACCCCTTCCATCCCCTCTAGCGTCTAGGCTCTGTCCATGTTCTGGCCCATGCTCGCCATCGCTCTCGGATTCCTCGGACTCGCCGTGCTCGGCGTCCTGGCGATCAAGGTCTTCGTGGAAGTACGGCGGCTCGGCCGTCAGGTCGCGGACAGCTCGCAGCGGATCAACCGGGCCGCGCAGGAACTGGAGCGCTCCACCGAGAGCCTGGCGCGCACCGGCGAAGCCTTGCGGTAGTCAGGCGGTCCGCGCAGTGGTCTCCACCACTGGGCGAGGGGGCGGTACGCTCGGTCCCTGCGGTGCGAGAGCGAGGCACCGACCGCAATCGGGAGTACGCACGGGCATTGCCTCACGTTTACCCCCGGGGGTTACGATCGCTTCACAGGAAGCCGGACACCAGTCCGACCAGCACGACCCGCCCCCCAAGCCAACGTTCCGGCCCAGCCGCCTCGGTGAGAAGGAAGTCGCACATGATCGGCAATCTGAAGCCCCTAGAGATCGTTCTGATCATCGCCGTCGTCGTGCTCCTCTTCGGTGCCAAGAAGCTGCCCGACATGGCGCGCTCGCTGGGCAAGTCGGCCCGCATCCTCAAGAGCGAGGCCAAGGCGATGAAGAAGGACGACGAGCCCGCGACCCCGGCTCCCACCACGGAGGCCCACGCGGACGCGCCCGTCACCCCGCGCACCATCAAGGCCGCGCCCGGCGATGTCACCCCCGGCCGTCCGGTCAACGACCCCACCCGTTCCACCCAGAGCTGAGCTGACGGCTACACCGGCTGCCGGCCGCCCCCGCGCACAACGGGAGGTCGGCCCTCGCACGAGACAAGGGACGTGGGTTGCTCAAGTCTGCCCGCAAGCAGAAGGCCGACGACGAGGGGCGGATGCCGCTCCTCGATCATCTGCGTGAGCTGCGAAACCGGCTGCTGAAGGCCGTTCTGGCGATCCTCGTCGTGACGATAGTCGCGGCGTTCTACCAGAAGGAGATCTTCTCCTTCCTGATGCGCCCCATCCTCGACTCGGTGGGCTGCACGGACGGCCGGATCACCGCGGTCAACGGCCAGAACTGCGCGATCATGAAGACCGACAACCTCCTGTCGCCCTTCACCATCGCGCTCAAGGTCGCGCTCATGACCGGTGTCCTGGTCGCCACCCCGGTCTGGCTCTACCAGCTCTGGGCCTTCGTCGCCCCGGGCCTGCACAAGAGCGAGAAGCGGTACGCGTACAGCTTCGCCGTGGCCGGAGCACCGCTCTTCGCCGCCGGCGCCTACCTCGCGTACACGATCCTGCCGCAGACGGCCGAGATCATGCTCAGCTTCACCCCGGCCGACGTCCAGAACCAGATCAACCTGGACGACTACCTCGACCTCATCACCCGCATGGTGATCGTCTTCGGCCTGGCCTTCGAGCTGCCGCTGCTGCTGATCCTGCTGAACCTGACGAAGGTGCTCACCGGCGCGCGGATGCTGCGCTGGTGGCGAGGGATGATCATCGGCCTCACGGGGTTCGCCGCGATCGCCACCCCCGGTGGTGAGCCGCTGTCGATGCTGCTGCTCGCCGGACCGCTGGCGATCCTGTACTTCCTGGCCGTCGGCTTCTCGCTCCTCAACGACAAGCGCAGGCGCCGCAAGGACCCCGACGCCGAACTCGACGACGACGAGGCCTCGCAGCTGGACCTCACCCCCGAGCCGTTCGAGCACGAGATCGAGCCGGTCTCCGCCTCGCGGATGCTGCCCGAGCAGGCACAGGGCAAGGAGCCCAAGCAGCTCAACGGGTACGACGACATCACCTGACGCCCGTGCGGGGGCCGGGCCGCCGCGGGGCCGGTTCCAAGGGGCAATAAAGATCGGGCTGAGTGTCAGAGGTGACGGGTAGGCTCGAAGCAAGATGACAGAGGACCTCTCACCAGCCGAGCGATACGCCGCCTCCCGGATCCGCGCCGCCGAGGAGGCCACCGCGCTCCACCCCTTCCGCGCCATGTACGACTTCGAACTGGACCCGTTCCAGATCGAGGCCTGCAAGGCACTGGAAGCGGGCAAGGGCGTGCTGGTCGCGGCGCCCACCGGCTCGGGCAAGACGATCGTCGGCGAATTCGCCGTGCACCTCGCCCTCGCCCAGGGCGGCAAGTGCTTCTACACCACGCCCATCAAGGCGCTGTCCAACCAGAAGTACCAGGACCTCGCGAGACGCTACGGCGCCGACAAGGTCGGGCTGCTGACGGGTGACAACAGCGTCAACTCGGACGCGCCCGTGGTCGTGATGACCACCGAGGTGCTGCGCAACATGCTCTACGCGGGCTCGCAGTCCCTGCTCGGGCTCGCCTATGTGGTCATGGACGAGGTGCACTACCTCTCCGACCGCTTCCGCGGCGCCGTCTGGGAAGAAGTGATCATTCACCTTCCCGAGTCGGTGACCCTGGTCTCGCTGTCGGCCACCGTCTCCAACGCGGAGGAGTTCGGCGACTGGCTGGACACCGTCCGCGGCGACACCGAAGTGATCGTCTCCGAGCACCGGCCCGTGCCGCTCTGGCAGCACGTGCTGGCCGGCCGGAAGATGTACGACCTCTTCGAGGAGTCCGACGACGGCCGGGGCGGCCGCCGCGAGGTCAATCCGGACCTGCTGAAGATGGCCCGGATGGAGAACCAGACGACGTACAACCCCCGGGACCGGCGGCGCGGCAAGATGGTCCGCGAGGCCGACCGGGAGCGGGAGCGCAGGTCGCGCACCCGGATCTGGACACCCAGCCGGGCCGAGGTGATCGAACGCCTCGACTCCGAAGGGCTGTTGCCCGCGATCACCTTCATCTTCAGCCGGGCCGGCTGCGAGGCCGCCGTGCAGCAGTGCCTGTACGCCGGGCTGCGGCTCAACGACGACGACGCGCGCCAGCAGGTCCGGGAGATCGTGGAGGAGCGGACCGCTTCCATCCCCGGCGAGGACCTGCACGTCCTGGGGTACTACGAGTGGCTGGAGGGCCTGGAGCGGGGCATCGCCGCGCACCACGCCGGGATGCTGCCGACCTTCAAGGAGGTCGTGGAGGAACTGTTCGTACGCGGCCTGGTGAAGGCGGTCTTCGCGACGGAGACGCTCGCGCTCGGCATCAACATGCCCGCGCGGTCGGTGGTGCTGGAGAAGCTCGTCAAGTGGAACGGGGAGCAGCACGCCGACATCACCCCCGGTGAGTACACCCAGCTGACCGGGCGGGCCGGGCGGCGCGGCATCGACGTCGAGGGCCATGCGGCGGTGCTCTGGCAGCGCGGAATGGACCCGAGCGCGCTCGCCGGTCTTGCCGGTACGCGGACGTATCCGCTGAGGTCCAGCTTCAAGCCGTCGTACAACATGGCGGTCAACCTGGTCCAGCAGTTCGGGCGGCACCGCTCACGGGAGCTCCTCGAAACCTCCTTCGCGCAGTTCCAGGCGGACAAGTCGGTCGTCGGGATCTCCAAGCAGGTCCAGAAGAACGAGGAGGGGCTGGAGGGCTACCAGCAGGGCATGACCTGCCACCTCGGGAACTTCGAGGAGTACGCGGCGTTGCGCCGTGACCTCAAGGACCGCGAGACGGACCTCGCCAAGCAGGGTGCGAACCAGCGGAGGGTGGCCGCGGCCGACTCGCTGGAGAAGCTCAGGATCGGCGACGTGATTCATGTGCCGACGGGCAAGTTCGCGGGACTCGCCCTGGTCCTGGACCCGGGCGTACCGGCCGGGCGGACCAACGGCCACCGCGGGTTCGAGCACCACGACGGGCCGCGCCCGCTCGTGCTGACCGCCGAGCGGCAGGTCAAGCGGCTGGCGCAGATCGACTTCCCGGTGCCGGTGGAGGCGCTGGACCGGATGCGGATTCCGAAGTCGTTCAACCCGCGTTCGCCGCAGTCGCGCCGCGACCTGGCCTCCCAGCTCCGTTCCAAGGCCGGGCACATCGTGCCCGACCGGCAGCGGAAGGGGCGGGCGGCAGCGGCCGACGACCGGGAGATCGCCCGGCTGCGTACGGAGATTCGCGCGCATCCCTGCCACGGCTGCGACGAGCGCGAGGACCATGCGCGGTGGGCGGAGCGGTATTACCGGCTCAAGCGCGACACCCGGCAGCTGGAGAACCGCATCGAGGGGCGGACGAACACGATCGCCCGCACTTTCGACCGGATCTACGCGCTGCTCACCGAACTGGACTATCTGCGCGGTGACGCAGCGACGGAGCACGGGAAGCGGCTGGCGCGGCTCTACGGCGAGCTCGACCTGCTGGCGTCCGAGTGTCTGCGCGACGGCGTCTGGGAAGGCCTGAGCCCGGCCGAACTCGCCGCGTGCGTCTCGGCGTTGGTGTACGAGGCCCGGCAGTCCGACGACGCGGTGGCGCCCAAGGTGCCCGGGGGTGCGGCGAAGGCAGCACTCGGGGAGATGGTCCGGATCTGGGGCCGGCTCGACGCGCTGGAGGAGGACCACAAGATCAACCAGGCGGAGGGGGTCGGGCAGCGTGAGCCCGATCTCGGTTTCGCCTGGGCGGTGTTCATGTGGGCCTCGGGCAAGGGCCTGGACGAGGTGCTGCGGGAGGCGGAGATGCCGGCCGGGGACTTCGTCCGGTGGTGCAAGCAGGTGATCGATGTGCTGGGGCAGGTGGCGGCGGCGGCTCCTCGGGAGGGGAGCACGGTGGCGAAGAACGCCCGCAGGGCCGTGGACGCGGTGCTGCGCGGAGTGGTGGCCTACAGCTCGGTGGGCTGAGCCGCACGCGACGCTCCCGCGTACGGGCCCCCGTCGGACTGCGGTCCGGTGGGGGCCTTCGCTATGCGGACGGGCCGGTCGCCCAGGCGTCGGGGTCGGTCCAGGCCTCCAGTGTGCGGCGGGACTCGAAGTGATGGTCGGCGCCGGTGACGGGGTCGGTGAACTCCAGTACACGGGACAGGAGTTGCAGCGGCCGGCTGAAGTCGGCGGGGGCCGGGTCGGTGAGACGGGGGAAGTAGGGGTCGCCGAGGAGGGGGAGGCCGAGGGCGTTCATGTGGACGCGGAGCTGGTGCGTGCGGCCGGTGTGGGGGGTGAGGCGGTAGCGGCCCAGGTCGCCGCGGTGGGCGAGGAGTTCGACGTGGCTCTCGCTGTTGGGTTCGCCGGGGGTCTCGTACGCGGCGATGATGCCGGGGACCTTCTCGATGCGGCTGCGGACGGTGCGCGGCAGGTCGAGTGAGGGGGCGTACGCGGCCAACGCCTCGTACTCCTTGCGCACGTGACGGTCGCGGAAGAGGGTCTGGTAGGCGCCGCGTGCCTGGGGGCGGACCACGAAGAGGACCAGCCCCGCGGTCAGGCGGTCCAGGCGGTGTGCCGGGCTGAGTTCGGGGAGGCCGTGCTCGCGGCGGAGGCGGGCGAGGGCGGTCTCGGTGATGTGGCTGCCGCGCGGGGTGGTGGCGAGGAAGTGCGGCTTGTCGGCGACCAGGATGTTCTCGTCGCGGTACAGCACCGGGACGGGGAAGGGAACGTGCGGTTCCGGTGGGAGGTCGCGGTGGAACCAGATACCGAGGCCGGGCGTGCAGGGGGCGTCGGGAGCGAGCGGGCTGCCGTCGGCGATGACGAAGGCGGCTTCGCGGAACATCCGGTCGATGGTGTCCGGGCCTGCCGCGGCGAGACGTTCGACGAGGTACGCGCGGACCGTGGGCCGGTCGCCGTGCCCGGCGGGCGGCAGCTTGAGGTGGACGGGATCGATGCCGAGGCGCTGGGCGAGAGGCGCGGGGGTGGTGGCGCGGCGGCGGGGTCTGCGGGTCATGGTGGATCAAGGGTACGGAGGCGGGGCGGGCGGGGGGTGTCGGCGGGCGGCGCCATCAGGCGGGAGAGGTTCAGGGCCAGGGCGCGGAGGTCCTCGAAGTGGAGTACGCGGTGAGCGAAGCCCGGCAGGGGGACGTGGAGGGGGTCCGTCCAGCGGGTGGGGATGGCCTGGGCGCCGTACGCCGCGCCCGCCAGTGCGCCCGTGACCGCGGCGACCGTGTCGGTGTCGCCGCCCAGGTCGATGGCGGCTGCCAGGGAATCCTCGAAGGAGGCCGTGGTGCGCAGGGCCCAGAGGGCGGAACCGAGGCAGGGCCAGACGGCGCCGTTGAACTCGGTGGCGTCGTCCGGGTGCCAGTCGGGGGCCAGGACGGTGGCCCAGCGGTCGCGGTGGTCGGGGTGGACTTCGGCGAGGGCGCGCGGGACGGCGGCGAGGATGGTGGCGGTACGCGGGCGCGGCGCTGGGGGTACGTCGTCGGGGTGGGCCGGGGCGGGGTGGGTGCGACTGCGTGGGGGGCCGCCCCCTTGCCCGCCCGTTCCGCCCCCGGGGGGCGGCCCCGCCGCCCGAGCGGGCTGGGTAATGGGGTCGGTGGGCGGGGGTTGCGTTGGCCGAGGGGGCCGGCGGGGGTGGGAGGGGCTCGGCGGGTCCGCCGCCCGTGCGGGTCGGGGCAACGGGAGGGAGGGGCCGGGGTGCAGGGGGGTGTCGTCCGGGTTCGAGGTCAGTGCCGCACGGATCAGCTCGTGCAGGATGGCTGTGCCCTCCCAGGCTGCGCGGTCGCCGTGGGTCAGGGCGGCCAGGCGGCGGGCTGCGGCCATCGTCGTGGCGCGGCCGGAGGGGGCGAAGGCCACGGCGGAGGTGGCGGCGCGCATCAGGGAGCCGTTGCCGGCCGCGTAGATGTTGACCTGGAAGTGGAGGGCGGCGGCGAGGTCCCAGGGCTCACCGTTGGTGAGGACGTCCTCGGTCTGCAGACCGATGTCCTTGGGCTCGGAGGCGGCCCAGCGCTGGAAGCGGGCGAACACGTCCGGCAGGTCGAGGCCGCCTCGTTCGAGGAGCGATTCGGCGACCAGGACGGCCATTTGCGTGTCGTCCGTGGCTTCGCCGGGGTCCCAGCCGCCGCCCCCGCACATCTCGCCCGTGCCGTTCTTGAAGCGTGCGCGGAACGCGCCCCCGAGCTGGAACTCGAAGGGCGCGCCCAGTGCGTCACCGACGGCGGAACCGACGACCGTACCTATCGCGCGGCTCGACCAATCCGTCAGGTCCGGTCCGCCCGCTCCACAACCCGTTGCCCCGTACTGGTTCATGGAGCGAGCGTACGGGCCGGCGGTCAGGCCTTCGGCATCAGGACGGTGTCGACGATGTAGACCGTCGCGTTGGCCGTCGGGACGTTGCCGCAGACCACCTTGGACGTGTCGTTGACCGTGTACGCCTCGCCGGAACCGGCCGTCGTCAGGGTCGACTTCTGGAGGGTCGGGTAGCTGGCGCTCTCCAGCTGCTTGGGCGTCAGCTTCTGGCCGACCACGTGGTAGGTGAGGATGCTGGTCAGCTTCTCCTTGTCGGCCAGCACGGCGTCCAGGTCGGCCTTCGGGAGCTTGGCGAAGGCGTCGTTGGTCGGGGCGAACACCGTGATGTTCTGCGCGTTGTTCAGGGTGTCGACCAGGCCCGCCTTCTTGACGGCGGTGACCAGGGTGGACAGGGCCGGGTTGTTCGACGCGGCGGTGGCCACCGGGTCCTTGGCCATGCCGTCGAAGCTGCCCTTGCCCTCCTTCGGAACGCCGGCACAGCCCGGTCCGAAGGGGCCGCTCATCGGGTCCATGGAGCTCGGAGTGGAGCCCATGTCGGCTTCCTTGCTGGGCGTGGAGTCCGCGTTCGCGGTGGACTCCTTGTCCTTGCCGCCGTCCGAGCAGGCGGTCAGGGTGAGCGGCAGCAGTGCCACCGCGGACAGGGCGAGGGCGGCACGGCGGGCGAGGGGCAGCGTGCGGGTGGTGCTCATGACGTTCTCCTTGGTGGATGGGTTGTGCGCTACGGAGGAAAGTGGTCCGGGAGCGGGCGTGCGGCCCGGGGCTCAGTTCACCGAGACCACCACCGAATGCAGTCCCGTCGCGCCGTCCGGAACGGTCCCGACGCGGCGTTCGGTCTGGGTGTCGCCCGCGCGGTCCGTCGCGCGGACTTCGAGGGTGTGGCTCCCGGGGACGGCGGCCCACGGCCACGACCACTGCCGCCAGATGTCGCGGCCCGCGTCGGCGGCGAGCCGGGCGTCCTGCCACGGGCCGCCGTCGACCCGTACCTCCACCCGGGCGATGCCCCGGTGCTGCGCCCAGGCGACCCCGGCGACCTGCACCGTGCCCGCTTTCGGCGAGGCGAACGGGCGCGGGGTGTCGATCCGCGACTGCGTCTTGACGGGCGCCTCGCGGGCCCAGTCGCGGCGCACCCAGTACGCGTCGAAGGCGTCGAACGTGGTCAGTTCGAGGTCCTGGAGCCACTTGCAGGCCGACACATAGCCGTACAGGCCGGGCACCAGCATCCGCACCGGGAAGCCGTGGTCGAAGGGCAACGGCTCACCGTTCATGCCGACCGCCAGCAGGGCGTCACGGCCGTCCATGACGGTCTCCACGGGGGAGCCGAGGGTCATGCCGTCGACCGAGCGGGCCACCAACTGGTCGGCGGGGCCGCCGGCCGAGGGCGGACGCACACCGGCCTCGCGCAGCAGGTCGGCCAGACGGACGCCGATCCAGCGGGCGTTGCCGACGTACGGGCCGCCGACCTGGTTGGAGACGCAGGTCAGGGTGATGTCCCGCTCGACCAGGGGGCGTTCGAGGAGGTCGTCGTACGAGAGGGTCAGCGGGCGCCGTACGCCCTGGCCGTGCAGCCGCAGCCGCCAGCGGGTGGCGTCCACCCGGGGGACCACCAGGGCGGTGTCGACGCGGTAGAAGTCGCGGTTGGGGGTGGTGAGGGGGGCCACGCCGGGGACGCCGAGTTCGGCGGCGCGGGGCATGGGGCGGCCGGGGTCGGCCGGGGCGGGAAAGGTGATCGCCGCCCGGGCGGCCGCAGCGTCGGCCTGCCGGCCGGAGTTGAGGTGACGGCCGAGGAGGCCCACTCCGGCGGAGGCGGTGGCGGCGGCGGACGCGGTGATCAGGAAGGCGCGGCGGTCGAAGCCGCCCCGGCCCGCCTCCGGGCGAGCCACCGAGGGGGGTGCCGGGCGGGCGGTGGCCGGCCCCGCAGTGTCCGGCCGCTGCCCGCCCGGTCCGGCCGGGGACGCTTCCTCCGACGGGCCCCCGGCCTGGTCGGGCCCGGCCGGGCCGGACGGGGAGCCCACATTCCCCGTACCCGCGTCCGGCCCGGCCCCGGGCGCCTCGGCCGTCTCCTCGGGTACCGGAGACGTGCGGGGGCCCAGCTTCGAGGTGAGCAGATACAGCACGGCGCCACCCGCCACCCCGCCCACCACCGAAGGCACCGCGTCCAGCGGTCGCGCGTCCGGGCGGGTCAGTGCGGCCAAGGTGCCGAGTGCGCCGAAGGCGAGCACCAGGAGGGCGGCGGTGCGCCGCCGCCGCAGCGCGAACAGACCCACCGCCAGGGCGAAGAGGGCCAGCAGCGTCAGGATGCCCAGTTGCAGGACCAGCTTGTCGGCGGTGCCGAAGGTGCGGACCGCGAAGTCCTTGACGGCCGCGGGCGTACGGTCCACGACCGCGCCGCCCACCACGGCCACCGGCCCCGCCTCGGGGCGTACCGCCGCGGCCGCCAGCTCCGCCGCGCACAGCGCCGCGAAACCGGCGATCAGACCGCTGACCGCTCCCGCAGCCAGGGTCGCCGCGTTCCTGCGTCGACTTCCCGATTTTCCGCTCACGCACTGCATTCGGTGCCCGGGACGGTTCCGGATTGGTCCCACATCTGGGTTCATCCGATCGGGGCGGCGACCAATCCGGCGGGCCGACGGCTCCGAAGCACTACTGGGGGCAGTCGACAAAAGGAGGACTTATGTCAGGCGTCGGGGAAAAGACGCAGCTGGGGGAGGGGCGGCCGACGACGGCCGTCATCGGGGGCGGAGTGGCCGGGCTGACGGCCGCGTACGTCCTGTCCCGCGCCCATCAGGTGACGCTGTACGACACCGAGCCCCGGCTCGGCGGGCATGCGCACACCCATGACGTGCCGTCCGCCGACGGGCGGATCCACCGCGTCGACTCCGGGTTCATCGTGCACAACCGGCGCACCTACCCGCAGCTGCTGCGGCTCTTCGGGGAACTCGGGGTGGCGACCCAGCAGTCGGAGATGACCATGTCCGTACGGTGCGAGGGATGCGGCCTGGAGTACGCGGGCGCGCGCGGCCCCGGCGGGCTGTTCGCGCAGCCGCGCAACGCGGCCAGGCCCGCCTATCTGCGGATGCTCGTGGAAGTCCCGGTGTTCCACCGCGGCGCACGCAGGTTGCTCGCCCACGGAGGCCAACAGAACCTGACGCTCGGCGAGTTCGTGCGGCAGGGACGGTTCTCGCCCTACTTCGTGGCACACTTCCTGACCCCGCTGGTCTCCGCCGTCTGGTCCTGCGACCCGGCAACAGCCCTGCGCTACCCGGCCCACTACCTCTTCCGCTTCCTCTCCCACCACGGGCTGCTCGGCATCAGCGGGTCTCCCGCGTGGCGCACCGTGACCGGCGGATCGCGGGAGTACGTCGACCGGATAGCCAAGCAGCTCGGCGCCGTGCACACCGCGACCCCCGTGCGGTCGGTGCGGCGCGGCACGGGCCGGGTGGAGGTGACGGGCGAGGACGGGGCCACCGCGGAGTACGACCGGGTGGTCGTGGCCGTCCACCCCGACCAGGCGCTACGGCTGCTCGCCGATGCGACCGAGGCCGAACGGCAGGTGCTCGGCGCGTTCCGCTACTCCCGCAACCCGACCCTGCTGCACACCGACACCGCCGTGCTGCCGCGCAGCCCCCGCGCCCGTGCCGCCTGGAACTACCTGATGCCGTCCTGCACGTCGGGTGCCGACCGGGTCAGGGTCAGCTACGACATGAACCGCCTCCAGCGCCTCGACGCCCCCGAAACATATGTCGTCACCCTGAACGGCGATCAACTCGTCGACCCGCAGAGGGTAGTGGCACGCATGGTGTACGAACACCCCGTCTACACGGCCGAGTCGGTGGCCGCACAGGGCTCGCTGCCCGCGCTCAACACCGCGACGACCGCCTACGCGGGGGCCTATCACGGCTGGGGATTCCACGAGGACGGCTGCCGCTCCGGCGTCGAGGCGGCCGCCGCGCTGGGGGTGACCTGGTGACCGCCCCCGCGACCCGTGCCGATGCCCCCGCGACCGCCACCACGGTCCCGGCGCTCTACCTGTGCGACGTCGCGCACGTCCGCACCTCCCCCCGCCGGCACACCGTCCGCCACCGCACGTACATGTGGTGCACGGACCCCGACCGGCCGCCCCGGCTGCCGTACGCACTGCGCGCCCTGGCCCGCTTCGACCCCCGCGACCACTTCGGCGGGACCGCCCCGACCATCCGGGCCGCTCTGGACACCTACCTCGCCGCACAGGGCATCGACCTGCACGGTGGACCCGTCACGATGCTCACGCACGCCCGCGTCCTCGGTTACGTCTTCAACCCGCTCACCCTCTACTGGTGCCACGACCCCGCGGGAGTACTGCGCTGTGTCGTGGCCGAGGTCCACAACACCTACGGCGAACGCCATTGCTACCTGTTGCGAACCGACTCCGAGCGGGGTCGACCGGCGGGCGTGACAGAGGAGTTCGACGTGGACAAGGAGTTCTACGTCTCCCCGTTCTTCCCCGTCGACGGCCGCTACCGGATGCGGCTGCCCGAACCCGGCGACCGGCTGCGCCTGAGTATCCGGCTCGCCCGCGACGGCTCCCACCCCTTCACCGCGACCGTGCGCGGCACCCGCAGGCCCGCCACCACGGCCAGGCTGCTGCGCACCGCGGTGCGCCACCCCCTGTCCACCCTCGCGGTCTCGGCCGCGATCCGGCTGCACGGCATCCGGCTGTTCCTGCGCGGACTGCCGGTTCTGCCACGCCCCCGTCATCAGCCCCAGGAGGGTGTCGAATGAGCATGTCCCTGTCCACCGTGACCGCCCCCGTCGACACCGCCCGCTGGCCCGACGTGGCCCGGCTGCCCCGCGCCTCGCCGCTGCGCACCGCCGTGGCCCGCGCCGTCGTCCGCAACGCGCTGCGCCGGCTGCCGCTCACCGTGAAGCTCCGCGACGGCGACCGGCTGGGCACCGGCGGCCCGGTGATGCGGGTGTACGACCCGGCCGCGTTCCACCGGCGGGTCGGCGCGAGCGGCCTGATCGGCTTCGGCGAGTCCTACATGGCGGGGGAGTGGGCCGCCGAGGACCTCGTCGGCGTGCTCACCGTACTCGCCGAGAACGCCGCCACCCTTGTCCCGCCGAGCCTGCAACGCCTGCGCGGCGTATGGGCGTTGAAGCAGCCCGCCGCCCGTCGTAACACCCCCGAGGGCTCCCGCGACAACATCAGCCACCACTACGACCTGTCCAACGACCTCTTCTCCCTCTTCCTCGACGACACCCTCTCCTACTCCTCCGCCGTCTTCCGCGCCTTCCCCGCCACCCGCGAACTGCTCCCCGCCGCCCAGCACCGCAAGATCGACCGGCTGCTCGACCTCGCCGGGGTGGGCGACGGCAGCGAGGTGCTCGAAATCGGCACCGGCTGGGGCGAGCTGGCGATCCGGGCGGCCGCGCGCGGCGCCCGCGTCACCACCGTCACCCTCTCCGTCGAACAGCGCGCCCTGGCACTGCGCCGGATCGCCGAGGCCGGACAGGCGGACCGGGTCACCGTGCTGCTGCGCGACTACCGCGCCATCAGCGGCAGATACGACGCCGTGGTCAGCGTCGAAATGATCGAGGCGGTCGGCGAGGAGTTCTGGCCGGAGTACTTCGCCACGCTGGAACGCCTCCTCGCCCCCGGCGGCAGGATCGCGCTTCAGGCCATCACGATGCCCGACGACCGGCTGCTCGTCAGCAGCAAGACGTACACCTGGATCCAGAAGTACGTCTTCCCCGGCGGTCAGATCCCCTCGGCCGAGGCCATCGAGCGGACCGCCCTCGCCACGACCGGGCTGCGGGTCGCCCGCTCGGACGGCTTCGGCGCGCACTACGCGGAGACGCTGCGGCTGTGGCGGGCCCACTTCGAGGCGCGGGCGGCGGAGGTGGACGCGCTCGGCTTCGACGCGACGTTCCGGCGGATGTGGTCGTTCTACCTCGCCTACTCGGAGGCCGGATTCCGGTCCGGCTATCTGGACGTACGGCAGCTGCTGCTCACCCCCGGAGGTGCTCGATGAACCACGATGCGGGATTCGCGTGGGCGGACTGGGCCGTCGCGACCGGCTGGGCGGCGCTCGCGGGGCTCGCCGTCATGCTGGTCACCTTCGCCGTCGGCGTACGGCTTGGCATGCACCGGGTGGTGGACGTGGCCTGGGGGATCGGCTTCGCCGCGGTCGCCGTCACGTCCTACCTGGTCTCGGGCGCGCAGTCCGACGGGGACGGGGGGCGGCGGCTGCTCGTGCTGGTGCTGACCGGAGTGTGGGGGATGCGGCTCGCGGCGCACATCGCGTGGCGCGGGCGCGGCCACGGGGAGGATCCGCGCTACGCGAAGATGCTGGCCAAGGCGCCGGAGGGCCGCCGCAACCTGTATGCGTTCCGGATGGTGTACCTGCTCCAAGGGGCACTGGTGTGGCTGGTGTCGCTGCCGGTGCAGATGGCCATGTATGTGCCGACCGGGCTCGGGTGGGTCGCCTGGGTGGGATGTGCACTGTGGGGAGTGGGGCTGTTCTTCGAGGGGGTGGGGGACCGGCAGATGGCCCGCTTCAAGGCCGACCCCCGCAACAAGGGGAAGATCATGGACCGGGGCCTGTGGAGCCTCACCCGGCATCCGAACTACTTCGGTGACTTCTGCGTCTGGTGGGGCATCTTCCTCGCCGCCGCGGGGAGTTGGACGGTCGCCGGGGCGAGCGTGGTCGGCCCGCTGATGATGAGCTATCTGCTGATCTTCGGGAGCGGCAAGCGGCTCCTTGAGCGCAGCATGGCGGACCGGCCGGGCTTCGCGGAGTACGCGGCGCGGACCAGCGGGTTCTTTCCGTGGGTACCCAGGGGGTAGGCGGGAGGGGGGACCGCGCCGGGCGGGCCCCACCCGCACGGGTCGCGCAGTACGGACCGTGGGGCCCGCCCGGCGCGGCCGTCCCTCACTCCCGCGCCCGCTCGAACCTGGCCCGTGCCTCCGCCAGGTCCACGATCGGGTCCGGGTAGTCGAAGCGGGCCCGCTCCGGACCCTCCAGCCGCCACGGCTGATGCACCGCCGAGCCCTCGAACATTGCCAACTCCGGTACCCAGCGCCGCACATAGTCCCCGTGCGGGTCGAACCGCTTGGCCTGGGCGAGCGGGTTGAGGATGCGGTTGGGGCGGGTGTCGGTGCCGGTGCCCGCCGCCCACTGCCAGTTCATCTGGTTGTTCGCGAGGTCGCCGTCGACCAGCAGCGACAGGAAGTGGCGGGCGCCCACCCGCCAGTCCACGTACAGCGTCTTGGTCAGGAAGCTCGCCACCAGGAGCCGCCCCCGGTTGTGCATCCACCCCTCGTGCGCGAGCTGCCGCATCGCCGCGTCGACCACCGGGAACCCGGTCAGCCCCGCCTTCCAGGCCGCGATCTCCTGCGCGTCCGAGCGCCAGCGGTCGTGCCGCTCACGGTAGTTGGACCAGGCGGCCGCGGGCCGGGCCGCCAGTACCTGGTGGTGGAAGTCCCGCCAGGCCAGCTGCCGTACGAACGCCTCCGCACCCGCACCGCCCTTGTGTTCCGCCCGGTGCACCGCCTCCACCGGCGACAGACAGCCGAAGTGGAGGTGCGGGGAGAGCTTGGAGGTGGCGTCGCCCGAAAGGTCGTCGTGCCGGTTCTCGTACGCCTCGATGCCCGAGCTGCCGTGCGCCAGCCAGGCGCTGAACTGCTTGCGGGCCGCCCGCTCGCCGCCGGCCGCCAGGCCCGGCGAGGTGTCCGCCACCTTCTTCCGCGCCGGTACGGGATCGCTCGCCACCGCCTTTGGCACCCGCACCACCCTCGGCGCCGCCAGCACCGCACGCCGCCGGGCCGCCGCCCACCGGCGGTGGTACGGGGTGAACACCGCGAAGTGATCCCGGTCGGAACCCGTCGGCGTCTCCGCACCCGGCGGCAGCACCGTGATCACCTCATCGTGCACGGCCAGTTCGCAGCCGTACGGGGACAACGCCTCCCGCAGCCGCTGCTCACGGCGCAGCGCGTACCCACTGACCCCGCCCGCCACATGCACCACCGTGGCCCCGGTGTCCGCGACCACCTTGGCCGTCTCCCGGACCACCTCACCGCTGCGGACGACCAGCCGGCCACCCCGCTCGCGCAGCGCCGCATCCAGGTCGGACAGGCAGTCGGCGAGGAACGCGCGCCGGTTGGGCGCCGCGAAGCCCGCCTCCCGTACCCCCTCGTCCAGCACGAACAGCGGCACCACCTCCTCGGACCCGCGCAACGCGGCCCGCAGCACCGGCTGGTCGTGGACGCGCAGATCGGAGGTGAACAGGACGACCGCGGTCCGTGCGGTGTCCGCGGGCTTGCTCGTGCTCATGCGGGGAGCTCCATGGGTGCGACAGTCTTGCGGGTGCTCTTGCGGGTGCTCTTGTGAGTGTTCGTACGGGTGCTCGTCGGGGTGCCCGTAACGGCGCTCGTACGGTTGCTCACGCGGGGAAGTCCATCAGTGCCACCGGATCGGATGTCGGAGCGGGCGAACCACCGGCGGGTTCGACGGTGATGCCCATGCCGGACGCCGAGCCGACCGGCCCGTCCATCAGTACGGAGTCGGTGCGGGCCGCCGGGTTCAGCAGCCCCGCCGCGCGCATCGCGCCGCCGTCGTTGAACCACAGCTGGTAGACCTTGCCCGCCGGAGGCTGCGGCAGCCCGGCCGCCACGAACGCCGCCCGGTTCAGGCTGCGGGAGACCACCACCGTCGCCGAGGCTCCGTCCGCCACCTTGCCGGTGGTCGCCTTCGCGTCCGGGGCGGCCAGCACGGCGGCCAGCGCCTCCGCCTGCAACTGGGAGGCCTCGGCCTGCTGCCTGGCGTCCTGGGCCTCCTGGTGCTGCCACACCGCGACCCCGCCGAACCCGGCCGCGGCGACCAGACAGGCGGCCAGCGTGAAGCGGGAAGCGGCCCGGCCGTAGCGGCCCCGCACCCGCCCCTGTCGTGCCGTCACCGGCGGATCCTGGCGCTCCACGGCGATCCGCCGCAGCACCTCCGCCTTCATCCGCTCCGGTGGTGTCTCGGTCATCGCACGCCCCAACCGGGCCGTGGTGGAGGCAAGTTCGGCCACCTCCTGGGTGCAGGAGGGGCAGTCCGCGAGATGCCGCTCGAAAGCGGCGCGCTCGTCCTCGGGCAGCGCGTGCAGGGCGTACGCCCCGGTCAGCGTGTGCAGTTCGGCGGTACTCATGCGCCCACCCCCAAGCAGTCGCGCAGCCGGATCAGACCGTCGCGCATCCGGGTCTTGACCGTCCCCAGGGGCACGGAGAGGAGTTCGGCGACCTCGCGGTAGGCGAGGCCCCGGTAGTACGCCAGGGTCACCGACTGGCGCTGCAACTCGGTGAGGGTGCGCAGACAGCGGCGTACCTGCTCACGTTCCAAACGGGCCTCCACCTGTTCGGTGACTTCGTCGTACGCGGGCGTACGGTCGAGCAGCGCGGCCCGCTGCTCCCGGTCGGTGGATGCCTGCGCCGCACGCACCCTGTCCACCGCCCGCCGGTGCGCCAGGGTGAGCACCCAGGTCATCCCGCTGCCCCTGGCCGGCTGGAAGCGGGCGGCCGTCCGCCACACCTCCACCAGCACCTCCTGGGTGACCTCCTCGGACTGCGCCGGATCGCGCAGTACGCTGCGGACCAGACCCAGGATCGGCCCACTGACCAGGTCGTACACCCGGCCGAAGGCCTCTTGGTCACCCCGGGCGACCCGGCTGATGAGCTCCTGGAGATCCGGCCCCGGCGGGATCGCTCCACTGAGCTGGACGGCTTCATTCACGCGGGTCGAACCTTCTTTCTGACGTCACGGACACTGAGAGCCTGGGCCCGGACCCCGGCCGGGGTACAGACACAGGCTCCGACTCCCACAGGGCATTCGGAGCCGGAGCGCATCCGGATTGGTCAGCCTGCCGCACCTTTCGTGCGGAGGTCCGCAGGGCCGCCCCGGTGTGTCCGCGCGCCGCCGGACTTCGCCGCCCGTACCGCCAGGAAGATCAGCAGGCCGATCGGCGAGAGCAGGATCGTCAGCACCAGCAACGGGCCCATCAGCAGCGGATGCAGGCCCAGCCGGCGGGCTTCCAGGAACATCCACTGGCCGAGCAGCAGGTCCCAGGCGATGACCTGCGCCCAGATCGCCCCGGCCCCGTCCGCCAGGACCATCAGTGCGCGGAACCCGTCCAGGCTCGGGCTGCTGACCGCCGCCCACAACTGGGGGAAGACCGGGATCGCCATCGCCAGATAGACGGTGAGGATCGGCAGGACGGTCAGCGGCGAGCGGGCGGCCTTCAGCGTCCAGCTCCAGCGTGGTGCGAAGACCATCAGCAGCCAGAAGGGGGCGGCGAGGAGAAAGGCCAGGTCGAAGAGGGTGGGGGTCATGCCGCGAGCTCCTTGTCCTGCTGCGTCTGGGACACTGGGCCGGGTCGCAGGGCGTAGAGCACGCCGGCCGCCGCGGCCAGGACGAGGCCGCCCGCCGCGCTCAGGGTCGTGACGTCCGGGCTGACCGGCGCCTGGCCTCGCAGTGCCTGCCAGGTGACCAGGCCGAGCAGGGCGGCGTACGACCCGGAGGCGACCGCGGTCAGCCGCAGCCGCACCCGGGGGTCGGCGAGACGGGCGACGCGCGGGGCCAGCGCGAGCAGCAACAGGGCCACCAGTGGCAGGAGTTGCAGCGAGTGCATGCCGACGAAGTGCGGGATGCGCAGATCGCCGCCGGTGGTCGCCCAGCCGGTCACGGCCATCGAGGGGCCGCCGTCGGGGACGCCCACGCCGTGTGCGCCGGCCGTGTCGGTGATGCCCGCCCTCAGTTGGGCGGCGGTGGGCCGGGTCATCAGGAAGCCGAGGCCCGTCCCGGCGAGGGCGAGGACCGTGCCCGCCTTCACGGCCAGCGAGGTGGCCCGGTCCAGGATCTTCGTCCGCAGCAGCAGGAGGGCGATCGCCAGGCTGCCGAGCCACAGGATCACCACCGTGACGCCCATGACCGCGAACACCGTGGTGTCCAGCGGGGTTTCGACATTGAAGTGGCTGCGCTTGCCGCGGGCGGCCTGGCCCACGATCAGCACCATCTCCGCCAGGCTCGCCACCGCGACCACCGTCCCGGCCCACCGGCCGATCCGGGCCCGCCTGCCGTCCGGGATCAGCGAGAGCATCCAGGCCAGTGACAGGCCGTACGCGGCGAACGACACCGAGAACTTGAAGGGCTTGAACCAGACCGGCGAGTTGCTGACCGTCCGCCCGTCGAGAAGGAGGCCGAGTCCGGTGGCCACGGTTAAGAAGAGCATCAGGGCAGCGAAGACGACCAGCGGCCGGTGCCAGGTGCGCCAAGTGTGCATGAGAGTCCCCAAGTCGAATGGAATGGATAGTGGCACTTGCCGCTATCGATAGGGGAACTATCCATGAGAGGATGGGTGCTGGCAAGAGGGATTCCCGGGAACGCCCGGATCGCTGGATTCGGCACGCTGGAAGGTGAACGCGCGGTGCGCATAGGGGAGTTGAGTCGCAGGACCGGGGTGCCGGTGCCGACGATCAAGTACTACGTCCGCGAAGGGCTGCTGCCGTCGGGGGAGTTGACCAGCCCGAACCAGGCGAGTTACGACGACGCGCACGAGCGCCGACTGCGGCTGATCCGCGCACTCCTCGGCGCGGGCGGGCTCCCGCTGGCGCGGATCGCGAAGGTGCTGGAGGCGGTCGACGACACCTCGCAGCCGGCGCACAAGCTGCTCGGGACGGTGGCGGGGTCGGTGGCCGCACCGCTGGTGCCGCCCACGGGCGGCAGCGAGGAGCCCTCGGAGCGTGCGCGTCAACGAGTGGCGGAACTGGCCGAACGCCGGGGCTGGCTGGTCCCCCCGGGGAACCCGGACGGCGACGCGCTCGCCCTCACGCTGTCCGAGGCGGAGCGCCTGGGCCACGAGGAATTCGCGGGCACGCTGGATGCGTATGCCGAGGCGGCGGAGAAGGTGGCCGGGGCGGATCTGGCCTATGTCACCGGGCGGGGAGCGTTCGAGGACGTGCTGGAGAGTGTGGTGGTGGGGATGGTGCTGGGGGATGCGATGTTCGGGTCGCTGAGGAGGATCGCGCAGGCGGAGGAGTCGCGGAGGGTGCTGGGGGGCGGCGGGGAGTAGAGGGCGGCTGCGCCTGCGGTGGGCTTCTGCCCCGCCCCGCCCCTTCCCTGAACCGCTCGCCGCGGGGCGGGTTTGGGGCGGTGCCCCCGGTTTCGGGGAGGGGCGGGGTGGGGGAGAGGCCCGCGCGAGCGGGATGGTGCCGGGCCCGTGCCGTCAGCCCGCTTCCTGCTCCCGTTCGACCTGCTCGTTCCATTCGCGCTTGACCGCGCGCCACGAATCGTCGTCCTGGCCCAGGCGCCAGTAGCCGGAGATGGAGAGGCGTTCGCGCGGGATCTCACGATCGATGCGCAGATGGCGGCGCAGCTCCTTCACGAAGCCCGCCTCGCCGTGGACGAAGGCGTGGACGTCACCGGCCGGGAAGGCCAAGTCCCGCACCGCCGCGACCAGTTGCTCGCCGACCGGCCGGTCGTCACGGTGCAGCCAGGTGACCGTGACCCCGTCAGGGGTGACGATCTTCTGCTCCTCCGCGGCGTCCTGCACCTCGATGAAGGCGTACGCGACCGCCCCCTGGGGCATCCGCTCCAGAGAGGCCGCGATCGCCGGCAGCGCACTCTCGTCGCCGACGAGGAGGTGCCAGTCGGCGGCCGGGTCCGGGGCGTATCCGCCGCCGGGGCCCAGGAAGCGGACGGTCTCGCCGGGCCGGACCCCGGCCGCCCACGGTCCGGCCAGGCCCTCGTCGCCGTGGACCACGAAGTCGATGGCCAGTTCGCGGGCCTCGGGGTCCCAGCTGCGGACCGTGTAGGTGCGGTTGACCGGCCACTGCTCCGCGGGGAACTCCTCGCGGATGCGGGCCATGTCGAAGGGCTCCGGGTAGGTCACCCCGGGTGCCGGGAAGAGCACCTTGACGTAGTGGTCGGTGAACTCGTCGGCGCCGAGCGTCGCGAGCGCCTCGCCGCCGAGGACGACGCGCACCATGTGCGGAGTGATCCGCTCGGTGCGCACCACCGTCGCCTCATGGGCTCGCGGTGCCTTACGGGCCGGTCGTTCTGCCACGGTGCTCTCCCCAGGTACGACTACATGTGCTTAGGCTTACCTAAGCTAGCAGTTCACTTCTGGAGTACCGAGAGCAGCCGCTGCAAAGAACCTCCCAAGCCCCACCGCTCTGCGAGCGCGTCCAGCGCGGCCGGGTCGTGCGGCGCGGAGGGCAGCGCCGGGTTGAAGGGCGGCAGCGGTACGTCGTCGGCCACCCGCACCACCTTCGGCGCCACCGCGATGTACGGCCGGGCCTCGTCGAGGCGCTTGCGCTGGGACGGGGTGAGCTTGGCGGCGGGGTCGTCGACGGCGGCCATGATCCCGGCCAGGTCCCCGTACGCGTCGAGCAGCTTGGCGGCGGTCTTCTCGCCGATGCCGGGGACGCCCGGCAGGCCGTCACTCGGGTCCCCCCGGAGCAGGGCCAGGTCGACGTACCCCGGACCGTCCACCCCGTACCGCTCGCGGAGCCACGCCTCGTCGGTGAGCTGGAGGGTGCCGACGCCCTTGATCGGGTAGAGGATGCGGCGCTCGCGGGCGTCGTCGACCAGCTGGAAGAGGTCGCGGTCGCCGGTGACGACGTCGACCGGGCCCTTGGCGAGGTGGGTGAGGGTGCCGATGACGTCGTCCGCCTCGTACCCGTCCGCGCCGACGCGGGCGATGCCGAGCGCGGCCAGCACCTCCACGATCACCGGGACCTGCGGGGAGAGCGTGTCGGGGGTCTCCTCCGCGTCCGGGGCGCCCTCGATCTCCTCGGCGACGCGGTGCGCCTTGTAGGAGGGGATCAGGTCGACCCGCCACTGCGGGCGCCAGTCGTTGTCCCAGCAGGCCACCAGGTCGTCGGGGCGGTGGTCCTGGACGAGGCGGGCAATGAAGTCGAGCAGGCCGCGGACCGCGTTGACGGGCGTACCGTCCGGGGCCCTGACCGAGTCCGGAACCCCGAAGTAGGCGCGGTAGTAGAGGGAGGCGGTGTCGAGAAGCATCAGGCGTCGGGTCACGTTCCCGATGATGCCGTACGGCACTGACAGCGGCCCGGAGCGAAGCCGCACCGGGCCGCCGACCAGGGCGGATGGCGCGTAGGTGTCCCATAAGTGAACTGGATCACTTTCCGTTTGCCTCGTGTCACCACGGGCAGGGGCGCACTCGGAGCGGACCTCGTCCGAAGTTCAACATTTGGAAGGGTTAAGCGGGCCGAATCCGCGCCACTCCACGACCTGCCCACGGGGGTGGCCGGTCGTCATCGGTTCAATACGTGAGGTGTATGTGTCCAGGCTCCAGGCCGAGAACCTGTACAAGGTGTTCGGCAGACGACCCGGCGAGGCGGTCAAGCGGCTCGAAAGCGGCACCGACCGCGACGAGCTGCGCGCCGAAGGTACGACCGCTGCGGTGATCGACGCCTCGTTCAGCGTCGAGCCCGGCCAGATATTCGTGGTGATGGGGCTCTCCGGCTCCGGCAAGTCCACGCTGCTGCGCATGCTCAACGGTCTGCTCGACCCGACCGCCGGTCGTGTGCTCTTCGACGGGCAGGACCTGACCGCCCTGTCCGACAAGGATCTGCGCGAGGTCCGGGCCAAGAAGATCTCCATGGTCTTCCAGCACTTCGCGCTCTTCCCGCACCGCAGTGTGCTGGAGAACGCCGCGTACGGTCTCGAAGTCCAGGGCGTCCCGCGCGAACAGCGCGAGAAGAAGGCCACCGAGGCACTGGAGATGGCCGGCCTCAAGGGCTGGGAGAAGTCCTGGCCCGACGAGCTGTCCGGCGGTATGCAGCAGCGTGTGGGCCTGGCCCGCGCGCTCGCCACCGACGCCGACCTGCTCCTCATGGACGAGTCCTTCTCGGCGCTCGACCCGCTGATCCGCCGCGACATGCAGGACCAGCTGCTGGAGCTCCAGAAGTCGCTGAAGAAGACCATCGTCTTCATCACCCACGACCTCAACGAGGCCATGCGTCTGGGTGACAACATCGCTGTCATGCGGGACGGCCGTATCGTCCAGCAGGGCACCGCCGAGGACATCCTGGTCACGCCGGCCAACGAGTACGTCGCCTCCTTCACCCAGGACGTCGACCGCTCCCGCGTGCTGACGGCCGGCGCCATCATGGCCGAGCCGCACACCGCTGTCGGCACCAAGGACGACGCCGGCAAGGAACTGCGCAGCGCGCAGGACGTGCTGGCCGCCGCACCCGCGAAGGTCTCCGCGGACACCCCGATCATCGAGCTGTTCACGCCGTGCTCGACCAGCGGCGTGCCGGTCGCGGTGACCGACGCGAAGGGCTCCCTGATCGGCGTCGTACCGTGCGCCCGGCTGCTCGCCGTGCTCGGCGAGCCGATGGAGCCCACGGATTCCGCGCCCTTCAAGGACGCAGCGGAGAAGGACAAGAAGACCGTGAACGCGAAGAAGGTGGCAGCCGATGCCTAGGCTGAACCTCGGCCAGTGGGTCGACTCCGCCGTCGACTGGCTCACCGCCAACCTCGGTTGGCTCTTCGACTTCATCTCCACCGTCGTCGGTGGCATGCAGGAGGGCATCTACGCCGTCCTCGGCGCCCCCAACGCACTGCTGATGGCGGGCATCTTCGCCGTCATCGCGTTCTGGCTGCGCGGTCTCACCGCCGGTGTGCTGTCCTTCGCGGGCTTCGCGCTGATCGACTCCATCGAGCTGTGGGACGACGCCATGTCGACCCTCTCGCTGGTCCTGGTCGCCACCATCATCACGATGATCATCGCGATCCCGCTGGGCATCTGGGCCGCGCGCTCGGACAAGGTCAGCGCCGTGGTCCGGCCGGTCATGGACTTCATGCAGACCATGCCCGCCATGGTCTACCTGATCCCCGGCATCCTCTTCTTCGGCGTCGGCGCCGTCCCCGGCATCATCGCCACCATCATCTTCTCGCTGCCCCCGGGCGTGCGCATGACCGAGCTGGGCATCCGGCAGGTCGACGGTGAACTGGTCGAGGCGGCCGAGGCGTTCGGCACCAAGCCCGGTAACATCCTGCGCCGCATCCAGCTGCCGCTGGCCCTGCCGACGATCATGGCGGGCATCAACCAGAAGATCATGCTCTGCCTCTCGATGGTCGTCATCGCGGGCATGGTCGGCGCCGGCGGCCTCGGTGGCGCGGTCTACCGCGCCATCGGCAACGTCGACATCGGCCTCGGCTTCGAGGCGGGCATCTCCATCGTCATCCTGGCGATGTACCTGGACCGCATGACCAGCTCGCTGGGCACCGCCGTCTCCCCGGTGGGCCGCCGCGCGCTGGCCAAGGCACGCGCCATGGCCGGTGGGTCGAAGTTCCTGACGTACCGCCCCCAGCCTGCTCTCGCCATCTCGGGCATCGTGATCCTCGCGCTGATCGCGGGCAGCATGAGCATGTTCGGCGGCAAGAGCTCCGAGACGGCGGGCAGCGACCCGTCGCAGATCGGCAAGGGCAAGAAGATCTCCATGGGTTACATCCCGTGGGACGAGGGCATCGCCTCCACCTTCCTCTGGAAGGAGATCCTGGAGCAGCGCGGCTTCGAGGTCGACGCCAAGCAGTACGAGGCGGGCGCCCTCTACACCGGTCAGTCCACGGGTCAGATCGACCTCAACACGGACGCCTGGCTGCCCACCACGCACGCCCAGTACTGGTCCAAGTACAAGGACAAGCTGGAGGACATGGGCGCCTGGTACAGCCCGACCTCGCTGGAGCTCTCGGTCCCGGAGTACATGACCGGCATCGACTCCATGGAGGACCTCAAGGGCCAGGCCGACAAGTTCGGCGGCAAGATCATCGGCATCGAGCCCAGCGCCGGTGAGATGGGCCTGCTCAAGGACAAGGTCCTCGGCGCCTACGGCCTCGACAAGGAGTACAAGCTCGTCGAGGGCTCCACGCCGGGCATGCTGGCCGAGCTGAAGCGCGCGTACGCCAAGAAGGAGCCCATCGTGGTTCCGCTCTGGTCGCCGCACTGGGCGTACAACGACTACAAGCTCAAGAAGCTCAAGGACCCCAAGGGTGCCTGGGGCAAGGGCGACGGGGTCCACACGCTGGCCGCCAAGGGCTTCTCGGAGAAGAACCCCGAGGTCGCCAAGTGGATCAAGGACTTCAAGCTGGACGAGAAGCAGCTCACCAGCCTGGAAGCGCAGATCGTGAAGTCCGGCAAGGGCCAGGAGCAGGAGGCCGTCCGCACCTGGCTCAAGTCCCAGCCCGGTCTGGTCGACAAGCTGGCCCCGGTCGCCAAGACGCCCAAGGCCTCCAACGGCAAGGACGAGCGGGACCGTGCGGTCGAGATGGGCTGGTTCCCCTGGGAAGAGGACATCGCCGCCACGTACCTGTGGAAGAACGTCCTGGAGCAGCGCGGCTACAAGATCAACCTCAAGCAGTTCGAGGTCGGTCCGATGTACGCGGCCCTCGCCGCCGGTGATGTCGATGTCCAGCTGGACGGCTGGCTGCCCTACACGCAGAAGAACTACTGGGACAAGTACAAGGACAAGCTGACCGACGTCGGCTCCTGGTACGGACCCACCTCCATCGAGGTCGCCGTCCCGTCCTACGTCAAGGACGTGAAGTCCCTGGAGGACCTCAAGGGCAAGGCGGACAAGTTCAAGGGGAAGATCATCGGCATCGAGGCGGGCACCGCCACGATGAAGAACCTCAAGGAGAACGTCCTGCCGGGCTACGGCCTGGACAAGGAGTACGAGGTCGTCGACAGCTCCACGCCGGGCATGCTGGCCGAGCTGAAGCGCGCGTACGCCAAGAAGGAGCCGGTCGCCGTACTGCTGTGGACGCCGCACTGGGCGTACAACGCGTACGACATGACCAAGCTGAAGGACTCCAAGAAGCTCTTCGGTGAGGGCGACCGCCTGCACATCATCGGGAACAAGGACTTCGGGTCCAACTACCCGCAGCTCACCAAGTGGTTCAAGGACTTCAAGCTGAACGAGAAGCAGCTCGCCAGCCTGGAGGACGAGATCCAGAAGCGCGGCACCGGCCACGAGCCGGAGGCCGTCGAGGCCTGGATGAAGGTCAACCCGGGAATCGCCGAGAAGATGGCGCCTGCGGCAGGCTGAGAGCCAACTGCCCCAGTGGGCCCCTCCGTTCGCGACTGGCGAGCGGAGGGGCCCACTTTTTCGCGGGTGCGGTCCAAGACCTTCGCCCCTGCACGGTCCCCGCCCGGGTCCTGAGAGGCACCCCTTCCCCGTACACGATCGACAGCCTTGCGCAACGCAGGTGTGACATGTGTACGAAACGATGGCGTGAAGCTGCGTAGTCTGCTGTGCGTCGGTGGAAGAACGCTCTGGGGAAGGGAGACGGGCCGCTGTGATGTCGAAGGGCGAGAAGGCAGTGACATCTGAGGCAGTGACATCCGAGCCAGTGACATCCGAGGCGTCGACGTCGAAGGCAGTGACGCCGAAGGACGAGAAGGACGACAAGGAGATCCTCCGGGTCGGTACGGCCGTCCGCAGGCGCCGTCGTGCACTGGAGCTCACCCTCGCCGTGGTCGCACGGCGCAGCGGACTGTCCGTGCCCTTCCTCAGCCAGATAGAGAACGAGCGTGCCCGCCCCAGCCTCCGCTCGCTCCAGCGGGTCGCCGAGGCCCTGGAGACCACCACCGACAAACTGCTCGCCGCCGCCGACTCCGCGCTCTCCGTGGATCTCGTACGGGCCGCCGAGGACCCGGGCCTCGAACCGGGTTCGGGGGTACGTCCGCTGGTGCGCGGCCACCACCAGCTGCACGCCCTGGAGTTCACCGGCATGCAGGACGCGGGCCGCGAGTACCAGCACCGCAACGACGAGCTGATGTACGTCGCGGACGGCGCGGTCGAGGTCGAGGCGGAGGGCCGCGCCTACCGGCTCTCGCGCGGCGACTCCCTGCACCTCTCCGGCGGGGTGCGTCACCGGTGGCGGGCCACCGAGCCGGACACCCGGCTGGTGATCGTCGCGGTCGGCGAACACATCGACGCGGCGGACGACTCCCGGCGGTGACCGCGCGGGGGTGCCGCTGTCAGCCGAGCGCGGGCCGGACCGGACGCGGTGCGGCGAGCAGCGTCCCGCCGGCCAGGCCCCGTACGGTACGGATGGCCGTCACCGCCCACGCCAGGACCAGCAGCACGTACAGCCCCGCCGCCAGCCATCCCAGCGCGTCCAGCCCGGTGTGCCTGGCCAGTCCCGCCGCACCTGTCACACAGGTGCCGACGGGGAAGGTGAACCCCCACCAGGTCATCGCGAACGGCATCCCGGCCCGCGCCGCCCGCACCACCAACGCCGTCGCCAGCGCCAGCCACAGCAGCGCGAAGCCGAGCACCGGGATCCCGTAGACCACCGCGAAGGCCTGGAAGCCGTGGGCGTACGTCGCACCTATCGCGCCCGGCGCGACATCGGCGAGCTGGTTGACCGCGGTGGTCGACTGGCCGAGCGGGCCGAGCACCAGGAACAGCGTCGGGGTCAGTGCCAGCGGCAGCGGGCCGTGCACCAGCAGCCGGGTCAGCACCAGGGGGAGCAGCAGCAGACTCGCGAGCAGGCTCAGCCCGAACATCGCGTAGCAGCCGAGCAGCATCGCCGTCCGCCCCTGCCCCTGGGGCAGATGCGGGATCAGCTGCGGCCCCAGCGCGGCCGAGACCATCGGCGCGACCACCGGCAGCAGCCAGACCGGCGAGGCGCTGTGCGCGCCGTCGATCCGGTGCCGGACGACCATCAGATACGGGATCCCGGCGGCGGCCAGCAGCGACAGCACGGTCCCCACGCTCCAGAGCGCGGCGCCCATGACGAGCGCCGCCCCCTCACCGATGACGTCCGGCCCGACGGCCAGGGTCGCCCCGCCGACGGCGAGCACGGCCATCGCGAGACAGCCGTAGAAGGGGGCCACCGCCGGGTCCAGCAGATGGGTCCGTGCCTGGTCGCGATGGCGCCGCCAGTGCAGGGCGCGGCTCACCAGGATGACGGCCAGGAGAGCGACCGCGAGTATCCAGACGCCGGTCAGCGCGGTGCGCGCGGCGGGGGAGTGGTACGGGAGGGCGGTACCCGCGGTGACCAGGATGGCAGTGCCCATGACGGTCGCGTACCAGTTGGGACCGAGATGACGCAGCGCGGAATCGGCGGGGGCGGGGACGGGCGTGGGAGTGGGGGCGATGACGGTGCGGGTGGGGGGCTGCGTGCTGGTGACCATGCTGAGAGCTTGCGCGATCGGTGGGGCTCCCACCAGGGACTATGACTCTATGAGGGCATAACCTGAACTTATGAGCACCGACCCCGCTCCCTCCTCCTCTTCCTCCTCCTCGTCTGCGTCCCCCCTTCCCGCCGCCTCCTCGTTGCTGTCCCACCGGGTGCCGGACCTGGCCGCCGTGGAACTGCTGCTGGCCGTGGCCAAGCTGGGCAGTCTGGGGCGGGCCGCAAGGGAGGTGGGCATCTCGCAGCCCGCCGCGAGCGCCCGGATCCGCTCGATGGAACGGCAGCTCGGAGTCACCCTGGTGGAGCGTTCGCCACGCGGTTCCCGGCTGACCGAGGCGGGCGCGCTGGTCACGGACTGGGCGCGGCGCATCGTGGAGGCGGCCGAGGCCTTCGACGCGGGGGTACGGGCGCTGCGCGGCCGGCGCGATTCGCGGCTGCGGGTGGCGGCGAGCATGACCATCGCGGAGTACCTGCTCCCCGGCTGGCTGGTCGCGCTCCAGTCCCAGCGCCCGGGGACGGCGGTCTCGCTGCTCGCGGGCAACTCGGCGGCGGTCGCCCGCCAGGTGCTCGACGGTACGGCGGACCTCGGTTTCGTCGAGGGGGTGGCGGCGCCGGAGGGGCTGGACGGGGTGGTCATCGGGCACGACCGCCTGGTGGTGGTGGCGGCACCCGGCCATGTCTGGGCGCGCCGCCGGCATCCGCTCGACGCGAGCGAGTTGGCGGATACGTCTCTGATCCTCCGGGAGGAGGGATCGGGAACCCGGCAGGTGCTGGACGCGGCGCTGGTCGCCCACGGCGGGTTGAGTACCCCGCTCCTGGAGTTCTCCTCGACCACGGCGGTCAAGGCGGCGGCGGTGAGTGGGGCGGGGCCGAGCGTCCTGAGTGAACTCGCCGTACGCGAGGAGATCGCGGCGGGACGGCTGGTGCGGGTGCCTGTCGAGGGCGTCCGGCTTCGACGGGACCTGCGCGCGGTGTGGCCGGTGGGGCCGGGACCGGTGGGGCCGGCGCGGGATCTGCTGGGGCTGACTCGGCGGGGTTGAGGGGGGGCGCCATCCCCGGTCGGTGCTGGCGGCGGGGGACTTCGCGCACGACGCAATCATCACCTCGTCCACGACCGGAGACGTACAGGACTCGCTCCGAGAGCATGCGTGCGAACCCGCAAAGCGTTCACCCGTGGTTGTTTGTGGTGCTCACTAGCGGTTACCCGCAGGCCATGACCACACAGAATCCGAACGCCAAGTCCACTGCCGCCGACGCCAAGGCCACCGCGGCCAAGGCCACCGCCTCCGACGCGAAGAAGACCGCCGCCGGTGCCACCACCCAGGCCAAGGGTGCCGCCGACAAGGCGAAGGAGGCCACCGGGAAGGCCGGCGGTGCGGCCCAGACCGCGACCACCGCCGGTCTCAAGGGTGTCCAGGCGGGCAAGCAGGCCCTGGAATCCGCTTCCGGGAAGGTGGTCTCGACGGCCACCACCGCATGGACGCTGATCGCCAACCGCAAGGCCATCGTCGCCGGAGCGGGTGCCGGTGTCGTCGCGCTCGGCGCCGTCTCCTTCGCCGCCGGCCGCAAGGCCGAGCAGGCCAGCCACGGCCCGCTCACCAAGCTCCTCGCGGGCGGGAAGCTCTGAGGGCCGGTGCTCCTGATCCCCGGCCCGCCCGTGCGGACCCCCGGTGACGGACGGCCGCGACCCGGCACGACGTACCGCAGAAGACGCACTTCGCGTCGCTGAGGTGACGTCGCCGGTCGCGGCCGGCGTGCCGTCCTGGCGGCCTTCCCTACCTGACGTGCTCGCCGCCGTGCGGTGCTCCCTACGCGCTCGCCGCCGCAGCGATGTTGCGCACCATCCCGCCGAAGACCACCCCGTGGAACGGCGCCACGCTCCACCAGTACGCGTGCCCGGCCAGCCCGTGCGGATGGAACACCGCCCGCTGCCGGTACACGGTGCGGCCCTTGTCGTCCTGCTCGACCCGCAGCTCCAGCCAGGCCAGGCCAGGCACCCTCATCTCGGCGCGCAGACGCAGCAGCCGACCGGGCACGATCTCCTCGACCCGCCAGAAGTCGAGCGAGTCACCTACCCGCAGCCGGGCCTTGTCCCGTCGCCCGCGCCGCAGTCCCACTCCGCCGGCCAGCCGGTCCATCCAGCCGCGCACCGCCCAGGCCAGTGGGAACGAGTACCAGCCGTTCTCGCCGCCGATCCCCTCGATCACCCGCCACAACCGCTCGGGCGAGGCCTCCACGACCGCTTCCCGCACGTCGGTGTAGAGGCTGCCGCCCGCCCAGTCCGGGTCGGTGGGCAGCGGGTCGCTGGGTGCGCCCGGCACCGAGGCCGACGACCAGCGGGTGGCCACATCGGCGTCCTGGACGCGGCGCAGCGCCAGCTCCACCGCCCGGTCGAAGCCGACCGGCCCCTCGGCGGGGCCCGGCACACAGGTGTCGATGTCGTGCTCGGCGCACACCACCTCGTGCCGCAGCGACTCCGCGAGCGGACGGGCGATGGAGGCGGGCACCGGGGTCACCAGGCCCACCCAGTGGCTGGACAGGGCCGGGGTGAGCACCGGCACGGGCAGGATCAGCCGCCGCGGGAGACCGGCCGCGCGGGCGTAGCGCTGCATCATGTCGCGGTAGGTCAGGATGTCGGGGCCGCCGACGTCGAAGGTGCGGTTGAGGTCCTCGGGAAGCTTGGCGCAGCCGACCAGCAGGCGCAGTACGTCGCGTACGGCGACCGGCTGGATCCGGGTACGGACCCAACTGGGCGTCACCATCAGCGGCAGCCGTTCGGTCAGATACCGCAGCATCTCGAAGGAAGCGGAACCGGAACCGATGATGACCGCCGCGCGCAGGGCCGCCGTCGGCACCCCGGAGTCCAGCAGGATCCGCCCGACCTCCGCGCGCGAGCGCAGATGCGGGGACAGCTCGCGCTCGGGGACCCCGGCAGGGGTGAGCCCGCCCAGGTAGACCAGCCGGCCGACACCGGCCCGGTGCGCCTGCTCGCCGAAGGTACGGGCGGCCTCGCGGTCGGTCCGCTCGAAGTTCTTGCCGGTGCCCAGGGCGTGCACCAGGTAGTACGCGACGTCGATGCCCGCCAGCGCCTCACCGGTCGACTCCGGGTCCGTCACGTCGCCCCGTACGATCTCGACCTCACCCGCCCACGGAAAGTCCCGCAGCTTCGCCGGGGTGCGCGCCAGACAGCGGACCTGATGGCCCGCCGCCAGCAGTTCCGGCACCAGCCGTCCTCCGATGTAGCCACTCGCCCCGGTCACCAGACACCGCATGCAGTCCTCCTCGTTCCTTCCACTGTGCCCTCCTGCCCCGGATCGGCCCGTGGTGACGCCGCCGGACGGGTGGTCATGCGAAATACCTTGCGCGGTGGGCCGCCCGGCGCCGAACATGAGCCATGGAGACACCGTCATCGCAGGTCACAGCCCCTCCCGCGGCAGGGGTGCGGTACGAGTGGCAGGCCCTTCCGGCCCAGGTCCGCGCCCGTGTCGGCGAACTGCTCGGCTCGCCGGTCGTCGAGGCCGTCACCCAGCGCGGCGGATTCTCGCCCGGTGTCGCCGCCCGCGTCCGGTGCGCCGACGGACGGCGGGCCTTCGTCAAGGCCGTCAGCGCCGCGCTCAACCCGCACTCCCCGTCCCTGCACCGGGCCGAGGCCCGCAACACCGCCGCACTGCCGCCCGGCGTCCCCGCGCCGCGACTGCTCGGCTCGTACGACGACGGGGACTGGGTGGCGCTGGTCCTCGACGACATCGAGGGCACCCAGCCCCGCATTCCGTGGCGGCGCGAGGAGCTCGACCGGGTGCTGGACGCGCTGACCCGGCTCAGCGCCACGCTCACCCCCGCCCCGTACGACGCACCGCGCACGGAGGACGTCGACGCGCGGATGTTCCAGGGGTGGCAGCGGAGACTCGACTCGGGTGCGGTGGCGGGGCTGGATCCCTGGGTGGCCGGCCAACTGCCCCGGCTGGCCGAACTCGCCTCGCGCTGGGACGAGTTCGCGCACGGCGAGACGCTGGTGCACGGGGATCTGCGGGCCGACAACATCCTGCTCACCGCCGACGGCGGGGCCGTCTTCGTCGACTGGCCGCACGCGGTGCGCGGCGCCCCGTGGTTCGATCTGCTGCTGATGCTGCCGTCGGTGGCGGCACAGGGCGGGCCGGACCCGCAGGAACTGTTCACCGCGCATCCGCTGGGCAGGGCCGCCGACCCGGAAGGCGTCACCGTCGTACTCGCCGCGCTCGCGGGCTACTTCGTCCACCAGTCGCTGAAGCCGGCCCCGCCGGGACTGCCGACGCTTCGCCCCTTCCAGGCGGCCCAGGGGGCGGCGGCTGTCGCATGGTTGCGGCGGCGACTGGGGGAGGCCGGGTGAGAAGCGGAAGGGGATCATGTGCGCGGCCGATGACCGGACGGTGAGATACGGACAGTGACGGGACCCGGCGCAGCGCGCACCGGGGCACCTCCCTAGGTTCATGACAACTGTCGTCTGCCGAGGAGTAGTTCCGTGTCGTACCGCACCAGGCTCGCCCTGCGCGCCGCAGCCCCCGTAGCCGTGCTCGCCCTCGCCCTCTCGGGCTGCAACGGCGACGACCAGTCGGGCGCCAAGAGCGACTCCGGCGCGGCCAAGCAGGACGCGGGCAAGGAGACCCCCGGAGAGGCGGCGGAGGGCGGCGACAAGGCCGGCGACTCCGGCGCGGGCGCCGGTTCCGGCAAGAAGGAACTGGCCGCCGGCGAGTCCGTGACCAGCCCCTTCAAGGAGAAGGAGGCCGGCCAGGTCACCTATGACATCGCCGCCCAGAAGGCGGTCGTGGGCACCGAGGCCGACGCCAAGAAGATGATCAGTGACCCGGCGAAGGCCAAGGGTCTGGTCCCGGTCGTCGCCCATGTGAAGTACACCCACAAGGGCGGCAAGCCCGTCGCGTCCTACCCGGACGTCGCCGACAACGTCGAGATCTACGCCGACGGCGCCCGCGGCGGCCTGCTGATCGGCGCCGCCGAGGACGCCAAGGGCTGCGAGGACGACGGCGACATCGAGAACTGGACGCAGGGCCAGAGCCACACCTTCTGCCAGACCTACATGGTGCCGGTGGGCGCCAAGTCGATCGAGGTGCGCTGGGCGGCCGACGAGGACTCCGAGGACCCGTACGTCTGGAAGTTCCCGGGCGCCTGAACCGGTGACCGGGCCGGTTCCTGAACCGGTGACCGCGGCGGGTCCCGTGCCCGGGTTCGGCTAGCCGACCGGGACGGGAGCGGCCTGGGCCCGGCCGGCCGAGGCCCGGTCGGCCGCGGCCGACACCAGGGCCTGCGTCACGCGCAGGTCCTGGCCCATTTCCGGATGCCACTGGACGCCCAGCACCCAGGCGGGGCCCGGGAGTTCGACGGCCTCCACGGTGCCGTCCGCCGCGTGCGCCGACACCACCAGGCCGTTACCGAGGCGGTCGACGGCCTGGTGGTGGTACGCCGGTACGTCGCTCCCGCCGGGCAGGATCTCCGCGCAGCGGGTGCCCGGCACGGTGAGGACCGGGTGCTGTCCGAAGACGCCGACGGACCCGAGGTGGCCGTCGAGGTGCTGGACCAGGGTGCCGTCGAGGGCCACGTTCAGCAGCTGCATGCCCCGGCAGATGCCCAGCAGTGGGGTGCCGCTCGCCAACGCCGCCCGGATCAGCGCGAGTTCCCAGGCGTCCCGCTGCGGGGCGGGCGGGCCGCAGCGTGGCCCGCGCTCGGCGCCGTACCGTACCGGATCCACATCGGGCCCACCCGCGGTCACCAGCCCGTCCAGCCGGGCCACGACCTGGGCCGCGTACTGCGGCTCGTCGGGCGGCAGCATCACGGCGCTGCCGCCCGACGCCTGGACGATCCTCGGATACCCCGCAGGAAGCAGCGCGGCGGGCATCTCCCACACCCCCCACTTCACGGACTCTTCGAGGTAGGTGCTGACGCCGATGAGGGGCTTGATGGGCACGGGCGGATCCTTCTGTGGTGACGTGGGTCTGTGGTGACGTGGGTTCGATCTGCGGGTGGGGCGGGTGGGACGCGGCCGGTGTGGACGGCCTGCTCAAGGAGGAAGTGGGCTCAGCCGCGTTCGAGTTCGGCCTCGGCCGCGGCCAGCGCCGCGAACTCCTCCTCGGGTGCGGACGCGACGAGACGGTGCGACGAGTAGAACGCGAAGTAGGCGAGTGCGACGACGTACACGCCGAGCGCGATGAACGCCGCGTCCTTGTCCACCAGGAACGTCGCCACCAGCGCGAACAGCGCCAGCACGAACGCCGTGGACGAGGTGGCGATGCCGCCGGGCGTGCGGTAGGGGCGCGGGAGTGCGGGCTCGCGGCGGCGCAGCACGATGTGCGAGAGGGCCATCAGGGCGTACGAGATGGTGGCGCCGAAGACCGCGATGTTGAGCATGCGGGCGCCGTTCCCGGTCGACGCGGCGAGCGTGAAGCCGATCGCGCCGGGAATCAGCAGCCCGAGGTACGGGGCCTTGCGGCGGCTGGTCAGGGACAGGAACCGGGGGAGGTATCCGGCCCGGGACAGCGCGAAGAGCTGGCGGGAACCGGCGTAGATGAGCGAGAAGAACGAGGCGACGAGACCGGCCAGACCCGCGTAGTTGACGAAGCGGCTGAGCCCGGTGGCCGGACCGTCACCCTGGAGCGCCACGACCAGCGGATTGCCCGCGTCCATCACGGCGGCCGAGCCGCGCGCACCGGTCGCCGCGAGGAAGGTCAGCATCGCCAGCAGCACCAGGATGCCCATCGAGACCGACAGCGCCCGCGGCATCGACCGCACCGGATCCTTGGCCTCCTCCGCCGCCAGCGGCACGCCCTCCACTCCGAGGAAGAACCACATGCCGAACGGGAACGCGGACCAGATCCCGATCAGCCCGAACGGCAGCCAGGAGTTGGCCCCCAGGGCGTCCTTGTCGACCGGGATGTCATTGAGAGCGTCCGCGTTGAACTCGGCGAACGCGCCCACCGCGAAGATGAGGAGGGCCGCCACGGCGATGGCGGTGACGACGAGGCTGAAGCGGAGCGCCTCGCCCACACCCCACAGATGGATCCCGATGAAGATCACGAAGCAGGCGAGGAAGACCGGCCAGCCGGAGTCGAGCCCGAACAGGTTGAGCGACTCGACGTAGTCGCCGATGAAGATGGAGATCGCGGCGGGCGCCAGGATGTACTCGATCAGGATCGCGGTGCCGGTGAGGAACCCGCCCCAGGTGCCCAGCGCGCGGCGCGCGAAGCCGTAACCGCCACCGGCGGTGGGGAGGATGGCGGACAGTTCGGCGAGCGCGAAGACCAGGCAGGCGTACATCACGCCCATCAGCAGCGTCGCGATGGCCAGCCCGCCGAAACCGCCCTTGGCGAGGCCGACGTTCCACCCCGAGTAGTCCCCGGAGACGACGTACGCGACCCCGAGCCCGGTCAGCAGCAGCCAGCCCGCGCTGCCCCTGCGCAGGGCCCGCCGCTTGAGGTAGTCGGCCTCCGGGCCGGCTGCCGGTTCCGCTGGACTCCTGGGTTGCTCCGTGGCCATGGGCCGCTCCCGCCGTCGCCTGGCAATGGTGTGAGCCCACACCATTGCGGGAGGGGCCGCCGATGCGCAACCCCCTTGCCGTTACGGGGGAGTTACGTCGACCGAGGGGTGGGACGGGCGCACCCCACGCCGCCCCCGTGCCCTCACGCCAGAAACCCCCGCAGCAGTGCCGCCGTCCCCGCGCAGTGCTCGCGCATCACCTCCCGGGCTCCCTCAACGTCCCCCTCCAGCACCGCCTCGACCAGCCCCGCGTGCTGCCGCTGCGAGTGCTCCAGATTCCGTACGAGCAGCGGGATGCAGTCCAGCAGTTCATTCACCTCCGCCCGCACCGCGGCGTACTGCGCGGCCAGCCGCGGCGAGCCCGCGAGCTCCGCCAGCGTCAGGTGCAGCAGCGTGTCCAGCCGCCGGTACTCACCCAGCGGCGCATCGTGCGTGGCGCTCAGCGCGGCCCGCAGCCGCTCTGCCTCCGCACCCGCCAGAGCGCGCTCCGCGCAGAGCCCCGCCGCCCCGACCTCCAGCACCTCCCTGAACCGCAGCGCGTCCTCCACGTCCAAGGACGCCACCCGCCGCCGCAGCTCCACCTCCCCGTGCTCCTCCGCGCGCCGGCACACGAACGTCCCCCCGTACCGCCCCCGTCTGCTCTCCACCAGCCCCTGCTCCTGAAGCACCTTCAGCACCTCGCGGAGCGTCACCCGGCTGATCCGCAGCCGGTCCGCCAACTCCCGCTCGGCAGGCAGCCGTTCACCCACTCCGACCAGCCCCAGCCGCAGCACCTGCAGCACCTGCTCCAGGGCCTCCTCGAATCCGTTCCCCGCCCGCACGGGGCGCAGTATCGGCGTCAACCGGTCGGCCGTCATCTCATCCCTCACGTCATCCGCCATCTGCCCGAACCCCCTTCCCAACCAATGGTCTTGGGTAATACCTTATGGCTCCCGGCCGACCCAGGAGGCATTTCCCGTGGCAGACCGCACACCCCCGCTCCCGCTCGAAGAGCTTCGCGCCCTGGTCGCGAGCGGTGAGATCGACACCGTCGTCCTGGCCTTCCCCGACATGCAGGGCCGGCTCACCGGCAAGCGGTTCGCCGCCCCCTTCTTCCTGGACGACGTCCTCACCAACGGTGCCGAGGGCTGCAACTACCTCCTCGCCGTCGACGTCGACCTCAACACCGTCGACGGCTACGCCATGTCCTCCTGGGACAGCGGTTACGGCGACTTCGGCATGCGCCCCGACCTCGCCACCCTGCGCCGCGTCCCGTGGAACGACGGCACCGTGATGCTGATGGCCGACCTGGTGTGGCACGACGGCTCACCGGTGGTCGCCGCCCCCCGCCAGATCCTCCGCCGCCAGCTGGAGCGCCTCGCCGGACTCGGACTCACCGCCCATGTCGGCACCGAGCTCGAATTCATCGTCTTCAAGGACACCTACGAGCAGGCCTGGGACTCCAACTACCGCCATCTGGAGCCGGTCAACCAGTACAACGTCGACTATTCGATCCTCGGGACCGGGCGGGTCGAGCCCCTGCTGCGACGTATCAGGAACGAGATGGCGGTGGCCGGACTCACCGTCGAGTCCGCCAAGGGCGAGTGCAACCCCGGCCAGCACGAGATCGCCTTCAAGTACGACGAGGCCCTCACCACCTGCGACCAGCACGCCATCTACAAGAACGGTGCCAAGGAGATCGCCGCCCAGGAGGGCGTCTCGCTCACCTTCATGGCGAAGTACAACGAGCGCGAGGGCAACTCCTGTCACATACACCTCAGCCTGCGCGACACCGCCGAGCACAGCGCCATGGCCGGTGACGACCCGCACGGCATGTCCGAGCTGATGCGCCACTTCCTGGCCGGACAGCTCGCGGCGCTGCGTGAGTTCTCCCTGCTGTACGCGCCGAACATCAACTCCTACAAGCGCTTCCAGCCGGGATCGTTCGCGCCGACCGCCGTGGCCTGGGGCAACGACAACCGCACCTGCTCGCTGCGGGTCGTCGGCCACGGCCCGTCGATGCGGTTCGAGAACCGGCTGCCGGGCGGCGACGTCAACCCGTACCTCGCCGTGGCGGGACTGATCGCCGCGGGTCTGCACGGCGTCGAGCAGAAGCTCGAACTTCCCGAGCCCTGCACCGGGAACGCCTACACCGCCGACTACGAGCACGTCCCCACCACCCTGCGCGAGGCCGCCGCACTGTGGGCGGCCAGCCCCATCGCCCGCAGTGCCTTCGGGGAGGACGTGGTCGCGCACTACGGCAACATGGCGCGGATCGAGCTCGAAGCGTTCGACGCCGCGGTGACCGACTGGGAGCTCCGCCGCTCCTTCGAACGCATGTAGGAGCGCATGTTGGAGCGCAGGTAAGAGCCGTGTCCGCACCCTCGTCCAAGGAAGATCCGCCGTTGTGCTGAAGGTTCTCAATCCGGCGACCGAAGAGGTCGTCGCCACCGTCCCCGCCGCGACCCCCGACGACGTCGACAAGGCTGTCGTACGAGCCGTCGCCGCCCAGCGCGCCTGGGCCGCCACCGCCCCCGCCGACCGGGCCCGCGCGCTCCGCCGCTTCGCCGCCACCGTCGACGGGCACCTCGAAGAGCTCGCCCGGCTGGAGGTGCGGGAGGCCGGGCACACCCTCGGCAACGCCCGCTGGGAAGCCGGCAACGTGCGTGACCTCCTCGACTACGCCGCCGGGGGAGCGGAACGCCTCAACGGCACCCAGATCCCCGTCCCCGGCGGCCTCAACGTCACGATCCTCGAACCCCTCGGCGTCGTCGGCGTGATCGCCCCGTGGAACTTCCCCATGCCGATCGCCGCCTGGGCCACCGCCCCCGCCCTCGCCGCGGGCAACGCGGTGCTCCTCAAGCCCGCGGAGACCACCCCCCTCACAGCCCTGCGGCTGGCGGAACTCGCCCTGGAATCCGGCCTCCCCGAGGACCTCTTCCAGGTCCTGCCGGGGGAGGGCGCGGTCACCGGCAACGCGCTGGTCGAGCACCCCGACGTGGCGAAGATCGTGTTCACCGGCTCCACCCGGGTCGGCAAGCAGATCATGGCCAAGTGCGCGGAGCGCGTGAAGCGGGTGACCCTCGAACTCGGCGGCAAGAGCCCCAACATCGTCTTCGCCGACGCCGACCTCGAAGCGGCCGTCGCCGCCACCCCGATGTCCTTCCTGGACAACGCCGGCCAGGACTGCTGCGCCCGCACCCGCATCCTCGTCCAGCGCTCCGTGTACGACCGCTTCCTCGCACTCCTCGCCCCCGCCATCGAGGCGATCGTCGTCGGCGACCCGTCCGACGAGAGGACCCAGATGGGCCCGCTCATCTCCAGGTCCCAGCTGGAGAGGGTCCGTTCGTACGTCGCCGACGACGCCCCCGGCATCCGCGGAACGGCCCCCGCCGGGCCCGGGTTCTACTTCCCGCCGACCGTCCTCACCGGCCTCGAAGCCGACGCGCCCGCCGCCGCCGAGGAGATCTTCGGACCCGTGGCCGTCGTGCTCCCCTTCGAGGACGAACAGGACGCGATCCGGCTGGCCAACGCCACCGCTTACGGCCTCTCCGGCTCGATCTGGACCCGTGACGTGGGCCGCGCCCTGCGCGTCTCGCAGGCGGTACGGGCGGGCAACCTGTCCGTCAACTCCCACTCCAGCGTCCGCTACTGGACCCCCTTCGGCGGCTACGCCCAGTCCGGCCTCGGCCGCGAACTCGGCCCCGACGCACTCACCGCATTCACCGAGACCAAGAACGTCTTCCTGAGCACGGAGGCATGAGAAGCACCATGAGCGACAGCACCACGAGCAACGAGAACGAGATCATCTGCCGCCGCCTGGTCGGCCGCAGCGCCGTCATCACCGGCGCCGGCAGCGGCATCGGCCTGGCCACCGCCCGCCGCCTCGCCTCCGAGGGCGCGAACGTGGTCTGCGCCGACATCGACGAGACGGCCGGAAAGGCCGCCGCCGAAGCGGTCGGCGGCCTCTTCGTCAAGGTCGACGTCACCGACGCCGACCAGGTCGACGCCCTGTTCAAGGCCGCGTACGACACCTACGGCAGCGTCGACATCGCCTTCAACAACGCCGGGATCAGCCCGCCCGACGACGACTCCATCCTCACCACAGGCCTGGAGGCCTGGAAGCGCGTCCAGGACGTCAACCTCACCTCCGTCTATCTCTGCTGCAAGGCCGCCCTCCCCTATATGCGGCGCCAGGGCCGCGGCTCCATCATCAACACCGCCTCCTTCGTGGCGATCATGGGTGCCGCCACCTCGCAGATCTCCTACACCGCCTCCAAGGGCGGCGTGCTCGCCATGTCCCGCGAACTGGGCGTCCAGTTCGCCCGCGAGGGAATCCGGGTCAACGCGCTCTGCCCGGGACCGGTCAACACCCCGCTCCTCCAGGAGCTGTTCGCCTCCGATCCGGAGCGGGCCGCCCGCCGGCTCGTCCACATCCCGCTCGGCCGGTTCGCCGAGGCGAACGAGATCGCGGCAGCCGTCGCCTTCCTCGCCAGTGACGACTCGTCCTTCGTCAACGCCACGGACTTTCTGGTCGACGGAGGCATCTCGGGCGCCTATGTAACCCCCGTATAAGCCTTCCCCTTAAGGTGACGGGATGAGCATGACGACCCCGCCCGGCTGGTACCAGGACCCCAGCGCTCCCACCCAGGAGCGCTGGTGGGACGGGGCTGCCTGGAGCGCCCAGACCCGTGCCCCCGGCGCGCAGCAGCCCCCGCCGCCGCAGCAGTTCGGCCCGGCCCGGCCCACCCAGCCGCAGGGTTACGGATACCCGCAGGGTGCGCCTGGCCAGCCGCAGGGCTACGGCTATCCCCAGGGCGCCCCGCCGGCCCCGCCCGGCGCTCCCGGCAGCGGCGGTGGTGGTCTCGGCGGCAGCAAGCTGATCGTTCTCATCGCGGCCGGGGTCGTGGTGGTCGCCGCGATCGTGCTGGGCGTGATCTTCCTCGGCAAGGACGACTCCCCGCCGCCGGCCCCGGCCCCCACCGTCGCCGGCCCGGCCCCCGGGCAGAGCACCCCCGCCGAGCCGTCCGCCCCCGGCCCCTCGGCCCCTTCGGCGGCGCCCTCGGTTCTCTCCGACCAGCTCAACGGCATCACGCTCCCGCTCCTGGAAGGCTGGGAACTGCCGGACTTCGGCGGCGACCGGGACGCGGCGACCATGACCACCAAGGACACCTACGACTGTCCCGCGGGCGGCGGTTTCTGCCGTCACGGCACAGTCACCTCGCGTACCGCCCCCGCGGGCCAGACCACCGCGGAGGCCGCCGCCAAGGCCGACATCAAGACCGCCACCGACCTCTCCTACGGCAAGGACTACCTGGACCGCGAGCAGTTCGGCGGCGTCAAGTCCCACCAGGAGGTCAAGTCCGAGCCGGTGACGGTCGCGGGCAAGCAGGGCTACCTGGTCCGCTGGAAGGTCGTCACCGGCAAGGGACCCGGCGGCTACGTCCAGTCCCTCGCCTTCCCCAGCAGCATCGGCCCCGGCTCGCTCGTCCTGGTCCGCTTCGCCTTCGACGCGGGGCCCGAAGGACCGCCGCCGGCCGGCATGGACCAGATCACCCAGGGGATCCGCAACGCCAACTGATCCGGCACCGCTTGAGGGCCCGTCCACCGGACGGGCCCTCAGTCGTGGCGCAGGTGGAGAGGCGCTCAGGAGTGCTGCCGGGGCACCTGCAGGAACTTCCGGGGCGCCTACAGGAAGGTGTGCCCCTCACCCCGGTACGTCGGTACGTCGCCGACCACCCGGTCCCCCTCGATCAGGTGCAACTTCTCGAAGCGCTCGCACAGTTCGCCCGCCTTGGCGTGCCGGAACCACACCTTGTCGCCTATCAGCAGATCGTCCGCCGCCGACCCGATCAGCGGCGTCTGCACCTCACCGGCCCCCTCGTTCGCGTCGTACCGGAGTCCCTCGGGCAGGTACGGCACGGGGGAGCGGTCCGCCCCGGCCACCCCGGACGCCGGGTAGCCGCCACCGAGCACCGTCACCACCCCGACGCCCGGACGGCGCACCACCGGCATCGCGAAGAGCGCGGCGGGCCGCCCGCTGAACGCCCGGTAGTGGTCGAAGAGGCGGGGTACGTACAGTCCCGAACCGGCCGCCACCTCCGTCACCGCGTCCTCCGCGACGGTGCTCTCCACGCTGCCGGTGCCGCCGCCGTTCACGAACTCCAGGTCCGGCACGACCGCCCTGACCGCCCGCACCACGGCCGCCCGCCGTTCGGCCAGCTCCCGGCGCGCCGCCCCCTGCATCACCTGCACCATCCGGGACCGGAAGGGCCGGCCCGCGATCATGTCGCCGACGCCGGCCACATGACCCTCGTACGCCATGATCCCGACCAGCCGGAACCCGGGACGCCGGTCGACCGACCTGGCCAGCTCGGCCAGTTGCGCGGCGGAGCGCAGCGGGGAGCGCAGGGAGCCGATCCGTACCCGCCCGCCGAGCAGCCGCAGCGAGGTGTCCAGCTCCAGACAGACCCGGATCTCCTCACGCCCGCCGTCCCGCGCCCGGTCGATCAGCTCCAGGTGGGCCGGGTCGTCGATCATCACGGTCACCGCCGCGGCCAGCTTCGGGTCCGAGGCCAGCTCCGCGTACGCCGCCCGGTCGGCCGACGGATAGGCGAGGAGTACGTCCTCGATCCCGGACTTCGCCAGCCAGATCGACTCGGCCAGGGTGTACGACATCACCCCGGCGAAACCTTCCTTCTCCAGCACCCGGTCCAGCAGCGCCCGGCACCGCACGGACTTGCTCGCGACCCGCACCGGCTTGCCCTGCGCCCGGCGCACCAGGTCGGCGGCGTTGTCGTCGAACGCCTCCAGGTCGACCACGGCGAGCGGTCCGTCGAGATGCGCGGTGGCCCGGTCGTAACGGGAACGGTCGGCGGCCCGGGGAGCGGTGCGGGCAACTGCGCGAGTCACACGGGGAGTCACACGAGGAGTCATGCGCGCAGCTTGCCAGAGTCGTTTACCGACCGGTAGGTCCGGCCGTCCGATCGGCCCACCACTGCGGCCCGGCGACCCTTCCGGGCGTCGCCGGACGCCCTTTGAGGGACGTTCCGGTCAGATCCGTCCCACGGTGCGCTCCGGTTTCCCGCCCCGGCCCGGCAAACCGTAGAGTGACGGAAATCCGCTGGAAGCCCGGGGCGCCGGGGCTGCCGCGGGGCACAAGCCGCGAGTACGCACAGCGACGGACCTGGGGGGCCGGATGACCACCGAACCGCACAGCCCCGCCGCCCCGCCCCACCCTCCGTTCCCGCCCGCCTCGCCCCCCGCGCCCGGCATTCCGAGCCGCCCCGCCCGCCCGACGGCGGAGCCCCGCCAGGGCCCGGGCCGCACCGCACCCCCGCGGCCGCCCGCCCGCCCTGCCGCGTCCTCGCCACGGGAGGAGACGCCGGCCCGGGGAGGGGCCCGGGTACGAGTGGAGCATCAGGTACGGGGAGTGGAGCATCAGGTACGGGGAGTGGCTCCGGTACGAGTGGAGCCTGCGGTACGAGTGGAGCCTGCCGTACGGGAAGGGAGCGCGCCCCGGACCGGTGCCGACGACGTGGGCATCCCGCCCCTCCCCGCGCAGCCTCCCCCCGTACCCCCGCCGCCGCCCGGCGTCCCGGGCTCCTCCCTGCCCCCGCCCCCGTCTCCTTCCCCCTCCCGCCGACGCCCCGTCGGTGCCGTCGACCTGACGCCCCGTGCCGACGGCGCGCAGCCCCTCGCCTTCGCGCCGCCGCAGCACTGGGCCCGCGACGAGGACGACGCCCCCGCGGAGACCACCACCCGGCTGCGGCCCGTCGGGGCCCGCGGGACGGCGCGGATGGCCGCCGTCGCCGCCTGCGTGGTCCTCGGCGGCGGGCTCATCGTCGGTGCGGCGGTGGGGAGTTGGCTCGCGGACGGCAGCGAGACCCCCGTGAGCAGTGGCTTCTCCGACGCCCGTACGGCCTGGCACAGCACCCCCGTCGACACCCTCTTCCCCCGCACCCTCAAGGGCGCCGGCGCCGGCCCGGGCGGCGCCGACCGGGCCTGGACGCGGGTCGCCGTCGCCCCGGACGGTGAGTGCCGGAACGCCCTGGACCCCCTCCTCCTCAAGGCCCTCGGCCCGGTCGGCTGCGAACGTCTGCTGCGCGCCACCTACACCGACGCCACCAGCAGCAGCGTGACCACCGTCGGCATGGTCTTCACCCGCGCCGACGAGAGTGTCACCAACTCCCTGCGCGCCCGCTTCACCCGCGAAAAGCTCACCGAACGAAGCGACCTGATGCCCCGCACCTTCCCGGTACCCGGCACCGTCGCCGCCGGATTCGGCGACCGGCAGCGCGCCAGCTGGACGATCAACGTGCTCAAGGACGCCCCCGTGATCGTGTACGCGGTCTCCGGCTTCGCCGACGGGCGCACCGTCACCGACCCCCAGCCCGCCGGGGCCGCCACCCTCGACGGGGCGACCACCACCCCGGGCCAGTCCGGCCTGGGCCACGAGGCCAAGGGCATCGCCGACCGGATCGAGCGCGGCCTGCGCAAGACGGTCAACCCGCCCACGGAGCAGCCCGGATGAGCCCCCGAAGGCCCCCGCGCCCACCGGCGGACCCCGCCCCGCCCTCCGGCCTGCCGCCCACCGCCGGAACACACCTGGGCTCCCGCCCCGCCGCCTTCCGCCGTACCGCGGCCGCCACCTGCGCCCTCACCACCCTCCTCACCGCCGGAATGCTCGCCGTGCTGCCGGTGTCCGTCGCGCACGCCGACGCCATCCGGGACAAGCAGTGGGGCCTCGCCGCGCTGCACACCCAGGACGCCTGGCGCACCACCAAGGGGGCGGGCATCACGGTCGCCGTCCTGGACACCGGCGTCGACGACCAGCATCCCGACCTGCGGGGCAACGTACTGCCCGGCAACGACCTGGTCGGCTTCGGCGCGAAGAGCGGCGACCGCTCCTGGGCCCGGCACGGCACCGCGATGGCCTCCATCATCGCGGGCCGCGGACACGGCCCCGGCCGGGGCGACGGCGTCCTCGGCATCGCCCCCGAGGCGAAGATCCTGCCCATCCGGGTGATCCTCGAAGGCGGCGACCCGGCCCGCGACAAGGCCCGCGAATCCCGGGGCAACGCCCTTGCCAAGGGCATCCGTTGGGCCGCCGACCACGGCGCCGACGTCATCAACCTCTCGCTCGGGGACGACAGCGAGTCGGCCCACCCGGAGGCCGAGGAGGACGCGGCCGTCCAGTACGCCCTGGGCAAGGGCGCCGTCGTCGTCGCCTCGGCCGGCAACGGCGGCGAGAAGGGTGACCACATCTCCTACCCGGCCGCCTACCCCGGCGTCATCGCCGTCACCGCGGTCAACGAGGCGGGCAGCCGCGCCTCCTTCTCCACCCGCCGCTGGTACGCGACCGTCGCCGCCCCCGGCGTCAACATCGTGATCGCCGATCCCGACCGCAGCTACTACCAGGGCTGGGGGACCAGCGCGGCCTCCGCCTTCGTGTCCGGTGCGGCGGCACTGGTCCGGGCCGCCCACCCCGGCCTGCCCCCGGCCGAGATCAAGCGCCTGCTGGCGGCGACGGCCAGGGATGCCCCGCCGGGCGGCCGGGACGACGCCCGCGGCCACGGCACGGTCGACCCGGCCGCCGCCATCGCCGCGGCCGGACGCGGCACCACCGCCCGCTCCTCGGCCACCGGCTACCCGGGCCGCTACTTCGGCCCCGGCCCCTCGCACGAGGACCCGCCCTCGACCGGTCCCGAGACCTGGGCGTGGGTCGCCGGCGGGATCGGTCTGCTGGTGCTGGGCGTGGGAGTGGTGGTGTGGCGTGGCGGACGCGTGAGGTAAACGGGGCCGGGCCGGGGAGGCCGGCGCTTCCGGGCCGGGGCGGGAGCTTCCGGGCCGGAGATACGGGAGCGTCCGGGCCGAGCAGACCGGACCGGAAGGGACAGGGGCGCCCTGCGGAGGGCCCGGTCCGCAGCGATACCCTCGGGGCGTGCTCAAGAACATTCCGGACCCCGGCTTCTCCGACGACGACGGCACCGCCGACCCCGCCCTGGCCGAGGCCCTCGCCGCCTGGGCGAAGGGCCCCCGGAACGGCCCCGCCGAGCAACGGGTCCTCGACGCGCTCCCCGCCGCCCGCCTCCTCGTCCCCATCGTCGCCGTCCTCGGCGAGGTGGAGACCGACCCGGAGACCGGTCTCAAGCGCGAGAAGACCAGCGACATGGCCGTCCCCACCCTTCGCGCGGGCGACCGCAAGGCCCTGCCCGCGTTCACCTCCATCGAGGCGCTCGCCCTCTGGGACCCGGCCGCCCGCCCCGTCGCCGTACCCCTGCACCAGGCCCTTCGGGCCGCCGCACACGAGCAGGCCGACACCGTGCTGATCGACCTGGCGGGGCCGGCCCCCTACCAGCTGACCGGGCCCGCCCTGCTCGCCCTCGCGGAGGGCCGCAGCAGCGCCAGGCCGATCGACGACCCGGCGGTCATCGAGGCCGTCCGCGCGCTGGTCGCCGCCGAGCCCGCGGTGCTCCGTGCCCATCTCGGCCCCGGCGAGGCGGACGGAGTGCTCGCCCTGGTGCTGACCCCGGACGCGGCCCCCGCCGATGCGGTCCGCCGCCTCGCACAGGGCCTGGCCTCCCACGACGTACTCCGGGCCCGTCTCGTACGAGGTCTGGACCTGGCCCTGCTGCCCGCCGGAGCCACCCCGCCGGGAGAGCCGCTCTTCTCCCGCTGAACAGGCGCCGCACCTCTGAACAGGCGCCGCACCGCTCCCCGGCAGACAATGCGAAGACGGTCCACGATCTTTGGGTCCACGATCTTCGTGAGGTGAGTCATGGACAGACGCACACTCGTCTCCGAGTTCCTCGGGACGCTTCTGCTGGTCTTCTTCGCGGTCGGCTCCGCCGTACTCGCCGAGGCCTACATCGGAACCCTCGGCATCGCACTCGCCTTCGGCTTCACCCTGCTCGCCCTGGCGTACGCACTCGGCCCGATCTCCGGCTGCCACGTCAACCCGGCGGTGACGCTCGGGATGCTGACCGCCGGGCGCATCAACGCCCGTACCGCGGTGGGCTACTGGGTGGCCCAGCTCCTCGGCGGCATCGCCGGAGCGGCACTGCTCTTCCTGCTCGCCAAGCAGGTGCCCGGCCTGCAGACCAGTGGCGCCTTCGGCTCGAACGGGTTCGGCGACCGGTCAGCCGTACACCTCAACATGGGCGGTGCGTTCCTCGCCGAAGTGGTGCTGACGTTCCTGCTGGTGTTCGTGGTGCTGGCGGTCACGCACAAGGTGGCCGTCCTCGGCTTCGACGGGCTGCCGATCGGTCTCGCCCTCGCCGTCATCCACCTGGTGGGCATTCCGCTCACCGGTACCTCGGTCAACCCGGCCCGCAGCCTCGGCCCGGCCCTCTTCGCAGGGGGCGCCGCGCTCTCCCAGCTGTGGCTGTTCCTCGTCGCCCCGCTGGTCGGCGGAGTGCTCGCGGCGCTGGTGCACCGGCTGACCCACCCCACCGACAGCGCCCGCATCCACGCGGACGCCGCCGCGGCGGAGGGGTAAGCACCCCGTCCTCCCCTCCCCGGGAGGGGAGGACGCTTCTCAGCCGTAGACGGGGCCCGTGTACTTCTCGCCCGGGCCCTGCCCCGGCTCGTCCGGCACGATCGACGCCTCGCGGAACGCCAGCTGCAGGGACTTGAGCCCGTCCCGCAGCGGAGCGGCGTGGAAGGAGCTGATCTCGGTCGCGCTGGCCGTGATCAGGCCGGCCAGCGCCTGGATCAGCTTCCGCGCCTCGTCCAGGTCCTTGTGCTTGTCGCCCTCCTCGGCCAGGCCGAGGTTGACGGCGGCGGCGCTCATCAGGTGGACGGCGACCGTGGTGATCACCTCGACCGCGGGGACGTCCGCGATGTCACGGGTCAGGTCGTCGAAGCCGGGGTTGTGCTCATCGTTGCCGTCCGGGACGGCGTTGCTGCTGGTCGCGTCGCTCATGGAGTCCACGATAGGTCCCCGTGCGGACCGGAATTCCACGGCCCCTGAACGGGTGGTTTACCGCGGTTCGCACCGGTGACGCTTGACGGGTATAGTGGTTCGCACGACCGGCCGGACACATCTGTGCCCGGCCCACAAGTGGAGGCTCCGATCTCCCACCTGACCGTCCCCCGGGACGGCGGGTCACCGGTCAGACGGTCCCCATCGTTCCGTACGGACGATGGAACTGTCCGATGTTGCGCCCCCGCGGTTTCAGACGCGGCGGTGCTCCGGTATTTCCAGGAGCCCTGCCTGTGTCCCGTCCGGGGCATTTTTTGTGTTCCGAAGCGGTTGGTCCAAAGAAATAAGACGTTACGTGGCTGTCTGCCAGACAGCCGTGTGGTGCTACTTAGGAGGATCCATCAGCGCCGAGCCCCGCATCAACGACCGGATTCGCGTTCCCGAGGTACGGCTTGTAGGCCCCAGCGGCGAGCAGGTCGGAATCGTTCCCCTCGCAAAGGCCCTTGAGCTGGCGCAGGAGTACGACCTCGACTTGGTCGAGGTCGCGGCGACCGCCCGTCCGCCCGTGTGCAAGCTCATGGACTACGGGAAGTTCAAGTACGAGTCGGCCATGAAGGCCCGTGAGGCGCGCAAGAACCAGGCGCACACGGTCATCAAGGAAATGAAGCTCCGCCCGAAGATCGACCCGCACGACTATGACACCAAGAAGGGTCACGTCGTCCGGTTCCTCAAGCAGGGTGACAAGGTCAAGATCACGATCATGTTCCGTGGTCGTGAGCAGTCCCGTCCCGAGCTTGGCTTCCGGCTGCTTCAGCGACTCGCCTCCGACGTGGAGGAACTGGGCTTCATCGAGTCCAACCCGAAGCAGGACGGCCGGAACATGATCATGGTTCTTGGCCCGCACAAGAAGAAGACCGAAGCAATGGCCGAGGCCCGCGAGGCCCAGGCCGCCCGCAAGGCGGAGCGTCAGGGCGTCACCGCCCAGGACGACGAGCCCGCGGCCGAGGTTGCCGACGTCGCCGCCGAGGCTCCGGCCGAGGCAGCACCTTCCGAGGCGTGATCCACGGGGCCGTCACCCAGACGGCCCCCGGATTTCCACCGGAAACCCCCAAACCACAGACCTGACGCTCCCGAAGTCCGGTGCCCGCACCGGGTGCCGGGGGAGCGGCACTGACGAGGAGATACGGCGCGATGCCGAAGAACAAGACGCACAGCGGTTCCAAGAAGCGCTTCAAGATCACCGGCTCCGGCAAGGTGCTCCGCGAGCGCGCCGGCAAGCGCCACCTGCTCGAACACAAGTCGTCCCGCGTGACGCGCCGCCTCACCGGCACCGTTGAGCTGGCCCCGGGCGACGCCGCGAAGATCAAGAAGCTTCTCGGCAAGTGATCCCGCCGCCCTCGGTGGGTTCACCGCGGGCACTGCTGGATCAAGACCGGGACCAATTCGTTTTCGGGTCGTGTGAATACCCCCCACGGCCCCGCTACAAGGAGTCAAAGTGGCACGCGTCAAGCGCGCAGTAAACGCCCACAAGAAGCGCCGGGCAATCCTCGAAGCCGCCAAGGGCTACCGCGGCCAGCGTTCGCGCCTGTACCGCAAGGCCAAGGAGCAGGTCACCCACTCCCTGGTCTACAACTACAACGACCGCAAGAAGCGCAAGGGCGACTTCCGCCGTCTGTGGATCCAGCGCATCAACGCCGCTGCCCGCGAGAACGGCATGACGTACAACCGCCTCATCCAGGGTCTGAACGCCGCCAACATCGAGGTGGACCGCAAGATCCTCGCCGAGCTGGCCGTCAACGACCCGAACGCGTTCGCCGCGCTCGTCGAGGTCGCCCAGAAGGCGCTTCCGAGCGACGTCAACGCCCCGAAGGCCGCCGCCTAGTCCTCAGGCAGGCAGAGCTCTTCTTGGCTTGAAGCCGGACCCGCAGGCGCATTCCGCGCCTGCGGGTCCGGTGCGTTCCGCCGCCCCTTTTAGTTCAGTTACGTACGAAGAAGTGAGCCGCACGCCCATGGGCACTCCCGAGCTGATCTCCCCGCGTTCCCCCCGCGTCGTCGCCGCCAGACGGCTGGCCAGGCGCAGCTTCCGGGGCAAGGAGCGCCGGTTCATCGCCGAGGGACCGCAGGCCGTGCGGGAGGCCGTCGACCACCGGGGGCCCGACGGTACCCCGACGCTGATCGAGCTGTTCGCGACCGTGGAGACCGCCGAGCGGTACGCCGACATCGTGGAGGCGGCGCTCGCCGCCGGGGCCCGGGTGCACCTCGCCGAGGCGGACGTGCTCGCGGAGATCTCGCAGACCATCACCCCGCAGGGCATCGTCGGCGTCTGCCACTTCCTGGACTCCCCGTTCGAGGAGATCCTCGCCGCCAGGCCGAAGCTGGTCGCGGTCCTCGCGCACGTACGCGACCCCGGGAACGCCGGTACGGTGCTGCGCTGCGCGGACGCGGCGGGTGCCGACGCGGTCGTCCTCACGGACGCCTCCGTCGACCTCTACAACCCCAAGTCGGTGCGGGCGTCGGTCGGTTCGCACTTCCACCTGCCGGTGGCGGTGGGCGTGCCGGTGGAGCAGGCCGTGGCCAAGCTCCAGGGGGCAGGGGTACGGATCCTGGCCGCCGACGGCGCCGGGGACCGCGACCTCGACGACGAGCTGGACGCAGGCACCATGGGCGGCCCCACCGCCTGGGTCTTCGGCAACGAGGCCTGGGGACTGCCGGAGGAGACCCGCGCACTCGCGGACGCCGTGGTGCGCGTCCCGATCCACGGCAAGGCCGAAAGCCTCAACCTCGCCACCGCGGCCGCCGTGTGCCTCTACGCGTCCGCGCGCGCACAGCGGGTACGCACCACTGCCTGAGGGGCCTCCTTGCGGAGTAGGGTGACGTGCTCGGGGGCCCACTGCCTCACGCGGAGAGGTGGGGTACGGGGAGATGGTCGCGGAAGTGTCTGAACAGGCCGTGCGTGCAAGGGAGTTCGACGCGTCCGGGATCGGGGCGGACGACCTCCCCGACGGCCTCGTGGTGGCCGACGACACCGGCCGGGTGGTCTGTTTCAACGCCGCCGCCGCCCGCATCACCGCCGTCCCCGCCGACCTCGCGCTGGGCCGCCCGCTCGTCGACGTACTCCCGCTGGAGGACCTCAAGGGGCGGCGCTGGTGGACGCTCACCGATCCGTACGGCGGACTCGCCATCCGGGGCGGACAGCCGGAGCGGAACCTGCTGCTGCCGGGCGGGCGCGAGGTGCTGGTGTCGGCGCGGTACGTCCGTGCCCAGCCGCGCGGTCCGGTGTGCCGGGTGGTGGTGTCGCTGCGCGGCACCGAGGCGCGCAGGCGCACCGAGCGCAGCCATGCCGAGCTGATCGCGACCGTGGCACACGAGCTGCGCTCGCCGCTGACCTCGGTGAAGGGCTTCACCCGGACCCTGCTGCGGAAGTGGGAGCGCTTCACCGACGCGCAGAAGCAGATGATGCTGGAGACCGTCGACAACGACGCGGACCGTATCGCCCGGCTGATCGCCGAACTGCTGGACATCTCGCGGATCGACGCCGGGCGGCTGGAGCTGAGGCGGCAGCCCGTCGATATCGCGACCGCTGTGGGGCGCAATATCCACGCCCACATCTCCGCAGGTCAGAGCCCTGACAGGTTTCTGGTGCACCTGGCGCACCCGCTGCCCGACCTGTGGGCCGACCCGGACAAGATCGACCAGGTGCTCGGCAACCTGCTGGAAAATGCGGTGCGGCACGGCGAAGGAATGGTCACCATTGAGGTCGCACCCGCGCAGGCCAAGGACGACCGGGAAGGAACCGCCGTGACCGTCAGCGACGAGGGCCCCGGCATCCCCGAGGAGTCGCTCGGCCGTGTCTTCACCCGCTTCTGGCGGGGCTCCAAGCGTGGCGGGACCGGTCTCGGCCTGTACATCGTCAAGGGCATCGTCGAGGCGCACGGCGGCACCATCACGGTCGGCCGCGGCCCCGGCGGCGGCGCCGAATTCCGATTTATCCTGCCCGTGGGGGCCCCGGCCTATCTGGCCTGAGCCGCCCGCGGGCTGCTTCGCATCCTGCGTCCCTTTAGACTCGACCTTTGGCACCTTTGCGTCCTCATGTGTCGAGCGGGGCCGCCCACCAGCCATCGGAAGTACGGGAAGAGATGTCCGCACCCAATAAGTCGTACGACCCTGTCGAGGTCGAGGCGCTGAAACCCGAAGAGATCGAGCGCATGCGGGACGAGGCGCTCGCCGCCTTCGCCGAAGCCGCCGACCTCGACGCGCTGACGCACGCCAAGACCGCGCACACCGGGCCCACCTCGCCGCTGTCCCTCGCCAACCGCGAGATCGGGGCGCTGCCGCCGCAGGCCAAGGCCGAGGCGGGCAAGCGCGTCGGCATGGCCCGCGGTGCCGTCAACAAGGCCCTCGCGGCCCGGCTGACGGTCCTGGAGGCCGAGCGCGACGAGCGCGTACTGGTCGAGGAGGCGGTGGACGTCACGCTGCCGTACGACCGCACGCCCGCCGGCGCCCGCCACCCGCTGACCACCATCATGGAGCGCGTCGCCGACGTCTTCGTGGCGATGGGCTACGAGGTCGCGGAGGGCCCGGAGGTCGAGGCGGAGTGGTTCAACTTCGACGCCCTGAACTTCGTGCCGGACCACCCGGCCCGGCAGATGCAGGACACCTTCTTCGTGCAGGGCAAGGACGGCGCGAAGACCGACGAGTCCGGTGTCGTGCTGCGCACCCACACCTCGCCCGTGCAGGCGCGTGCGCTCCTTGAGCGCCGTGAGCCGCCGGTGTACGTGGTGTGCCCCGGCCGCGTCTACCGCACCGACGAGCTGGACGCCACGCACACCCCGGTCTTCCACCAGATCGAGCTGCTGGCCGTCGACGAGGGCCTCACCATGGCCGACCTCAAGGGCACCCTGGACCACATGGTCCAGGCGCTCTTCGGCGAGGGCATGAAGACCCGGCTGCGCCCCAACTACTTCCCCTTCACCGAGCCGTCCGCCGAGATGGACATGGTCTGCTACGTCTGCCGCGGCGAGTCCGTGGGCAACCCGGACAAGCCCTGCCGCACCTGCGGCAGCGAGGGCTGGATCGAGCTCGGCGGCTGCGGCATGGTCAACCCGAAGGTCCTCACGGCCTGCGGCGTCGACCCGGAGAAGTACAGCGGGTTCGCCTTCGGCTTCGGCATCGAGCGGATGCTGATGTTCCGGCACAACGTGGAAGACATGCGAGACATGGTCGAGGGTGACGTGCGTTTCACTCGGCCCTTCGGGATGGAGATCTGATGCGGGTCCCGCTTTCCTGGCTGCGGGAGTACGTAGACCTCCCCGCCACCGAGACCGGCCGTGACGTACAGGCCAAGCTGGTGTCCGCAGGACTTGAGGTCGAGACGGTCGAGCAGACCGGCGCCGGCCTCAAGGGCCCGCTGGTCGTCGGCCAGGTCCTCACCATCGAGGAGCTGGAGGGCTTCAAGAAGCCGATCCGCTTCTGCACGGTGAACGTCGGCTCCGCCAACGGCACCGGCGAACCGCAGGAGATCGTCTGCGGCGCCCGTAACTTCGCGGTCGGCGACAAGGTCGTCGTGGTCCTGCCGGGCGCGGTGCTGCCCGGCGACTTCGCGATCGCCGCGCGCAAGACGTACGGCAGGACCTCGCACGGCATGATCTGCTCCGGCGACGAGCTGGGCATGGGCGACGACGGCACCGGCGGCATCATCGTGCTGCCGATGGAGTACGAGCCCGGCACCGACGCCATCGAGCTCCTTGAGCTCGTCGACGAGGTGCTGGACATCGCGGTCACCCCCGACCGGGGTTACGCCCTGTCCCTGCGCGGCATCGCCCGCGAGGTGGCCACCGCCTACGGTCTGCCGCTGCGCGACCCGGCACTCCTCGACGTCCCGGCGCCGAACTCGTACGGCTACCCGGTGAAGATCAGCGACCCGCAGGGCTGCGACCGCTTCACCGCCCGCACGGTCACCGGCCTGGACCCCGAGGCCCGCTCGCCGATCTGGATGCAGCGACGCCTCCAGAAGGCCGGCATGCGCGCGATCTCGCTGGCCGTCGACATCACCAACTACGTGATGCTGGAACTCGGTCAGCCGCTGCACGCCTACGACCGCACCAGCATCCAGGGCACCATCGGTGTCCGGCGCGCGGAGCAGGGCGAGAAGTTCACCACCCTCGACGGGGTGAAGCGCACGCTCGACGCCGAGGACCTGGTCATCACCGACGAGCGCGGGCCGATCGGCCTGGCGGGCGTCATGGGCGGTGCCAACACCGAGGTCGCCGACGTCGAGACCGACGCGGAGACCGGCGAGGTCAGGGGCACCACGGAGGTCGTCGTCGAGGCGGCGCACTTCGACGCGCTGACCATCGCGCGCGCCTCCCGCCGCCACAAGCTCACCTCCGAGGCGTCCAAGCGCTTCGAGCGCGGCGTCGACCCCCAGGCCGCGTCCGCCGCGGCCCAGCGGACCGTCGACCTGCTGGTGCTGCTCGCTGGCGGCACCGCCGAGGCCGGGGTCACCGAGGTCATCGCGCCCTCCGCGCCCCGCTCCATCGCCATGAAGGCCGACCACCCGGACCGCGTCGCGGGCGTCGCCTACGGCCGCGAGACCGTGGTGCGCCGCCTCCAGCAGGTCGGCTGCGACGTTTACGGGCAGGACGACCTCACGGTCACCGTGCCGTCCTGGCGCCCCGACCTGGCGTTCCCCAACGACCTCGCCGAAGAGGTCATCCGGCTGGAGGGCTACGAGAACCTGCCCTCCACGCTGCCGACCCCGCCGTCCGGCCGCGGTCTCACCGAGCGCCAGCGGCTGCACCGCCGCGTCGGCCGCGCCCTGGCGGGCGCCGGCTTCGTCGAGGCGCTGAACTACCCGTTCGTCGGGGACGCCGCCTTCGACCAGCTCCAGCTGGCCGCCGACGACGAGCGCCGCACCACCGTCAAGCTGGTCAACCCGCTCGCCGACACGGAGCCCTCGCTCCGTACGACGCTGCTCCCTGGCCTGCTCGGTGCGCTGCGCCGCAACGACGGCCGGGGCAGCCACGACCTGGCGCTCTTCGAGACCGGTCTGGTCTTCCTCCCGTCCGGCGAGGAGACCAAGGCCGTGCGCCTGCCGGTCGACCGCCGCCCGACCGACGAGGAGATCGCCCAGCTCAACGCCTCGCTGCCCGCCCAGCCCCGGCACGCCGCCGTCGTCCTCGCGGGCGCCCGCGAGCAGTCCGGCTGGTGGGGCAAGGGCCGCCCGGCGACCTGGGCCGACGCGATCGAGTCCGCCCGCACGCTGGCCCGCGAGGCCGGTGTCGAGCTGATCGTCGCCACGGGAACCATGGAGCCGTGGCACCCGGGCCGCTGCGCCGTGCTCGCCGTCGTCATCGACGACGCGGTACACAACATCGGCTTCGCCGGTGAACTGCACCCGCGCGTCATCAAGGCGATGAACCTGCCCGAGCGCACCTGCGCGATGGAGCTGGACCTGGACGTGCTGGAGAAGGCCGGTCAGGGTGTCCTCCAGGCGCCCCGGATCTCCGCCTTCCCGGTCGCCACCCAGGACGTCGCGCTGATCGTCGACGCCGACGTCCCGAACATCCGGGTCGAGAGCCTCCTGCGCCAGGGCGCGGGTGAACTCCTGGAGGACATCCGGCTGTTCGACGTCTTCACCGGCGAGCAGCTCGGCGAGGGCAAGAAGTCCCTCGCCTACGCGCTGCGCTTCCGTGCGGGCGACCGCACGCTGACCGTCGAGGAGGCCACCGCCGCCCGCGACGCGGCCGTGGCACTCGCCGCCGAGCACACCGGTGCGGTGCTGCGCGGGGCGTAACGCACAGATGAGCAACCGCTGTTGAGCGCGTTGCGGAGGGGCACATCCGGGACACGGGTGTGCCCCTCACTCATTTGGGTGAGATGTGCGGGCGATGTACCTATCCGGGCGCGAACGCAGAACAGAATCATTCCGGCCGACGGGCCGCAGCAGGTGGTGCGGTGCCGCCGAATCGCTGACCGAGGTGCTCTGAGGGGGCCGTCCGGAATGATCCATGACAGGACGGGGCAGCGCATCCGCCGCCGCACACGGCCCGTTCGGTACGTGCGCGACGCGGTGCTCCTCGGCCTCTGGCTCACCCTGGTCACCGGCTGGGCACTGATCTGCCCGCTGTCCGACGCGGGCGGTCTCGTCCCGGACCTCGTCACCTGCCTGGGTTTCCTGCTGGCCGTTCTCGCTCTGGTGGTGGGGGTACGCCGGGGGCCGCTGCGTGAGCTGCGGCGGGTGACCGAGGTCGCCAGGGCCGCCCAGGACGTACTGCTGCGCCCCCTGCCCGCCCGCCTCGACGGCCTCGCGCTCGCCGCGGGGCAGCTCTCCGCCAGCGAAGGGGCGTCCGTCGGCGGGGACCTGTACGAGGCGATGGCGACCGTGCACGGGGTGCGGGTGGTGATCGGTGACGTACGGGGACACGGGCTGTCCGCCATCGGGGCGGTCGCCGCCCTGCTCGGCAGTTTCCGGGAGGCCGCCCACGACGAGCCCCAACTCGGCGGCGTACTGCGGAGGCTGGAGCGGGCTTTCCAGCGGCAGCTGCGCGAGCGGGCCCGGGACGAGCACCCCTCGTCGGGCGGCGGCGAACCGGACAGCCCGCTCGCCGAGGAGTTCGTCACCGTACTGCTCCTGGAGATCCGGCCCGACGGGGAGGTGCTGGCCCTCAACTGCGGTCACCCGTGGCCCTACCGGCTGCGGGGGAAGGCCGAACCGGTGGGCGTCGGGGAGCCGTTGCCGCCGCTGGGGCCCTTCCCGCTGCCGGCCGAGCTGACGCCGCACCGGTGCGTACGACTGCTGCCGGGTGAGCTGCTGGTGCTGCACACGGACGGGGCCGAGGACGCGCGGGACGCGGACGGGGCGTTCTTCTCGCTGCGCGAGGCGCTCGCCGTGGCCGCCGCCGTACGGCCGCTGTCGCCCGCCGGGATCGTCGACCGGGTGCAGGGTGCCCTGCTGCGGCACACCGGGGGGCGGGTGTCCGACGATGTGGCGCTGCTGGTGCTGCGCAACGACCGGCTGCGGGTGCCGCAGCAGGCGGGCGAGCCCGGTACGGACTCCCGCCGGCCACGCCCCGAACCGTCCCGCCGGTAGCGATCCGCCGGAACCGGCTGCCGGTGGGAGGGCCTGCTCGGTCCGGGGCGCGGCAGCGGCTGCCGTCCGCCCTGCCCGGGGGGATGTCGGGCAGACAGGGCAGGGCGGACGGGGGTGAGAACGGGCCGCCGCGCTTGTGGAGGGGGAGCCGACGGCCCGGCCGCCTCTTGCGAGGCAGTTCAGTCAACCGATTCGGCGCCCGGGGCGGGAGTGGGTGAGGGAGACGGATGCGGGCATTCCGTTCACCCCCCGTGTGAAGACGCCGGTACTACGCTGTCCACGACTTCAGTCAGCCGGAGGCGCAACGACATGCAGCCCAACGCACTCCTCGACGCACTGCTGGACGAGGCCGGAATCTCCCAGGCGGGACTGGCCGCGCACGTCAACCAGGCAGGAAACAAACGCGGGTTGGCGCTGCGCTACGACCACACGGCGGTCCGCCGGTGGCTCAAGGGGCAGCGCCCGCGAGGCCAGGTACCCGACCTGATCTGCGAGGTGCTCACCACCAGGCTGCACCGGCAGGTGGTCCTCGACGACATCGGACTCGGAGGATTCCAGGGCGAGTTGATCTCCCCGAGCAGCGGCGGTGCCGGTTCCACCCTCTCCGGGTTCGTCGAACGGGCTACCGCGCTGTGGCGTTCCGACGAACAGCAGCGCCCGCATGTCCTCGGCGCTCCGGCCGTCACCGGTACGCCCGCCGTGATGCCGGTCTGGGAGTGGGAAAACCCGCCCGAGGACAGCGATGTGTCGCGGTCCGGGCAGACCCCGGTGAATCTCTCGGACATCGAGACCCTCAAGGGTGCCCGGGCACACTACGAGCAGATGTACCGCAAGGCCGGCGGCATCGCGACCCGCTCGCGCATCGTCGGCTTCCTCAACTCCGAGACCGCCCCGCTGCTGCGCGGCGGCTACAACGACGCGACGGGCCGTCAACTCCACCGTGCGACAGGCGGGTTGGTGGCCATCGCGGGGATCTGCGCCTACGACTCCGACGCTCAGGGGCTCGCCCAGCGCTACTTCCACCAGGCGCTGCGGCTGGCCAAGGCGAGCTGCGACCGGGGGCTCGGCGCGTATGTCATCGCCCTGCTGGTCAACCAGTCGCTGTTCATGCGGGAGTACCGGCAGGCGGTCGCCTTCGCCGAGGCCGCCCTGCGCACCGCCGGGCGTGAAATCACCCCGGCGCTGGCCGCCGACCTGTATGCGATGCAGGCCAAGTCGTACGCCCATCTCGGCGACGGCACCAGCGCGTTGGCGTGCATCCGGCGGGCCGAGAAGGCCGCCGACCGTATCCGCCCCGGCCGCGAGCCGGATGAGACCGGCTACGTACAACCGGGGCTGGTCAATGTGCAGGTGGCGGAGGCACTGCTCAGCATGGGGGACCTGTCGACCGCGCGGGAGCACGCGGCGGCGGCGGTCGACACCCGCGCACACGACCGTGGCCGGGTGCACCGGCTCGCGATCCTCACCCATGTCGAACTGCGGCAGGGCGAGGCCGACCGGGCCGTGGCCACCGCGGTCGAGATGGCCGAGCAGGCGCGGGGCATGGAGTCCCAGCGGCTGAGAGACCGGCTGAGGGCCGTGCGTGAACACCTGGCGGCCAGCGGTTGCGCCCAGGCCGACGAGGCGGCCGAAATGATCGACGGAGCTCTGCGCATTCCCCTGTAGGTATCCCTGCAAGGAGCTGCGCATTCCGCCGTAAAGCTCCACCGGGCGCTGGTTCCCCCAGCGTGCCCCTGCTGCGATGTTGCCATCTACGTGCATTCAATTGCCGGAAGGTGGCAGAAACGTGCAGTGGACGAACCTAAACGAACAAACTGTGTATGAAAACCCGTGGTTCCGGGTCAATCTCGCGGACGTCGAACTCCCGAACGGCCGACACCTGGACCACTTCCTCATCCGCCTCCGCGCGGTCGCCGTGGCGACCGCCGTCAACGAGGCGAACGAGGTGCTGATGCTCTGGCGCCATCGCTTCATCACCGACAGCTGGGGCTGGGAACTTGCCGCGGGTGTCGTCGAGGACGGCGAGGACGTCGAGGAGGCCGCGGCGCGCGAGATGGAGGAGGAGACGGGGTGGCGGCCGGGGCCGCTGCGCCACCTTCTCACCGTCGAACCGTCCAACGGCCTCACCGATGCCCGGCACCACCTCTACTGGGCGGAGGGGGCCACCTACACCGGCTACCCGCAGGACGACTTCGAGTCCTCGCGCCGCGAGTGGGTACCGCTCAAACTGATCCCCGACATGATCGCCAGGGGAGAGGTCCCGGCCGCCAACATGGCGGCCGGGCTGCTGATGCTGCATCACCTGCGGCTGGGGTAGCAGGAGTTGACCTCACCATGGGTGGCTAATGCCCGAAGGCCTGCCACACGGCGACGGCCAGCGCGCCGAGCGCGGCGAGTGCCGCCACCGCCGGCAACGGCCAGCGGGAGTGCTCCAGGGCACTGACGCGGACGATCAGATCGGCAAGATCCTTGTCGTTCTGATCGTCACGCAGGGTGTGCAGATCGAGCCGTCCCTCGATGCGGGCCATACCCACATCGAGGTGGCGGCGTACGTAGGCGAGCTCTTCTACGACCACGTTCTGCTCGGGGTCGGTGGTCACGGCTTCCGCTCCTTCGGGGACAGTCGACTCGAATGTTGTGACGGTGAGTCAACTCCCTTTGCCTGTAAGGCGGGAGAGTGTGTGCGGGGCATATGCGGGCACACCCCGCACACCGCGCGCGCCCCCGCACACTCCGTGCGAATCAGGAGTGCGGACGGGGGCGCGGCGGGGCGGTCACACTGAGTGGGACGCCGGTGGGGTCGGCCGTGGGTCAGCCGTACGGGTAGAAGCCCGAGCCGGTCTTGCGGCCGAGGCGGCCCGCGTCGACCATCCGCTGGAGCAGCGGCGGGGCGGCGTACAGCGGCTCCTTGAACTCGTCGTACATCGAGTCGGCAACCGAGGCGACGGTGTCCAGGCCGATCAGGTCCGCGAGCTTCAGCGGGCCCATCGGGTGGGCGCAGCCCAGCTCCATGCCGTTGTCGATGTCCTCGCGCGAGGCGATGCCCGACTCGAACATCCGGATCGCGGAGAGCAGGTAGGGGATCAGCAGCGCGTTCACCACGAAGCCCGAGCGGTCCTGGGCGCGGATCGCGTGCTTGCCGAGGATCTTCTCCACCATGGAGTGCGCCCGGCTGATGGTGCCCTCGGAGGTGGTGAGCGCGGGGATCAGCTCGACCAGCTTCTGCACCGGCGCCGGGTTGAAGAAGTGGATGCCGATGACGGCGTCAGGGCGGGACGTGGCGACGGCCAGCTTCACCAGCGGAATGGAGGAGGTGTTGGACGCCAGGATCGCGTCCGGGCGGGTCACCACCTGGTCCAGGACCTGGAAGATCTCCGTCTTTACCTGCTCGTTCTCGACGACGGCCTCGATCACCAGGTCGCGGTCGGCGAACTCACCGAGGTCGGTGGTGAAGCTGAGGCGGCCCAGCGTCGCGTCGCGCTCCTCCTCGGAGATCTTGCCGCGCTCGGCAGCCTTCGAGAGGGAGTTGTAGAGGCGCGTGCGGCCGATCTCCAGGGCCTCGCCCGTGGTCTCGGCGACCTTGACCTCAAGGCCGCTGCGGGCGCACACCTCCGCGATGCCGGCGCCCATCTGGCCGCAGCCCACCACTCCGACGCGTTCGATGTCGGTCACATCGTGCCTTTCGCTCTACGGTCAGCTCAACGCCGGGCTTCTCGGTCTCTTCGCCGAAAATCCCGGACTTCTCGGTCCCGGCGGGCCCGCCCGGTGTCTCCGTCGGCCCTGCCACGAATCCCCGACGTTACTCCGAGCCTGCACGGTGATGACGGGGAGGGGCGGGCATGCTGTCCCCGAAAGCAGGTCCGGACGGACAGTGTGAGGACGGTTTTGTGGGACATGTCGCACGAAGAAGGATTCTGGCGGGCGCGGCCGGAGTGCTCTCCGCGATGACGCTCGGCGGGAGCGCGGCGGCGCGTGAGGAGGGCGGCGGAGCCCACCGGATGCGAGGGGTCTGGCTGGCCACCGTCGCCAACCGGGACTGGCCCTCCCGCAAGGGGCTCAGCGCCGCCGAACAACGCGCTGAGCTGCTGGTTCACCTGGACAACGCGGTCAAGGCACGGCTGACCGCGGTGGTCCTCCAGGTGCGCCCGACCGCCGACGCGCTGTGGCCCTCGCGGTACGAGCCCTGGGCCCAGTGCCTCACCGGCGAGCAGGGCCGCGACCCCGGCTGGGACCCCCTCGCGGTGGCCGTCGAGGAGGCCCACCGGCGGGGTCTGGAACTCCACGCCTGGTTCAACCCCTACCGGGTGGCGAATCACACAGACGTCAACCGTCTTTCCGCAGCTCATCCTGCCCGGCTGCACCCCGAGTGGGTGGTCCCGTACGGCGGCAGGCTCTATTACCACCCCGGGCTGCCGGAGGTCCGCCGCTTCGTGCAGGACGCGATGCTGGACGCGGTCCGCCGCTACGAGCTGGACGCCGTCCACTTCGACGACTACTTCTACCCGTACCCGGTGGCGGGCAAGGTCTTCGACGACGCGGACGCCTACGCGCGGTACGGGGCCGACTTCGCGGACCTGGGCGACTGGCGCCGCCACAACACGGAGCTGCTGGTACGGGAGATGGGCGAGCGGATCCGCGAGGTCCGCCCCGGGGTGCGCTTCGGCGTCAGCCCCTTCGGGGTGTGGCGCAACGCGTCGGCGGACCCGGAGGGCTCGCGGACGCGGGCGGGTGTCGGCACCTACGACGACCTCTTCGCGGACACCCGCAAGTGGGTGCGCGAGGGGTGGGTGGACTACATCTGCCCCCAGTTGTACTGGCACGTGGGCCTGCCGGAGGCGGACTACGCGGAGCTGGTGCGGTGGTGGGCCCAGGCGGTGCGGGGAACGGGCGTGGACCTGTACGTCGGTGAAGCCCTCTACAAGGCGGGCGACCCCGCCCAGCCGGCGGCCTGGCAGGACCCGGCCGAGCTCTCCCGCCACCTCACCCTGGCCTCGGACTTCCCTGAGGTCGGGGGCCATGTCTTCTTCGCGGGCAGGGAGCTGGCGAAGGACCGGATCGGGGCGATGGGGAGGGTGGTGCGGGACCACTACGCGTAGGGGGCGGCTGCCGGGGGCCGGACCTCGGACGCGCATGCCCGTGGCCCGCTCCGGTGGCGGCGGGGCCGCGCCCCTTCCGTTCTCCGGCCCCCGGTCCGCCTACGCCCCGATACCCAGCCCCGCGCACGCCGTGCGCAGCCTCCGTACCCCCTCCGTGATCTCGCTCGTGCTCGCCACCGCCGCGAAGCTCAGCCGGAGGTGCCCGGCGGGGGGTTCCGCACTGAAGTAGGGGCGGCCGGGGGTGACGGCGACGCCGGCCAGGAGCGCGGCGGACACCACCGAGGGCTCGTCCGTGCCGTCGGGCAGCCGCAGCCACAGGTGGTATCCGCCGGACGGGACGTGGGCGGGCGCGAGGCCCGGCAGGTCACGGCGGAGCGCGGCGGTCAGGGTGTCCCGGCGGGATCTCAACTCGGTTGCCACGGTACGCAGATGGCGCGGCCAGGCGGGCGTGCCGACCAGCTCCGTCGCCGCCTCCTGGAGGGGGCGTGGCACGAAGAAGTTCTCCACCACCTGGATGGCCCGCAGTCTCTCCAGGACCGGCCCCCGGGCGACCAGCGCGCTGACCCGGAAGCTCGGCGAGGTCGCCTTGGTGAGCGAGCAGACATGGACCACGACCCCGTCGTGGTCGTCGGTGGCCAGCGGACGCGGCAGCGGCCCGGCGTCCTCGTGGACCAGCCGGCGTACGAAGTCGTCCTCGACCACGAACGCCCCCGCCGCGCGTGCGATCCGCAGCACCTCGGGCCGCCGTTCGGCGGACAGCACCGCCCCGGTCGGATTCTGGAACAGCGGCTGGCAGACGAAGACCCGCGCCCCGGTCGCCCGGAACGCCTCTTCGAGCAGCTCGGGGCGCACTCCGTCCCTGTCCACCGGTACCGGCACCGGACGCAGTCCGGCGGCCCGGGCGATGGCGAGCATGCCGGGGTACGTCGGCGACTCGACCAGTACCGGTGCGCCGGGCGGCGCGAGCGCCCGCAGCGTGGTGGTGAGGGCGCTCTGGCCGCCCGAGGCGATCAGTACGTCGGCGGCGGTGATCGCCCCGCCGATGCCCCGGGCGAACCACTCGCGCAGCTCGGGGATGCCGTCGATGGGCGGCCTGCCCCAGGCCCCGGGGCGCCGCCCGGCCCGGGCGAGGGCGGCTGCCAGGGCCTGCTCGGGCTGGAGCGAGGCGTGCAGATAACCGGCGTTGAACTCGATGACCCCGGGGGAGGGCTGGGCGAGCGTGACCAGCACCCCGGACGCGTCGACCGTGCGCGGCACGAGATCGCAGGCCCCGTCGGCGCTCAGTGACACCTCCTGCCAGGAGGTGTCACCCGGAGCCCGGGACTCCGCGGGAGCCTCGGCCCGGAACGCACCGGCGCCCGGCCGGGTGACGACCAGCCCCTCGGCGGCGAGCCTGGCCAGCGCGCGGGAGACGGTCACGGGGCTGACCCGATGAGCCTCGACCAGGGCGCGACTCGACGGCAGCTTTCCACCAGGTGAGTAGCGGTGGAGATCCCGCCGGAGGACTTCTGCCAGTTCGGAGACACTGCTACGCTCGTGCATGACAGCACAGAATAGCGCTACTCCCGCTCGATCGATAGCAGTTGAGGTGCCGGTACGGGTACCGGCCGACTCCACCCGGGCCGGCTCCACGCAGGCCGGTTCGGTGCCGAGCGGTGCGACCCGGGCCGGTTCGGCTCAGCCCCGTAACGGCACGCTGCTCGCCGCTCTCGGCATCGTCGCCTTCTCGCTCACCTTTCCCGCGACCGTGTGGGGTCTCGACGGATTCGGGCCGTGGACGCTGGTCTCGGTGCGCAGTGTGCTCGCCGCGACGGTGGCGGGGGGTGCGCTGCTCGCGCTGCGGGTGCGGGTGCCCGCGCGGCGGCACTGGGCGGCTCTGGCCGTCGTCGGTATCGGCACGGTGCTCGGCTTCCCGATGCTGACCACGCTCGCCCTGGAGACGTCCACGACGTCGCACGCGGCGGTGGTGGTGGGGCTGTTGCCGCTCACGACAGCGGTGATCTCGGCCGTACGCACCGGCAATCGGCCCTCACGCGCCTTCTGGGCGGCGGCACTTGTCGGTGCCGCCGTCGTGATCGGCTTTACGGTGCAGCAGAGCGGCGGCGCCGTCTCGACCAGCGATCTGTATCTGTTCGCGGCGCTGCTGGTGTGCGCGGCCGGGTACACCGAGGGCGGGCGGCTGGCCAGGGAGATGCCGGGCTGGCAGGTCATCGGGTGGGCGCTGATCATGTGCCTGCCGGTGGCGGTCCCGGTGGCGGCGGTGGCGCTGGTGGCCGAGCCCTTGCAGTGGACGGTGCACGGGGTGGCCGGGCTGGTGTGGGTGGCGGTCGGATCGCAGTTCCTGGGGCTGGTGGTGTGGTACCGGGGGATGGCGGAGATCGGGGTGTCCAGGGCCAGTCAACTGCAGCTGGCGCAGCCCCTATTGACACTGGTGTGGTCGGTGCTGCTGCTGGGGGAGGTGCTGCCGGTGGCGGCGCCGGTGGCGGCGGTGGGGGTGCTGGTGTGCATTGCGGTGACGCAGCGGGTGCGAAGCTGACGGGCCGGGGGAAGGGCTGCTTTCAGTAGGGGTCAACTTCCCTGCACAGTCCTAGAATTGGCTCCTCATTGCCGACCTTGGGAGGCCATGTCCTATGCAGGCGAAGGTGGGAGACCAGTTGCTGATGCACGGCAGGATCGTGGGTCAGCGGGACCGGGTCGCGGAGATCGTCGAGGTGCTGGGGGCCAACGGAGGGCCGCCGTACCGGGTGCGGTTCGAGGACGGGCGGGAGGCGGTCATGTCGCCTGGGCCGGACACGGTGGTCAGGGCGCGGGGGGCCGGCGCGTAGACGGGCAGTCTCCGTAGTGGGACGTTCCCGCCGCACACACGGGCAACCGGACGGGCCCGCGCCTCAGTAGAAGTGCCGCAGTCGTGGCCAGAGCTTGGACCAGGGTTCGCGGGTCCCGCCGCACAGGAGCACCGCCGCGCCCTGCTCCTCGTTGTCCAGGTCCTTGCCGTTGTCGACCCGTCCGACCTGGTGGCAGTCCCGGAAGAACGTCCCGGTGTTCGCCCCCGTGCCCCGCTGCTGGAGCAGCAGCACCCGTCCGGTGGAGGCGTCCGGCGGCGGACCCCAGTCCGCGAAACTCATGTGCCCGGAGTACGGCGCCGGGAGGCCGCGCGCGGGGCCGTACCGTACGAGCGCCCCCGCCTGCCCGTAGTTCTGAGCGAAGACCACCGAAGAGGCTCGCTCGGCAGCCGGGATCCGCTGCCAGCCCGCCGCGACCGCGTCCGTCAGCTCGGGCCAGCCGACCTGCTCGCCCTGCTCCGGATTGATCGCACCGATCGGCCCCGGCGTACCCGGCGGCAGCACCGGCAGCCCCACCGCCAAGCTCATCGCCGCCGTCAGCGTGAGCGCCCCGGCGAACAGCCCGCGCCGTACCCGCCGCGCCCCCCGCCCCAGCCAGGTCAGCGCCGGAACGCAGCCCGCCGCCAGCAGCACCAGCAGCAACGGCAGCGCGTAGTACGGCTTTCCGCCCGCCCCGATCACCTGCACGCACAGCAGGGGGTACGCCACGGCCACCGCCCGCGCCCACCCCACCTCCCGGTCCCGCCACAGCCGCAGCCACCCCGCGACGCACACCGGGACGTACAGCGGAGACAGGAAGAGCAGCTGCTGCGGTACGAACAGGAGCCGGTTCTCGGTGCCGTCGTCGGCCACGATGCCGCCCGCCACGGTGAGCTGGGGCCAGCCGTGCTGCTCCTGCCACCAGAGGTTCGGCCAGATGATCAGGACGGCGGTCGCGACCCCCACCCCCAGCCACCAGCTGCGCAGCAGCCCGCGCGGCCCGGCCACCGCGAGTCCGCCGAGCAGGGCGGCCACCAGCATCGCCACCAGGTACTTGTTCTGCAGGCCGACCCCGGCGGCCGCCCCGACCGCCACCCACCACCTGGGATCACCGGAGCGCAGCAGCCGCAGGAAGAGCCAGCTGACCGCCAGCCAGGCCACCAGGTCGTACGTCGCCGTCGACACCATGTGCCCCACGGCCAGCACGAAGGTCGAGGTCGCCGCGCACACCGCCGCCAGGAGCTGCGCCCGCCGGTCGCCGCCCAGCTCCCGGGCGACGGCGGTGACCAGCAGGATCAACAGAACACAGGCGAGCGTTCCGGCGACCCGCAGCCCGGCCGGGCTGTCCCCGAAGACGGTGCTGGAGGCCTTGGCGATCAGCGGGGTCAGCGGCGGTTGGTCGACATAACCCCAGGCCGGGTGGTCGCCCGCGACGAGGAAGTACAGCTCGTCGCGGTGGTAGCCGTACCGCCCGGAGAGGGCGGTGAGCAGCGCGGCCGCGACGGCACAGACCGTGGCGGCGGGAACGGAGGCGAAAGCGTGGAGCGGGCGGGACTCACCCATGTCGTACACGGCAGGAGCGTACGGCCGGACACCGGCCCGCCAGAAGACCTCGTACCGCAACGAATCGGTCAACTCGGATGCGGGGGGGGGGGGGGCGGTGCGCGCCCCGGGCGCCGCGTCCGGGTTACCTCGCCCCTAGCACTACCCCGCCCCGAGCATCCGTCGGAACAGCGCCCGGATCTCCTCCGCCAGCTCCGGGACCGGCCCCTCGACCACGATGTGCGGCACCACCTGCTCCACCGGAAGAATCGTCAGCGGCGGCTTCGGAGCGCCCAACTCGCCGAGCCAGCCCATCAGTTGCTCGGAGGACGAGGCGTACGAGATCCGGCCGAGCCCCACCCAGCCGTGCGCGGCGGCGCACATCGTGCAGTGCTCGCTGGAGGTGAAGACGGTGGCTGCCTTCCGTTCCTCGGGGGTGAGGTGCGCGGCGGCCCAGCGGGCGAGCGCGAACTCGGGGTGCTGGGTGTGGTCGCCGCCGCCCACCCGGTTGCGGTCCTCGGTGAGCACGGTGCCGTCGGCGCCGACGAGGACCGAGCCGAAGGGCTGGTCGCCGGCTGCCAGGGCTTCGGTGGCGAGCTGTACGCAGCGGCGCAGGTGGGTCAGTTCGGTCTCGGTTGCCATGCGGGGTCTCCCGGTGGGTCGTGAGGTGTGGGCCGTGATCCGTGTGCTGGGTGCTGGGTGCTGGGTGCTGGGTGCTGGGTGCCGTGGGTCGGGTGCGGGTGATCAATTCCCTGGATGGTATTTCGCCGGAGGGCTACCGTGACCGGACACCGACACACGGAGTCCGCCCCACATGCCCGAAGCGCCGCATCCCGAGGTCCTCAGCACCCGCCGCCTCGACCTCCTTCCGCTGGCCGTCGCGCACGCGCCCGAGATGGCGCAGGTCCTCGCCGACCCCGCCCTGCACACCTTCACCGGTGGCGCACCGCTGTCCGCCGACGCCCTGCGCGCACGCTACGAACGCCTGGTGCGCGGTGCCCCCGACCCGGACACCACCTGGCTGAACTGGGTCGTCCGGGTGCGCGACGAAGACCGTCCGGCCGGAACGGTGCAGGCGACCATCACCGGTGAAGTCGCCGAACTGGCCTGGGTGGTGGGCACCGACTGGCAGGGCCGGGGCATCGCCACCGAGGCGGCCGGAGCGTTGGCCGACCGGTTGGCCGCCCGGCCCCGTATCCGCGAACTCCGCGCCCACATCCACCCGGACCACCCGGCCTCCCAGGCAGTCGCCCGAGCCGCCGGGCTCCTGCCCACGGACGTACGGCAGGACGGCGAGGTGCGCTGGGTGCGCGCGGTGGGGCACCGGGGGAGTGGCGTGACGGACGCCTCCGGGTCCGAAGCGCGCAGCGCCGGAGAGCCCTTGGCCGACGCCTCCTCCACCGCAGACGCTCCCACCGCAGACGCCTCCACCACAGACGCCCCCACCGCGGAGTTTCCCACGGCCGACACCACCGCCGGCCGGGTCCGGGGCCTGCGCCCCGCCCCCGGCACCGCCGCCTACCTCGGCATCCCGTACGCCGCCCCGCCCTTCGGCCCGCGCCGCTTCCACGCACCGCAGCCGCCCGAACCCTGGGACGGCACCCGCGCCTGCACCGCCTTCGGCCCGGTCTCCCCGCAGTCGGCGCAGCTGCCCGGCGCCCCGTCCTGGGCGCCCGGCGACGAGGACATCCTCACCCTCAACATCTGGGCGCCGGAGGGGAGTCCGGACGACCCGGCCGGCCTTCCGGTGCTGGTATGGATCCACGGCGGGGCGTACACCTTCGGCTCGTCCGCCCAGCCCGACTTCGACGGTACGGTGCTGGCCCGCGCCGGACTGGTCGTGGTGACCGTCAACTACCGCATCGGATTCGAGGGGTTCGGGCACCTCCCCGGCGGGGGCCCCGGCACCCCGTACCCGGAGAACCGCGGCCTCCTCGACCAGGCGGCGGCCCTCGCCTGGGTGCGGACGAACATCCCGGCCTTCGGCGGCGACCCGCAGCGCGTCACCGTCGCCGGGCAGTCGGCCGGAGCGACCTCCGCCGTCTCCCTGATGCTGATCGGCGAGGCGCGCGGACTGTTCCGCCGGGTCGTCGCGCACAGCGCCGTCGGCCCCTGCTTCTCGCCCGCCACCGCTGACCGGAACACCCGCTGGATCGCCGCCGCAGCCGGTGTCCCCGCCACCGTGGACGGGCTGCTGTCCGCGTCCCCGCAGGCGCTGGTCGCCGCCTCCGACCAGGTTGCCGACACCCTCCAGCACGACCCCGGTTCCGGCGCCCGCCACTACAACGCCGTCCTCTACGGGCCGGTCGCCGACGGTACGGTGCTGCCCGCCGACCCACTCGCCGCACAGGCCACGGCCCCCCTCGCCGGCATCGACCTGCTGGTCTGCCACACCACCGAGGAATACTGGCTGATGGACGCGGTCGGGCAGAGTCCGAAGATCGCGGACGAGGCCCAACTGGCCGCTTTCTGCGCCGCGTTCGGCCTTCCCTGCGCGCTCGTCGAGGGGTATCGGCTGCGCATGCCCGGCGCCCGTGCTCACGATCTCTACCTCGCCCTCGCCGGAGACTTCTTCTTCGCCGAGTACAGCAGCCGCGTCGCCGACGCCCACGTGGGCGCCGGGGGCCGTACCTTCCACTCCCGGTTCGCCCGGCGGCGTACCGACGCGGACGGAACACCCGAGGCGCGCGCCTGGCACTGTGCGGACGTCCCCTTCGCCTTCGGCAACCACCACGACCCGTACCTGGAGTTCCTGATCGGCGGGCCGCCCCTCCCCGGTGACGACGCGCTGGCCGCCCAACTGGTGCGCGCCTGGGCCGACTTCGCAGCCACCGGTGACCCGGGCTGGCAGCCGTACGACCCGGCCGACGAGGCGGCGACGGTACGGATCTGGGGTGCGCCCGACGCGAGCGGTCCGCCCCGCGAGCTGTGGCGCGCGGTGGATTACGACCCCGAGTGCGCTGACCGGCCCGGCGGCGTACTACCTCCGGGGTAATCGACCCCGCGCCGACTCCGGGAGACCGTAAGCGTGTTGTACACGGAGTGACCCCCGCACCCACGACGAGAGGCCCGACCATGAGCGCCGACTTCACCACCGCACTCCAGCGCTACTTCGCCGCCTGGAACACCACCACCGGCCCCGACGACCTGGCCAAGGCCGTCGCGGCCGCCTTCACCGAGGACGCCGCCTACACCGACCCGGTGGCCGAGGTGCGCGGGCACGACGAGATCACGGCGATGATCGCCGGGGCGCTCGCCCAGTTCCCCGGCATGGAATTCCGGCTCGACGGTGAGCCGGACGGACACCACGACATCGTGCGCTTCGGCTGGGAGCTGGTCTCGGTGGCCGATGGTTCCGCGCCGGTGGCGGGCTTCGACGTCGCCACGCTCGCCGAGGACGGCCGGGTCTCCTCGGTGAAGGGCTTCCTGGACCGGGTGCCCGGCGCCTGACGGGGGAGAGCGGCGGGGGTGGCGGCCGGGGGCGGGAGCGCGCTTCCTATGGTTGCTTCCCATGTGGCAAGGACATCAGGGGCAGCAGGGACAGTCAGGTCAGCAGGGGCAGCAGTTCGGGCCCGGTCAGTACCCACCGCAGCACCAGCCGGACAACCCCTACCTCCAGCCGGCTCCCCGCGCACCGGCCCCGCCCCCGGCCGGCGGCCCCGGCGGCGGTGATGACGGCGGCCGCCGCACCCGCACCACCGTCGTCATCGCCGCCGCCGTGGTCGTCGTCGCCTGCGCCACCACCGTGATCCTGGTCCGGGGCGGCGCACAGGACGACACCAGGAAGGACGACCAGGCGGTCACTACTCCCTCCGCCACCACCCCGCAGACCCCCGCCCCCGACTCCGGCCGGCAGAAGTCGGGCGACCCGAAGCCGGTCGTCGCGGGCTGGAAGACCGTGGTCAACCCCAAGCTCGGACTCGCCTTCGACGTACCTCCCGAGTGGGACCGCAAGTCGACGGACTGGGCGAGCTACGTCGCCGAGAACGAGGACCCCGAGGAGAAGCCCCTCGTCGGTTTCGCCGCACCCGGCATGCTCAAGGAGAAGTGGTGCGTCGCCGACGGCAACGAGAACGGCGGCGCGGGCAGCACCGCCCTGGCCACCGCCGGCTCGCGGGGTGAACGCAAGTACACGAACGCCGGTGAGGCCGCACGCAACAACGCGAGCCAGTGGCTCTACGGCGCCTACACCCAGCCCGACCGCGCCAAGGCGAAGGCGGGCCCCGCCCAGCCCTTCACCACCGCCTCCGGCCTCCGGGGCAGCCTGGTCACGGCCGCCTCCACCGGCGCAGCGAAGAAGGAGAAGTGCAGCAGCGACGGCAAGGTCACCGCCTTCGCCTTCGCGCGCCCGGACGGCGCACTGGCCTCCTGGACCTTCGTGGGCGCCAAGGGAGTGGCGGACGAGGTGCCGGACGCCACGGTCCGCAAAATCGCGAGCACGGTACGGCTGGTGCAGCCCACGTCGTAGCGGCCGGCGCGGCCCACGTCACAACGATGGCCACCGCCCACGCCACAGGGGCGGCCACGGCCCCGCCGGAGCGGTTGCCGTGACCCACGTCACAGGGCCTGCCGTGACCGAACCCGCCCCCGTCGCCACCCCACCCCCCGTACGAGATATCTTGACGTCAAGCAATGTTGCAGACGTGGAGCGGAGTACCCGGTGACTGACTCGACCATCATCTATACGCACACCGACGAGGCCCCGGCCCTCGCGACGTATTCGTTCCTGCCCGTCGTCGAGGCCTACGCCTCCACGGCCGGTGTCACGGTCGAAAGCCGCGACATCTCGCTGGCCGGCCGCATCATCGCGAGCTTCCCGGAGTTCCTCAAGGAGGAGCAGCGTATTGATGACGCACTCGCCGAGCTCGGCGAGCTGGCCAAGACGCCCGGCGCCAACATCATCAAGCTGCCCAACATCTCGGCCTCGATCCCGCAGCTGAAGGCCGCGGTCGCCGAGCTCCAGGGCCAGGGCTACGCCCTCCCGGACTACCCGGACGACCCGCAGTCCGACCAGGACAAGGACGTCCGCGCCCGCTACGACAAGGTCAAGGGCAGCGCCGTCAACCCGGTCCTGCGCGAGGGCAACTCCGACCGCCGCGCCCCCGCCTCGGTGAAGAACTACGCCAAGGCCCACCCCCACCGCATGGGCAAGTGGACCCCCGAGTCGAAGACGAACGTCGCCACCATGGGCGCCGACGACTTCCGCTCCACCGAGAAGTCCGTCACCCTCGCCGAGGCGGGCTCGCTCCGCATCGAGCTGGTCGGCGACGACGGCGCCACCACCGTGCTGCGCGAGTCGGTCCCGGTCCTCGCCGGTGAGGTCGTCGACGCCTCCGTGATGCGCGTCGCCGCCCTGCGCGAGTTCTTCACCGCGCAGCTCGCCCGCGCCAAGTCCGAGGGTGTGCTCTTCTCCGTGCACCTCAAGGCCACCATGATGAAGGTCTCCGACCCGATCATCTTCGGCCACGTGGTCCGCGCCTTCTTCCCGAAGACCTTCGCCAAGTACGGCGAGGTGCTCATCGCGGCCGGTCTCACCCCGAACGACGGCCTCGGCGGCATCTACAAGGGCCTGGAGTCCATGCCGCACATCGGCGAGGAGATCAAGGCGTCCTTCGACGCCGAGCTCGCCGAGGGCCCGGAGCTGGCCATGGTCGACTCCGACAAGGGCATCTCCAACCTGCACGTGCCGTCCGACGTCATCGTCGACGCCTCGATGCCGGCCATGATCCGCACCTCCGGCCACATGTGGGGCCCGGACGGCGGCGAGGCCGACACGCTCGCCGTGATCCCGGACTCCTCCTACGCCGGCATCTACCAGGTCGTCATCGACGACTGCCGCGCCAACGGTGCCTACGACCCCTCCACCATGGGTTCGGTACCCAACGTCGGTCTGATGGCGCAGAAGGCCGAGGAGTACGGCAGCCACGACAAGACCTTCGAGATCCCGGCCACCGGCACCGTCCGCGTCGTCGACGCGTCCGGCACCGCGGTCATCGAGCAGGTCGTCGGCGCCGGTGACATCTTCCGGATGTGCCAGACCAAGGACCTCCCGATCCAGGACTGGGTCAAGCTGGCCGTCACCCGCGCCCGCGCCACCGGCGTCCCGGCCCTGTTCTGGCTGGACGAGACCCGCGCTCACGACGCGCAGCTCATCGCCAAGGTCAAGACGTACCTCGCCGACCACGACACGGACGGCCTGACCATCGAGATCCTGGCGCCGGAGAAGGCCATCGCCTACTCCCTGGAGCGGATCCGCCGCGGCGAGGACACCATCTCGGTGACCGGCAACGTGCTGCGTGACTACCTCACCGACCTCTTCCCCATCCTGGAGCTGGGCACCAGCGCCAAGATGCTCTCGGTGGTCCCGCTGATGAACGGTGGCGGCCTCTTCGAGACCGGCGCCGGCGGCTCCGCCCCCAAGCACGTCCAGCAGCTCGTCAAGGAGAACTACCTCCGCTGGGACTCCCTCGGTGAGTTCCTGGCGCTGGCCGTCTCCTTCGAGCACCTCGCCACCACCACGGGCAACGCGCGCGCCCAGGTGCTCGCCGACACCCTGGACCGTGCCACGGGCTCCTTCCTCAACGAGGACAAGTCCCCGAGCCGCAAGCTCGGCGGCATCGACAACCGTGGCAGCCACTTCTACCTGGCCAAGTTCTGGGCCCAGGAGCTGGCCGCGCAGACCTCCGACGCCAAGCTGGCGGAGGCCTTCGGTCCGGTCGCCAACCAGCTCGCCGAGCAGGAGGAGACCATCGTCGCCGAGCTCATCGCGGTGCAGGGCTCCCCGGCCGAGATCGGTGGCTACTACCAGCCCGACCCGGCCAAGGCCGCCGCGGTCATGCGTCCGTCGAAGACGCTGAACGAGACGCTGTCGCTGCTCGTCTGAGAGTCGCCGCACTTTCACTGACGTCACGTCAGAAGCACTGCCCCGCCCGGCAGTTCACGCCGGGCGGGGCAGTGTTGTTTCCGGTGCGTCGCTCAGGCCGGGCGGGCAACACTGTCTCCGGTACGTCGATCAGGCCGCCAGTGCCCATGCCCCGGCCGCCACCACCGCCACCCCGTACGCCCACACCCCGGCGCGCACCACTCGCTCCCGTACCTCAGCACTCCACGCCGTGCGCACCGACATCAGCCAGGCCGCCGCGGGCAGTACCAGCACCGCGTGCAGGCCGACCCCGTGCAGGGGCTTGAGCGGGGCGGTCGAGGCGTAGGCGTCCAGCTGGTGCCCCGTCCGGTTGAGGACCACTCCGCGGGCGATCATCGCCGCCCCGGACGCCAGCCCCACCAGCAGAATCGCGAAACCGGCCCGCAGCGCGAGCGGCATCCCCGCAGGTCCGGCAGGCTGCCGCCGGAACGACACCACGGCCAGCGTGGTCAGCAGCACCACCAGAAGCCCGCCGCCCCCGGCCAGGGCCATGGACACCGCCGAGTCGAAGGCCGTCTCCATGTTCAGGTGCGAGGGCACGTGCCGCCACGCCTGGAGGGTGATCCCGCCGACCTCCAGCACACAGTCCGCCGCGAACAGCCCGAGCACCACCGCCCGCGTCCGCTCACCGATCCGCAGATACGACGCCACCCAGGCCACCGCCAGCAGCGTCACCCCGAAGGACAGCCCGAAGGTCACCGGCTTCCGCCAGGACACCGGCCCGGTCCACGGCCCGCCGTCCACCGCGAACACCAGAAGATGCCCCACCCCCGACAGCAACAGCAACCCCGCGACCACCACGGACACCCGCTCGACGGGTCGCAGCGCGCGGTACGCGGTCATGGGCGTCGGCCTGGACGTATGCGTCATGGTCATGCGGTACAGCCTCCCGGCCCGGGCAGCCCCCGTCGTCGTCCTCCCGAAGGCAGCGCACCTGCTCCACCCGCAGTACGCGCACGACTGTCCGGCCACTCCCCCTTCTGTTAGGTTCGCCTAACCCAAGCAGGTCGGACGGGTCGGCAGCGGATCGTGGGGTGGGTCAAGTCATGGCCAGGGAGAGCAAGTTCAGGAAGCCCGAACAGCGTGAATTCCTCGTCGCGCAGGTGCGGGCACGCAAGGAGATCAGCCCGAATTTCGTACGGGTCACCATCGGCGGCCCGGCCCTCGCCTCCTTCCGGCCGATGGGCTACGACCACTGGTTCCGTCTCTTCCTCCCCACCGCCAAGGGCCTGCGGCTGCCCAGGCGCACCGGCGGCCTCTGGATGGCCGAGTACTTCCTGATGCCCAAGGACACCCGCCCCATCGGCCGCAACTACACCGTGCGCCACCACCGTGCGCAGGGCACGTACGGCGAGGGTCCAGAGATCGACATCGACTTCCTCCTCCACGAGAACGCCGACGGCACCCTCGGCCCCGCCTCCGCCTGGGCCCGCGACGCCGCCCCCGGCGACGAACTGGGCATCTACGACGAGGGCATCACCTTCCTGCCGCCGGTCACCACCGACTGGCGCCTGCTCGTCGGCGACGAAAGCGCGCTCCCCGCCATCCTCGGGATCCTCGCCTCGACCACCGACGACCTCCGCACCGAGGTGTTCGTCGAGCTCTCCCACCCCGACGACGCCCAGTGCGCCGACACCCGTGATGGCACCACCCTGCGCTGGCTGACCAGGCCCAAGGACGCAACCGTCGGTGAGACGGTCCTGACCGCACTGCGTGCCGCCGACCTTCCCGGTACCCCGGGCTACGCCTGGACGGCCGGCGGCCAGAAGCTTGCCTCCGGAGTCCGCCGCCACCTCGTCACCCAGCGGGGCTTCGGCAAGGACGCGGTGACCTTCACGGGGTACTGGCGCTGAACCGCCGGGCGCCGGCGCCGGGCGGGGGCACTCGGACGGCCGGACGCCCCCTGTTCCGTCAGCAGGGCTTGACGGTCCAGACCGGGTCCCAGTCGTAGTTCGCGTGGAAGCTCGGTGCGCCGCCCGTCGTCCAGATGACGGCGCCGCTCTGGTTCTTGAACTGGGCCTTGGTGCCCGGCGTCTGGCGGTTGTAGTAGGAGCCGGTGCCGACCCAGTTGGTCAGGCCGTAGTTCTGGCACTTGTACAGGGCCAGCCGGTCGCCGGTGCCATTGGTGCCCCGGTACATACAGAAGTACTCGTAGTCGCATTCCCAGGCCAGCGCGCTCTGCCTGCCCGGCGTCGCCAGGTCCCGCGCGTACTTCTCGCCGGGCACCGCGACCAGCAGGCTCGCCCCCGGCAGGGCGATCTCGTTCGCCGAGACCTGGCGTCCGCCCTGCTGGGCGATCCGGCTCTCCACCCGCTCCTGGAGCGCGGTGGCCTGGCCCTCGGTCAGTCCGGCCTGCTGGGCCTGGGCGCCGAAGCTACTGCCTTTTGCGCCGGGCCCGGAATCGGCGGCTGCGGGCACCGCCATACCTAACGTGACCAGCGCAGCGGCTGCCACCGCACTCGCTATCCGTCCGCTGAACATCGGTGTTCCACCTTGTCCTCGGGGGTACGACGTGTGCACTTTTGCACCGCCGCGCGCCGGGCGGCAAGGCTGCTTCGGCCCGCCCGCCCCGGAACCGGACACCTCCACTTCCCCGCCGTGCCCTCGGGGGATTTCGCACCGGCCGCAGCCCAGCACACCCGCCAACGGGTCGGCATTTCGCCCACCGGCCGCCGCCGAGTTGACCGAATCCCGCGAGGTGGGACCGGGTGGCACACGATGGCCGGATCCAGCAGGGGCGAGATCCCGCATTCTCTTTGCATAAAACTGCGTCGAAACGTATAGTCATGCCATCGACGAGGAGGATTTCCGATGGTGGTAAGGGCAGCAGTCGCCGGGGCGAGTGGATATGCAGGGGGTGAGCTCCTGCGCTTCCTCCTCGTGCACCCCGACGTGGAGATCGGAGCCCTGACCGCGCACTCCCAGGCGGGACAGCCGCTCGGCACCGTCCAGCCGCACCTCGCGCCGCTCGCCGACCGGATCCTGGAGCCGACCACCGCCGAGGTCCTCGCCGGGCACGATGTCGTCTTCCTCGCACTGCCGCACGGACAGTCCGCCGCGGTCGCCGAGCAGCTCGGCGAAGAGGTCCTGGTCGTCGACCTCGGGGCCGACTTCCGACTGACGGACGCCGCCGACTGGGAGCAGTTCTACGGCTCCCCGCACGCCGGGACCTGGCCCTACGGCCTGCCCGAACTGCCGGGCGCCCGCGCCGCGTTGGCAGGCTCCAAGCGCATCGCGGTGCCCGGCTGCTACCCGACGGCCGTCTCCCTCGGACTCTTCCCGGCGTACGCCGCGGGGCTGGCCGAGCCGGAAGCCGTGATCGTCGCCGCGTCCGGCACCTCCGGCGCGGGCAAGGCCGCCAAGCCGCATCTGCTCGGCTCCGAGGTGATGGGCAGCATGTCGTCGTACGGAGTGGGCGGCGGTCACCGGCACACCCCGGAGATGATCCAGAACCTCAGCGCCGTCGCGGGGGAGCGGGTCACCGTCTCCTTCACGCCGACGCTCGCCCCGATGCCCCGCGGCATCCTGGCCACCAGCAGCGCGAAGGCGAAGCCCGGGGTGAGTGCGGCAGACGTACGGGCCGCATACGAGAAGGCGTACGCGGACGAACCGTTCGTACGCCTGCTGCCCGAGGGGCAGTGGCCCGCCACCGCGGCCGTGTGCGGCTCCAACGCCGTACAGATCCAGGTCGCGTACGACGCCGCGGCCCACCGCGTCATCGTCGTCAGCGCCCTCGACAACCTCGCCAAGGGCACCGCCGGCGGCGCGGTGCAGAGCATGAACCTCGCCCTCGGACTGGATGAGTCGACGGGCCTCAACACGATCGGAGTCGCACCGTGAGCGTCACGGCAGCACAGGGATTCACGGCGGCGGGCATCGCCGCCGGGATCAAGGCCAACGGCAACCCGGACCTGGCCCTCGTGGTCAACACCGGGCCGCGCCGAGCCGCCGCGGGCGTCTTCACCTCCAACCGCGTCAAGGCCGCCCCGGTCCTCTGGTCCGAGCAGGTCGTCAAGACCGGCGAGATCACCGCGGTCGTCCTCAACTCCGGTGGCGCCAACGCCTGTACGGGACCCAAGGGTTTCCAGGACACCCACGCCACCGCCGAGAAGGCCGGCCAGGTGCTGGAGATCGGCGCGGGCGAGGTCGCGGTCGCGTCGACCGGGCTGATCGGCGTACTGCTGCCCATGGACAAGCTGCTCCCCGGCATCGAGAAGGCCGCCACCGAGCTGTCCCCGCACGGCGGCGAGAAGGCCGCCATCGCCATCAAGACCACCGACTCCGTGCACAAGACCGCGGTCGTGACCCGCGAGGGCTGGACCGTCGGCGGCATGGCGAAGGGTGCGGGCATGCTCGCGCCGGGCCTGGCCACGATGCTGGTCGTGCTCACCACGGACGCCGACCTCGAAGCCTCCGTACTCGACAAGGCGCTGCGCGACGCCACCCGGCAGACCTTCGACCGGGTCGACTCGGACGGCTGCATGTCGACCAACGACACGGTGCTGCTGCTCGCCTCGGGTGCCTCTCAAGCGGTCCCGGAGTACGACGCGTTCGCGGAGGCCGTACGCACCGTCTGCGACGACCTCGCCCGGCAGCTGATCGGTGACGCCGAGGGTGCCAGCAAGGACATCCGGATCGAGGTGATCAACGCGGCCACCGAGGACGACGCCGTCGAGGTCGGCCGGTCCATCGCCCGCAACAACCTCCTCAAGTGCGCCCTGCACGGCGAGGACCCCAACTGGGGCCGGGTGCTCTCCGCGATCGGCACGACGAAGGCCGCCTTCGACCCGGACGCGCTCAATGTCGCCATCAACGGCGTCTGGGTCTGCAAGAAGGGCTCCGTCGGCGACGACCGCGACCTGGTCGACATGCGGTACCGGGAAATCAAGATCACCGCCGACCTCTCCGAGGGCACCGAGTCCGCCGTCATCTGGGCCAACGACCTCACCGCCGATTACGTCCACGAGAACAGCGCGTACTCCTCATGAGCACCAACACCCCCGCCAAGCCCACGGCGCGCAAGCACACCGCCCTCCCCAAGGCGCAGATCCTCATCGAGGCGCTGCCCTGGCTGACCCGGCACCAGGGCAAGACCGTCGTCATCAAGTTCGGCGGCAACGCCATGGTGGACGAGGAGCTGAAGGCGGCCTTCGCCCAGGACGTCGTCTTCCTGCACCACGCCGGACTCAAGCCGGTCGTCGTGCACGGCGGCGGCCCGCAGATCAGCAAGCAGCTGGACGCGGCGGGCATCGTGAGTGAGTTCAAGGCCGGCCTGCGGGTCACCACGCCGGAGGCCATGGACGTCGTACGGATGGTTCTCGCAGGTCAGGTGCAGCGCGAGCTGGTCGGGCTGCTCAACCAGCACGGCCCGCTCGCCGTCGGCCTCACCGGCGAGGACGCGCACACCATCACCGCCACCCAGCACTTCCCGCAGATCGACGGCGCAGCAGTCGACATCGGCCGGGTCGGGGAGATCACCGCGATCGACACCGGCGCGATCGAAGCACTGCTCGCCGACGGCCGGATCCCGGTCGTCTCCTCGATCGCCCGCTCCCAGGACGACGGACATGTCTACAACGTCAATGCTGATACGGCGGCTGCGGCACTCGCTGCGGCGCTGGACGCCGAAACCCTGATGGTCCTCACCGACGTCGAGGGCCTCTACGAGGACTGGCCGAACAGCGACGACGTCATCAGCCGCCTCACCGCCACCCAGCTGGAGAAACTCCTGCCCGAGCTGGCCAGCGGCATGGTGCCCAAGATGCGGGGCTGCCTGCACGCGGTCCGCAACGGGGTGCACACCGCCCGCGTCATCGACGGACGGGTCCCGCACTCGATCCTGCTGGAGATCTTCACCGACGAGGGCATCGGCACCATGGTCGTGCCCGACGCCCACAGCGACGTACAGCCACTCGTACAGGGGGAATCATGAGCAACGCCGACCTCATCGGACGGTGGCAGGGCGCCCTGACCGACAACTACGGCACCCCGGGCCTGGCCCTGGTCCGCGGCGAGGGCTCCCACCTCTGGGACGCCGACGGCAAGAAATACGCCGATTTCGTCGGCGGCATCGCGGTCAACGCCCTCGGCCACGCCCACCCGGCCGTCGTCGAAGCGGTCTCCCAGCAGATCGCCTCCCTCGGTCATGTCGCCAACCTCTTCATCGCCGAGCCGCCCGTCGCGCTCGCCGAGCGGCTGATCGAGATCTCCGGCCGCCCGGGGCGGGTCTACTTCTGCAACTCCGGTGCCGAGGCCATCGAGGCCGCCTTCAAGATCGGCCGGCTCACCGGGCGCTCCCACATGGTCGCCACCACCGGCGGCTTCCACGGCCGCACCATGGGCGCCCTCGCCCTCACCGGCCAGCAGGGCAAGCGGGAGCCCTTCCTGCCGCTGCCGGGCGACGTCACCCACGTACCGTACGGAGACGTCGAAGCCCTGCGCGAAGCCGTCACCGAGGACACCGCACTGCTGGTCATCGAGCCCATCCAGGGCGAGATCGGCGTCGTCGTCCCCCCGGCCGGCTACCTGAGGGCGGCCCGCGAGATCACCCGCGCCACCGGCACCCTGCTCGTCCTCGACGAGGTACAGACCGGCATCGGCCGTACCGGCCACTGGTTCGCCCACCAGGCCGAGGACGGCATCGACCCGGACATCGTCACCCTCGCCAAGGGCATCGGCGGCGGCCTCCCGCTCGGCGCGACCCTCGCCCACGGGGCAGCCGCGGACCTCCTCAAGCCCGGCCACCACGGCTCCACCTTCGGCGGCAACCCGGTCTGCTGCGCCGCCGGAATCGCCGTCCTGAACACCATCACCGCCGAAGGTCTCCTCGACGGGACCAAGCGCAAGGGCGGCAGACTCCGTGACGGAATCCAGTCACTCGGCCACCCACTGGTCTCCCACGTCCGGGGTGAGGGCCTGCTCCTGGGTATCGTCATGTCCGAGTCCCTCGCTCCCCAGGTGCAGCAGGCGGCTCAGGACGCCGGATTCCTGGTGAACGCGCCCGCCCCCGATGTCGTACGGCTGATGCCCGCTCTGACCGTCGGCGACGAGGTGGTGGACGCATTCCTCCAGGCTCTGCCCGGCATCCTCGACGAGGTGTACGCCGCAGCACACGGGGACCAACGATCCGGAGAATGACGCAGATGACCGAGGCGCAGGCGCGGGACAACGAACACGGCAACGGCGGGCCCGCGGTACCGCAGACCCGGACCGCACGCCACCGCCGGATCGTGGACATCCTCAACCGGCAGCCGGTGCGCTCGCAGAGCCAGCTGGCCAAACTGCTCAGCGACGACGGGCTGAGCGTCACCCAGGCGACGCTCAGCCGGGACCTCGACGAGCTCGGCGCGGTGAAGATCCGCAACACCGGCGGCGAGCTGATCTACGCGGTGCCCAGCGAGGGCGGCTTCCGCACCCCGCAGGCGCCGCTCGGTGAGTCGGCCAAGGAGGAGCGGATGAGCCGCCTCGCCGCCGAACTGCTGATCTCCGCCGAGGCCTCCGCCAACCTGGTGGTGCTGCGCACCCCGCCGGGCGCCGCCCAATTCCTGGCCTCGGCCATCGACCAGGCGGAGCTGCGCGCGATCCTGGGCACCATCGCGGGTGACGACACGCTGATGCTGATCAGCCGCGACCCGGCGGGCGGCCAGGCACTGGCCGATCACCTGCTGAGGCTGGCCCAGAAGGAACGTTAGGCCCGGGTCCTGGAAAGGGACGGGGCCCTGGAAAGGGACCGGGTGTCCCGGACGCAGGCTCTCAGAGCCTGCGTCCGCTCCCTCAGGCCCGAGAGGCCGTGGTCTCCGCGGAGGCCGCGGCCGCTTTCTCCTCCTGCTTGCGGCTGCGGTACGACATCCAGGCCGCGACCAGCGCACCCGAGACGTTGTGCCACACCGAGAACACGGCCGACGGCAGCGCGGCCAGCGGGCTGAAGTGGGCGGTGGCCAGCGAGGCGGCCAGCCCGGAGTTCTGCATCCCGACCTCGAAGGCCATCGCCCGGCTCGCGGGCTGCCCGAGCCGGGCCAGCTTTCCGGCCCCGTAACCCAGCGCCAGCCCGAGCCCGTTGTGCAGCACCACGGCGACGAGGACGAGCAGCGCGGCCGACTTGATGGCCGCGGCGCTGCCCGCCACCACCACCGCCACGATCACCGCGATGGTCGCCGCGGACAGCCAGGGCAGCGCGCCCAGCACCCGGTCCACGTACCTGCCCGCCAGCAGCCGCACCACCAGACCGGCGATCACCGGCAGCAGCACGGTCTTGAGGATGTCCTCGACCATCGACCCCGCGTCCACCGGCAGGTACTCACCCGCCAGCAGCAGTGTCAGCGGCGGCGTGACGAGCGGAGCGAGCACGGTGGACACCGTCGCCACGGACACCGACAGCGCCACGTCACCCCGGGCCAGATACGTCACCACATTGGACGCGGTGCCGCTCGGCGCACATCCCACCAGGATCACGCCGGCGGCCAACTGCGGCGGCAGGTTCAGCGCATGGGCGATGATCCAGCCGAGCCCCGGCATGATCACGTAATGGGCGACCAGCCCGAGTGCCACCGCCCACGGCCGCTGGGCGACGCCCTTGAAGTCCAGCGGGGTCATCGTCAGGCCCATGCAGAACATCACGACGCCGAGCAGATACGGCACGGAGGTCTTCCACCCGGTGAAGGCGTCCGGTACGAGAAGCCCCAGTACGCCCGCCACGAGGACGAGTACGGGGAAGACGGTGACGGCCCGGCGGGCGGCCCGGTCGGTGCCGCTCGGGCTGTCCTTCCTGTGGTCGTCCGTGTTGGCATTCTTGCTGGTCGGGGCGGTGCGGGGTTCGGTACTCACGGCGTGATGCAACGCCTCGCCGGGCGGCACGCGCAACACCGTCTCGGTATGTGGTCCCTGCATCGATTCTCGTATCAATCACTCAATAACGGGTGATGTCGGTAGCACCGGACCGCGTTCCGACCGCGAGGTGCGGCGCGCGTGCCGGATCGGCCCAGGCCAGGATCCGGCGCATGGCACCGGCGGGTACCGACACACAACCGGCCGTCGCCCCACGCCCGTTGATGTGCAGGAAGATGCCCGCGCCCCGGCCCCTTACCGGTTCCGCGTAATTGAAATCGATCACCAGCGCGTGCGCGTACTGCGTCCCGTACGCGCCCAGCTTCTCCGCCTCGGCGGCCCGGCAGTCGGCCGGAAGCCCCTCCACCCACCGGTTGTACGCCCGCGACGCGTTGTCCTGGCACCACCACGAACGCGGACCTGCCCGCCGGTACTCCACCCGGGTCCCGCCGGGTGCCGCCGCCACTCCGAACCCGTACGGCAGCCCGTACAGCCCCGTGGGCGTGGTGCTCGTGTTCTGTCTCCGCACCCCGCCCTCTGCCAGCCCCTTCGCCCCGAACCGCGCCGGAGCCGACCCCACGGCCACCCACTTCCCGCCCGGCCGCCGGTCCCACCAGGTCAGCGTGCCGGTGGTGGCGGTGGTCCGGTCCGCCACGGCGGTGATCAGCTGACTGCCGCCGCCGGTGTCGGCCATCCGTGCGGGCAACGGCACCTCCCGTGACCCCGAGGGCTCCCGTGCACCTGAGGGCTCCCGTGCACCTGAGGGCTCCCGTGCACCTGAGGGCTCCCGTGCACCTGAGGGAACGACAAGCGCGAGCGAGAGCAGGACCGGACCGGCGGCACGCAGCAGGATCATGCTCAGACGCTACGAGGGGGGAGCGTCAGCGGCACCCCGGGAAGCCCGTCCGGGGCGGCCCCGGAGCCAAGGAGGCCCGGCCTGCACGGGCTCGGAGCCAAGCCCGTGCAGGCCGGCTCAGATCCTCAGGCCGTCCCCGCGTTCAGCATCGCGCTGTGTTCCCGGACCTCTTCGGCGGACAGATAGGCCTTCGTCCGTTCGAAGTCCTGGAGGGTCTTGGGGCGGCTGTCCTGGAAGTCGGTGCGGACGAAGTCGTCGCCGGCGACCGCGTTGAGGCCCCAGTTGACCAGGACGCGGGTGCGGGCGGTGAAGGTCGGCAGGGCCATCACGTGGTAGCCGCGGGCCACCACCTGGGCCGGGAGGCCGTGGAGTTCGATGCCCAGCGGCTTGGAGACGGCGTCCGCGCCGCCCAGGTCGACGACCAGGCCGAGGTCCTTGTGGTGGTACGGCTTCAGCGGGGCACCCGTCATGTTCGCGACGATGTTGTCGGCGAGGACCTTGCCCTGGCGCTGCGCGTGCTGGGCGGTCGGCGGGCAGATGGCGTCGCCGCCCTTGGCGTCGTCCGGGACGGCGGCCACGTCGCCGGCCGCGTACAGGCCCTCGAAGCCGGGGACGGTGAGCTGGTTGGTGGCGGTGATGCGGCCGCGTACCGTCTCCGCGCCGATCGTCCCGACCAGCGGGCTGGCCGCGACACCGGCGGTCCAGATCAGCGTCCTGGAGGGCAGGGTACGGCCGTCGGTGAGCTTGACGGTGGTCTCGTCGACGGCGGCGACCGAGGTGCCCAGCGAGAACTCGATGCCCCGCTCGCGCAGCATGGCCATGGCCTTGACGCCGAGGCGTTCACCGAGTTCGGGCAGGAGGCGGGGGGCCACGTCCACCAGGTGCCAGCGGACCAGGGTGGGGTCCAGCCGGGGGTAGCGCTTGAGGGCGTTGGTGGTCAGGCGTTGCAGGCAGGCGGCCGTCTCCACGCCCGCGTATCCGCCGCCGACGACCACGAACTGGAGGCGGGCGGCCCGCTCCTCCTGGTCGACGGTGGCCGCGGCCAGGTCCAGCTGGGCGATCACGTGGTCGCGGATGTACGCGGCCTGGGCGAGGGTCTTGACGCCCAGTGCGTGATCGGTGAGGCCGGGGATGTCGAAGGTGCGGGTGGTGGATCCGGCGGCGATGACCAGGTGGTCGTACGGCTTCACCGTGACCTCGCCCGTGCTCCGGCGGACGACGCACACCTTGGCCTTGGCGTCGATGCCGATGGCCACACCGGGGACGATCTTGGTGCGTCGCAGCCGGCGGCGGAGCGAGACCGCGACGGACTGCGGGGTGAGGACTCCTGCCGCCACATGGGGGAGGAGGGGGAGGTAGAGCTGGTAGTCCTGCGGGGAGATCAGGATCAGTTCGGCGTCGCGCGGGGCGAGTTTGCGCTCCAACCGGTGCAGGCACTCGATGCCGACGAAGCCTGCGCCGACCACCACAATCCTCGGTCGCGTCATGGTGTCCACCGCTCCTTCGCCTCTGTCCGACGTCCGCAGGTCTTCGTGTCCCGGGTGCACAGTCGGTCCGTGTGTGCGTGTGTTCGTGGATCTCTCCCACGGAACCTGCCCGGGATCCTTCCCAGCATTACGGCAGACCTGCCCGCCCGCCTCCTGAGGGCCTCCGGGGTGGTGCGTACGGGCGGGAGGGCTCCGACGGTCCAGCTTTGACAATCCATACAGGGCACTGCATAGTTATGCCTACCAACGCATGAACCCTCACCTCTGTACGACTTCAACCACGGCGCGACCTGGCCCGAGGGCCGCTCGTTGGACCTGCCGTACGAGAGGTGAATCCGCCGTACGCGACCTGCCTCCTCCCCGTTCCTCCGTGCGGGGAGGAGGCGGCACCACCACCCTTCCGCGAGTTCCCGAGGAGCAACAGCTGTGAGCAGCAACACCGGTGATGTACGGCTCTGGGGCGGCCGGTTCGCCGACGGTCCGGCCGAGGCCCTGGCCAAGCTCTCCGCGTCCGTCCACTTCGACTGGCGGCTCGCCCCGTACGACATCGCGGGCTCCCGCGCCCACGCCCGCGTCCTGCACAAGGCGGACCTGCTCACCGCCGACGAGCTGACCCGGATGCTCGCCGGACTCGACCGGCTCGAAGCAGACGTCGCCGACGGCTCCTTCACCGGCACCATCGCGGACGAGGACGTCCACACCGCCCTGGAGCGGGGTCTCCTGGAGCGCCTCGGTGCCGACCTCGGCGGCAAGCTCCGCGCCGGCCGGTCCCGCAACGACCAGGTCGCCACCCTCTTCCGGATGTACCTCCGCGACCACGCCCGGATCATCGGCGGCCTGATCGCCGAACTCCAGGACGCCCTGGTCGGCCTCGCCGAGGCCCACCCGAACGTCGCGATGCCCGGCCGCACCCACCTCCAGCACGCCCAGCCGGTCCTCTTCGCGCACCACATCCTGGCCCACGTCCAGCCGCTGGCCCGGGACGCCGAGCGGCTGCGGCAGTGGGACGAGCGGACCGCCGTATCGCCCTACGGATCGGGTGCGCTGGCCGGATCCTCGCTCGGTCTCGACCCCGAGGCGGTCGCCGCCGACCTCGGCTTCGAGCACGGCTCGGTCGGCAACTCCATCGACGGCACGGCTTCGCGCGACTTCGTCGCCGAGTTCGCCTTCATCACCGCGATGATCGGGATCAACCTCTCCCGGATCGCGGAGGAGATCATCATCTGGAACACGAAGGAGTTCTCCTTCGTCACCCTGCACGACGCCTTCTCCACCGGCTCCTCGATCATGCCGCAGAAGAAGAACCCGGACATCGCCGAGCTGGCGCGCGGCAAGTCCGGCCGCCTGATCGGCAACCTGACCGGGCTGATGGCGACCCTCAAGGCCCTCCCGCTCGCGTACAACCGCGACCTCCAGGAGGACAAGGAGCCGGTCTTCGACTCCTGCGACACCCTCGAAGTGCTGCTGCCCGCCTTCACCGGCATGATGGCCACCCTCACCGTGCACCGCGACCGGATGGAGGAGCTGGCCCCGGCGGGCTTCTCGCTCGCCACCGACATCGCGGAGTGGCTGGTCAAGCAGGGGGTGCCGTTCCGGGTCGCGCACGAGGTCGCGGGGGAGTGCGTCAAGGAGTGCGAGGCGCAGGACATCGAGCTGGACGAACTCACCGACGCCCAGTTCGCGAAGATCTCCGAGCATCTGACCCCGGAGGTCCGCACGGTCCTCAACGTTCCCGGAGCGCTGGCCTCCCGCGACGGCCGCGGGGGCACCGCACCCTCGGCCGTCGCGACCCAACTGGCCGAGCTGAAGGCCGACTTGGCCGCCCAGCACGCATGGGCCACCGCCAAGCAGTAGGTTCCCCCGCCGGTACGGCACCCTGGCCCGGCCCCCTCAACACCTGAGGGGGCCGGGCCCTTTTCGGCGCCCGCACACCCCGTCATCCCCCATCCGGCCCCCGTGTGAGACATTTACGTCTCACACGGTCTATGGTTGTCTCATGACTGTCGACCGCGAGCAGGTCCTGCGCACCGCCGCCGCCCTCCTCACGCGCAAGGCCACCGCCACCATGGACGAGGTGGCCAGAGCCGCCGGAATCGGACGCGCCACCCTGCACCGGCACTTCGCCGGGCGGGACGCCCTGATCAAGGCGCTGGAGGGATTCTGCCTCCAGGAGATCCAGGAAGCGACGGACGCCGCCCGGATCGACGAGGGAACGGCCGAGGACGCGGTGCGCAGGCTGGTCGCCGCCGTCGAGCCCAGCGCGGGCCTGATGTCGTTCCTGATCACCGAGAACCAGCTCTTCGAAGGCGACCAGAACGAGGGCTGGGACCGCCTCGACGCCCGGATGGCCACCCTCTTCCGGCGCGGCCAGGAGAGCGGCGAGTTCCGGATCGACCTCAGCCCGGCCTGGCTGACCGACGCCCTGTACGGGCTGGTCTCGTCCGCCGCCTGGTCCATCCAGGACGGCCGCAGCGCCAAGAAGGACTTCCAGAACATGATCGTCGAGTTGCTGCTCGGCGGCGCACGACGGAGCGTGGAGAAATGACAAGCACAGAGCGGCGCGCGCACGGGGCCAACGGTGCGGGCGGAGCAGTGCCGGAGCCCATAGCCCGCCCCGGCCGCTGGCTCGCCCTCGCCGTCCTCGTCTTCGCCGTGCTCCTGGTCGCCGTCGACGCCACCGTGCTGGGCCTCGCCACCCCGTTCCTGAGCGAGGACCTCAAGCCGTCCGGCACCCAGCTCTTGTGGATCGGCGACGTCTACTCGTTCATCATCGCGGGCCTGCTGGTCTCGATGGGCAGCCTCGGCGACCGTATCGGCCGCAAGAAACTGCTGCTCACAGGTGCTGTCGCATTCGGTGCGGTGTCCGTGCTCAACGCGTACGCGAGCAGCCCCGAGATGATGATCGTGGCCCGTGCGCTGCTCGGCGTGGCCGGTGCGACCCTGATGCCGTCCACCCTGGCGCTGATCCGCAACATCTTCCACGACCCCAAGGAGCGCAGCCTCGCCGTCGGTATCTGGGGCGCCGCGGCCTCGGCCGGTGCGGCCGTAGGCCCGGTCGTCGGCGGATTCCTCCTCGAACACTTCTGGTGGGGTTCGGTCTTCCTGATCAACCTGCCCGTGATGGCGGTCCTCGTCGTCGTCGGCATCAAGCTGCTCCCCGAGTCCAAGGACCCCAACCCCGGCCCGTGGGACCTGCTCAGCGTGGCGCTCTCCCTGGTCGGCATGGTCGCCGTCGTGTACTCCATCAAGGAAGCGGCGGTACACGGCTTCCGCTGGGACATCGCGGTCACGGCCGTGATCGGCGTGGGTGCGCTGTACTGGTTCGTACGGCGCCAACGCTCGCTGCCCTCCCCGCTCCTGGACATGCGGCTCTTCCAGCACAAGGGCTTCTCCGGCGCGGTACTGGCCGACCTGCTGACCATCCTGGGCCTGGCCGGACTGGTCTTCTTCCTCTCCCAGTTCCTGCAACTGGTGCAGGGCCGCTCGCCGCTGAACGCCGGCCTGATCGAACTCCCGGCAGCCGTCGGCGCGGTGCTCGCGGGCCTGAGCGCCGGATACTTCGCCCGGCGGGTGTCCGTACGCAGCGCCGTCTCCGGCGGTCTGGTCGCCGTCGGCCTCGCTCTGGGCGCCTGTACGGTCCTCACCGCCGACACCAGCGAGGTGGCCCTCGGCTGCGCACTCTTCCTGGGCGGACTCGGCGCAGGACTGGCCTTCACCGTCACCGCCGACGTCATCCTCTCCAGCGTCCCCAAGGAGCAGGCGGGCGCCGCGTCCGCCGTCTCCGAGACGGCCTACGAGCTCGGCGCGGCACTCGGCATCGCGCTGCTCGGCTCCATCGTCACCGGCATCTACCGGGGCTTCCCGGTCCCGGCCGGGGTCCCCGCCGACGTATCGGCAGCCGCCCACGACTCGCTCGGCGGGGCCGTCGAATCCGCCCGGGTGCTGCCGCCGGAACAGGCGACCGCGCTGCTCGACTCCGCCCGGGACGCCTTCACCGACGGCTTCCAGACCTCGGCACTGATCGGCGCCCTGGTGCTGTTCGCGACGGCGATCGCCGCCTGGTTCATGCTGCGCGGCCAGAAACTCGAAGACGGCATCGAGCACTGAGGGCCCAGCACGCAGCACCGTGTATACGACGGGGGCCCCGCCGGATCACTCCGGCGGGGCCCCTCCTCGTCAGTTCGGCCGCGGTCAGGCCGCCTTCGCCTTCGTCGCGTACATGTCCACGTACTCCTGGCCCGACAACTGCATGACCTCGGCCATCACCGAGTCCGTCACCGCACGCAGCACGTACCGGTCGCGGTCCATGCCCTCGTAGCGGGAGAACTCCATCGGCTCACCGAAGCGCACCGTCACCTTGCCGGGACGCGGCAGGCCCGCGCCGCCCGGCTGGATCTTGTCGGTGCCGATCATCGCGAACGGGACCACCGGGGCGCCCGTCATCAGCGTCAGGCGCGCGATGCCGGTACGGCCGCGGTAGAGGCGGCCGTCGGGGGAGCGGGTGCCCTCCGGGTAGATGGAGAACATCTTGCCCTCCTCCAGCACCCGGCGGCCCGTCATCAGCGCCGCGACGCCACCGCGCCCGCCGTCCCGGTCGACGGGGATCATGCCGCAGCTGGTGAAGAACCAGGCCATCAGCCGGCCCTTGATCCCCTTGCCGGTGACGTACTCGTCCTTGCCGATGTAGTGCACGGGCCGGTCCAGGCAGATCGGCATGATCATGGAGTCGATGAAGGTCAGGTGGTTTCCGGCGAGGATCACCGGGCCCGTCCCCGGGATGTTCTCGGCGCCTTCCACCTGGGGGCGGAACATCAGGCGCAGGATCGGTCCGAGCACTGCCTTGATGAGCGCGAGACGGGACAACGGTTCCTCCGAAGTCGTAATTCTTTGGGTGGTCCGACGCCTTTACTCGGGTCGGTGCAGGTGAGGACGATACTCGCGGGTCGGTGGTGATCGCACATCGGGTTCACCAAGTGGATACGCAGTGTTGACGTGCGTTTCCGGTGCGCAACGTCCAGGGCCCCCAGTCTTTACGTCGTAGACCTCTCACCACCAAGGAGTTTCGATGACCCCAGGGACGACACAAGGCGCACACTCCGGCCCCGGCCGCAGAGCCCTGCTCGGTGCGGCGGCGCTGGGCGCGGGCGGCGCGGTGCTCGGCGCCTCCGGTACGGCTTCCGCGGCCGGGCGCGGGCACGGCGGCGGGTACAGGAGCCTGCCCGTACCGACCGTCGTCGGCCACCGGGGCGCCAGCGGCTACCGCCCCGAGCACACCCTCGGCTCCTACCAGCTCGCCCTCGACCTGGGCGCGCACATCGTCGAGCAGGACGTCGTCCCCACCAAGGACGGCCATCTGGTCTGCCGGCACGAGAACGACATCACCGGCACCACGGACGTCTCCGCCCACCCCGAGTTCGCCTCCCGCAAGGTGACCAAGAAGGTCGACGGCGTCGCGATAACCGGCTGGTTCACCGAGGACTTCACCCTCGCCGAGCTGAAGACCCTGCGCGCCAAGGAGCGCATCCCGGCCGTCCGCCAGCGCAACACCCTCTACGACGGCCGCTGGCAGATCCCCACTCTGGAGGAGGTGCTGCGCTGGGCGGACAAGGAGGGCCGCAAGCGCGGCCGCCCGGTCTGGCTGCACATCGAGACCAAGCACCCCACCTACTTCCGGAGCCTGGGCCTGGGCACGGAGGAGCCGCTCGCCCGTCTGCTCCGCACGTACGGCCGCCACCGGAAGAACTCTCCGACCTTCCTCCAGTCCTTCGAGCCCACCAGCATCCAGCGCCTCGCCAAGCTGGTGGACGCCCCGCGCGTGGTCCTCCTCGACGGCTCCCTCACCTCGCGCCCCTACGACTTCGTCACCACCCAGGACCCGCGCACCGTCGCCGACCTGATCAAGCCCGAGGGCCTGAAGTGGATTTCCGGCTTCGCGCAGGGAATCGGCCCCTCCCTCACCCTGGTCATCCCGCTGGACGCCGCGGGCAAGCTGGGCAAGCCCACCACCCTGGTCCGGGACGCCCACGCCAAGGGCCTGATCCTGCACCCCTACACCGCGCGCAACGAGAACAGCTTCCTGCCCGTCGACTTCCGCAGGGGCACCGACCCGGCCGCCTACGGCGACGTCTTCGGCGCCCTGAAGACGTACTTCGCCACCGGCATCGACGGCATCTTCTCCGACAACCCGGACACGGCGCTGCTGGCGGCGGCCGACTTCACCGCATAGCCACGCCGCTTCCTTCTCGTACGGGTGAGACGTGGCCGGACCGGCAACCGCGGCCGCGCCCGGCCGCGTCCCGCCCGGCATGGACCTACTGCTGCAAGAAGTGCAGGCCCTCACCCCGCTGCTCGCCGCCGAGGCCGAGGCCGAGGCGCCGGGGGCGGGCATGGAGGCGGCCGACCTCGAACAGGCCGTCTGGGTGAGGCTGCTGGAGCACGACGGGGGTGTGCCCGAGGAGCCCGCCGGGTGGTTGCGCAGTGCGGTACGGGCCGAGGCGCGGCTCGGCAGGCGCCGCACCCTGCGCGAGGAGCCGTACGCCGCCGAGCCGCCGACGGCGTACGAAGCGGGCCCCGAGCCGGTGCTGCTCGCCGCCGAACGGCGCCGGGTGCTGCGGGCGGCGGTCCGCCGTCTCCCGGCGCGCTGCCGTCCGCTGCTGGCTCTGTTGTTGTCCCCGAGCGACCCCACCTACCGGGAAATCGCAGGGGAGTTGGGAATGTCACAAGGGAGTTTGGGGCCCATGCGTTCCCGTTGCCTGGGATGCCTGCGCAGAATGCTGGCGGCGGAGGTTGCGGCCCCCGGCAGCAGGGGAAATGAGCCGTAGACCGGCCGGTCGGGCAGCGGGCGAGCGGGAGGCACACACATGGGCACAAGCGTGATCATCTCTGCGGCAGCGGGCGCATCGGACGCCGAGCAGATCCTCAAACTCCAGTACCTCTGCTACCAGAGCGAGGCGGAACTCTACGGCGACTACGGCATCGAGCCACTGACTCAGACGCTGGCGGAAACTGCGAGCCGAACTGGAGGTGGGCCACGCTCTGGTGGCCCGGCTCGGGGACGAGGTGGTCGCTTCGGTACGGGCGACGGTCGACCCGGACGGCACGGCACGCATAGCGAAGCTGATCGTCCACCCGCGGATGCGGCGCCACGGTCTGGGCGGCCGGCTGCTGACCGCGATCGAGGACCACGTGGCGTCCTCGACCTCCGCCAAACGCTTCCGCCTCTCGACGGGACACCGCAGCGAGGCCAACCTCCGCCTCTACCGGAGCCGGGGTTACGCGCAGACGTCCAGCTCGGTGGCGAGCCCCCGCCTGACCATGATCACCCTGGAGAAGGAACGGGTGGGGGCGTACGTGGCGAGCGCGTAACCCGTGGGGGAGCGGCCCGCGACGACGCGGCCGCTCCCCTCTGCCCCCCTCCTATCGGCGCCCCCGCAGCCACAGCAGTCCCGTCACCGGCAGGATCACCGGGATGAGCAAATACCCCGCGCCGTACTTGGACCACACGGTCGCGTCCGGGAACGAGTCCGGCGAGATCAGCGTCCAGGTGCCGACCACCAGCACCCCCACCAGCTCCACCGCACAGCACACCAGCGCGATCCTCCGCGCCGTCTCCCCGCCCCGCACCAGCGTGTACGTGATGAAGGCGTAGACCACCGCCGCCACCGCCGACAGCGTGTACGCCAGCGGCGCCCGGTCGAACTCCGTCGCGATCTGGTACGCCGAGCGCGACACCGCGCCGACCGACATCACCCCGTACAGCCACACCAGCAGCATCCCGGGGCCCTTGACCAGCCGCTTCTTCTCGCTGGTGGGCATCTCGGCCATCTCAGCCGCTCCAGATGTCGTAGAGACGCACTTCGAGGACCGCGAGGACGACCGCGCCGGCGGCCACCGTGATGGACCCCCACTTGGTCCGTTCGGCCAGCGACATGAACCCGGCCGCGGGCACCGCCGCGAACGACCCGACCAAGTACGACACGAAGATCACGTTGCCCTCGGCCGGCTTCTCGCCGCGCGCCAGCTGCACGATGCCGATGATCAGCTGGGCGAGTGCGAGGACCGTCACCACGGCCATGCCGATGAAGTGCCAGTCCTTGGTGGGCTGGTCGCGGAAGGCGGCGTAACCGCACCAGGCGGCGAGGGCGAGCGCGGCCACGGAAATCAGAGCCGTCAGGGCGTCAAGCATGAGAAGGAGCGTATCGGGCGGTCCGGGACGGCGGACTGGTGCCCCCGGTGGGTACACCCGGCGTGGCGTTGGCCACACCGGGCGCGCCGGAAGCCGTGCAGGGGCAGGGGCGGGGGCTGCCGGGTATCCACTGGACGGACATCCGGTGTCCGGTATTCGGACAGGCGTGATCGCCTCGTACGGGCGTCTGGTTTACTCGTTCCCATGACCACGACGAGCAGCCGCACCCTTGCGACCGAGGCGATGATGACGCCCGGTGCTCGCTGTATGTGTCGAATGTGCGACTTCTGAGGGCCCCTGCCTGAGCCTCGCGCCCCGAAGCGAGGACCGGTTGTGGCCGCGTACGTACGAAGGACGCCTCACACCGTTCCCGTACGTTCCGCGCCCGCCCCGCGCGCCCCCGGCTCCGTAACCCGCTGGTCCGGAGCCGAGCTGTGCCGCGCCCCCCCGGACGACCTGCCCCGTGCCGGCGGACACCACCACGCCGCCGCGCACTCGACAACAGTGATGGAAACCCTGTGATCACCACTACTGGCCTGACCAAGGTCTACCAGTCGCGCGGCCGTGAGGTCACCGCCCTCGACGGCGTCGACCTGCACGTCCGTGAGGGCGAGGTGTACGGCGTCATCGGCCAGAGCGGCGCCGGCAAGTCCTCGCTCATCCGCTGCGTCAACCTCCTGGAGCGCCCCACCTCGGGCACCGTGACCGTCGACGGAGTCGACCTCACCGCACTCGCCGGACGCTCGAACCGGGCCGGCAAGGAACTGCGCGAGGCCCGCAGCCGTATCGGCATGGTCTTCCAGCACTTCAACCTGCTGTCCTCGCGCACCGTGCAGGGCAATGTCGAGCTGCCGCTGGAGATCCTCGGCATCTCCGGCAAGGAGCGCTCGCGCAAGGCACTGGAGCTGCTGGACCTGGTCGGGCTCGCCGACAAGGCGAAGTCCTACCCCGGACAGCTCTCCGGTGGCCAGAAGCAGCGCGTCGGCATCGCCCGCGCACTCGCCGGCGACCCCAAGGTGCTGCTCTCCGACGAGGCCACCAGCGCGCTCGACCCGGAGACCACCCGCTCCATCCTCCAGCTGCTGCGCGACCTCAACCAGCAGCTGGGTCTGACCGTCCTGCTCATCACGCACGAGATGGACGTCGTCAAGACGGTCTGCGACTCGGCGGCGCTGATGCGGAGCGGCCGGGTCATCGAGTCGGGAACGGTGAGCGAGCTGCTCGCGACCCCCGGCTCCGAACTGGCGCAGGAGCTGTTCCCGGTCACCGGGCACGCGACCGGCCCCGGACGCACCGTCGTCGACGTGACCTTCCACGGTGAGGCGGCCGGCCGGCCCGTCGTCTCGCAGCTCTCCCGGACGTACAACATCGACATCTCCATCCTGGGCGCCGCGATGGACACCGTCGCCGGCAAGCAGGTCGGCCGGATGCGCATCGAGCTGCCCGGTCAGTACGAGGAGAACGTCGTCCCGGTGGGCTTCCTGCGCGAGCAGGGACTCCAGGTCGACGTGGTCGACGACGCGGACGAGCCCGAGGACGCACCGGCGCAGTTTCCCGCCCTGGTCAAGGAGAGTGGCAAGTGACCTGGTCAGAAATGGAGCCGCTGCTGACGCAGGGCATCATCGACACGCTGTACATGGTGCTGTGGTCCACCCTCGTCTCGGTGGCCGTCGGCCTGCCGCTCGGAGTCTTCCTGGTCCTCACCGACAAGGGCGGGCTGCTCCAGAACACGGCCGTCAACAAGGTCGTCGGCGTGATCGTGAACATCGGCCGGTCGCTGCCGTTCATCGTGCTGCTGATCGCGCTGATCCCCTTCACGACGCTCCTCATGGGCACCTTCATCGGCCCCAGCGCGATGGTCGTGCCGCTCGCCATCGGTGCGATCCCGTTCTTCGCGCGGCTCGTCGAGACCGCGGTACGCGAGGTCGACCGCGGGCTGGTCGAGGCCGCCCAGGCGATGGGCGGCGGGGTGCCGACGATCGTCTTCAAGGTGCTGCTGCCGCAGGCCCTGCCGTCCCTGATCTCCTCCGTCACCACCACCTTCATCGTGCTCATCGGGTACTCCGCGATGGCCGGTGCGGTCGGCGGCGGCGGGCTGGGCAGCGTGGCCGTCACCTACGGGTACCAGCGGTTCGAGACCCAGTTCATGATCATCACCGTCGTGGTCCTGGTGGTCCTGGTGTCCCTCGCCCAGCTGATCGGCGACGGCGCGGTGCGCCTGCTCGCGCGCCGGGGCCGTACCTCCTGAACTTTTCCTCCCCCGAGCCCGCACTCCTTGTCCGGGCGTACCACCCGCAAGATCAAGAAAGAGGCACTTTTCGTGCGTAAGAACATCAAGATCTCCCTGGCCGCCGCCACCGTCACCGCCCTCGCCCTGGGCGCCACCGCCTGCGGCACGGCCTCCGACCCCGCCAAGAAGTCCGAGGCCGGCAAGGTCGACGAGTCCAAGGCACTCGTCGTCGCCGCGTCCCCGACGCCGCACGGCGACATCCTCAACTACGTGAAGACCGAGCTGGCCGCCAAGGCCGGACTCAAGCTGGAGGTGAAGGAGTTCTCGGACTACGTCCTGCCGAACACCGCCACCCAGTCCGGCGAGGTCGACGCCAACTTCTTCCAGCACAAGCCCTACCTCGACGACTTCAACAAGAAGCAGAAGACCGACATCGTCCCGGTCGCCAACGTCGAGCTGGAGCCGCTCGCCCTGTACTCCAAGACCGTCAAGGACCTGGGGGACCTCAAGGCCGGCCAGACCGTCGCGGTGCCCAATGACACCACCAACGAGGGCCGCGCGCTGCACCTGCTCGCCGACAACGGCGTGATCGTCCTCAAGGACGGCGTGGGCACCGACGCCAAGCTCTCCGACATCAAGGACAAGAAGGGCCTGGAGTTCAAGGAGCTGGAGGCGGCCACCCTGCCCCGCGCGCTGGCCGACGTCGACGCCGCGGTCATCAACGGCAACTTCGCCCTCCAGGCCGACCTCAAGCCCGCCAAGGACTCGCTGGCGATCGAGAAGGCCGACGGCAACCCGTACGCCAACTTCCTCGCCGTCAAGAAGGGCAACGAGAAGGACCCCCGCGTGGAGAAGCTCGCCAAGCTCCTGCAGTCCGACGAGGTCAAGAAGTTCATCGAGGGCAAGTACGACGGCGCCGTCGTCCCGTCCTTCGGCCCGGTCAAGTAACCGACCGGCTCGCCACGACGGGCCAAGTGGCCCCTTGCGTAGGGCGGTTGACACCGAAGCCCCGTACTCCCGCGCGGAGTACGGGGCTTCGGCCCGTCCCGTACGGGTGACCCGGAGCATGGACCCGGTCATGCGTGGCAGGTGCACCATGCTGCATGCTGTGCGTTCACGCACGACGACTGTTCCTGTAGGCAGGATGTACGACGGCCTTCGGTATCTCGGCATTTCGGTATGGAGTTGCGCATGACCACGACCTTCCCGGACGTCTCCATCAGCACGGACCGCCTGGTGCTGCGTCCGTACGAGGAGGCCGATGCCCCCGCGCACATCGAGATGATGAACGACGAGGCCGTCACCGCCTGGACCACCGCGCCGCACCCCTATACCGCGCGCGACGCCGAGCGCTGGATCCGCCGCATCGCCCCCACCGAGCGAACCCAGGGCCGCGGCATCGTCCTCGCCGTCACCGAATTCCTCACCCAGCGCCTGGTGGGCCTCGTCCACCTCTCCCGTACCGACTGGCACATCCGGTCCACCGAGATCTCCTATCTCACCGCCCCCTGGGCCCGCGGCGAGGGATACGCCACCGAGGCCGTGCTCGCCGCCGCCCAGTGGCTCTTCCGCGACCAGCGCTTCGAGCGCATCGAGCTGCGCACCCCGGCCGACAACACCGCGGGCCAGCAGGTCGCCCAGAAGATCGGCTGCATCAGCGAGGGGGTGCTCCGCAACGCCTGGATAGCCCGCACCCGTACCGAGAACGGCACCGACGGGGGCTGGACGGACATCCGCACCGACCTCATCGTCTGGAGCCTGCTCCCGGAGGACCTGGAGGGCGTCGCCGACCAGATGGCGGACGCGGGCGGCTACGCCTCCGCGTACACCGACTGGAACTGAGCGCGAGGGCGGGACCGCGAGTGGTCTGTACCAGGTACGCTCAGCCTGCCCCGCCCCCGTTGCCTCCCCGCTGACCTGGACCGCCCCGCCCCGACCTCCCCGCCCCCGTTCGCGCTTCAGGAGAGACACCACGATGGCCGACCGCGTCACGGTGATCGGCTGGGACGGCTCGCCCCTCACCGCGGCGGCCAGGTCCGCCCTCGGCGCGGCCACCCTGGTCGCGGGCGCCGCCCATCACCTGGCCCTGCCCGAGATCCCGCCCGGCGCCGAACGCATCCGCCTGGGCAGCGTCGACCTCGCCGCGCGCCGGATCGCCGGACACCGGGGCACTGCCGTGGTCATGGCCGACGGGGACCCCGGCTTCTTCGGCGTCGTACGGGCGCTGCGCGCACCCGAGCACGGCCTGGAGGTCGAGGTGGTGCCCGCGGTCTCCGCCGTCGCCACCGCCTTCGCGCGGGCCGCGATGCCCTGGGACGACGCCCAGGTGGTCGTCGCCCAGCGTCGCACCCTGCGCCGCGCGGTCAACGTCATCCGGGCCCACACCAAGGTCGCCGTCCTCACCTCGCCCGGCGCGGGCCCCGCCGAACTCGCCCTGCTCCTCGACGGAGTGCACCGCACCTTCGTGATCTGCGAGGAACTCGGCACCGACCGCGAGCGCATCACCGTCCTCACCTCGGACAAGGCCGCCGACCACGCCTGGCGCGACCCCAATGTGGTCATCGCCATCGGCGGCACCCAGCCCCCCGCCCGGGGCACCGGCTGGCTGGCCGGACGCGAACCCGGCTACCCGCAGGAGCTGCGCGGCTGGGCGCTGACCTCGGGGGAGTACGGCGAGGACCTGATCTCCGGCGACGCCCCCGGACTGCGCTCCGCCCAACTGGCCAGGCTCGGGCCCCGTACCGGGGACCTGGTGTGGGACATCGGCACGGGACCGGGGGCGTTCGCCGTGGAGGCGGCCAGGTTCGGTGCGGCGGTCATCGCCGTCGATGCCAGTGCGGACTCCTGCGTCCGGACCGCCGCCGCCGCGCGCCGCTTCGGCGTTCAGCTCCAGGTGGTGCACGGCCGCGCGCCGCACGTCCTGGAGGACCTGCCCGAACCGGATGTCGTGCGTATCGGCGGAGGCGGCGCCCCCGTCGTCGAGGCCTGCGTCGACCGCCGGCCCGAACGGATCGTCACCCACGCCCACACCCGCGACGAGGCCGAGGCGATCGGCCTGGTCCTCACCGAGGGCGGTTACGCCGCCGAGTGCGCGCTCTTCCAGACGGTCGACCTCGATACGGCCGGGGACTGGGCGGAACGGACACGCTCGGTGGTCTTCCTGGTGACCGGACGCCGCAAGGACCGGGCGACGCGGGACGCACGGGGCTGACCCGGGCTGGCCCGGGCGCCGGAGGCCCGGATTCCGGCGGGCCGGGCCCCGGGGGCTCGGTCCCCGTACCCGATCCGGCCCCGCGTACGACGTGATTCGGGACCCTCGTACCCGATCCGGTGGGACCATCTCCCCCTCTTCGCGCGGATGTTCTGCCGATCGCTCCCCAGGGCGAGCGCTGTCGGTGGCGCGGGGTAGGCTGGCCGATCGTTGTACCGCAGATGGGCGGTTGGTGGAACGTTCGCCAATGTCCGGAAAAGAGGCCCTCTTTGGGACTCTGTGCGATACGGCGGACCCGGGACGCGCGCGACGTGGCGCAGCCCACAGTGGGCCGTGGCTGTTCTTCCTGCCCCGGTCCCGAAGGGCCGCGACAATGCTTGGTGTCCGCGGAACCTTTCGTGCCGCGCGGCACCCCCGCTCGTTCAACCACTGACGGGCGCGGTCGTGTCGAGCGGTCGTTCCGGGCGACGGGGCCCTGCCGGCGAGAGGCGGGTGGGCCGAAGAAGCGCTGGCGCTACAGATGGGCGAGGGGTACGCATGACTGACACCGGCCAGGTCCCGGGCGAGGGACTGCCGGAGAACGCAGGCATGGTGGAGCAGCCGGGCATCCCCGCCCCAGGCGCCTACACCTTCCTCGACCCCTCCGATCCTTCAGGGCACTCCGCGGAAACCGTCATCGAGGACGACGACCTCCTGCTGATGCCCGCCTCGCAGGGCGCGTGGAGCGACCCGCAGGTGGTGCCCGCCCAGGCGCCCGCCGCGCATGCCGCGGCTCCGGCCGCCGCCCCGGCCCCGCAGTTCGCGGAGCCCTCCCTGGACCTCGCGGAGGCCGGTGCGCACGAGGCCGGTGGGCGGGACTCCGGTTCCGTGGACCTGTCCGGTGTCCGGATGCCCTCGCCCCAGGCACCCGCTGCCGCGTCGATGGGCGCCGGTACGTCCGTGCCCGCGCCCTCCACCGCGCCGACCCCGCCGCCGTCGCGGCGGCCGCTGCACATGGGCCCGCCCGTGCCGGACGCTTCCGGCGGGGTCGTACGGTCACTGGCCGACCGGGGGCCGGCGGCGCAGACTCCCGTGGGGGGCCCTGGGGTAGCGCAGCAGGGGGCGGTGCAGGGCGGGATGCCCGGTGCGGGCCCCGGCCGGTTCCCGACGCCGGCGGCCACGCCGGTGCGTCATGCGGGACCGCCGACCACGGGTCCCGAGTACCTCGATGTTCCGCGCGACGATTCCATGATCATGCCGGGTCCGCAGCTGGGCGAGATCCCGTCGCAGGGCCCGACGCCGTGGACACCGCAGGCGCCCGCGCCGGTGCGGGCGGCGGCGCAGGCCGGGCAGCCGGTGGCGGCTCATCGGATGCAGGCGCCGCAGGGGCAGGTGCCTCAGATGCAGGCGCCCCAGGTGCAGCTGCCGCCGCAGATGTCTCAGGTGCCGCAGGCGCAGGAGGCCGGGCAGGCGTCGCAGGCGGGGGCTCAGCAGGTGCAGGTCGCGCAGGTGCAGGTCGCGCCGGTGCCGGCCCAGGGGCAGTCGCAGGCGGAGACGCATGTGCAGGTCCAGGCCGTTGCCGAGAGTGTGTCGTCGCAGTCACTGGCGCACCAGGAGTCCCAGGAGAGTGCAGCAGAAACGGTCGTTCCGGAGCAGGTCGTTCCGGAGCGGGTCCCTCCGGAAGCTGTCGTTTCGGAAGCTGCTGTTCCGGCGGGTGGAGTTGTTGAGGAGGCCGCTCCTGCGGGCGCTGTCGCTCCGGAGGTCGTAACTCCGGTTGCTGTGGCTCCGGATGCCGTCGGCGCCGGGGGAGTGGCGGCGGAAGCTGCGGTTCCGGCAGGCGACGCCGCGGAGGCAGCCGCTGACGTGACGGCGGCCGCTCCGGTGGAAGGGGGCACTCCGTCGGCAGGTGTTCCGGCGGGTGCCGTGCCCGAGGGTGCTGCCCAGGCAGGTGGCGTACAGCCGGTCGTGCTCATGAGCGTTCCGGCTTCCGAGAACCCCTCTCCCGAGAACTCCTCGGGCCCGAGCCCGGTGGCCGTGGCCCCGGAGTCCGTGCCGGCCGCTGCCGAAACCCCGGCCGCTGAACCGGCCGAGCCCGTCGAATCCGCCGCCGTGCGCCCGGTGTTCCAGCCCGGTCCCGCCCACGCCACCCCGACGGCGCCGGTTCCCGGCCAGGGGGCGACGCCGCCCCAGGGGCAGTTCGTGCAGGTGGAGGGCTCGGTTCCGGACGGTACGCGGCTGGCGCCGACGCCGGTGCCGCACGTGACGGGGATGCCGACGCCGATGCAGGAGGCGCCGGCCCCGGCCGCGCTCGGGCAGACGGTGGCCGCAGCGCAGGTCGCCGCGCCCGCGCCCGTATCCGCGCCCATGGCCCCGCCCGTCCCGGCTCAGGCCGAAGAGGCCCAGCCGCAGCCCGAGTCGCAGGCACCGGTGCAGCCCGTGTCGCAGGCACCGGTGCAGGCCGAGCCCGGCGTCGTACCTCCGGCTCAGGAATCGGGGTCCGGCGCCGTACGGGCGGATGCCGCAGCGTCCGCCGTGCAGCCGACGCCGCCCGGCACGGCCGAGGTGGCCGGACCGGTCGAGCCCGGCGCCGTATCGCAGGAGACCGAGCAGTCCGCGCCGACCGGAGAGGCCGCCGTCATGGCGCCTGCCGCGGAAGCCGCGGACGAGCAGCCGGCTTCCGGGCAACTCGCCGAAATCCCCGCCGAGCCGGCCGCCACGGTGCCCGCACCGCGCGACGGCGGCACGAGCACCCAACCGGTCGCGCAGCAGGAGCCGGTGGCCGACGGGGCCGGTACCGCCGGGGCCGCTGGGACCTCCGGGACGGGTGAAGCCGCAGAGACGATTGAGACCGCCGAGATCATCGAGACACAGGAACAGGCCGAGCCCGGCCGGGACGAGACCGTGGCCGCCGAAGCGGACGCCTCCGTACCGGGCGCCGCCGCCGCGTACGCCGGGACGGACACCCCCGCCGAGCCCGCCACCGTCCCCGAACCCGTCGCTGCTTCCGAGGTCGCCCCCGAACCCGTCGCCGACGAGCAGCCGGAGGCCCCCGCGGTCCCCGCCGCCCCCGGTTACGACGACGCCGAGCGCGAAGCCGTCCTGCGCGTCATGCGCGAGCGCCGCGACATCCGCAACGGGTTCCGCAGCGACCCCATCCCGCACGAGGTCCTGCTCCGCGTCCTGGAAGCCGCGCACCACGCGCCAAGCGTCGGCCACTCCCAGCCCTGGGACTTCGTGGTCATCCGCTCGGCCGAGACCCGCCGGGCGATGCACGAACTGGCCGCCCGCCAGCGCGACGCGTACGCCAAGTCGCTTCCCAAGGCCCGGGCCAAGCAGTTCAAGGAACTGAAGATCGAGGCCATCCTCGACACCCCGGTCAACATCGTCGTCACCGCCGACCCGACCCGCGGCGGCCGCCACACCCTCGGCCGCCACACCCAGCCGCAGATGGCCCCGTACTCCTCGGCGCTCGCCGTCGAGAACCTCTGGCTCGCGGCCCGCGCCGAGGGCCTCGGCGTCGGCTGGGTCAGCTTCTTCGACGAGCGCGAGATGGTCCGTGCGCTGGGCCTGCCCGAGCACCTCGAAGTCGTCGCGTACCTCTGCGTCGGTTACGTCGACGAGTTCCCCGAGGAGCCCGAACTCCTCCAGGCGGGCTGGTCCAAGCGCCGCCCCCTGTCGTGGGTCGTCCACGAGGAGACGTACGGCCGCCGCGCGCTGCCCGGCGAGGAGCCGCACGACCTCCTCCAGGAGACGATCGCGGGCATCCGCCCGCTGGACGCCAAGGCGCTCGGCGAGGCTTGGGAACGCCAGAAGCGGATGACCAAGCCCGCCGGTGCGCTCGGCATGCTGGAGATCATCTCCGCGCAGCTCAGCGGTCTCTCCCGGGCCTGCCCGCCGCCGATCCCGGAGCCCGCGGCCGTCGCGATCTTCGCGGGCGACCACGGTGTGCACGCCCAGGGCGTCACCGCCTGGCCCCAGGAAGTCACCTCCCAGATGGTGGCCAACTTCCTCGGCGGGGGAGCGGTCTGCAACGCGTTCGCCAACCAGGTCGGTGCGGAGGTCTGCGTCATCGACGTCGGCGTCGCGGGTGAACTCCCGGCCACCCCGGGCCTGTTGCCCCGCAAGGTGCGCGCCGGAACGGCCGACTTCACCACCGGCCCCGCGCTCTCCCGGGACGAGGTCCTGGCCGCGATCGAGGTGGGCATCGAGACCGCCCGCGACCTGGTCGCCGCAGGCAACAAGGCCCTCCTCACCGGCGAGATGGGCATCGCCAACACCACCGTCTCCGCCGCCCTGATCTCCGTCTACACGGGTCAGGACCCGGCCGAGATCACCGGTCGGGGCACCGGAATCAACGACGAGATGCACGCCCGCAAGGTCGATGTCGTACGCCGTGCCCTCGACCTCCACAAGCCGGACCCCGCCGATCCCATCGGCGTACTGTCCGCGGTCGGCGGCCTCGAACATGCCGCGCTGGTCGGTTTCCTGCTCGGTGGAGCCTCTCTCCGTACGCCGGTGATCCTGGACGGCGTGAGTGCCGGCGCCGCGGCCCTGGTCGCCCGCGCGATCGCGCCGGAGGCGCTGGCGGCCTGCATCTCGGGTCACCGCAGCGCGGAGCCCGGCCATGTCGCCGCGCTCAACAAGCTGGGCCTTCGCCCCCTGGTCGACCTGGACCTCCGCCTCGGCGAGGGCACCGGCGCCCTGCTCGCCCTCCCGGTCGTCCAGTGCGCGGCCCGCGCCATGCACGAGGTAGCCACCTTCGACTCAGCCGGCGTCACCGAAAAGTAGCCTCCCGGGGGGCGGGAGTGGAGTCACACCACTCGCCCCCTCCCGTCCCGGTGAAGCACCGGCACCGGGGGGCCACTACTCGCCCCTTCCTGGCGAAGTAGCCCCTTCCGTCCCGTCGAAGTACCGGCACCGGGGGCGGGGTTCCGCTGCGCGGCGCTTGCCCCACCCCGCCCCTTCCCGAAACCGGGGCTCCGCCCCGGGCCCCGGGTGGCGCGCCCTCCTGAGCGAGGCGGGGACGTGCGGCCTCACCGTGGCCGCTCGCGCAGTTCCCCGCGCCCCTAACGGGGCACGGCCCCCCAAAAAAGACCACCCTCCCCACGCACCCCGGCCCCCTGGTGCCCCGCAGGGGCATTCCAGGCGCGCGGGGAACTGCGCGAGCAACCACGACGCACCCGCACTACTCCCCAGCCCCGCAGCCAGCGGTTCAGGGAAGGGGCGGGGAGGGGTAATGCGCCGCAGGCAACCCCACCCCCCGCTTCCCCACACCCGCCCGTAAGCTAATGCCCCAAGGCCGTGAACCTGCCAAACCCCGCCCCACCAGCACCGCACCACCCCCGCAAGACCCCACACCTGCACCGCTCCACCGCCGCAGCGGTCATCGCCCTCCCGCCCGCCCGGGACCTCCCCGCCCGCCCTCCCGAGGAGCCGCACGCCATGACCGCGCACGCCGCAGGCGACCCAACCGCCCCCACCCACACCAGCCCCACCGCAGGCGACCCAACCGGCCCCACCCCCGCCGAGCCCGCCGCAGGCGAGAGCACTCCCGCCTACCCCGTAGGCCTCCGCCTCACCAACCGCCGCACCGTGGTCCTCGGCGGCGGCCAAGTCGCCCAGCGCCGCCTCCCCGCCCTCATCGCCGCCGGCGCCGACATCACCCTGATCTCCCCCTCGGCCACCCCCTCCGTGGAGGCCATGGCCGAAGCCGGCGAGATCACCTGGGAGCGCCGCCGCTACCAGGAAGGCGACCTCGCCGACACCTGGTACGCGCTGGTCGCCTCCAGCGACCCCGTCGCCAACACCGCCGCCTCCGCCGAAGCCGAGCGCACCCGCACCTGGTGCGTCCGCTCCGACGACGCCGAGGCGGCCACCGCCTGGACCCCCGCCACCGGCCGCTCCGACGGCGTCACCGTCGCGATCCTCACCGGCCACGACCCCCGCCGCTCCGCCGCCGTCCGCGACGCCGTCGTCGAGGGCCTGCGCAACGGCACCCTCGCCGCCCCCCGCCACCGCAAGGCCGACAGCGCACCCCGCGTCGCCCTGGTCGGTGGCGGCCCCGGCGACCCCGACCTCATCACCGTGCGAGGCCGCCGCCTCCTCGCCGAGGCCGACGTCGTGATCGCCGACCGCCTCGGTCCGCGTGACCTCCTCGACGAACTCCCCCCGCATGTCGAGGTGATCGACGCCGCGAAGATCCCGTACGGCCGCTTCATGGCCCAGGAGGCCATCAACCAGGCCTTGATCGACCACGCCAAGCAGGGCAAGTCCGTCGTACGTCTCAAGGGTGGCGACCCCTTCGTCTTCGGCCGCGGTATGGAGGAGGCGCAGGCGCTCGCCGCCGAGGGCATCGCCTGTACCGTCGTCCCCGGCATCTCCAGCACCATCAGCGTCCCCGGCGCGGCGGGCATCCCGGTCACCCACCGCGGCGTCGCCCATGAGTTCACCGTGGTCAGCGGCCATGTCGCCCCCGACGACCCGCGCTCCCTGGTCGACTGGGAAGCCCTCGCCAAGCTGCGCGGCACGCTGGTCCTGCTCATGGCGGTCGAGCGGATCGCCCCCATCGCCGAGGCTCTCGTCGCCCACGGCCGCGCCCCCGAAACCCCTGTCGCGATCATCCAGGAGGGCACCATGGCGACCCAGCGCCGGGTGGACGCCACCCTGGCCACGGTGGGGGAGCGGGCCAAGTCCGAAAACGTCCGCCCGCCCGCGGTCATCGTCATCGGCGACGTCGTCTCGGTGAACGCCCTGTCACCCACTCATCAGTAACCGGCGGTAACCAACCCTTCCGCCCCCGTTGGCACCGCACCCACGACAAGGCAGTATCACCCTGTGGCCGATCTCCTCACCATCGACGACCCCGACGACCCGCGCCTGAGCGACTACACGAACCTGACCGACGTGGAACTCCGGCGCCGCCGCGAGCCCGCCGAGGGCCTGTTCATCGCGGAGGGCGAGAAGGTCATCCGCCGCGCCCGCCAGGCCGGGTACGACATGCGGTCGATGCTGCTGTCCGCCAAGTGGATCGACGTCATGCGCGACGTCATCGACGAGGTCCCGGCCCCGGTGTACGCCGTCAGCCCGGACCTCGCCGAGCGGGTCACCGGGTACCACGTGCACCGCGGCGCCCTCGCCTCCATGCAGCGCAAGCCGCTCCCGGACCCTGCCCAGATCCTCGGCAACGAAGCCGCCCCGGTCCGCCGGGTCGCCGTCTTCGAAGACATCGTCGACCACGCCAACCTGGGCGCGGCGTTCCGCAACGCGGCGGCCCTGGGCGTCGACGCCGTCCTCCTCACCCCCCGCTGTGCCGACCCCTTCTACCGCCGCGCGGTGAAGGTCTCCATGGGCGCCGTCTTCCAGGTCCCCTGGACCCGTCTGGAGTCCTGGCCACAGGACATCGGCCTGATGCGCGAAGCCGGCTTCACCACCGCGGCCCTCTGCCTGAGCGACCAGGCCATCACCCTCGACGAACTCGCCGCCCGCGACGACGAGAAGCTCGCCCTGATCTTCGGTACCGAGGGCGACGGCCTCACCGCCGAGGCCCTCATCGGCGCCGACGAACACGTCCGCATCCCGATGGAAGCCGGTGTCGACTCCCTCAACGTGGCCGCCGCCTCCGCCGTCGCCTTCTACGCGACCCGCCCCCGCCGCCCCTGACACACCTGTGGCCCGGGTCGTCCGCGGAGAACAACACCGCGCACGACCCGGGCCACAGCTACACCCACCTCTGCCTGCGCATCCCTACGCACAGCCACCTCCGCGCCACCGGTGGCCCGGCAGCACCGATGCGCATTACTCACGCTGCTGCGAGCCGTCCCCCATCCCCGCTATGACCTCACGCGGCACCTCGGGACCCAGCCCCCGCGAGGGTCCCTGACAGCCCTGTGCCGCCGCGATCCCGAGCGCCACCAGCAGCGTCACCACCACGAACACCACCAGCCGCTGCCGCAGCAACCGCGGGTTCGCGGGCCGCAGCCTGCCCCCCGAGGTCGGGCGCGCCCCGGGCCGGGTGCCCTTGCGGGTCGCCCCGGACCGGGTGGTGTTCCGGCCGCCGGACGGCGGGCCGTTCCGCGCGGAGGAGTTACGGGGCTGTGAGCCGCGCGGCGGCTGCGCGGAAGTCCCGCGTCCCTCCGACGGCTGCCCCGCCCCTTCCGCCCGCTGTCCCTCGGTGCGCCGCGGCTGGGTGCTCCGCTGGGTCCGCTGGTCGGCGTACGCGTCACCGTCCGCCTCCCGCTGAGCGGGCGTCCGCTTCTCCGGTCCGCCGCCCTGCGCCTCCCGCGCGGCGATCTCCTTCAACCGCATCGACAGCTGGAGGGTGCTGGGACGTTCCTCCTGATCCTTCGCCAGACAGGCCCGCACCAGCGGCGCCAACGCGTCCGGGACGCCGTCCAGCAAGGGCTCCTCGTGTACCACGCGGTAGAGCATCACCTCGGAACTGCCCTGACCGAACGGGGAGTCGGCGGTCGCCGCGTACGCGAGCGTCGCCCCGAGCGCGAACACATCCGTCGCGGGCGTCACCGCAGCCCCTCGGACCTGCTCGGGCGCCAGGAACCCGGGGGAGCCCACCGCGGTCCCCACATGGGTCAGGGTGCTCGCCCCGGTCGCCCACGCGATGCCGAAGTCGATGATCCGCGGCCCCTTGGGGGACAGCAGGATGTTCGACGGCTTCAGGTCCCGGTGCACGACCCCTGCCTCGTGAACGGCGACCAGCCCCTCCGCCAGCGCCGCTCCGATCGCCGCCACCTCGGCCGCGATCAGCGGACCTTCCTCGGCCACCCGGTCGTGCAGGGAGGGCCCGGGAACGTACTGCGTCGCGAACCACGGCCGCTCCGCGTCCAGGTCGGCGGCCACCAGTCGGGCCGTACAACCGCCTCTGATCCGCCGGGCCGCCGACACCTCGCGCGCGAAGCGCGACCGGAATTCCTGATCCTCCGCCAGATCCGGCCGGATCACCTTCAGCGCGACCCGCTGGCCCCGCCGGTCCGAGCCCAGATAGACGACACCCATGCCGCCCGCACCGAGCCGCCGGTGAATCCTGAACGAGCCGACGAGACGCGGGTCCTCGCGCCGGAGCCGCATCATCGCCATGTCCGTCCCCTACCTCCGGTGGGGCCTCCCCCACCCCACTGCTGACCGGTCCGTTCGACGTGGCACAGCTTACGTACCCGTGGCGCGGTGTGCTCATAGGCCACACCCTCACGGATCGATCCGTTGTCAGTGCCGGGTGAGAAACTTGAAGCACGGTCAGGGAACGTACGTTCCCATGCTCCTGACCCCTGCTCATTCTCAACGGGCAGCAGCAGAAGGGGGATTGGATCAGTGAAAGGCGATCGAGTCGAGATAGTGGTGGATGCCGGAGACACCACTCGGACGTACGAAATGGTGGCCAGCAGAGCCGGCCGCAGGGTGGAGACGGCGGTCCGCAGGGGGGTGGTGGAAGTGAGTGAAGTCACCCGCAGCGGCAGCGTGGTGCGCACCGCTCGTTTCATGGCCACCCGAGTCCTTGCGCTGGTGGAACAGCCGGTGCCCAGGGAGGACGCCTCCGAACGGCGCGCCACCGAGGGCTGATCACCCGGCGGACCCCCGAAGGGCCCCCGTCCGACCCTTCGGGGAAGTCCCCGAGTCCTCCACCCACCTCTCCACCCAGGGGAGTACACCGTCACCCGGTAGCTCATCCTCCGGGAGGCCGGTCAATCGGTACGAGGGCATGACGACCCGCCCCTCACCCGCCCCTAATCTTGAAATCAAGCGGTGGGTGCAGCACTCGTCCCCCGAGGTCAAGCACCCACCGCTTCCTACACGACAGGAGAGGGACCATGGCGGACACGGCATCGAGGACGATCAGCCGCAACGCCGCGATCCGCGGCCAGGGACGGCGCGCCTTCGCGCTGTTCGGCGGCCGCAATTCGGGCCCGCGCCACCCCCTGGTGGCAACGGCGATGGTTCTTCCCCTGGCGGCCCTGCTGCTCTTCCTCTTCGGAGGCTGGGAAGCGGTGGTCACGCAAGCGTCGTCCGTGGGTATGTTGCTGGGGCGCTGAAAGGCGCCCCGGTCCGGGAGAGCGGCCCGGACCGAAAGCAACACCACGCCCATCAGCCCCGTGGGGACGGGGGTGCGGCGGACGACTGAGTTTGCCCGGACAGCTGGGGAGCTGTCCGGGCAAACGTGTGTCCGGACGCGGACGACGCCGGACCTCAGGGCTGTGCAAGTGTGTGGCTCCGCCCATGCGGCGCTCCGCCGGAGGCATGCGGCGGTACGGGGACCAAGCCTCATCCCATCTCCCGGGGGACCCATGACCGGCACCACCACCCTCACCGAAGCCCTTACCGCCCTGGCCGCCGCCACCGCCCACCCCCCTTCCCCGGCGGAACCCCCCTGCCCCCACGCCCGGGACACCCTCCACCTCCTGGCCGACCGCCCCGACGGCACCGTCGTCCGCCACGGCCCCCTCGTCACCAAGGCGCACGCCCCGGACACCGACCCCGCCGCCCTGGACCTCCGTATCGCCGTAGCCGCCCACCCGCTCCTCGACGGCATCCTCCTCCCGCCGCTCCCGCTCCCCACCGCACCCGCCCGTTCCCACGGCCGCCCCCTCTCCGCCTGGCCCTACGGCACCCCGGTCGACCCCGAGGATCCGGACGCCGCCCCCTGGGAGGAAGCCGCCACCCTCCTCGCCCGCCTGCACCGCACCGACCCGGCCGGCCTCCCCGGCCCCCTGGCGCCCATGCGCGGCCCGGCCAAGGCCGCCCGCGCCGTGGCCCGCATGCGGGCCACCCGCCCCCACCCGACGGTGCTGGCCGCCTGGCACGACCTCCCCGCCTGGGCCCGCGACGAGGCCCCCGCCCCCCGGCGCACCCTCTGCCACGGCGACCTCCACCTCGGCCAACTCGTCCGCCACCCCGCCCCGGGCGGCCCCTGGCACCTCATCGACATCGACGATCTCGGCCTGGGCGACCCCACTTGGGACCTGGCCCGCCCGGCCGCCTGGTACGCCGCCGGCCTGCTGTCCCCGGACATCTGGCAACGCTTCCTCGACGCGTACCGCACCGCGGGCGGCCCCGCCGTACCGCCCGAGGGTGACCCGTGGCCCCAACTCGACGTCGCCGCCCGCGCCCTGACGGTGCAGACGGCCGCGCTCGCCCTCGCCAAAGCCACCACCGAGGGCCGCCCCCTCGACGAGGTGGAGGAGTTGATGCTGGACTCCTGCGGCAGAATCGCCGCGCTCCGCCCCGCGCCCGACGCCGTGCCTCCGCCGTAGGGTGAATCCCCGCCCACCGGGCATGCATCCCGGCGACGTACCACCGGGAGCGCCACCGCCCCCAGCCATCGGAGGAGCAAGCCACATGCAATGTCCCAAGTGCCACGCCCCCATGCACACCTACAACCGCAACGGCGTCCAGATCGAGCAGTGCAGCAACTGCCGGGGCATATTCCTGGACTACGGCGAACTGGAATCCCTCACCCGCCTGGAATCCCAGTGGTCCCAGCAGCCCCCGCCCCCCGCCGGCCCCCAGGGCTACCCCACCGCCCCGGCCCCCGCCTGGGGCGCACCCCAACACGGCGGCCACGGAGGTCACGGAGGCCACCACGGCAGTCACCACCGCCAAAAGGGCTTCGGCCGCATGCTCTTCTCCTCCTGACCACCCCCGCCCCGCCGCAATCGCCACCCCAGCCCGCTTGGGCGGCGGGGCCCCCGGGGGCGGAACGGGCGGGCAAGGGGGCGGCCCAGCCAAGGAATCGCACCCCACCCGCCCCGGCCCACCCCGCCCCCCCCGTACCACCCACCCCCACCACATCCCCTCCCCCCGGCCCGCCGCCTGCCCCAACACCCCCACCCCTCACCTATCGTTCGACCCCATGACCCTGACCTTCCTCGACAGGTCCCGCACCGTCGCCCCACCCGGCTGGAGCCGTTGGCTGGTACCCCCCGCCGCCCTGGCCGTCCACCTCTCCATCGGCCAGGCCTACGCCTGGAGCGTCTTCAAGCCCCCACTCGAAACCTCCCTCGGTCTCTCCGGCACCGCCAGCGCCCTCCCCTTCCAGCTCGGCATCGTCATGCTCGGCCTCTCCGCCGCCTTCGGCGGCACCCTCGTCGAGCGCAACGGCCCCCGCTGGGCCATGTTCGTCTCCCTCGTCTGCTTCTCCTCCGGCTTCCTGATCTCCGCCCTCGGCGCCGCCACCCACCAGTTCTGGCTGATCGTCCTGGGCTACGGCTTCGTCGGCGGCATCGGCCTGGGCATCGGCTACATCTCCCCTGTCTCCACCCTGATGAAGTGGTTCCCGGACAGGCCCGGCATGGCCACCGGCATCGCCATCATGGGCTTCGGCGGCGGCGCTCTCATCGCCTCGCCCTGGTCCTCCCAGATGCTCGAAGCCTTCGGCGGCGACGCACCCGACGGCGACGCCGGGATCGCCACCACCTTCCTGGTGATGGGCCTGTCGTACGCCGTCTTCATGTCACTCGGCGTCCTGCTCGTCCGCGTACCGCCCGACAACTGGAAACCGGCCGGCTGGCAGCCCTCCGCCACACCCCGCGCCCTGGTCACCACCGCCAACGTCTCGGCCCGCAACGCCCTGCGCACCCCACAGTTCTGGTGCCTGTGGGTGGTCCTGTGCCTCAACGTCACCGCGGGCATCGGCATCCTCGAAAAAGCCGCCCCCATGGTCAAGGACTACTTCGCCGACACCCCCACCCCCGTCTCGGCCTCGGCCGCCGCGGGCTTCGTCGCTCTGCTCTCCCTCGCGAACATGACCGGCCGCATCCTGTGGGCCTCCACCTCCGACCTCATCGGGCGCAAGTCCATGTACCGGATCTACCTGGGCGTCGGTGCCCTCATGTACTTCGCGATCATCCACCTGGGCAACGACTCCAAGCCGCTGTTCATCCTCTGCGCCCTGGTGATCCTGTCCTTCTACGGCGGCGGCTTCGCCACCATTCCCGCCTACCTCAAGGACCTCTTCGGCACCTACCAGGTCGGCGCCATCCACGGCCGCCTGCTCACCGCCTGGTCCACCGCCGGAGTCCTCGGCCCCCTGATCGTCAACAAGGTCGCCGACAGCCAGGAACAGGCCGGTCACAGCGGCCCCAGCCTCTACACGGCCTCGCTCTACATCATGATCGGCCTGCTCCTGGTGGGCTTCGTCGCCAACGAGCTGGTCCGCCCGGTCAACCCGCGCTTCCACGAACCGACGTCCGCCCCGGCAGGCAGCCCCGCCCCAGAAGGAGAGCCCACCCATGCACCCCAGCAGTAGTCACCGCAGGGCGCTCGCCGTCGCCGTCTGGCTCTGGGTCCTGCTGCCCTTCGCCTACGGCCTCTACGAACTCATCCGCAAGGCCACCCAGCTCTTCACGGGCTGACCGGGGGAGAACACGACGAAGCCCCCGGCCGAGAACCGGCCGGGGGCTTCAACTGCGGTGCGCGATACTGGGATTGAACCAGTGACCTCTTCCGTGTCAGGGAAGCGCTCTCCCGCTGAGCTAATCGCGCGGGGGTACTGCACAAGCGTACAAGCGCTGCTTGTTACTGCTACTGCTTGCTGCTGCGTGCGCGATACTGGGATTGAACCAGTGACCTCTTCCGTGTCAGGGAAGCGCTCTCCCGCTGAGCTAATCGCGCGGGATGGTCCAAGCGGACCGTATCTGTTCAGTTGTTCTGCGTGCGCGATACTGGGATTGAACCAGTGACCTCTTCCGTGTCAGGGAAGCGCTCTCCCGCTGAGCTAATCGCGCTTGGAGGTGGAGACGGGATTTGAACCCGTGTAGACGGCTTTGCAGGCCGTTGCCTCGCCTCTCGGCCACTCCACCAGGAGTGTGCAGCAAGGGTATCGGGATGATTCCCCCACTATCGAGCGGACGACGAGATTCGAACTCGCGACATCCACCTTGGCAAGGTGGTGCTCTACCAGCTGAGCTACGTCCGCTTGTCTGCTGCCGTTTCACTTGCGTGTCCCGGCGACGTGTTGAACTCTAGCGGATTCCCGGGCCAGTACAAAAACGCGTTTGTGCAGCGTGCTGCGCTCTCCCCGGCATCGGACCCGGTCATCGCCCCCGTCGCCTCCCCGGTCGCTCCCCGCCGGGTCGCCGTCGCTGTCCCTGCCCAGGTGAGCGGCCTGCGCCCGCCATAGACTCGGAGCCGTGCACGACCTCCCCCCTCTGGCCCGCTTCGGCGGCCTTGTCGCCTCCGATCTGCGCGACGTGACCCACGATGCGGCCTCCCTCGACTCCAGCGGCTTCTGGGCCGTCGCCGCCGACTTCGAAGGCCGGCTCGTCTGCGCCCGCTTCGGCGACGTCCGCAGGGAGCCGGTGCCGCCCGCCGCCCCGGGTGGCTGGCGCGGGCCCGCCACCGACAGCTGGACCACCTCGCTCGACCGCACCGCCTACACCGCGGGCGTACGCCGCATCCGCGAGCACATCGCCAGGGGCGAGGTCTACCAGGCCAACCTCTGCCGCGTACTGAGCGCACCCGTCGACCCCGGTGCCGACGTCGACGCGCTCACCTCCCTCCTGGCCCGCGGCAACCCGGCCCCGTACGCCGGAACGATCAGGTTGCCCGCGTACGGCGTCGAGATAGCCACCGCCTCGCCCGAGCTCTACCTCCGCCGGGACGGGCAGGTCATCGAGTCGGGCCCCATCAAGGGGACCGGCAGGACCGCCGCCGACCTCCTGGAGAAGGACCACGCGGAGAACGTGATGATCGTCGACCTGGTCCGCAACGACCTGGGCCGCGTCGCCGTCACCGGCAGTGTCACCGTCCCGCAGCTCTGTGCCGTCGAACCGCACCCGGGCCTCGTCCACCTGGTCTCCACCGTCCGCGCCGAGCTGCGTCCGCAAGCGGGATGGGCCGAGCTGCTCGCCGCGACCTTCCCGCCCGGTTCCGTCACCGGCGCCCCCAAGTCCAGCGCTCTGAAGATCATCGAAGCGCTGGAGACCTCGCCGCGCGGCCCCTACTGCGGCGGCATCGGCTGGGTCGACGCCGACCGCGGCACCGGCGAGCTGGCCGTCGGCATCCGAACCTTCTGGATCGACCGTACGGCGCCGGGCGGACCCGCCCTGAAGTTCGGCACCGGGGCGGGCATCACCTGGGGTTCCGACCCCGAGCGGGAGTGGGCGGAGACCGAGCTGAAGGCTTCCCGGCTGCTCGCGGTAGCGTCGGGTGCGTACGACGCAACGGTGAGTGCAAGCGGAAGGGCCGGTTCATGAATCAGCTTTGGGTCAACGGGGGACTGACCGACGCCGACTCGGCGCGGGTCTCGGTCCTGGACCACGGGATGACCGTCGGCGACGGCGTCTTCGAGACCATGAAGGCGACCGACGGGCACGCCTTCGCGCTCACCCGCCACCTCGACCGGCTCACCACCTCCGCGCGCGGCCTCGGCCTGCCCGACCCCGACCTCGACGAGGTGCGCCGCGCCTGCGCCGCCGTACTCGAAGCCAACCCGATGCCGCTCGGCCGGCTCCGCGTCACCTACACCGGCGGCGTCTCGCCCCTCGGCTCCGACCGGGGGGACGCGGCCCCGACGCTGATCGTCGCGCTCGGCGCATCCACCCGCCGCCCCGACACCACCCCGGTCATCACCGTCCCCTGGACCCGCAACGAGCGCGGCGCCCTCACCGGCCTCAAGACCACCTCGTACGCCGAGAACGTCGTCGCACTCGCCCGCGCCCGCCATCACGGCGCCTCCGAGGCCCTGTTCGCCAACACCGTCGGACAGCTCTGCGAGGGCACCGGGTCCAACGTCTTCGTCGTCCTCGACGGTGAACTGCTCACCCCGCCGGTCGCCTCCGGGTGCCTGGCCGGCATCACCCGCGCGCTGACCGTCGAATGGACCGGCGCCCAGGAGCGCGACCTGCCGCTGGACGTGCTGGAGCGGGCCGACGAGATCTTCCTGACGTCCACCCTGCGCGACGTCCAGGCCGTCCACCGGGTCGACGCCCGCGACCTGCCCGCCACCCCCGGGCCGGTCACCGCGAAGGCGATGCGGGTCTTCGCCGAACGCGCCGCGGACGACCTCGATCCGTAAGCCCGCCGGTAAACCCTGATGACGCGGCGGCCGCAGGTGGGTACAACTCCCTTGATGACGACGACCCTACGGCCGACCGGGCCGCTCCAGACCGGCGCCGACGGCGCGCGCTCACGCAGCTACGACGTGTGTGTGAACAGCCGCCCCGTCGGTACCGCAGAGATCGCCACCGAGCCAGCCTTCGGGCCCACGCTCGGCCGGATCCGCTCGCTGCGGATCAACGAGCCGGACCGTCGCCGGGGCCGCGGCACGGTCGCCGCGCTGGCCGCCGAGGAGGTGCTGCGCGGCTGGCGCTGCGACCAGGTCGCCGTGACCGTACCGGCGGACGCACAACCGGCGGTGCGGATGGTCACCGCCCTCGGATACGTCGAGCGCAGCCGCAACATGCTGAAGGACCTGCCGCCCGAGCCCCCCGCCCTCCCCGCGGGCTTCACGGTCCGGCCCATGACGCCGCAGGAGTACGAGGGGTGGCGGCGCCACTCCCGGGCGGGGTTCGAACGGAGCTGGATCGAACGGGGCTTCTCCGCCGAGCAGGCGAGGGCCAAGGCGGAGGCCGGCGACCGCCAGTTCCTGCCGGACGGCCTCGCGACCGCGCACACGTCGATCAGCCAGCTGCTGCACGACGGCGAGAAGGTCGGCTTCCTGTGGACCGGCCGCCACGAGGTCCAGCCGGGCGAGCAGGTGCCCTTCGTGTTCGACGTCGAGGTCGACGTGGCGCACCGGGGCAGGGGATACGGGCGGGCCCTGATGACACAGGCCGAGCGGGTCGCCCTGGAGAGCGGCGGAACCCGGCTCGGCCTGCATGTGTTCGCGGGAAACACCCCGGCCCTGCGCCTCTACGAATCCCTCGGGTACCGCACGACGCACCTCAACTCCTTCAAGGCCCTGCTCTAGGCGGACGGGCCCTGCTGGGGCGCGCTCCGGTCCGCGAGCAGCCGGTCCGCGATCTCCTCGATGCGCGTCCGCAGCCCGGTCTGGTCCTTGCTGCCGTCGAGGAGCTCTCCGCCGATCTCGTACGTCGGCGTGCCCGTCACCTTGATCGCCTTGCCCTCCGCCTGGTCGGCGTCGACGATCAGCAGATGCCGGCCGTCGATCAGCGCGGTGTCGAACTCCTCGGCGTCCAGGCCGAGTTCACCCGCGACCTCCAGCAGCAGCTGCTGTCCCCGCTCGCCCAGCTCCTCGGTACGGCCGAGCACCGCCTCCACGTACGCCCAGCCCTTGCCCTGCTCGTACGCCTCCTCGACGGCCTGCGCCGCGTCGTACGCGTACTTGTGCTTCTCCAGCGGGAAGTGCCGCAGCCGGATGTCGAGCAGGTCGCCGTACCGGGCGCGCAGCGCGGCCAGGTCACCGAGGGCGGTGGTGCAGTCGGGGCACTGGAGCTCGCACCAGACGTCCAGGACGACGGGGGAGGCGGGGGCGGAGGGAGAGGGGTTGCTCATGGGGCCAGTCTCCCAGTCGTAGTCGTACGCGAAGCGCCCCAACCGGGACCTGGGGAGGAGTCGCGCCCCGGAGATCTCCCTGAGACCGGGCCCGAGGATGGCCGCACCCGTGCACGGGGGTGCAGGATGGAGGGGACCTGCACTTCCCACTGCTGGAGGACCGATGCTGCTGGTTGAGACCATCTGTTCCGCGGTGTCCGCGGCCGGCCTGGGCATCGCCGCGATCACGGCGTACCGGAAGCGGTTCCTCACCGCCACCCGCCTGGCCGCCTACTCACTGGTGCCGGTCGGCCTGGTGATGACGGGCGCGGTGGGCTGGATCTCCGGCATGGTGTTCAAGCCCGTGGTCTGGGCGGGCTTCGGCGTGCTCGGCATCGCCTGGCTGCTTTTCATGATCACCCGCGTGGTGGAGCGGCGCAGCGGCGTCGGCACCCGCAAGGAGCGCAAGGCCGCGAAGGCGGCCCAGCGCGACGCGGTCGCCCCCGCGGCCTCGGCACCCTCGCTGGGCGCGGGCCGCCCGACGGCCGCACCCGCCGCGGCACCGGCACCGGCAGCCGGTGCCGCCAGGCCGAGGAAGGCCGCCGACGAGGACTTCTCCGACATCGAAGCGATCCTGAAGAAGCACGGCATCTGAGCCCCCCGGGACTCACCGAAGCCCTTGTCCGCCCGGAGTCGGCCCCGGCGCGGACAAGGGTTTCGTCATGAGGGGCACGCCCCTCGAAAGCCTGGCAGTCAGAACAACGGAACGATTGTGGATTAACACGGAATTCGACGAACTGCCGCCGAAAGTGGGCGTGTTGGTCATTCCGTACCACCGGGCTGCGCCATCATCGGCCCGAGATGCTCCAGACCTCCCCGGACGAAGCCCCGGTACCCGCGCCCGTCGAAGAAGCGCGCGGTTGCCTCTTCGCGCTTTCCCAGCCGCCCCTGATGATCTTCCTCGCGCTGATCGGCGCGCTGCTCATGATGGGAGCGGTCCATGACCTGTTTCTCGACTGAGAGCCTGTCGGTCGCGGGCTCCGACGGCCCGCCGCCCCGGCCCGGGGCGGACGCTCAGCCCGAGGCTTCCTTACGCCGGGCCCGGTACGCCGCCACGTGCAGGCGGTTCCCGCAGGTGCGGCTGTCGCAGTAGCGGCGCGACCGGTTGCGCGACAGGTCGACGAACGCGCGCCGGCAGTCCGGCGCCTCGCAGCGCCGCAGCCGCTCCTGCTCGCCGGAGACCACGATGAAGGCCAGCGCCATCCCGCAGTCCGCCGCCAGATGGTCCGCCATCGAGGCGCCGGGCGCGAAGTAGTGCACATGCCAGTCGAAGCCGTCGTGGTCGGTCAGCCGGGGCGTCGTCCCTGCCGCGGCCACCAGCTGATTGATCAGCTCGGCGGCGGCGTGCGGGTCCGGCGCCGCGAACACCTCCGCGAAACGCGCGCGCACGTCCCGTACGGCGCGCAGATCGTCCTCGCCGAGCCGGCCCACGTCGCTCACGTCGTGCAGCGCCACGAAGGCGTCCAGCGCCTCCAGGTCCGCGAGGCGGTCGGTGGGCTCGCTCTCCGGTGCGGTGTTCACCAGATCGACGACCACGTCGAGGGCTTTCCGGGTGTCGTGGGGGATCAGCACGGTTTGCTCCCTGGCCTGCTGCGGGCCGGTGCCCGCCGATGCCGGTCGACTCTAGTCGTACCCGCCGCACGCACAGCGGCGCCGTCGCCGCGGTGGATTCCGCGACGACGGCGCCGATGGCTGCCTTATGAAGTTGTCCCTATGGGGTTGTCCGTACCGCGCCGTCGCCCCGAGTCGGACGGCGAGGAACGACTCTCGACCTGGCTCAGCTCTCGGCCAGGATGTGAGAGAGCTCCGTGTCGAGGTCGAAGTGCCGGTGTTCGGTACCTGGTGGTACCGCGGCATCCGTCCTCTTCAGGAACGACTCAAGCGCCCGCGCCGGGGCTTCGAGCAGGGCCTCGCCCTCCGGTGAGCTCAGGGCGATGCACGCAACGCCCTGACCGTGGCTCCGGGACGGCCAGACTCGGACGTCGCCGGTTCCGGTGGGCCGGTGCAGGCCCTCGGCGAGGAGATCGCGGGCGAAGACCCACTCGACCGTTTCCTCGGCTCCGGTGTGGAAGGTGGCATGCACGGCATAGGGATCGGCCGTGTCGTACCGCAGGCCCGCGGGTACAGGCAGTGATGACTCGCTCGACACAACGAGGCGCAGGTGCAGCTCGCAGCTGACCGTGGTGTTCATAAGCGCCAGGGCCTTTCGCTCAGTGTGCGCTCGGGGATTCGCACGTCGGCGAAATCGACATGCCACCTCTGGGACTGTTGTAAACCCTTGTGAGTGTTTTAAGTCGCTTGAGGTAGCTCGTACGGCCGAGTCATGGTTTGACTCGTACGGCTATTCCAGTGAAGGGATTCCCCCCGGTAGGCTGGCCTCCATGAATGCGGAGAGTGACGGACGGGACGGCGGCGTCGCAGCGACGACGGCCGATCCCGCCACGGGGGACGTGAAGGGCGACGAGCGCGAGCTCGGGTCGCGGGCGCCGCAGTACATCCAGGCGCGCAGGACGCTGCATCTCAGCTGGCAGGTCGGCGTCTTCGTCGTCGGCCTCGCGGTGGTGATCGCGGGCATCATCATGCTGCCGCTGCCGGGCCCCGGCTGGGTGGTGATCTTCGGCGGCATGGCGATCTGGGCGACCGAGTTCGTCTGGGCGCAGCTGGTGATGCGCTGGACCAAGCGGAAACTCACCGAGGCGGCGCAGAAGGCGCTCGACCCGAAGGTGCGCAGGCGGAACATCATCCTGACCACGATCGGGCTGGTCATCGTGGCCGTGCTGGTCGGCATCTACGTCTGGAAGTTCGGCATCGTGATGCCCTGGAAGATCGACGAGTGACCTCGGGGGAGTGACCGGAATATGGTCGGGGGCACGCGCTGACATGCGGTAATGTTCTGTCTGTGCCCGGGCGATTAGCTCAGTGGGAGAGCACTTCGTTCACACCGAAGGGGTCACTGGTTCGAACCCAGTATCGCCCACCCGGGATCAGAGGCCCGAGAGACGCAAAGTCTCTCGGGCCTCTGGCGTTTCTCAGCCCAGTCGGCCGAGCCGGGTGCGCAGGCGGCGGGCGTCGTGCAGGCGCTTCTCGTACGTGGCGCCGACGGCCAGCAGCAGCAGGCCGGCCAGGGCCGGGGGCAGCCAGCGGGGGAGCGCGCCGACCACCTGGATCACATACGGGGCGAGCTCGTGCACGGCGACCAGGCAGAGCGTGACGCCGCCGAGCAGCAGCGGGGCGCCGAGCCGGCGGTGGGCGCCCAGCAGGGTCACCGCGAGGGCCGCGCAGCCCAGCAGCAGCGGACGCAGCCAGTGCGGATCCGCCCAGGCGGCGACCAGGCTCGGCAGGAGGGTCGTGGACAGACCCGGGCCGTACGCCGTCCAGGAGGAGGTGGCCGGGTGGGCACGGCGGTGCAGGAAGCCCACGCCCAGCGCCAGGACGGTCGCCGGCAGGGTGTACGCCTCGGGGCCGTCCACCCCCGAGGCGGCGAGCCGGACCCAGGTGGCCAGCAGGAACAGGGCGGCCGCCACCCAGCGGGCCTCCCGTCGGCCCGGGCGCAGCGCGGTCCCGGCGGCGATCACCGCGCACAGCGCAAGCACCAGGGCCAGCGTCGGCAGGTGCGTCGCCGCCAGGACGACGGCCAGCAGGGCGGGGACGGTCGCGGCGTACTCGGCGGGGGCGCACCGGACGCGCGCGGCGAGCAGGGCGACGGCCGCCGGCACGGCGAGTACCAGGAACGCGGCGTGCCGCGGCGGGAGCTCCAGTGCGGCGGCGGAGGCCACGGCCAGCCCGGTCGCGTACCCGACGGCGGCGACCGCACCCACCGCTCCGGCGACTCCGGTGGGGGTACGGGCGGCCAGCAGCACGCACATCGCCAGCAGCGCGCCCAGGACTCCGAAGGTGGTCTCCCGGGAGGCGAGCGCCAGACACGTCGCCGCGAGGGCGGCGACCGCACCGGTCGCCAGGGCCGTGTACGAGAGGGCGGTGGGGGCGGCCTTCCCGGTGGGCGCCTTCCCGGCGAACGCGGCGGTGCGGGATGCCAAAGCCAGGGTGCCGGCGCCCAGGGCGACGTAGAGCACCAGCGCCGCGACGTAAGGGAGGTTCAGGGCGGTCGGCAGGAGGAGGACGCCGACGGCGGCCACGGCGAGCGCTCCGGCGGCGGTGGCGGGGCGTGGGGCGCGGCGGTGAGCCAGGGCGAGGGCGGCGGCGATCGCCAAGGCGATCAGCGGGCCGGTCGCCGTTCGGTCCCACGGGAAGTCGAGCTCCGTCGTGGCGCGGGCGGTGGCGGGCAGGCCCTGCCACGGATCGACGGCGCGGGACAGCGGACCGGTGAGGACGGTGAGAGCCAGTGCGGGCATCACCGTCAGGAGCGCGCCGCCGCCGACCAGCCCGGCGGCCCAGCGCAGACCGTGGCGCAGCGGGGCGAGGCGGGGGCCGCCGCTCAGGACGGGAGCCGAGGCCGGGGCCAGGACGGCGCAGGCACAGAGGAGGTACGCGGGGGCCACCCACGCGACCGGCAGGGACGGGTACATCGCCCCGCCCACCGAGGCCACGGCGGCCAGCCCGGCCACCAGGGCGGGTGCGAAGCGTGGGCGCAGCAGGGTGGCGGCGAGGGCGAGCGCCGCCCCCGCGAGGAGCAGTGCGCAGGCCGGGAGGGCTTCGGGGGTGGTCGTGGAGCCGACGGAGCGGACCAGTGCGATCAGGAGTGCGATACCGCCGGTGGCCCGAGCGGTGACTTCGGCGAGTGGGCCCAGAGGGGAGAGGGCGCGGGACCGTGGGGTGCGGGGGTCGGGGTGGTGGGGAACGGTGGCCGAAGCCGTGGGCGCCGGGGAATTGGTAGCGGCGGGGAGTCTGTGGCGGAAGGTGAGCACGGCCAGGGCGGTGTCGAGGACGGCGGTGGCCAGCAGGGCCCAGGCGAGGGTGAGCGGGGTCGCCGAGGTGGACAACGCCCACAGGTACAGCGGGAGTTGGGCCAGCAGCACGGCGGCCGGGAGCGGGGTGCGCAGGCGGGGGAGGGCCAGGCCGTAGGCGGCCCAGAGGAGGGCGAGGAAGGTGGTGGCGGCGGCCGTGTAGGCGGCCGCACCGGTGTTCTCGAAGGCAACCTCGTGGAGCGCGTAGGCGTCCAGGGCGGTCAGCAGCAGGGCCAGTACGCCCACCGACTCCGCGGTGGCGACGAGCCGCCGACGTACCAGAAGGGCGGGCGCCGCGAGGGCGGCGAGTGTGACCAGCGTCAGCACCGCCGAGCGCCCGGCGATGCCCAGTTGCCCCCAGCCGACCAGGGTGAAGGCCAGCGCCGCGGTCGCCAGCAGGATGCCGCCCAGGGTCAGCAGCACGTTCTGGGCGCTCCGGGACGACGGCGCGGGAGTCTCCGCGGCCCGCGGGGCGGGCCCCTGCCGGGGCCCGGCAGGCGGCGTCGCGGCCGGTGGCAGCGGCCGGTTGAGAACCTGCAGCAGCCAGGCGCGGCGGTGCAGCAACTGGCCCCGGCGGGCGTCGAGGTGAGCCAGCTCGCGGTCGATGAGCACCAGCTCTTCGGCGGGCGCGGGCGGCGGGACGTTGGTCATGGACGGAGTGTGCGGGTACGGGCCGGCCAGTGTCATGGGCATGGGTACTCAGAGGAGGTACTCAGACGCGGGGTGAGTAGGCGGCCCGCCCCCCCGGCCGGGGCAAGACCGGTGCGGTGACGCAGACTTGGGGGATGGACTGGTGTCACTACCGATTTCGCAGCATCTGGGAGCTGGCCGCCGCGCCCGCCGACGTCTACGCCGTACTGGAGAACGCCGAGGAGTACCCGCGCTGGTGGCCGCAGGTGCGCGAGGTGACCCCGGTCGACGACCGCACCGGCACCGCGCGCTTCCGGTCGTTCCTCCCGTACGACCTGGTGGTCACCGCACAGGAACGGCGGCGCGACCCGGACACCCGGACGCTGGAGATCGGCATGACGGGGGATCTGGAGGGGTGGGTGCGCTGGACGGTCCGGCCCGCGCGGCTCGGGGCGGTGCACGGCACCCGGGCGTTCTACGAGCAGGTGGTCGACGTACACAAGCCGCTGCTGCGGCATGTCGCCGTCCCCGGACGGCCCGTCTTCCTCGCCAACCACGCCTGGATGATGCGCTCGGGGCGGCGCGGGCTGGCCGCCGCACTCGCCCGATGAGTCCCGACGAGCGGGGCGCGGGCAGGGTGCGCGCGCGGTTTGAACGAAACCCGGGAAGCGCTGTATGGTTCAACCCGTTCCCGGGCGATTAGCTCAGTGGGAGAGCACTTCGTTCACACCGAAGGGGTCACTGGTTCGAACCCAGTATCGCCCACCCCGGGAGAGCCGGTCCGTCACAGACGGACCGGCTTTTCGCATTCCTGTGCCGGAGCGCGTCGGCACCTTCAGGTGTACTTGGCACCACCCATGAAGGGGGGCTCGCTCCCTCGTGCCGGGGCCGTGGAATTCCTAACGTGGTCGGTGCACGGACAACCGCGCGAGAGACGACCGAGAAGACAGGGCCCCGATGAACACCATGATCAAGTCGATGCTGTGGATGCTGCTGGCCGTTGCCGTGGCCGCCAACGTGTTTCTCGGCTTCGCGGCGACCGGTGCACTGCACCTCGTGCTCAGTGTGCTGACGGGCCTCGTCGGACTCGGGGCCGTGGTGGGGCTGGTAGCCGTCCACCGGACCCAGCGGGCGCACCCCGCCGGCTGAGCGTCACGCCGCCTCCGCGCGCACCTCCGGCCGCAGTGGCCACGCCGGGTCGACCGCCTCGTCGGACCCGTTGCGCGCGAACCACGCCTGGAGCCCGCGTGCCTGGGCCGCGTGCCACACCGCCTGGAGCGTGTGCAGTTCGGCGGGGGAGAGGCGCTCCAGACGGGCCGAGAACCGGCGGCCCACCGCCCGTACCAGCTCCAGCGAGGCCGTCGCGTCCGCCGCCGCGTCGTGCGCCTCGTCCAGCTCCACGCCGTAGTGCGCGCAGAGGTCGGTCAGGGTGCGCCGGCCCTTGCGGTAGCGGTCCAGGTGCTTGTCCAGCACCCGGGGGTCGATGACCTGCAACGGCCTGGCCTCCAGGTAGCGGGAGAGCGAGGAGTTGCGGTGGCGCCTCAACTCCCGGTCCAGCATGGTCAGATCGAACGGCGCGTTCATGATGACCAGCGGCCTGCCCGCCGCACACTGCTCGGCTATCGCCCGCGCCATCTCCTCCATCACCGGCGACGGCCAGCGGCCGTTGCGCTGAAGGTGATCGTCGGTGAGGCCGTGTATCTCGGTGGCACCGGCCGGAACCGGAATGCCCGGGTTGATCAGCCAGCGGGTGGCGCGAAAGCGTGCACCGGCCGCGTCCTGCACCACGAGGGCGGCGGAGACGATCCGGTCACCCTCCACGTCCACGCCCGTGGTCTCCGTGTCGAAGGCTGCCAAGGGCCCTTCGTACCAGCACGTCATGTCCCAACTCCTCTTGCTCCTCCGGCAGATGGCGTGCTCCACGGAATCGGCCCGGTGCGCTTTCTGCCCGAAGCGGTGATACCCGGGCCGTTTACGCCATAAGCCGCACGGAGACAACACAGGTGACAGACCGAGAAGTTGACGGTCCGTCGATCACCGGCAGACAACCGGAACGATCAGAACCGATCAGCACAGCCCGGAAGGCACACGTCAGCCATGGCGCTCGCGCAGCCCGAACCGGGCGGGCTGCTGCCCGAGCGGACCTCTCCGCCACGGGGCGCACTCGCCACCACCGCCTGCATGGAGACACTCCAGGTGGGCTATCTGCACGCAGTCGCGGCAGCCGCCGGCTGCTCGCTCTCCCAGCCCTTTCCGGACAACGGCATCGACTGGCACGTGAGTCACGGATCCCCCGTGCACACCATCGACGACGAAGTGACGATCAAGGTGCAGCTCAAGTGCACCTACCAGATCGCCCCGCACCCACCCGGCTCCGCCTTCTCCTTCACCCTCGACAACGACCACCTGGTGAAGCTGGCCCGCACTCCCGTCTCCGTGCACAAGATCCTGGTCGTCATGATCGTGCCCAGGACCAGGGACGACTGGCTGCGCGCCGGGCACGACCGGCTCGACCTCAGGCACTGCTGCTACTGGATCAACCTGGCGGGACACCCCGTGACCGGCAGGTACAGGACCAATGTGCGGGTCCCCACCTCGCGGATATTCGACGACCGAGCGCTCTGCGAGATGATGACCCGCGTCGGGGCGGGAGGGAAACCCTGATGCACCGGTACCGGCCGATCGACGATCCCGGACGACCTCATCCCGCCGAGACGGCCGGAGCCTGGGACGGCGGCGGGCCCGAACCCTCCCAGGTCGACCCCGCCGTGCTCGGCGCACTGCTCGCCCGGCACGGGTGGCGCAGGCGCGGCGGAGCACCGGGGCGCTACGCGCGCTGGACGCCACCGGGCGTCACGGGTGGGGGCACCAGCCTGCTCGTACCGGAATCCAGGGCCTTTCCCGACAGCGGGGATCTGCTCGGTGAGGCGCTCGCGGCGCTGGAGCGCTGCCCGGCGCCGTCCGCGCGCGAGGTGCTGGTGCAGCTGGCGGTGGACAGTGACGAGATCCGCTGGTGGCGCGATGTACCGGAGGAAATTCCCGGGGCGGCGGCCTGGCCGGCCGAGGAGCAGCTGCGGTCGGCGGCGCGGCAGATGCTGCTCGCGGGGGCGCTGGCCGCGCGGGGCCGGGCCGGGTACTACGGGGCGCGGCACCGTCGGCAGGCGCAGACCGCGCTGGAAGGGGTGCTGGTCGGGGCCGGGGCGGGCGGGCGCCGGCTCACCGCCTTCGTGCCCGTCGGCACCGGACGCGGCACCGTCGTACGTCTGCATCACGCGCTGCACGCGGCGCGCGAGGCGGCCGACTACCAGCGGGCGACGGGTGGGATGGAGGCGTTCGACGCGGCGGTGGAGGCCGGGGTCAGCCATGAACTGACCGAGGCGGTCGTGGCGTTGGTGCAGGGGACGGAGGGAGCGCGGATCGCGTTGGACTGGGCGCCGGCGGCCGGAGTGCCGGCGGGGTGCGCGGCGCGGCCCGAGGTGGTGGAGTTCTCGCCGGGGGATCTGCCCGCGCTGCGGTCGGCGGGGGCCAGGTACCTGCGGGAGGAGCCTTCGGTGCCGGTGCGGATCACCGGGGCGGTGGTACGGATGAGGAGGTCGGCGCCGCGCGGTGGAGGGACGGTGCGGCTGCGGGTGCTGGTGGGGGCGGAGGTGCCGCATGTGCGGGTGGTGCTGGACGAGGAGGCCTACCGGATCGCGGGGCACGCGCATCTGGTGGGGCTGCCGATCCAGGTGGGCGGGCGGTTGGAGCGGCGGGGCGGATTCCGGCGGCTGACCGGGGCGCACGGCGTCGTACCCGTACAGGTGGACGAGGCGGAACGGGACCGGCTGATGAAGGCGCTGCACGAGAATCTGGACTTCTTCGAGGAGGCGTGCAGCGGGGAGGAGTGAGGGGAGGGGGCGCAGGGACGGATAACCGTTTCGCGTGCGGGCCCGGGGGCTCGGTACGATTCGGTTTGCGTGCCGCTTTCCCAGGCGCGCACCCCCTCAGTCAGGAGAGACCGGTGTCAGACGTCCGTGTGTTCATCCATCGCGATTCCGAGCGGGAAGAGCGCGTGGTGACGACGGGCACCACGGCGGCCGAGCTCTTCACCGGCGAGCGCTCGATCGTCGCCGCCCGCATCGCGGGTGAGCTGAAGGACCTGTCCTACGAGGTGCGGGACGGCGAGGAGGTGGAGCCGGTCGAGATCTCGTCCCCGGACGGGCTCAGCATCCTGCGCCACTCCACCGCGCACGTGATGGCGCAGGCCGTGCAGGAGCTGTTCCCGGAGGCCAAGCTGGGCATCGGCCCGCCGGTCGAGAACGGTTTCTACTACGACTTCGACGTCGCAAGGCCCTTCACCCCGGAGGACCTCAAGGCGATCGAGAAGAAGATGCAGGAGATCCAGAAGCGCGGACAGAAGTTCTCCCGCCGGGTGGTCTCCGACGAGGCGGCCCGCGAGGAGCTCGCCGACGAGCCGTACAAGCTGGAGCTCATCGGCATCAAGGGCTCCGCGTCCAGCGACGACGGCGCGGACGTCGAGGTGGGCGGCGGCGAGCTGACCATCTACGACAACCTCGACGCCAAGACCGGTGACCTGTGCTGGAAGGACCTCTGCCGGGGTCCGCACCTGCCGAGCACTCGCAGCATCCCGGCCTTCAAGCTGATGCGCAACGCCGCCGCCTACTGGCGCGGCAGCGAGAAGAACCCGATGCTCCAGCGCATCTACGGCACCGCGTGGCCGACCAAGGACGAGCTGAAGGCATACCTGGAGTTCCTCGCCGAGGCCGAGAAGCGCGACCACCGCAAGCTCGGCAGCGAGCTGGACCTCTTCTCGATCCCGGAGCAGATCGGCTCCGGCCTCGCGGTCTTCCACCCCAAGGGCGGCATCATCCGCCGGGTCATGGAGGACTACTCGCGCCGCAGGCACGAGGAAGAGGGGTACGAGTTCGTCTACACCCCGCACGCCACCAAGGGGAAGCTCTTCGAGACCTCGGGCCACCTGGACTGGTACGCCGACGGCATGTACCCGCCCATGCAGCTCGACGAGGGCACGGACTACTACCTCAAGCCCATGAACTGCCCGATGCACAACCTGATCTTCGATGCGAGGGGGCGTTCGTACCGTGAACTGCCGCTGAGGCTCTTCGAGTTCGGCACGGTGTACCGGTACGAGAAATCGGGTGTGGTGCACGGTCTGACCCGTGCGCGGGGCTTCACGCAGGACGACGCGCACATCTACTGCACCAAGGAGCAGATGGCGGAGGAGCTCGACAGGACTCTCACCTTCGTCCTGGGGCTGCTGCGCGACTACGGTCTGACCGACTTCTACCTGGAGCTCTCGACCAAGGACCCGGAGAAGTTCGTCGGCTCGGACGAGATCTGGGAAGAGGCCACCGAGACCCTGCGTCAGGTCGCCGAGAAGCAGGGGCTGCCGCTGGTTCCGGACCCGGGTGGGGCCGCGTTCTACGGGCCGAAGATCTCGGTGCAGTGCAAGGACGCCATCGGCCGCACCTGGCAGATGTCGACCGTGCAGCTGGACTTCAACCTGCCGGAGCGCTTCAACCTGGAGTACACCGGTCCGGACGGCACCAAGCAGCAGCCGGTCATGATCCACCGCGCGCTGTTCGGTTCGATCGAGCGCTTCTTCGCCGTGCTCCTTGAGCACTACGCGGGTGCGTTCCCGGCGTGGCTGGCGCCCGTGCAGGCGGTCGGCATCCCGATCGGTGACAGCCACATCCCGTACCTCCAGGAATTCGCCGCCGAGGCGAAGAAGAAGGGGCTGCGGGTGGAGGTGGACGCATCGTCCGACCGGATGCAGAAGAAGATCCGCAACCAGCAGAAGCAGAAGGTCCCGTTCATGGTCATCGTCGGTGACGAGGACATGGCCGCCGGTACGGTCTCTTTCCGCTACCGCGACGGGTCGCAGGAGAACGGCATCCCGAAGGCCGACGCGATCGCCAAGCTGGTCGATGTCGTGGAGCGTCGGGTCCAGGTCTGAGCATCGCGGATCGGCTGAAGGGGCGGCTCCTCGTGGGGCCGCCCTTTTCGCTGACCTCCCCACTGTCCGCCCAGCTCGTCCGCCTATGCTTTGTCCATGACGACTGAGCCGGAGCAGCAGAGTGGACCGGTGGGTGAGCCGGACGGGTTCGGGCGGCTGTGGACGCCCCACCGGATCGCGTACATCCAGGGTGAGAACAAGCCGACCGGGCCCGGGTCCGAGGACGGCTGCCCCTTCTGCGTGGCTCCCGCGCACAGCGACGAGGAAGCGCTGATCGTCGCACGCGGTACGAGTGTGTACGCGATCCTCAATCTCTACCCGTACAACGGCGGCCACATGATGGTCCTCCCGTACCGGCACGTCGCCGACTACACCGGGCTCGACGACGCCGAGACCGCCGAGCTCGCCGACTTCACCAAGCGGGCGATGACCGCGTTGCGCAAGGCCTCCGGGGCGCACGGCTTCAACATCGGGATGAACCAGGGCGGTGCGGCGGGCGCCGGTATCGCCGCCCATCTGCACCAGCACGTGGTGCCCCGCTGGGGCGGCGACACCAACTTCATGCCGGTGATCGGGCACACCAAGGTGCTGCCGCAACTCCTCGCCGACACCCGCAAGATGCTCGCGGACGTGTGGCCCGAAAACCCGTAGTCCTTACGCGTCGTACACGTCGGCCCTGCGCGGGGCCGGGTCCTGGACCATGCCGCTGAGGAACGTCGAGCGCCCACTGAAGCGTTCGGTGTCGACCCCGTGGTCCTCCAGGACCTTGATGGCGGCGGTGTGCACGACCCGCAGCACCGGGGCGGCGGTGCGCATCGCGTCGTCCGCCATGAAGCGGTGCCGCCACGGCTTCTCCGCCCAGGCGTGCCGCAGGCCGAACGGCTCCGGCAGGGTGAGCTTGCCGCCGAGGAAGTCCAGGACGTTCGGGAACCAGGTCAGGGGCGCGCGGACACTCAGGCGTACCACCTCGGTGGTGTCGATCAGCGGCAGCGCACGGGACGTCGTCTCCCAGAACTTGACCGTCTTGTTGACCGTCACCGTCTTGGGAGCCGGCTTGGTGGTGAACAGCGCGTGCACCGGGCCGAGCGCGTGCCCGGTGACCTCGATGCGCAGGGTCTCGTACAGCACGGTCACCGTGATCAGCATGGTGATCACCAACTGGCCGTCCCAGAGCGTGAACTGGACGCCCAGGTAGTGCCGGTTGCCGGAGCCGAACTGCTGCTCGTTGCAGATCCGCTGTATCTCGTGGTTCTTGATCTGGTACGCGTCGACGTCCGCGCCCTCGGGGCGGCTGACCGAGCCCGCGTTCTCGCCGACCGGGGCGACGATCCAGTGCTTGACCGTGGGGGCGGGGAAGCCGCCGGTGTTGAGCGGGCCGCGCTTGAGCATGCGCAGCTGGTCGTGGATGGCGCGGATGACGTCCCAGCTGCGGAAGCCGTGGATCTCCTTGGTGGGATCCGCGCGGTTGAGTTCCTCGGCGAGCTGCCAGCTGCCCCAGCGGGTTCCCATGCCGAGTATGCCCTTGGGGCCGGCGTAGAAGACCGAGTTGGACTCCTGCTCGGCGGAGAGCCGGGCGAGGCCCTGGCGGAGGGTCTCGGCGGAGATCTCACCCGGGCTGCGCGGGACGGCCTCGGGGATCTTGGGGCCGACGCCGCCGCCGGAGAGCAGCGCGGACCAGCGCTCCCTCAGGTCCTTGGCGGTGGACTCGCAGATCTGCTTGGCCAGCACCCAGCCGATGACGGGGGCCACCAGCATCGCGCGCAGGTAGATGCCGAGGACACCTGTGAAGGGGAGCTTGATCATGAAGACGACGACCAGGCCGGCGACGGCGACCAGGAGGATCGTGGCGAGGGCTCCGGCCTTCTTGTCCTTCGACCCGGCGATGGTGCGGCGGAGCTGGAAGACCGCCATCCAGATCAGCAGGCCGGGCAGGAAGAGCACGCCGAAGACACCCATCACCACGGTGAGTTTGGTGTCGCGGGCCTTACGGATGTTGTTGGCCGCCAGGCAGTGCTCGACGACGGTCTGCGGCTCGGTGCCGAAGGACTGGATGAGCGCGGCGCGGGCGCCGCCGAGCATCCGGACCTGGACGGCGCGGGAGAACGCCTCGCCCAGATTGGGTTCGAAGAGGGAGAGCCTGCCCTTCTTCACGGTGGACTTGTGCCAGTCGTTGTTCGCGTCGAGGATCTGGGTCACCGGGCTGTCCCGGTACGCCGCCGAGGCCAGCGCATGGGTGGCCGCGGTCTGCCCGGCGGCACCCGTGAGCGGTACCTGTGCACCGGGTGAGAAGTCGAATCCCGAGTCCGCCACTACCGCCCCCATCGACCGTTCACTCAACTACCTTGCCCGGCGTCCGCGCCGCGCGCGCACTGCGCCCGCACTGCGGCCTGTGCCCAACTGCCGCGCCCCGCACACCTTCTGAGCTGCGATCACAGACTAGTCGGAGGTGGTCCTGCTCGTCATGGGAGCGCGGAATGCCGCCCACCGCAAGGGAATTGGGTGGGCGGCATTACCGCAAATCGGTCAACTAGCCTCCGTTTTGCTCCCGTTCGCGGAATTTGCCCGCCAGTTGGAGGGGCATTGCCTCGTGCCGGGCGTACGTACGGCTGAAGCGTCCGGTGCCGTGCGACACGGAGCGCAGATCGATCGCGTACCGCCCGATCTCGATCTCGGGCACCTCGGCCCGGATCAGGGTGCGGCCGTGGCCCGCCTGTTCGGTGCCGATGACGCGTCCGCGCCGTCCGGAGAGGTCGCTCATCACCGGGCCCACGTAACCGTCGGGGACCAGCACGGTGACCGCGGCGACCGGCTCCAGCAGGTCGATACGGGCGTCCGCGGCGGCCTCGCGCAGGGCGAGGGCGCCCGCGGTCTGGAAGGCGGCGTCGGAGGAGTCCACCGAGTGTGCCTTGCCGTCGCGCAGCGTGATCCGCACGTCCACCAGCGGGTACCCGCCCGCCAGTCCGCGTGCCGCCTGTGCCCGCACGCCCTTCTCCACCGACGGGATGAACTGGCGCGGCACCGCCCCGCCCACCACCTTGTCCACGAACTCGATGCCCCCGCCCGGCGGCAGCGGTTCCACGTCGATCTCGCAGATGGCGTACTGGCCGTGCCCGCCGGACTGCTTGACGTGCCGGCCGCGCCCCGCGGTCCGCTCGCCGAAGGTCTCCCGCAGCGACACCTTGTGGTCGACCGCGTCGACCTGGACCCCGTACCGCGAACGCAGCCGTTCCAGGGCCACCTCTCGGTGGGCCTCGCCCAGGCACCACAGGACCAGTTGCCGGGTGGCCTGGTTCTGCTCCAGGCGCATCGTAGGGTCCTCGGCGACGAGCCGGGCCAGCCCCTGGGAGAGCTTGTCCTCGTCCGCCTTGCTGTGCGCCTCGATGGCGAGCGGAAGGAGCGGGTCGGGCATCGACCAGGACTCCATCAGCAGCGGGTTGTCCTTGGCGGAGAGGGTGTCACCGGTCTCGGCGCGGGTGAGTTTCGCCACGCAGGCCAGGTCTCCGGCGACGGCGTGCGCGAGGGGGCGCTGCTGCTTGCCGAAGGGGGCGGAGAGTGCTCCGACCCGTTCGTCGAGGTCGTGGTCCTCGTGGCCGCGGTCGGCCAGACCGTGCCCGGAGACATGGACGGTCTCGTCGGGGCGCAGAGTCCCGGAGAAGACCCTGACCAGGGAGATCCGTCCGACGTACGGGTCGGAGGCGGTCTTGACCACCTCGGCGACCAGCGGGCCCGAAGGGTCGCAGGTGATCGGCGGGCAGGGCCGGCCCTGGGGGGTGGTGACGAGGGGCAGTTCGTGCTCGGCGGGGGTCGGGAAGCCGCCGGTGATCAGCTCCAGGATCTCCACGGTGCCCAGGCCCTGACGGCTGCCCTCGGGGGCGGGCGCCGCGGCGAGCACGGGGTGGAACCTGCCGCGGGCGACGGCCCGTTCGAGATCCCCGACCAGGGTCTTGAGGTCGATCTCCTCACCGTCGAGGTAGCGGTCCATCAGGGACTCGTCCTCGCTCTCCGCGATGATCCCCTCGATCAGCCGGTTGCGGGCCTCCTCGATGCGCGGCAACTGGGTCGGGTCGGGGCTGAGTTCCTTGCGCCCGCCCGAGGAGTAGTCGTAGATCTTCTGCGAGAGCAGGCCGAGGAGACCGGCCACCGGGGCGTGCCCGTCGGCCCCGTGCTCCCCGTACAGCGGGAGATAGAGCGGGAGTACGGCGTCCGGGTCGTCGTGCCCGAAGGCCTCGGCGCAGAAGTCGGTCATCGACTCGAAGTTGGCGCGGGCCGCCTCCAGATGGGTCACCACGATCGCCCGCGGCATCCCGACCGCCGCGCACTCCTCCCACACCATGCGGGTCGCGCCGTCCACCCCGTCCGAGGCCGAAACGACGAAGAGGGCCGCGTCCGCAGCCCGCAGACCGGCCCTCAACTCCCCGACGAAATCGGCGTATCCGGGGGTGTCCAGGAGGTTGATCTTGATGCCGTCCCAGGCGACCGGCACCAGGGACAGCTGGATGGACCGCTGTTGCCGGTGCTCCATCTCATCGTGGTCGGAGACGGTGGTGCCGTCCTCGACGCGCCCCGCCCGGTTCACCGCACCTGCGGCCAGCGCGAGGGCTTCCACCAGTGTGGTCTTGCCCGATCCGCTGTGGCCGACCAGCACCACGTTCCGTACGGATGAGGGGTGGTCGGCCGTAGCTGCCCTGCCGGCGGCTCCGGGGTGTGCGCTCGTGTGTGTCTTGTCGCCCATGGTTCTGGCCTCCCGGGGAACGTGCACGGTGAGGAGAAGGGGCGCGGGACATGAGGAGCCGCAGCGGCGTGGCGGCACCGATGACGCCCGCGGTCATTCGAGCTTTCCACTCGGGTCACTGTGCGTCCATACCCCGGTGCACGCTGTGTGTGGTGGGGGCGGCGGGTACGGCTCCCGTACGGGGCCGGGTGCCGCCATCCGTCGTACGACACGGCGTCGGGCCGGGTGCCCGACGCTGGAGCGGGGCCGCCGTGGCTACGATGGGCCAGCCGGTGGCCGTAGGGGCCGCTCGGCCCACCGACCCCTCGGGAAGGCCATGCTGAACAAGTACGCGCGTGCATTCTTCACGCGTGTCCTCACACCGTTTGCCGCATTTCTGCTCCGACGCGGAGTCAGCCCCGATGCGGTCACGCTCATCGGTACGGCCGGAGTGATGGCGGGTGCGCTGGTCTTCTTCCCTCGCGGGGAGTTCTTCTGGGGCACCATCGTCATCACCTTCTTCGTCTTCTCCGACCTCGTCGACGGCAACATGGCCCGGCAGGCCGGAGTCTCCAGCAGGTGGGGCGCGTTCCTCGACTCCACGCTGGACCGGGTCGCCGACGCGGGCATCTTCGGCGGACTCGCCCTCTGGTACGCGGGCACCGGCAACGACAACACGCTGTGCGCGGTCGCCATCTTCTGTCTGGCGAGCGGTCAGGTCGTGTCGTACACCAAGGCCCGCGGCGAGGCGATCGGACTGCCGGTGGCGGTCAACGGTCTCGTCGAGCGGGCCGAACGACTGGTGATCACGCTGGTCGCGGCCGGTGTCGCGGGACTGCACACGTTCGGGCTGCCGGGCGTTGAGGTGCTGCTGCCGATCGCGCTGTGGGTGGTCGCCGCGGGCTCCCTGGTAACGCTCGGCCAGCGGGTGGTGACGGTACGAAGGGAATCGGCGGAAGCGGACGCCGCGACCGGGAACGGGGCGGCGTAATGAGCGACGCGAAGAGCACCGACAAGAGCACCGACAAGAGCACCACCACCAGCCCGGACGCCCGGCCCAGCGCCAAGGACAAGCTGGTCGACGGCCTGTACGGGCTCGGCTGGGGCGGCGTGAAGCTGCTGCCCGAGCCGGTCGCCGCGGGCCTCGGCCGCACCCTGGCCGACCAGGTGTGGAAGCGACGCGGCAAGAGCGTGCTGCGGCTGGAGTCCAACCTCGCCCGGGTGGTGCCCGACGCGAGCCCCGAGCGCCTCGCCGCCCTGTCCAAGGCCGGCATGCGCTCGTACATGCGGTACTGGATGGAGTCCTTCCGGCTGCCCACCTGGACCCCGGAGCGGATCGCCGCCGACGTCCGCATCAAGGACGGACAGCGGATAACGGAGGCCCTCGACGCGGGACGCGGAGTCGTCCTCGCGCTGCCGCACATGGCCAACTGGGACCTCGCAGGCGCCTGGGTCACCGGCCACCTCGGCCATCCCTTCACCACGGTCGCCGAACGCCTCAAGCCCGAGACGCTGTACGACCGCTTCGTCGCCTACCGCGAGAGCCTCGGCATGGAGGTCGTACCGCACACCGGAGGCTCCGCCTTCGGCACCCTCGCCCGCCGGCTGCGCGGCGGCGGACTGGTCTGTCTCGTCGCCGACCGGGACCTCTCCGCCTCCGGCGTCGAGGTCAAGTTCTTCGGCGAGAGCGCCCGGATGCCCGCCGGACCGGCGATCCTGGCGCAGCAGACCGGGGCGCTGCTGATGCCGGTGACGCTCTGGTACGAGGGTCCGCGCGCGATGGGCGGGCAGATCCATCCGCCGGTCGACGTGCCCGGGACAGGTACCCGGAGCGAAAAGACGTCAGAGATGACGCAGGCGCTGGCGGACGCCTTCGCCAACGGGATCGCCGAGCACCCGGAGGACTGGCACATGCTGCAACGACTGTGGCTGGCTGACCTGGAGACGCGTCCGGAGGGGCAGGAGTGAAGGTCGGGATCGTCTGCCCGTACTCCTGGGACGTGCCGGGCGGCGTCCAGTTCCACATCCGGGACCTCGCCGAGCATCTGATCCGGTGGGGGCACGAGGTGTCCGTGCTGGCCCCGGCCGACGACGAGACTCCGCTGCCGCCCTACGTGGTGTCGGCGGGGCGGGCGGTTCCGGTTCCCTACAACGGGTCGGTGGCGCGGCTGAGCTTCGGTTTCCTCTCGGCGGCGCGGGTCCGCCGATGGCTGCACGACGGTGAGTTCGACGTCGTACACATCCATGAACCCGCTTCCCCCTCGCTCGGCCTGCTCACCTGCTGGGCGGCGCAGGGCCCGGTCGTCGCCACCTTCCACACCTCCACCGCCCGCTCCCGGGCGATGATCGCGGCGTACCCGATCCTGCAGCCCGCGCTGGAGAAGATCAGCGCCCGGATCGCGGTCAGCGAATACGCGCGGCGCACCCTGGTCGAGCACCTGGGCGGCGACGCGGTGGTCATTCCCAACGGTGTCGACGTGGACTTCTTCGCGCGGGCCGAGCCCAGGCCGGAGTGGCAGGGCGGCACCCTGGGCTTCATCGGCCGGATCGACGAACCCCGCAAGGGGCTGCCGGTGCTGATGCGCGCGCTGCCGAAGATCTTCGCCGAGTTCCCGGACGCCAGGCTGCTGGTGGCGGGGCGGGGCGACGAGGAGGAGGCGGTCGCGACGCTGCCCGCCGAACTGCGCGCGCGCGTCGAGTTCCTGGGCATGGTCAGCGACGAGGACAAGGCGCGGCTGCTGCGCAGTGTCGATGTGTACGTCGCTCCCAACACCGGTGGCGAGAGCTTCGGCATCATCCTGGTCGAGGCGCTGTCGGCGGGGGCACCGGTGCTGGCGAGTGATCTGGACGCGTTCGTGCAGGTGCTGGACCAGGGCGCGGCGGGGGAGATCTTCGCCAATGAGGACGCGGACGCGCTGGCTTCGGCGGCGGTGCGGCTGCTCGGGGACGAGGACCGGCGCAAGGAGCTGAGCGGGCGGGGCACCGCCCATGTGCGCCGCTTCGACTGGGCGACCGTGGGTGCGGACATCCTGGCGGTGTACGAGACGGTGGCGGACGGGGCGGCCTCGGTGGCGTCGGTTCCGGCGGGCGAGGGCGGCCGGACGGGGCGGCGGGGACGGTTCGGGCTCGGGCGGGAGTAGCGGGGCCTGGGCTCGGGCGGGAGTGGCGGGGGCGGTGGCTCCGCCCGCCGCTCCGGGCGTCGGCGTCGGCACCGGTAGCCTCGGCGGGTGACCGTAACTCTCATTTGGATCATCGTCGTCCTGGTGGCGATCGGCCTCTACCTCAGCTGGACGGCAGGGCGCCTGGACCGGCTGCACGCCCGTCTCGACGCCTCCCGTGCGGCACTGGACGCACAACTGCTCCGGCGGGCCTCGGTCGCACAGGAGCTGGCCACCTCCGGACTGCTCGACCCGGCCGCGTCGATCGTGCTGTACCAGGCGGCGCACGCGGCCCGGCAGGCCGAGGAGGAGCAGCGCGAGGTCGCCGAGAGCGAGCTCAGCCAGGCGCTGCGGGCGGTGTTCGGGGAGCCGGAGCAGGTGGAGGAGCTGAAGGCGGTGCCGGGCGGCGACGAGGCCGCGGCGGAACTGGCCGCGGCGGTCCGGCGGGCGCCGATGGCGCGTCGCTTCCACAACGACTCGGTACGGGCGGTGCGCGCGCTGCGCAGGCACCGCAAGGTGCGGTGGTTCCGGCTGGCCGGGCACGCCCCGTTCCCGCTGACCTTCGAAATGGACGACGAGCCTCCGGTGGCACTTGCCGACCGGCCCGGGACGTAACCCCAGGACGGGCCCGGGACGTCACCCCAGGCGAAAAATGAGCCACCGGCTACCCATTGGCCCTTGCTGTGGACTGGTCGAAGGGGGTTTTCTCGGCGGTGCGGCAACGCGGTAGCGCGTCACCCTCTTCTCCGAGCGAGGTCGATCTGATGTCCAGCACCCCCACTTCCCAGTCCCCGGCGACCGGCACCGACCGCGTCAAGCGCGGCATGGCCGAGCAGCTCAAGGGCGGCGTGATCATGGACGTCGTCAACGCCGAGCAGGCGAAGATCGCCGAGGACGCGGGCGCCGTCGCCGTCATGGCGCTGGAGCGGGTCCCCGCCGACATCCGCAAGGACGGCGGCGTGGCCCGGATGTCCGACCCCAACATGATCGAAGAGATCATCGAGGCCGTCTCCATCCCCGTCATGGCGAAGTCCCGGATCGGCCACTTCGTCGAGGCCCAGGTCCTCCAGTCGCTCGGCGTCGACTACATCGACGAGTCCGAGGTGCTGACCCCGGCCGACGAGGTCAACCACTCGGACAAGTGGGCCTTCACCACCCCCTTCGTCTGTGGTGCCACCAACCTGGGCGAGGCCCTGCGCCGCATCGCCGAGGGCGCGGCCATGATCCGCTCCAAGGGCGAGGCCGGCACCGGCAACGTCGTCGAGGCGGTCCGCCACCTGCGCCAGATCAAGAACGAGATCGCCAAGCTGCGCGGCTACGACAACAACGAGCTGTTCGCCGCCGCCAAGGACCTGCGCGCCCCCTACGAGCTGGTCAAGGAGGTCGCCGAGCTCGGCAAGCTCCCGGTGGTGCTGTTCTCCGCCGGTGGCGTCGCCACCCCCGCCGACGCCGCCCTGATGCGCCAGCTCGGCGCCGAGGGCGTCTTCGTCGGCTCCGGCATCTTCAAGTCCGGCGACCCGGCCAAGCGCGCCGCCGCCATCGTCCGCGCCACCACCTTCTTCGACGACCCGAAGATCATCGCGGACGCGTCGCGCAACCTCGGCGAGGCCATGGTCGGCATCAACTGCGACACCCTCCCCGAGTCCGAGCGCTACGCCAACCGGGGCTGGTAACTCCCGTGAAGAGCAACCCCGTTGTCGGTGTCCTGGCCCTCCAGGGCGACGTACGGGAGCACCTGATCGCCCTGGCCGTGGCCGACGCCACGGCCCGGGAGGTCCGGCGTCCCGAGGAACTCGCCGAGGTCGACGGCCTGGTCATCCCCGGCGGCGAGTCCACCACCATGTCCAAACTGGCCTCGCTCTTCGGCATGCTGGAGCCGCTGCGCGAGCACATCGCGGCCGGCCTGCCGGTCTACGGAACCTGCGCCGGACTGATCCTCCTCGCCGACAAGATCCTCGACCCGCGCTCGGGCCAGGAGACGCTCGGCGGCATCGACATGATCGTGCGCCGCAACGCCTTCGGGCGGCAGAACGAGTCCTTCGAAACCACTGTCGACGTCCGGGGGATCGAGGGCGACCCGGTCGAGGGCGTCTTCATCCGCGCCCCGTGGGTGGAGTCCGTCGGGGCCGAGGTGGAGGTGCTCGCCGAGCACGAGGGCCACATCGTCGCCGTACGGCAGAACAACGCGCTCGCCACGTCCTTCCACCCGGAACTCACCGGCGACCACCGGGTGCACGCGATGTTTGTGGAGATGGTGCGCGCCGCGAGCTGACTCGCTCCCGGTAGGATCTCTGCCGAACGCAGCAGAATTGGTTACGCGAAGGAGACAGGCAGATGTCCGGCCACTCTAAATGGGCTACGACGAAGCACAAGAAGGCCGTGATTGACGCCAAGCGCGGCAAGCTCTTCGCGAAGCTGATCAAGAACATCGAAGTCGCGGCCCGCACGGGCGGCATCGACCCCGAGGGCAACCCCACGCTGGTCGACGCCATCCAGAAGGCGAAGAAGAGCTCCGTCCCCAACAAGAACATCGACTCCGCGGTCAAGCGCGGCGGCGGTCTTGAGGCGGGCGGCGCCGACTACGAGACGATCATGTACGAGGGGTACGGCCCGAACGGTGTCGCGGTGCTCATCGAGTGCCTCACCGACAACCGCAACCGTGCCGCCTCGGACGTGCGCGTCGCGATGACCCGCAACGGCGGCTCGATGGCCGACCCGGGTTCCGTCTCGTACCTCTTCAACCGCAAGGGCGTCGTCATCGTCCCCAAGGGCGAGCTCTCCGAGGACGACGTGCTGGGCGCGGTGCTCGACGCGGGTGCCGAAGAGGTCAACGACCTCGGCGACACCTTCGAGGTGATCAGCGAGGCCACCGACCTGGTCGCGGTCCGCACGGCGCTCCAGGCGGCCGGCATCGACTACGACTCGGCCGACGCCAACTTCGTCCCGACCATGCAGGTCGAGCTGGAGGAAGAGGGCGCGCGCAAGATCTTCAAGCTGATCGACGCACTGGAGGACAGCGACGACGTGCAGAACGTCTTCGCCAACTTCGACGTCAGCGACAAGGTCATGGCCGCGCTCGACGAGGAGTAGTCAGCAGTTGCCAGTACGACGACGGGCCGACGGGGACACACTCCCGTCGGCCCGTCGCGTTGCCGGACCTGATTGTCAGTGCGAGCCGATAGCCTGCACAAACAGGTGAGCGAAGGCGAGAGGGGGCGGCGTTGAGGGTACTGGGCGTGGACCCGGGGCTGACCCGGTGCGGTGTCGGCGTGGTTGAGGGAGTGGCCGGGCGTCCGCTGACGATGTGCGGAGTCGGCGTCGTGCGGACGCCGCCCGACGCCGAGTTGGGGCTCAGGCTGGTCGCCATCGAGCAGGGCATCGAGCAGTGGCTCGACGACTACCGGCCCGAAGTCCTCGCCGTGGAAAGGGTGTTCAGCCAGCACAACGTGAGCACGGTGATGGGTACCGCCCAGGCCAGTGCGGTCGCCATGCTGTGCGCCTCCCGTCGCGGCATCCCCGTCGCCCTGCACACCCCCAGTGAGGTCAAGGCCGCCGTCAGTGGCAGCGGCCGGGCCGACAAGGCACAGGTGGGTGCGATGGTGACCCGGCTGCTGCGCCTGGACGCCCCACCGAAACCCGCCGACGCGGCCGACGCCCTGGCCCTCGCCATCTGCCACATCTGGCGGGCCCCCGCACAGAACCGGCTCCAGCAGGCGGTGGCCGCGCACAAGTCCCGCAACGCACCACAGGTGCGTACCCCGAGCACCGCAAGCACCGTCAGGAAGGGCCGTACCTCATGATCGCCTTCGTCAGTGGCCCGGTGGCCGCACTCGCCCCGACCACCGCCGTCATCGAGGTCGGTGGCGTCGGCATGGCCGTCCAGTGCACGCCGAACACGCTGTCCACGCTCCGGATGGGCCAGGAAGCCAAGCTCGCCACCTCCCTCGTCGTGCGGGAGGACTCGCTCACGCTGTACGGCTTCGCGGACGACGACGAGCGGCAGGTGTTCGAGCTGCTCCAGACCGCCAGCGGCGTCGGCCCGCGTCTCGCCCAGGCCATGCTCGCCGTGCACAGCCCCGACGCGCTCCGGCTCGCGGTGTCCACGGGGGACGAGAAGGCCCTCACCGCGGTTTCCGGTATCGGGAAGAAGGGCGCGCAGAAGCTGCTGCTCGAACTGAAGGACCGGCTCGGCGTCCCCCTCGGCAGCAGCGGCCAGCTCGGCGCCCAGCGCGTCGCCTCCGGCCCGGCCCCCTGGACCGAGCAGCTGAACGCCGCGCTGATCGGGCTCGGATATGCCTCCCGCGAGGCGGAGGAAGCCGTGACCGCGGTCACCCCGCAGGCCGAGGCCGCCCTCGCCGAGGGCACCCAGCCGCCGGTGCCGCAGCTGCTGCGGGCCGCCCTGCAGACCCTCAACCGGGCCCGCTGACCGCCGGCCCGCCACCCCGTTCCCGCAGGCCACTCCCGTAGGCCCCTCCCGAACGCCACGACTACGTCACCCGACCCGAGAGAATCCGCACATGAACTGGGACGAGACCGGACCCGACAGCGACCCGAGGGTCGTCGACTCCGCCGCCGACGGCGAGGACCAGGCGGTCGAGGCCGCGCTGCGCCCCAAGGATCTGGACGAGTTCGTCGGTCAGGAGAAGGTACGGGAGCAGCTCGACCTGGTGCTGCGGGCGGCCCGCGCACGCGGCGCCACCGCCGACCACGTCCTGCTGTCCGGCGCCCCCGGCCTCGGCAAGACCACTCTTTCGATGATCATCGCTGCGGAGATGAACGCGCCGATCCGGATCACCTCGGGCCCCGCCATCCAGCACGCCGGTGACCTCGCCGCGATCCTCTCCTCCCTCCAGGAGGGCGAGGTCCTCTTCCTCGACGAGATCCACCGGATGTCCCGCCCGGCGGAGGAAATGCTCTACATGGCGATGGAGGACTTCCGGGTCGACGTCATCGTCGGCAAGGGCCCCGGCGCCACCGCGATCCCGCTGGAACTTCCCCCCTTCACCCTGGTCGGCGCCACCACCAGGGCCGGACTGCTGCCGCCGCCGCTCCGCGACCGCTTCGGCTTCACCGGGCACATGGAGTTCTACGAGCCGGCCGAGCTGGAGCGCGTCATCCACCGCTCCGCCCGCCTCCTCGACGTCGAGATCGGCGCCGACGGGGCCGCGGAGATCGCCGGACGCTCCCGGGGCACCCCCCGCATCGCCAACCGGCTGCTGCGCCGCGTCCGCGACTACTCCCAGGTCAAGACCGAGGGCGGGCTCATCGACAAGGAGATCGCCGCCGCGGCCCTGAAGGTGTACGAGGTGGATGCGCGCGGCCTGGACCGGCTCGACCGGGCGGTCCTGGGCGCACTCCTCAAGCTCTTCGGCGGCGGCCCGGTCGGCCTGTCCACCCTCGCGGTCGCGGTGGGGGAGGAGCGGGAGACCGTCGAGGAGGTCGCCGAACCGTTTCTCGTACGGGAAGGTCTTCTGGCCAGAACCCCACGTGGACGGGTTGCCACCCCCGCAGCCTGGGCCCACCTCGGTCTCGTACCGCCGCAGCAGGGCGGCGGGAAAGCCGGACAAGGGGGTTTGTTCGGGACGTGACGGTGCGGAAGCTCGCACGGTCAGGAACCTCGGTGCGATGCTGGGCGTTGTTCCCAGTAGGCGGACTCGCTTAGACTCCGCCGATGCCGACCTTCCCGTCGGCGTGCCCACCCCCGTATATACAGGCCGCCATCGACGCGGTCGTGCGAAGGAAGTTCCGTCCCGTGAGTCTCATGACCTTCCTCCCCTTCATCGTGCTCATCGGGGCCATGTTCCTGATGACCCGGTCCGCCAAGAAGAAGCAGGCGGCGGCTGCGCAGATGCGCAACGACATGCAGCCCGGTACCGGTGTCCGGACGATCGGCGGCATGTACGCGACGGTCAAGGAGGTTCACGACGACACGGTCCTTCTTGAGGTCGCCCCGGGCGTCCACGCCGTCTACGCGAAGAACGCCATCGGTGCCGTCCTCGACGACTCCGAGTACAACCGCATCGTGCACGGTGAGGAAGCCGCCGCGCTCGACACCGACAGCCCCGTCGTCCCTGACGACGCCTCGTCGCTGACCGGCACCGACGCCTCCCACGACGACACCCGCATCGACCTCGGCAAGAAGCCCGAGGCCGAGGAGCCGGCCGTCGCGGACACCGAGGCGGAGCCGAAGGACAAGAAGGCCGACGGCGAGGGCGACGCGAAGTAGTCACTTCCGCGGACCGCGGCGTTGCTCCACCGGGCGCACCGCGGTCCGCGGGCCGTGCCGACCTCTGTGGGGGCCGGCGCCTCCACAACACTTCGTGGCCGCATCGGCGCGGGCAAACCCGGCGCGTGCGGTTGGACAGGGAGAAACGAGAAGGTGGCAGCACCGAAGAAGGGCCGCAGGCAGGCGGGGGCCCCGGGCAGGCCGGGGCGCGCCCTGGCCCTGATCACGATCGTGATCCTCGCCCTCGCGGGCGGGATGTTCGCATCCGGTCACACGACCCCACGTCTGGGCATCGACCTGGCCGGCGGCACGAGCATCACGCTCAAGGCGCAGAACGAGCCGGGCCAGCCGAACGCGATCAACAAGACCAACATGGACACCGCGGTCGGCATCATGGAGCGCCGTGTCAACGGCATGGGCGTCTCCGAGGCCGAGGTCCAGACCCAGGGCAACGACAACATCATTGTCAACATCCCCAAGGGCACGGACTCCAACCAGGCCCGTGAGCAGGTCGGTACGACCGCCAAGCTCTACTTCCGGCCCGTACTGACGGTCACGCAGGGCTCGCCGCTGCCGGACCCGTCCAAGACCCCGAAGCCGACCCCGTCGGCCACCGGCAAGGACGCGGCCGGCAAGGACAAGCCCACCGCCAAGGACCCGAAGGGCACGCCGACCCCGTCGGCCACCACTCAGGGCCGTGCCGTCACCGACGCGCTGAAGGCCCCGACCCCGACCCCCTCGGCCACCGGCTCCAAGGCTCCGGCCCCGAAGACGACGCCGCCGCCCGCCGCGGACCCGGCCACCCAGAAGCTCGAAAAGGCGTTCGCCGCCCTCGACTGCAACAACACCAAGCAGCGCGAGGCGGCCGGCCGGGGCATCAAGCCGAGCGAGCCGACCATCGCCTGTGGCCTGGCCACGGACAACAAGACCTGGGAGAAGTACATCCTGGGTCCGGCCGAGCTCGAAGGCACCGACGTCAAGAAGGCCGGCGCCCAGTTCGACCAGCAGCGCGCCATGTGGATCGTGAACATGGAGTTCACCAAGGCGGGCTCCGACAAGTTCTCCAAGACCACCAGCAAGCTGATGAGCCAGCAGCCGCCGATGAACCAGTTCGGCATCATCCTGGACGGCAACGTCGTCTCGGCGCCCTCGGTCCGCACCGTGCTCTCCGGCAGCGCCGAGATCTCCGGCAGCTTCACCCAGGAGTCCGCGCAGGAGCTCGGCAACATCCTGTCGTACGGCTCCCTGCCGCTGAGCTTCAACGAAGAGGCCGTCGACACGGTCACCCCGGCGCTCGGCAGCGACCAGCTCGAAGCGGGTCTCATCGCCGGTGCCATCGGTCTGGCGCTGGTCGTCATCTACCTGGTGCTCTACTACCGCGGTCTGTCGTTCGTCGCACTCCTGAGCCTTCTGGTCTCCGGCATCCTGACGTACACGATCATGGCGCTGCTCGGCCCGATCCTCGGCTTCGCACTGAACCTCCCCGCCGTCTGTGGTGCGATCGTCGCGATCGGTATCACCGCGGACTCCTTCATCGTGTACTTCGAACGCATCCGGGACGAGATCCGCGAGGGGCGCACCCTGCGTCCCGCCGTGGAACGCGCCTGGCCGCGCGCCCGGCGCACCATCCTGGTCTCCGACTTCGTGTCGCTGCTCTCGGCCGTGGTGCTGTACGCGGTGACCGTCGGCAAGGTGCAGGGCTTCGCGTTCACACTGGGCCTCACCACCCTGCTCGACGTCGTCGTGGTGTTCCTCTTCACCAAGCCGCTGATGACGCTGCTCGCCTCGAAGACCAAGTTCTTCGGCAACGGCCACAAGTGGTCCGGACTCGACCCGAAGCGGCTCGGCGTCCAGCCCCCGCTGCGCCGTACCCGCCGTGTGTCCGTCCCCACCGAACCGAAGGAGGCGTGAGATGTCGCGACTCGGCAACATCGGCGCCAAGCTTTACCGCGGCGAGGTCGGCTACGACTTCGTGGCGAAGCGGATGCTCTGGTACGGCATCTCCATCCTGATCACCGTGGTCGCCATCGCGGGGCTCGGCTTCAAGGGCCTCCACATGGGCATCGAGTTCCAGGGCGGCGCGCTCTTCACCACGCCCCCCACCTCGGTCTCCGTCGAGCAGGCCAAGGAGGACGCGAAGGCGGCCTCCGGCGGCCACGAGGCGATCGTCCAGCAGCTCGGCAACGGCAGCCTGCGCATCCAGGTCGGCGGCCTGGACACCGCGTCCGCGACCCCGGTCACCGAGAAGCTTGCCCAGGACCTCGGCGTTCCGGCCGAGAAGATCAACACCCAGCTGGTCGGCCCCAGCTGGGGCCAGGACATCGCCGACAAGGCGTGGACCGGACTCGCGGTCTTCATGGTCCTGGTGGTGATCTATCTGGCCATCGCCTTCGAGTGGCGGATGGCCGTTGCCGCCCTCATCGCGCTGATCCACGACCTCACCATCACCGTGGGCATCTACGCCCTGGTGGGCTTCGAGGTCACCCCGGGCACGGTGATCGGTCTGCTGACCATCCTCGGTTACTCCCTCTACGACACCGTCGTCGTCTTCGACGGTCTCAAGGACGGCGCCAAGGACATCACCAAGCAGACCAAGTACACCTACAGCGAGATCGCCAACCGCAGCCTCAACGCCACGCTGGTGCGTTCCATCAACACCACGGTCGTCGCCCTGCTGCCGGTCGCCGGTCTGCTGTTCATCGGTGGCGGTGTGCTGGGCGCGGGCATGCTCAACGACATCTCGCTGTCGCTGTTCGTCGGCCTCGCGGCCGGTGCCTACTCCTCGATCTTCATCGCCACCCCGCTGGTCGCCGACCTGAAGGAACGCGAGCCGCAGATGAAGGCCCTGAAGAAGCGCATCCTCGCCAAGCGGGCCGCCGAGGCCGCCAAGGGCGACGCGGGCCAGGGTGACGCGGGCCAGGGCGCGGACGCTCCCGAGGACGCCGTTGCGGCAGCCGCCCAGGGCGTCGTGAGCCCCCGTCCGGGCCGCGGCCGCAGCACCCAGGGGAAGCGTCGATGAACGACACCACCCTTGAGCTGCTGCTCAGCCGCATCGCGGATGTGCAGGACTACCCGAAGCCGGGTGTCGTCTTCAAGGACATCACCCCGCTGCTGGCGGACCCGAAGGCGTTCACGGCCCTCACCGACGCCCTCGCGGAACTGTGCGTCAAGCACGGCGCCACCAAGGTCGTCGGCCTGGAGGCCCGCGGCTTCATCCTGGCCGCACCGGTCGCCGTCCGCGCGCAGCTGGGCTTCATCCCGATGCGCAAGGCCGGCAAGCTCCCCGGCGCGACGCTCTCGCAGCGTTACGAGCTGGAGTACGGCACCGCCGAGATCGAGGTGCACGCCGAGGACCTGGGCGCGGGAGACCGCGTCCTGGTCATCGACGACGTACTGGCCACCGGTGGTACGGCCGAGGCGTCGCTGGAGCTGATCCGGCGGGCCGGGGCCGAGGTCGCCGGCGTCGCCGTCCTGATGGAGCTGAGCTTCCTTCACGGCCGCGCCAAGCTGGAGCCCGCCCTCGCGGGCGCCCCGCTGGAGGCGCTGATCACGGTCTGACTGGCCGCGTGAGCAGGGGGGAGGCGGGCCGCCGGGGCAACCCGGGGCCCGCCTTTCCCATGTCTTGACTCCTTGCCCAGGAAGAACGCGGAGCCAAGGGTCGATACCATGGGCGTTCCGGACCCGACCGGGAAGCACCTGAACCGGGCGGGCCCCGCCGAGGGCCCCCGGACTCCAGGACCCGTACGAGGAGCGCTCTTGCCTGACGAGGCCCAGCCAGTCGCCACCCCGCAGCCGGACAAGGCTGCGGCGGGCGCCACGCCCCCGAAGCCCCCGGTCGACAAGCCCGAGCCGGCGGTGGCCCCCGAGCGCGCCAACGGCTCCGCCACCACCCCCGCGGTCCGCCCGGCCGCTCCCGCGGGCGCCACGGCCCGTACCGGCGGCGGCTCCTCCAACCGCGTCCGCGCCCGGCTCGCCCGCCTCGGCGTGCAGCGCCAGTCCCCGTACAACCCGGTCCTGGAGCCGCTGCTGCGGATAGTGCGCAGCAACGACCCCAAGATCGAGACCGCGACCCTGCGCACCATCGAGCGCGCCTACCAGGTCGCCGAGCGCTGGCACCGCGGCCAGAAGCGCAAGAGCGGCGACCCGTACATCACGCACCCGCTCGCCGTCACGACCATCCTGGCCGAGCTGGGCATGGACCCGGCGACGCTGATGGCCGGTCTGCTGCACGACACCGTCGAGGACACCGAGTACGGCCTGGACACCCTGCGCCGCGACTTCGGTGACCAGGTGGCGCTGCTGGTCGACGGCGTGACCAAGCTGGACAAGGTCAAGTTCGGCGAGGCGGCGCAGGCCGAGACCGTACGCAAGATGGTCGTCGCCATGGCCAAGGACCCCCGGGTGCTGGTCATCAAGCTCGCCGACCGCCTGCACAACATGCGCACCATGCGTTACCTCAAGCGGGAGAAGCAGGAGAAGAAGGCCCGCGAGACGCTGGAGATCTACGCCCCGCTCGCCCACCGTCTGGGCATGAACACCATCAAGTGGGAGCTGGAGGACCTCGCCTTCGCGATCCTCTACCCCAAGATGTACGACGAGATCGTGCGTCTGGTGGCCGAGCGCGCCCCGAAGCGGGACGAGTACCTCGCCATAGTGACCGACGAGGTCCAGTCCGACCTGCGCTCCGCCCGGATCAAGGCGACCGTCACCGGCCGCCCCAAGCACTACTACAGCGTCTACCAGAAGATGATCGTCCGCGGCCGTGACTTCGCGGAGATCTACGACCTGGTGGGCATCCGCGTCCTGGTCGACACCGTCCGGGACTGCTACGCCGCACTCGGCACCGTGCACGCGCGATGGAATCCGGTCCCCGGCCGGTTCAAGGACTACATCGCGATGCCGAAGTTCAACATGTACCAGTCGCTGCACACCACGGTCATCGGCCCCAACGGCAAGCCCGTCGAGCTCCAGATCCGCACCTTCGACATGCATCGCCGCGCCGAGTACGGCATCGCCGCGCACTGGAAGTACAAGCAGGAGCCGTCCGCCGGCGCCTCCAAGGTCCGCACCGACGTGCCGCGGCACAAGGACGACGCGGTCAACGACATGGCGTGGCTGCGGCAGTTGCTGGACTGGCAGAAGGAGACCGAGGACCCCAGCGAGTTCCTGGAGTCGCTGCGCTTCGACCTCTCCCGCAACGAGGTCTTCGTCTTCACCCCGAAGGGTGACGTCATCGCGCTGCCGGCCGGGGCCACCCCGGTGGACTTCTCCTACGCGGTGCACACCGAGGTCGGCCACCGGACCATAGGAGCGCGGGTCAACGGGCGGCTCGTACCGCTCGAATCGACCCTGGACAACGGCGATCTGGTCGAGGTCTTCACCTCGAAGGCCGACGGGGCGGGACCCTCACGGGACTGGCTCGGCTTCGTGAAGTCGCCGCGCGCCCGCAACAAGATCCGCGCCTGGTTCTCCAAGGAGCGCCGCGACGAGGCCATCGAGCAGGGCAAGGACGCCATCGCGCGCGCCATGCGCAAGCAGAACCTGCCGATCCAGCGGATCCTGACCGGCGATTCCCTGGTCACCCTCGCGCACGAGATGCGCTACCCGGACATCTCCTCGCTGTACGCGGCGATCGGCGAGAGCCATGTCACCGCGCAGTCCGTGGTGCAGAAGCTGGTGCAGGCGCTCGGCGGCGAGGACGCCGCGAACGAGGACATCGCGGAGAGCTCACCGCCCTCGCACGGCCGCAACAAACGCCGGGCCAACGCCGACCCGGGTGTGGTCGTCAAGGGCGTCGACGATGTGTGGGTCAAGCTGGCGCGGTGCTGTACGCCGGTGCCCGGCGACCCCATCATCGGGTTCGTGACGCGGGGCAGCGGCGTCTCCGTGCACCGTGCGGACTGCGTCAACGTCGACTCGCTGTCCCAGCAGCCCGAGCGGATCCTCGAAGTCGAGTGGGCGCCCACCCAGTCGTCGGTCTTCCTGGTGGCCATCCAGGTGGAGGCCCTCGACCGGTCCCGGCTGCTGTCCGACGTCACCCGGGTCCTGTCCGACCAGCACGTCAACATCCTGTCGGCGGCCGTCCAGACCTCCCGCGACCGGGTGGCCACCTCGCGCTTCACCTTCGAGATGGGCGACCCCAAGCACCTGGGCCATGTGCTCAAGGCGGTCAGGGGAGTCGAGGGCGTGTACGACGTCTACCGGGTGACGTCGGCGCGCAGGCCGTAGCAATTCCCGGCGGTACGTGAGTGGGGCCCCCGGCAGCGCGCCGGGGGCCCCACTCACGTACCGGAACTGCTCAGCCGCCGAACTCCTCCAGGCCCTTCATGGCCTGGTCGAGCAGCGCCTGACGGCCCTCAAGCTCGCGGGCGAGCTTGTCGGCCTTGGAGTTGTTGCCCGCGGCGCGCGCCGTGTCGATCTGCTTCTGGAGCTTCTCGACGGCGTCCTGGAGCTGGCCGGTCAGACCCGCGGCACGCGCACGCGCCTCCGGGTTCGTCCGCTTCCACTCGTTCTCCTCGGACTCCTGGAGCGCCCGCTCGATGGCCTGCATGCGGCCCTCGACCTTCGGCCGTGCGTCCCTCGGTACGTGGCCGACGGCCTCCCAGCGCTCGTTCAGGGCCCGGAACGCGGCGCGCGCGCTCTTGAGGTCCTTCACCGGCACCAACTTCTCGGCCTCGGTGGCGAGTTCCTCCTTGAGCTTGAGGTTCTCGCCCTGCTCGGCGTCCCGCTCGGCGAAGGTCTCACCCCGGGCGGCGAAGAAGACGTCCTGGGCGCCGCGGAAGCGGTTCCACAGATCGTCCTCGAACTCGCGCTGGGCGCGGCCCGCGGCCTTCCACTCCGTCATCAGATCGCGGTAACGCGCCGCCGTGCCGCCCCAGTCGGTCGACTTCGACAGCGACTCGGCCTCGGTGACCAGCTTCTCCTTGGCCTTGCGGGCGTCCTCGCGCTGCGCGTCCAGCGAAGCGAAGTGCGCCTTGCGCCGCTTGGAGAACGCCGAGCGGGCGTGCGAGAACCGGTGCCACAGCTCGTCGTCGGCCTTGCGGTCCAGGCGGGGCAGACCCTTCCAGATGTCCACCAGCGCCCGCAGCCGCTCACCGGCCGAGCGCCACTGCTCGCTCTGGGCCAGCTCCTCGGCCTCGACGACCAGCTTCTCCTTGGCGACCTTCGCCTCGTCGGCCTGCTTGGCCTTCTCGGCCTTGCGCTCCTCGCGGCGCAGTTCGACCGTCTTGACGAGCGCGTCGAGGCGCGTCGTCAGCGCGGCGAGATCGCCGACCGCGTGGTGCTCGTCGACCTGCGTACGCAGGTGGTCGATCGCGGTCTGGGCGTCCTTCGCCGACAGGTCGGTGGTCTTCACCCGCTTTTCGAGGAGGCCGATCTCGACCTTCAGGCCCTCGTACTTGCGCTCGAAGTAGGCCAGAGCCTCCTCCGGAGAGCCCGCCTGCCAGGATCCGACGACCTTCTCGCCCTCGGCCGTACGCACGTACACGGTGCCCGTCTCATCGACGCGGCCCCACGGGTCGCTGCTCACAGCGCCTCCTCCACATGATGCCTGCGAGGGTTCGTGGCCCCCGGGCATCGTCCACACGTTTTTCAACGTCCACAGTCTGATCGCGGGGCCGAAGACGCCCTGCACACCGCCAACATAGGCGACGCGCAGGGCGGCTGTCCGCTTCCCGCACATCTGGGTTTACTTGCTGACGGTCGCCTTGTCGATGACCACGGTGGCGTTCGGTGCGCCATCGCCCTGCCCAGTTTGCTCACCCGCACCAGCGATCTTCTTCAGCACCTCCATGCCGGCCTTGTCGATGGTGCCGAACGGGGTGTAGTTGGCGGGCAGCGGGCTGTTGTCGTAGACCAGGAAGAACTGGCTGCCGCCGGTGTTCGCGCCCGCGTTGGCCATCGCGACGGTGCCCGCCGGGTAGGTGCCGCCCGCGACCCTCGCGTCCTTGAGATTCTCGTCGGGCAGCTTGTAGCCGGGGTTGCCGGTGCCGGCCGCGGTCGGGTCGCCGCACTGCAGGACGTAGATGCCCTGGGTGGTCAGGCGGTGGCACTTGGTGTGGTCGAAGTAGCCCTTGTTCGCCAGGAAGTTGAAGGAGTTCACCGTGCGCGGTGCCTTCTTGGCGTCCAGGTCCAGGGCGATGTCGCCGCAGGTGGTCTGCAGGTTCATCCGGTACTTCGCCGACTTGTCGACAGAGAGTGCGGGCTCCTTGTCGAAGGAGAGCTTGGCGACCTCGCCCGCGGCGGGCTGCTTGCAGGGGTCGCTCTTCTTCTTCGGGGCGCTGTCGGCGCTGCCCGCCCGGGTGGCCTTGTCGTCCTTCTTGCCGTCGAAGAGACCGGCCGAGGCGGCGCCGACGGTGCCCGCGACGAGTACGGCCGCGACGGCGCCGATCACCGCTGCCCTCCGCCGGTTCCTGCGCTTCCTCTCGGCGCGGCGCTGCTGCTGGCGCTCGAACTTCTCGCGGGCGAGCTGGCGCCGCCGCTGATCGCTGGTGACCACCGGAATGTTCTCCTCGTACGTGTCGACTGGGTGCCGGACGAGTGTCCGAGCGGACGATTAAGGCCGTACCGTATATGGGTTCGCTGTGCGATGAGCAGCGCCGGTAGGCTCTCGTCTATTGCGGATGCAAGAGAAAAAGCGCCGCAGCAAGCTCCCGCCGGACGAAAGACCTGAGGACGATCGTGCTTATTGCCGGGTTCCCCGCCGGGGCCTGGGGGACCAACTGCTACCTGGTCGCCCCCGCCGCAGGCGAGGAGTGCGTGATCATCGACCCGGGCCACGAGGCCACCCAGGGTGTCGAGGAGACGCTGAAGAAGCATCGGCTGAAGCCCGTCGCCGTGGTGCTCACCCACGGACACATCGACCACGTCGCCTCCGTCGTCCCGGTCTGCGGGACCAAGGACGTACCCGCGTGGATCCACCCCGAGGACCGCTTCATGCTGAGCGACCCGGAGAAGGCCCTCGGCCGCTCCCTGGGCGCGCAGCTGATGGGCGAGCTGACGGTGGGCGAACCGGCCGATCTCAAGGAACTGCACGACGGGGCGGAGCTCAGGCTCGCCGGTCTGGACCTCACGGTGTCGCACGCGCCCGGCCATACCAGGGGGTCGGTGACCTTCGGGCTGCCCGAGGCGGCGGACATTCCGCAGATCCTCTTCTCGGGCGACCTGCTGTTCGCCGGCTCCGTAGGACGCACCGACTTCCCCGGTGGCTCCCACGAGGAACTGCTGCGGTCACTCGCCCGCGTGTGCCTGCCGCTGGACGACTCGACCGTGGTGCTGTCCGGGCACGGCCCCCAGACGACCATCGGCCAGGAGCGCGCCACCAACCCGTATCTGAGGGACCTGGGCAGCGCGCCCGCCCCCCGACGAGGAATGTGAACTTCCGTGAGCACCTTTCAGGCCCCCAAGGGCACGTACGACCTGCTTCCCCCCGTCTCCGCGACCTATCTCGCGGTGCGTGACGCCATTTCCGCGCCGCTGAGGAACTCCGGTTACGGCTACATCGAGACACCCGGCTTCGAGAACGTCGAGCTGTTCGCGCGCGGTGTCGGCGAGTCCACCGACATCGTGACCAAGGAGATGTACACCCTCACCACCAAGGGCGGGGACGAGCTCGCGCTGCGTCCCGAGGGCACCGCCTCCGTGCTGCGCGCGGCACTGGAGGCCAACCTCCACAAGATCGGCAACCTGCCCGTCAAGCTCTGGTACTCCGGCTCGTACTACCGCTACGAGCGCCCGCAGAAGGGCCGCTACCGCCACTTCTCGCAGGTCGGTGCCGAGGCGATCGGCGCCGAGGATCCGGCCCTGGACGCCGAGATGATCATCCTGGCGGACCAGGCGTACCGCTCGCTCGGTCTGCGGAACTTCCGCATCCTGCTGAACTCGCTCGGCGACAAGGAGTGCCGTCCCGTCTACCGGGAGGCCCTCCAGTCGTTCCTGCGCGGCCTGGACCTCGACGCGGAGACCGTCCGCCGCGCCGAGATCAACCCGCTGCGCGTGCTGGACGACAAGCGCGCCGACGTACAGAAGCAGCTGGTCGGCGCCCCGGCGCTGCGCGATTACCTGTGCGACGCGTGCAAGGCGTACCACGAGGAGGTGCGCGCGCTGATCACCGCCGCGGGCGTCGTCTTTGAGGACGACGAGAAGCTGGTGCGCGGCCTGGACTACTACACCCGCACCACCTTCGAGTTCGTCCACGACGGTCTCGGCTCGCAGTCCGCGGTGGGCGGCGGCGGCCGTTACGACGGTCTGTCCGAGATGATCGGCGGCCCCGCGCTGCCGTCCGTCGGCTGGGCGCTCGGCGTCGACCGAACGGTGCTCGCGCTGGAGGCCGAGGGAGTCGTCCTCGACATCCCCTCGGCGACGGCCGTGTACGCGGTGCCGCTCGGCGAGGAGGCCCGCCGGGTGCTGTTCGGCAAGGTCACCGAGCTGCGCAAGGCCGGCATCGCGACCGACTTCTCCTTCACCGGTCGCGGTCTGAAGTCCGCCATGAAGAACGCCCACCGCACGGGTGCCCGCTACGTGATCATCACGGGCGAGCGCGACCTCGCCGAGGGTCAGGTCCAGATCAAGGACATGGAGTCCGGCGAGCAGGAACCGGTCGCCCTGGACACGGTCGTCGCGGAGCTCCAGCGCCGCCTGGGCTGAGCAGCGCGCCACGAGGGGCCCGGAATCACCGATTCCGAGCCCCTTCCGCGTACCCCCACCCCCTCCGTACCCCTATCCGTCCGGGCGGCACGGGAGGCCGGCCCGCACATGGCCTGCGAGCACCCTTCACGCCCCCGGGGCCCGGGTCTAACGTCGAGGCCAGGAAATCCGCATACGCCCCGTTGGGGGGAACGATGCTCCCGTCACGTGAGCTGTTCGACAGCCTGGCTTCCCGGGTGGACCACCTCGACAGTCAGCTCCTCGCCACGACCGCCGACGCCCTCCTGGAGTGCGAATAGGCGGTCACCGCCTGCGCGACCGGAATGCTCGGGGAGAAGGAGAACGACGAACTCCGCCTCGCCATCAACCGCGACCTGGACTGCGCCGACGTGGTGGCCGCCGCCAGGCGGATACTGACGCGGGGGACCGACGCGGATCACGTACTGCTGACCGTGCAGTTGCAGGCGAGTGCCATTGCCTGCGAACTGAGTTACGAGCTGTGCAGCCAGCACGCGAGGCACCACGAGCACTGCCGCATCTCCGCACAGGCAACTCAGCGCGCCATGGGGGCGTGCCGAGAGCTTCTCCAGGTGCTGCGGCCCTGACCCCGACCGGGCGCGCGCCCCCGGCGCGCGCCCCCGGACGTGCCCCCTTATCCCCGCCCGACAGCGTTCGCCGTCCCCCGTGCGGCACAATGAGCTGCCCAACAAGGCCACGGCAGCGACGGAACGGCGATATGACGACGACAGAGGTTGACGACGTGTCAGAGGGCGTGTCGGAGGGGGCGTCCGCGACGGACGGGCGGGACGGCACCGGCCTCATCGGCGCGGGGAAGGCCTTCGCCTGGATGCTGATCATCACCGGCGCGGCCGGACTGCTCGCCGCCTGGGTGATCACCATCGACAAGTTCAAGCTGCTGGAGGACCCGAACTTCACCCCCGGGTGCAGCCTCAACCCCGTCGTCGCCTGCGGCAACATCATGAAGAGCGACCAGGCGTCGTTCTTCGGGTTCCCCAACCCGATGCTCGGCCTCGTCACGTACGGCATGGTCATCGCCATCGGTGTCGCCCTGCTCGCCGGGGCCCGCTACAAGCGCTGGTACTGGCTCGGGCTCAACGCCGGAACCCTCTTCGGCGTCGCCTTCTGCACGTACCTCCAGTACCAGTCGCTGTACACGATCCGCTCGCTGTGCCTGTGGTGCTGCCTGGCCTGGGTCGCCACCATCTTCATGTTCTGCTACGTGACGATCCACAACCTCAAGCACCGCGTCCTGCCCGCCCCGCGCGCGCTGCGCAACGCCCTCGTCGAGTTCCACTGGGTGCCGCCGGTGCTCTGGATCGGCGTCATCGGCATCCTGATCCTCACCAACTGGTGGAGCTTCTGGACCAGCTGAGGCCTGTCCCGGTCCCGGCCGCCGACCGCATTGTCAGTGGGCTGACCTAGGCTTCTCGGTGTGGAGCCCGATCTCTTTACCGCAGCCGCAGAAGACCGCCAGGAAAAGGACCCGTCCAGCAGCCCCCTGGCCGTCCGGATGCGCCCGCGCACCCTGGACGAGGTCTTCGGACAGAAACACCTGCTCAAGCCGGGCTCGCCGCTGCGCCGCCTGGTGGGGGAGGGCGGCGGCGGCCCGGCCGGGGCGTCGTCGGTGATCCTCTGGGGTCCACCGGGCACCGGCAAGACGACCCTGGCGTACGTCGTCAGCCAGGCGACCCAGAAGCGCTTCGTCGAACTCTCCGCGATCACCGCGGGAGTCAAGGAAGTCCGGGCCGTCATCGAGGGCGCCCGCCGGGCCTCAGGCGGGTACGGCAAGGAGACCGTCCTCTTCCTGGACGAGATCCACCGCTTCAGCAAGGCCCAGCAGGACTCCCTGCTGCCCGCCGTGGAGAACCGCTGGGTGACGCTGATCGCGGCGACCACCGAGAACCCGTACTTCTCGATCATCTCCCCGCTGCTCTCCCGCTCCCTGCTGCTCACCCTCGAATCCCTCACCGACGAGGACCTGCGCGGACTGATCCGCCGGGCCCTCATCGAGGAGCGCGGCCTCGGCGGCGCCCTCGCCCTGCCCGAGGACGCCGAGGACCATCTGCTGCGGATCGCCGGCGGCGACGCCCGGCGCGCGCTGACCGCCCTGGAGGCGGCGGCCGGAGCGGCCCTCGCCAAGGGCGACGCGGAGATCACCCTGGAGACGGTCGAGGAGACCGTCGACCGGGCCGCCGTGAAGTACGACCGCGACGGCGACCAGCACTACGACGTCGCCAGCGCCCTCATCAAGTCCATCCGGGGCTCGGACGTGGACGCCGCCCTGCACTATCTGGCCCGCATGATCGAGGCGGGCGAGGACCCCCGCTTCATCGCGCGGCGCCTGATGATCTCCGCCAGCGAGGACATCGGCCTCGCCGACCCGACCGCACTGCCCACCGCGGTCGCCGCCGCCCAGGCCGTCGCCATGATCGGCTTCCCCGAAGCGGCCCTGACCCTGAGCCACGCCACCATCGCCCTCGCCCTGGCCCCCAAGTCGAACGCGGCGACCCTGGCGATCTCCGCCGCCCGGGCCGACGTGCGCAACGGACTCGCCGGAGCCGTCCCCGCGCACCTGCGCGACGGGCACTACAAGGGCGCCGCCAAGCTCGGCCACGCCCAGGGATACGTCTACCCGCACGACGTGCCCGGCGGGATCGCCGCCCAGCAGTACGCCCCTGACGAGGTGCACGGCCGCCAGTACTACACCCCCACCCGGTACGGGGCGGAGGCACGGTACGCGGACGTGGTGGAGAAGGTGCGCGAGAGGCTGAACGGGAAGGGGTGACAGGGAGGAACCGGGCAGGCGGGAAGACCCGCGGAGGCCTAGGCTCCGGACCATGGTCCGAAATCCGGTGGCGCGTCCGGTGGTGCTGCTGGTGTGCCTCACCGCGGCGGCCGGATCCACCCTGACCAGCTGCCACCACGCACAGCGGCCCGCCGCAGAGCCCTCCGCGCAGACCGCCACCAGGGTCCCGCTCGTCAGCCCGGGCTTCCCGCCCTCCGCCGCCGACGCCCGTTCCCGCCTGGCCAAGCTCACCGTCGCCTGGGGCAAGAACTGGGAGACGTACAAGAGGGCCGAGTTCGGCGAGACCTGGTCGGACGAGACCGACGCCCCGGGCGGGCGCAACGGCTGCGACACCCGCGACGACGTCCTCAACCGGGACCTGACCGTCATCAAGCAGGGGGACCGCGACGCGTGCGTGCCCCTGTCCGGTGTGCTCCACGACCCGTACACCGGCAGGGAACTCCCGTACTCCTACCGCCGTGCCTCACAGATCCAGACCGACCACGTCGTCCCGCTCGGCGCGGCCTGGAGGGCCGGTGCCTGGGCCTGGCCTCCGGTCAGGCGGCTCACGTACGCCAACGACCTCGACGTACTCCTCGCCGTCGACAAGCAGGCCAACTACGACAAGAGCAGCAAGACGCCCGACAAGTGGAAACCGCGCCGTGAGTACTGGTGCGAGTACGCCCGCCGCTGGACCGGCATCAAGGTGAAGTACGCGCTGACCGTGACCCCGCCGGAAAAGACCGCACTCCAGGAGATGCTGGCCACCTGCCCGCCGTGAGCCACCCGGTCCGCACCATCCCGGCCGGCCTAGTACAATCGACCGAAGCGCTGCGTCCCGTGTCCGGTTCCGTACCGGCATCACCAGAACGGGACATGCAGCCGGAGCGCCTCCCGCAAGGGAATCAAGGAGTTCCAGGAGCGTCGCGCACCGTTCAGGTGTCGCGGGCAGCCCATCACCCCAGCAATGGAGCGATGGGTTATTCGCGTGCTGCACATTGTGCCCAGACCAGAGAGCGGCTGCCCGTACCGAGCCTGCCGGAGACGGCGGAAAACGGTGGGGTTTCCCTGGCTGCGGATGCGACCTCCCTTAACCCTGGTGAAGCCGTATTCGAAACAGATAGAGAGGTTGGTTCGTGCCGAACCAGTCCCGCCCCAAGGTCAAGAAGAGCCGCGCGCTCGGCATTGCGCTGACGCCGAAGGCCGTCAAGTACTTCGAGTCGCGCCCCTACCCGCCGGGCGAGCACGGCCGTGGCCGCAAGCAGAACTCGGACTACAAGGTCCGTCTGCTGGAGAAGCAGCGTCTGCGTGCCCAGTACGACATCAGCGAGCGCCAGATGGCGCGCGCCTACGACCGCGCCAAGAAGGCCGAAGGCAAGACGGGCGAGGCGCTGGTCGTCGAGCTCGAGCGTCGCCTCGACGCCCTGGTCCTGCGTTCGGGCATCGCCCGCACCATCTACCAGGCCCGCCAGATGGTCGTTCACGGCCACATCGAGGTCAACGGTGGCAAGGTCGACAAGCCGTCGTTCCGTGTCCGTCCCGACGACGTCGTGATGGTCCGCGAGCGCAGCCGCGAGAAGGTCCCCTTCCAGGTCGCCCGTGAGGGTGGCTACGACACGGAGGGCGAGACCCCGCGCTACCTCCAGGTCAACCTGAAGGCCCTGGCCTTCCGCCTGGACCGTGACCCGAACCGCAAGGAAATCCCGGTCATCTGCGACGAGCAGCTGGTCGTCGAGTACTACGCCCGCTGATTTCGGCGTAGCTCTGGGCACCTCGCGTGCACTGCCCGTCGTCTTCCCGCCTCCTTGCGAGGCGGGGAGCGGCGGGTTTGCGCATTCCAGGGCTCCCGAGGCAGCGGGATCGCGGGCGCGCGATATGCGGTACGGGGTCGCAGCCCTGGCGCGATAGGCTCGCGGAACGACTTTTCGTACGCAGATATCTCGACGCAACAGGGAGCGCAACGTGTCCGGTGGAGAGGTGGCCGGCATTCTGGTGGCCGTCTTCTGGGCGATTCTGGTCTCCTTCCTCGCCGTGGTTCTGGTGAGGCTGGCGCAGACGCTCAGGGCGACGACCCGGATGGTGGCCGAGGTGACGGAGCAGGCAGTTCCGCTGCTGTCGGACGCCTCCGCGACCGTACGGTCCGCGCAGACCCAACTGGACCGGGTCGACGCGATCGCCTCCGACGTACAGGAAGTCACTTCCAACGCGTCCGCGCTCTCCTCCACCGTCGCCTCCACCTTCGGCGGACCGCTGGTCAAGGTCGCCGCCTTCGGTTACGGCGTGCGCCAGGCGATCGGCCGCAAGAAGAACCCGGAGCCGCCGGCTCCGGACCGCCGCACCGTGATCGTCGGCCGGACCCTCCCGTCCGCGCGACGGTCGAAGCGAAGCGGCCGGAGTTCCCGCGGATCTAAGGACTGAGCAGCGATGTTCCGCCGTACGTTCTGGTTCACCGCCGGCGCCGCAGCCGGAGTGTGGGCCACCCAGAAGGTCAACCGCAAGATCAAGGCGCTCACCCCCGAGAGCCTCGCCGCGCAGGCCGCAGACAAGGCGGTCGAAGCGGGCCACAGGCTCAGGGACTTCGCGCTCGACGTGCGGGCCGGCATGGTTCAGCGCGAGGCCGAACTCGGCGACGCGCTCGGCCTGGACACGGCCCCCGACGACGCGCGAGCGCTTGGGCCGCAGCGTTACGTTGCGGCGATCGACCAGCCTTCGCGTCACACCGAGCCTTCGCACCACACCACCAACTCCCCGCCCGAACGCGGGAATTCGTCTCACCGGAATGAGGACCACTGATGGAGTCGGCAGAAATTCGTCGCCGCTGGCTGAGCTTCTTCGAGGAGCGCGGTCACACCGTTGTCCCTTCGGCGTCGCTCATCGCGGACGACCCGACTCTGCTGCTGGTCCCGGCCGGCATGGTGCCCTTCAAGCCGTACTTCCTCGGTGAGGTCAAGGCCCCCTGGCAGCGCGCCACCAGCGTCCAGAAGTGCGTCCGCACGCCGGACATCGAAGAGGTCGGCAAGACCACCCGGCACGGCACGTTCTTCCAGATGTGCGGCAACTTCTCCTTCGGGGACTACTTCAAGGAAGGGGCCATCCGCTTCGCCTGGGACATCCTCACCAAGTCCCTGGACGACGGCGGTTACGGTCTCGACCCGGAGAAGCTCTGGATCACCGTCTACCTCGACGACGACGAGGCCGAGGAGATCTGGCGGGAGAAGATCGGCGTCCCCGCCGAGCGCATCCAGCGCCTGGGCAAGAAGGACAACTACTGGTCGATGGGCGTCCCCGGCCCCTGCGGCCCGTGCTCGGAGATCAACTACGACCGCGGTCCCGAGTTCGGCGTCGAAGGCGGCCCCGCCGTCAACGACGAGCGCTACGTGGAGATCTGGAACCTGGTCTTCATGCAGTACGAGCGCGGCGCCGGGCTCGGCAAGGAGGACTTCGAGATCCTCGGCGAGCTCCCGTCGAAGAACATCGACACGGGCCTCGGCCTGGAGCGCCTCGCCATGATCCTCCAGGGCGTACAGAACATGTACGAGACCGACACCCTGCGCGTCGTCATGGACAAGGCCACCGAGCTGACCGGTGTGCGTTACGGCGCCGCCCGGAACAGCGACGTCTCGATGCGCGTGGTCGCCGACCATATGCGCACCTCCGTGATGCTCATCGGCGACGGTGTCACCCCCGGCAACGAGGGCCGCGGCTACGTGCTGCGCCGCATCATGCGCCGCGCCGTCCGTAACATGCGCCTCATGGGTGCCACCGGCCCCGTCGTCCAGGAACTCGTGGACACGGTCATCGACACGATGGGCCAGCAGTACCCGGAGCTCATCACCGACCGCCAGCGCATCCTGGGCGTCGCCCTCGCCGAGGAAGCCGCCTTCCTCAAGGCCATCAAGGGCGGCACCAACATCCTGGACACCGCCGTCACCGAGACCAAGGCCGCCGGTGGCCAGGTCCTCTCCGGCGACAAGGCGTTCCTGCTCCACGACACCTGGGGCTTCCCGATCGACCTCACCCTCGAAATGGCCCAGGAGCAGGGCCTTTCGGTGGACGAGGACGGCTTCCGCCGCCTCATGAAGGAGCAGCGGGACCGCGCCAAGGCCGACGCCCAGGCCAAGAAGCACGGCCACGCCGACATGTCCGGCTACCGCGAGATCGCGGACGCCGCCGGCGAGACCGACTTCATCGGCTACACCAGCACCGTCGGTGAGTCGCGAGTGGTCGGCATCCTGGTCGACGGGGTCCCCTCCCCGGCCGCCACCGAGGGCGACGACGTCGAGATCGTCCTGGACCGCACCCCCTTCTACGCCGAGGGAGGCGGCCAGATCGGCGACACCGGCCGCATCAAGCTGGACAACGGCGCCATCGTGGAGATCCGCGACTGCCAGAAGCCCGTCCCGGGTGTGTACGTCCACAAGGGCGTCGTCCAGGTCGGCGAGGTCACCGTCGGCGCTCCGGCCCAGGCGATCATCGATGTACACCGTCGCAACGCCATCGCCCGCGCCCACAGCGCCACCCACCTCACCCACCAGGCGCTGCGCGACGCTCTCGGCCCGACGGCCGCCCAGGCCGGTTCGGAGAACCAGCCCGGCCGCTTCCGCTTCGACTTCGGCTCCCCGGCCGCCGTTCCCGGCGCCGTCCTGACCGACGTCGAGCAGAAGATCAACGAGGTCCTCAGCCACGAACTCGACGTGCAGGCCGAGGTCATGTCGATCGACGAGGCCAAGAAGCAGGGCGCCATCGCCGAGTTCGGCGAGAAGTACGGCGAGCGCGTCCGGGTGGTCACCATCGGCGACTTCTCCAAGGAACTGTGCGGCGGCACGCACGTGCACAACACCGCCCAGCTGGGTCTGGTGAAGCTGCTCGGCGAGTCCTCGATCGGCTCGGGTGTGCGACGTATCGAAGCCCTGGTCGGCGTCGACGCGTACAAGTTCCTGGCCCGTGAGCACACGGTCGTCGCCCAGCTCCAGGAACTGGTCAAGGGGCGTCCCGAGGAGCTGCCGGAGAAGATCTCCTCGATGCTCGGCAAGCTGAAGGACGCCGAGAAGGAGATCGAGAAGTTCCGCGCGGAGAAGGTGCTGCAGGCCGCCGCCGGGCTGGTCGCGGGCGCCAAGGACATCAAGGGCGTCGCCCTGGTCACCGGGCAGGTGCCGGACGGCACCACGGCCGACGACCTGCGCAAGCTGGTCCTCGACGTCCGTGGCCGCATCCAGGGCGACCGCGCCGCCGTGGTGGCCCTGTTCACCACCGCCAACGGCCGCCCGCTCACCGTCATCGCCACCAACGAGGCCGCCCGCCAGCGCGGTCTCAAGGCCGGCGACCTGGTCCGTACCGCCGCCAAGACCCTCGGTGGTGGCGGCGGCGGCAAGCCGGACGTCGCCCAGGGCGGCGGCACCAGCGTCGAGGCCATCGGCGACGCCATCGACGCCGTCGAGCGCCTCGTCGGGGAAACGGCCTGATGCGACGCGGACGCCGACTCGCGATCGACGTCGGGGACGCCCGGATCGGGGTCGCCTCGTGCGACCCCGACGGGGTCCTCGCCACCCCGGTGGAGACCGTGCCGGGACGTGATGTCCCGGCCGCCCACCGGCGGCTGAAGCAGTTGGTCGAGGAGTACGAACCCCTCGAAGTGGTCGTCGGTCTCCCTCGCTCCCTCAACGGGGGCGAGGGGCCGGCCGCGGCCAAGGTCAGGGCCTTCGTCCAGGAGCTCGCCAAGGGCATCGCGCCCATCGGCGTCCGGCTCGTGGACGAGAGGATGACCACAGTGACGGCCACTCAGGGGCTGCGCGCCTCGGGCGTGAAGTCCAAAAAGGGCCGGTCTGTCATCGACCAGGCCGCCGCGATTGTCATTCTTCAGAACGCGCTTGAGGCCGAACGGGTGTCTGGAGAGCTTCCCGGCGAAGCCGTCGAAGTGGTTGTCTGATCGCGATACGGTAACGTTCCGCGCCGTGGCGGCGTTTCGAACAGCTGCCGCACAGGAAATTGAGGCGGGACGTCTGCCGTGCCCCACGCGCGCCGGTCCCGCCGCCCAGCGGCTCTAGGGGACCGATGACTGAGTATGGCCGGGGTCAGGGCTCCGAACCGTGGCATCCAGAGGACCCGTTGTACGGGGACCAGGGTGGCCAGGGTTGGGGCGGGCAGCAGCAGGCCGCGCAGGGCCAGTCGGCGTACGGTCAGGACCCGTACGCCGACGGCCAGTCGCCGCAGCAGTACCCGCAGCAGGGCCAGCCCCAGCAGCCGTACTACGACGGTCAGCAGTACCCCCAGCAGCAACAGCATCCCCAGCAGCAACAACACCCCCAGCAGCAGTACCCGCAGCAGCAGGGTTACGGGCCGCAGGGCCAGCAGCAGGGTTACGGCCAGCAGGGCAACCAGGGTTACCAGGAGAACTGGGACACCGGTCAGGGCCAGGCCATTCCGTACGGGATGAACCCGGCCGACCCGTACAGCGGTCAGCAGCCCGGCTACGACACCGGCCAGCACGACTACTACCAAACCCCGCAGGCGTACCCCCCGCCGCAGCCCCCCACTCAGCGGCAGAACCCGCCGGAACCCGTCACCGACTGGGACGCGGACATGCCCGCCGAGGAGGAGCACCCCTTCTTCACGGGCGCCGACGACCGCCGCAAGGACCAGCGGGACGCCGACGGTGCGGACGACGGGTACGACGAGTACGACGACGACCCGCGTTCCTCGCGCCGGGGCGGCGGCAAGGGCGGCAAGTCCGGCAAGGGCAAGAAGAAGGGCCGCAGCGGCGCCGCGTGCCTGGTGGTTTCGCTGGTTCTCGTGGGGGGACTCGGCACGGTTGGCTACTTCGGCTACCAGTTCTGGCAGGCCCGGTTCGGGCCGGTGGAGGACTTTTCGGGCGAGGGCACCGATTCGGTGGAGATCGAGGTCAAGAAGGGCTTCGTCGGCAGTGACATCGGCGCCGTCCTCAAGCAGAAGGGCGTGGTCAAGAGCATCGACGCCTTCCGGGCCGCGCTCGCCAAGAACCCCGAGGGCAACTCCCTGCAGGCGGGTGTCTACACCCTGAAGAAGGAGATGTCCGCGGAGAGCGCGCTCAAGCTGATGCTCAGCCCGGCGAGCCGGAACAACTACAACCTGCCTCCGGGCACCCGCAACGCCGCCGTCTACGCGGAGCTCGACAAGAGGCTCAATCTCGCGGCCGGTTCGACCAAGAAGGTCGCCAAGGACCAGATCAAGAACCTGGGTCTGCCCACCTGGGTGCCCGAGGACAAGGACATCCTCGATCGGCTCGAAGGCTTCCTCTACCCGGCCACCTACTCGGTCGCCAAGGGCACCAAGCCCGAGGACGTACTCAAGAAGATGGTCGCCGAGGCGAACCAGCACTACGAGAACCAGAACCTGGCGGGCACGGCCCAGAAGCTCGGCCTCAACTCGCCGTACGAACTGCTCACCGTGGCGAGCCTGGTGCAGGCCGAGGGCAAGTACCCGCACGACTTCGACAAGGTCGCACGTGTCGTCTACAACCGCCTCAAGCCGAACCAGCAGGAGACCCATGGTCGCCTCCAGTTCGACTCGACGGTCAACTACCTGAAGTCGACGAGCACGCTGGACATCGGCGACACGAACAAGTTGGCCACCTTCGACGACCCGTACAACACGTACTACCTGAAGCGGAAGGGCCTGCCGCCCGGCCCGATCAGCAACCCGGGTGAGGACGCCCTGAAGTCGGCGCTGGAACCGAAGCCCGGCCCCTGGTTCTACTTCGTCTCCCTCTCCTCGGAGAAGACCGTCTTCACGAACACCTACGCGGAGCACCAGCGCTACGTGGACCAGTACAACGCGGAACGGAAGAAGTCCAAGCAGTGAGCAGCCCCCGCACCCGGGCCGCCGTCCTCGGCTCGCCCATCGCCCACTCGCTCTCCCCGGTCCTGCACCGTGCCGCCTACGCGGAGCTCGGCCTCGACGGCTGGACGTACGGTCGCTACGAGGTCGGCGAGGCCCAACTCCCCGCGTTCATGGGGGAGTTGGGGCAGGAGTGGGCGGGGCTCTCGCTCACCATGCCGCTCAAGCGGGCGATCATCGGGCTGCTCGACGAGGTCAGCGCGACCGCTGCCTCGGTCGAGGCGGTCAACACGGTCGTCCTCACCCGGGACGGGCGGCGGCTCGGCGACAACACCGACATCCCCGGGATGATCTCCGCCCTGCGCGAGCGCGGAGTCGAGAAGGTCGAGTCCGCGGCGATCCTCGGGGCCGGTGCTACCGCCTCCTCGGCGTTGGCGGCGCTGGCGCGGATATGCGCCGGCCCGGTGACCGCGTACGTACGGAGCGATGCGCGCGCGGTGGAGATGCGGACCTGGGGCGAGCGCCTCGGAGTGGATGTGCGGACCGCCGACTGGGCCGATGCCCGGGAGGCGTTCGCGGCGCCACTGGTGATCGCTACCACACCGGCCGGGACCACCGACGCGCTGGCCGCGGACGTACCGCAAGCCGTCGGCACGCTTTTCGACGTGCTGTACGACCCGTGGCCCACCGCCCTCGCGGCGGCCTGGTCCGCGCGTGGGGGAGCAGTGGTCGGAGGACTTGATCTCCTGGTGCACCAGGCGGTGTTGCAGGTCGAGCAGATGACGGGCGTCACCGAGGCGCCGCTCGCCGTGATGCGGGCCGCGGGGATGCGGGCGCTGGCGGGCACTGTCCGGTAGCCGGGCGGTTCGTCCGAGTGCTGGACCTGGGGCAAGGGCGCACCCCTGGCCGTGGGAGGATCGGGGTCGGCGGGTCCGGGCCGCGCATCCGGGCTGCGTCGTCGCAGATCCAGGCGCGAGCATGAGGAGCACCGTTGAGCAGGTTGCGCTGGCTGACCGCGGGAGAATCCCACGGACCCGCACTCGTCGCGACGCTGGAGGGCCTTCCCGCCGGCGTGCCGATCACCACGGAGATGGTGGCGGACGCGCTGGCACGACGCAGGCTCGGTTATGGGCGCGGCGCTCGGATGAAGTTCGAGAAGGACGCGGTCACCTTCCTCGGTGGCGTGCGGCACGGCCTGACCATGGGCGGCCCCGTCGCGATCATGGTGGGCAACACCGAGTGGCCCAAGTGGGAACAGGTCATGTCGGCCGACCCGGTGGACCCCGAGGTGCTGGCCAAGCTGGCGCGCAACGCGCCGCTGACCCGCCCCCGCCCCGGCCACGCGGACCTCGCGGGCATGCAGAAGTACGCGCTGGACGAGGCGCGTCCGGTGCTGGAGCGGGCCAGTGCGCGGGAGACCGCGGCGCGGGTCGCGCTGGGCACGGTGGCCAGGTCGTACCTGAAGCAGACCACCGGCATCGAGATCGTCTCGCACGTGGTGGAGCTGGCCGCGGCCAAGGCTCCGTACGGTGTGCTGCCCGTCCCCGCCGACGAGGCGAAGCTGGACGAGGACCCGGTGCGCTGCCTGGACGCGGACGCGTCGAAGGCGATGGTCGCGGAGATCGACCAGGCCCACAAGGACGGCGACACCCTGGGCGGAGTGGTCGAGGTCCTGGCGTACAACGTGCCGGTCGGGCTCGGCTCCTTCACGCACTGGGACCGGCGGCTGGACTCGCGGCTCGCGGGCGCCCTCATGGGCATCCAGGCGATCAAGGGCGTCGAGGTCGGCGACGGTTTCGACCTGGCGCGGGTGCCGGGCTCCAAGGCGCACGACGAGATCGTGCCGACGGCGGACGGTGTGAAGCGCACCACCGGGCGGGCCGGTGGCACCGAGGGCGGCATGTCCACGGGTGAACTGCTGCGGGTACGGGCCGCGATGAAGCCGATCGCGACGGTGCCGCGGGCACTGGCCACGATCGACGTGGCGACCGGCGATGTCGCCGCCGCGCACCACCAGCGCTCCGATGTCTGCGCCGTTCCGGCGGCGGGCATCGTGGCCGAGGCCATGGTGGCGCTGGTGCTCGCGGACGCTGTCGCCGAGAAGTTCGGTGGCGACAGCGTGGGCGAGACGCGGCGCAATGTGCAGTCGTTCCTCGACAACCTCCAGATCCGGTGACCGGCCCCCGGATCGTTCTGGTCGGCCCGATGGGGGTCGGCAAGACCACGGTGGGCGCGCTGCTCGCGGACCGGCTGGGGATCGCCCACCGGGACACCGACGCGGACATCGTCGCGGCTCAGGGGCGTGCGATCGCCGACATCTTCGTGGATGAGGGCGAGCCGTACTTCCGTGATCTGGAGCGGGCGGCCGTCCGTACGGCCGTCGAGCAGCACACGGGTGTGCTGGCGCTCGGCGGTGGCGCGATCCTCGACGGCGAGACCCGGGAGCTGCTCTGCGCGCACCCGGTCGTCTATCTGTCGATGGATGTGGAGGAGGCGGTCAGACGCACCGGTCTCAACCAGGCGCGCCCGCTGCTCGCCGTCAATCCGCGCAAGCAGTGGCGTGAGCTGATGGAGGCCCGCCGCAGTCTGTACACCGAGGTCGCCCGGGTGGTCGTCGCCACCGACGGACGCACCCCCGAAGAGGTCGCCCAGGCGGTCCTCGACGCACTGGAGTTGAAGGACGCATGACCAGCGAGCAGGCAGTAGCACCCACCCGGATCACCGTCGGGGGCACCGACGGCACCGAGGCGTACGACGTGCTGGTGGGGCGGCAGTTGCTGGGCGAGCTTCCCGGGCTGATCGGGAAGAAGGCCAAGCGGGTCGCCGTACTGCACCCCGAGGCACTCGCCGAGACCGGTGAGGCGGTACGGGAGGACCTGGCCGCACAGGGGTACGACGTCATCGCCATCCAGCTCCCGAACGCGGAGGAGGCCAAGACCGTCGAGGTCGCGGCGTACTGCTGGAAGGCGCTCGGCCAGACCAACTTCACCCGCACCGACGTGATCGTCGGCGTCGGGGGAGGGGCCACCACCGATGTGGCCGGTTTCGTGGCGGCCACCTGGCTGCGCGGGGTGCGCTGGATCGCCGTTCCCACGACCGTGCTCGGCATGGTGGACGCGGCGGTCGGCGGCAAGACCGGCATCAACACCGCCGAGGGCAAGAACCTCGTCGGCGCCTTCCACCCGCCGGCCGGGGTGCTCTGCGACCTCGCGGCGCTGGACTCGCTGCCGGTCAACGACTTCGTGAGCGGTCTCGCCGAGGTGATCAAGGCCGGCTTCATCGCCGACCCGGTGATCCTCGACCTGATCGAGGAGGACCCGCAGGCGGCGCGCACCCCCGAGGGCCCGCACACCGCCGAGCTGATCGTCCGCTCGATCAAGGTCAAGGCGGAGGTGGTGTCCGGGGACCTCAAGGAGGCCGGACGCCGCGAGATCCTCAACTACGGGCACACCCTGGGCCACGCCATCGAGAAGAACGAGCGCTACAACTGGCGGCACGGGGCGGCCGTGTCTGTGGGCATGGTCTTCGCCGCCGAACTGGGCCGGATCGCCGGCCGGCTGGACGACGCCACGGCCGACCGGCACCGCTCCGTCCTGGGGTCCGTCGGGCTGCCGCTCACCTACCGGGGCGACCAGTGGCCCAAGCTGGTGGAGAACATGAAGGTCGACAAGAAGTCGCGCGGTGACCTGCTGCGTTTCATCGTGCTCGACGGTCTGGCCAAGCCGACCGTGCTGGAGGGCCCGGACCCGGCGATGCTGCTGGCGGCACACGCCGAGATCGCAGCGTGAGCCGCATGAGCCGGGTCCTGGTACTCAACGGTCCGAACCTCGGGCGGCTCGGCTCGCGGGAGCCCGATGTGTACGGGGCGACCTCGTACAAGGGGCTCGTGGAGGCGTGCCGGGGGCTGGGCAAGGAGCTCGGCTTCGACGTCGACGTACGCGAGACGAATGACGAGGGCGAGCTGATCCGCTGGCTGCACGAGGCGGCGGACGGTGCGATTCCGGTCGTGCTCAATCCGGGGGCCTTCACGCACTACTCGTACGGGATGCGGGACGCGGCGGCCCAGCGCACCGCCCCGCTGATCGAGGTGCACATCTCGAATCCGTACACCCGGGAGGAATTCCGGCACACCTCGGTGGTGGCCGCCGTCGCCAGTGGCACCATCGCGGGCTTCGGGATCGGCTCGTACCTGTTGGCGCTCCGTGCGCTGGCGGAGCAACGCGACGCCTGAAACAACCGTCTTGTCGGGCAGGGCATTTAGGATCGCCTCCGTCCGTTCATCAGGTGAACGGACGGAGGCGGTACCGTGCGAGGGTTCGAGTGGGCCTTCGCGGGTCAGCATCAACACGATTCGGTTCATCGCTTCCGGTGGACCGTAGGCCCGGCAACAGTCGCCTGTACGAGACGGAGTGGCACCGGATGCAGCACGTAGTGGGGGCTCCGCTGCCACCTCCCCACGGACCCGGCGCGGCCTGGGCGGGCGCGGCCCCGCACCCGCAGGGCGCCCCGTTGCCGCCTGCGGGACCCCCGGCGCCCCAGGGCCCGCCCCAACCGCAGCACCCGGCACCGCATGCACACCGGCCCCCTGCGCCCCAGCAGCCCCACCCCCAGGCGCACCAGCCGCACCCGCAGCAGCCCCCGCACGCGCAACAGCAACCCCCCGCCCCCGGTTTCACCACGCACGGCCCCGGCAACGGCCCGCAGCCCCAGCAGGCCCCCGTGCCCCCCGGCGCCCGCGACACCACCGGGCACATCCAACTGCCCCCGGGCGGCCCCGTACCGCTGCCCGCGCCACCGGCCGCCGCCGCGCACACCGGGAACACCACCCTCGCGGTGCTGCTGATCGGCCCGGCCGGGGCGGGCAAGACGACGGTTGCCAAGTACTGGGCGCAGAGCCGCCGGGTGCCGACCGCGCACATCAGCCTGGACGACGTCCGCGAATGGGTCTGCTCCGGCTTCGCCGACCCGCAGGCCGGGTGGAACGACCACTCCGAGGCCCAGTACCGCCTCGCCCGCCGCACCTGCGGCTTCGCCGCCCGCAACTTCCTCGCCAACAACATCTCCTGCATCGTCGACGACGCGGTCTTCCCCGACCGGCCCGTGGTCGGCCTCGGCGGCTGGAAGCGGCACGTGGGCCCCGGACTGCTCCCCGTGGTCCTGCTGCCGGGCCTGGAGATAGTCCTGGAGCGCAACGCCAAGCGCAGCGGCAACAGGCGCCTCAGCGACGAGGAAGTGGCGCGCATCCACGGGCGGATGGCCGGCTGGTACGGCTCCGGGCTCCCGATCATCGACAACTCCCAGTACGACGTCGCCACCACCGCCCAGCTCCTCGACGAGACCCTGGCCCGCGCGATGGCGAGCCCGCCCACCTGGTAGCCCGCCCACCTGACAGCCCGCGCCCCCGGTGGCCCGCCCGCCTCGTGGTGGCCCGCCCGCCTCGTGGTCCGGCCCCGGCAGACCCGGTCGGACGCGCAGAAACGGCGCGCCCCCGCCTCCGTACCTACGCTCAAGGCATGTCAGAGGCCCATGGAATCCGCCGCGGGAGGCTGCGCGACCGAGCGGCCGCCGCGGGCAGCGACGCCGTACTCGTCTCCCGGCCCGCCAACGTCCGCTATCTCGCGGGCAGCGCCCCGGCCGGAGCGGTGGTGCTGCTCGGCCCCGGCGGCCCCGAGAACGACGTACTGCTGTGTCCGCGCACGCCCGAGGGCGTGTCCGTGGAGGGGCGCCCGGACGAGTACCTGCGGATCAGTGTCCTGCCGACGCCCGGCGCGGACGCGGCCGTCGCGGCGGCGGACCTCGCGGGAGCGGCCGGGGCGGCCCTGCTCGCCGTGGAGGAGCACCACCTGACGGTCGCCCGCTACCGGGCGCTCGGATCGGTGGCCCCCCGGCTGAAGCTCGCCGAACTGGGCTCCGCCGTCGAGCAGCAGCGCATCGTCAAGGACCAGGAGGAGATCTCCTGTCTGCGCACCGCGGCCGAGATCACCGACCAGGCACTGGGTGAGCTGCTGGAATCCATCCTGGTCGGCCGCACCGAACGCCATCTCGCCCTGGAGCTGGAGCGCCGCCTGGTCGACCACGGCGGCACCGCCCCCGCCTTCGCCACTTCCGTCGGCACCGGACCCAACTCCGGCCGGGGCGGCCACCGTCCGACCGACCGCCGGGTCGAGGAGGGCGACTTCCTCTCGGTGGGCCTGGGCGCCGAGTTCCGGGGATACCGTGTCGAGATCGGCCGTACGTTCGTCATCGGGACGACCCCGGCGGACTGGCAGATCGAGCTGTACGACCTGGTGTTCGCGGCCCAGCGGGCGGCCAGGGAGTCCCTCGCGCCCGGTGTCGAGTACCGCGAAGTGGACCGTGCGGCACGCCAGCCGCTGGAGGCGGCGGGGTACGGAGAGGCCCTTGTGGCGTCCGTCGGGCACGGTGTGGGACTCGAAATCGTGGAGGACCCGCAGTTGGCACCATCAGCCATGGGTAAACTGGACGCTTGTGTGCCGGTCACCGTCGAGCCGGGGGTTCACCTCCCAGGTCGGGGCGGAGTCCGGATCGATGACACTCTCGTCGTGCGCCCCGAGGCGGACGGCGGACCCGAGCTACTCACCATTACGACCAAGGAACTGCTCGCGCTCTAGCTTTTGCGCCTGCCGCGTGCGTTCCGTCGGTCGTTCCACCAGTCCAGGAGATTCCGCAACCGTGGCTTCCACGAACGACCTCAAGAACGGCATGGTGCTCAAGCTCGACGGAGGCCAGCTCTGGTCCGTCGTCGAGTTCCAGCACGTCAAGCCCGGCAAGGGCCCTGCCTTCGTGCGCACCAAGCTCAAGAGCGTGATGTCCGGCAAGGTCGTCGACAAGACGTTCAACGCCGGCACGAAGGTCGAGACGGCCACCATCGACCGCCGTGACATGCAGTTCTCGTACATGGACGGCGATTACTTCGTCTTCATGGACATGGACACGTACGACCAGCTCATGGTCGACCGCAAGTCCGTCGGCAACACCGCCAACTTCCTGATCGAGGGCTTCACCGCCTCGGTCGCCCAGCACGAGGGCGAGGTGCTCTACGTCGAGCTCCCGGCCGCCGTCGAGCTGACGATCAAGCACACCGACCCGGGTGTGCAGGGCGACCGCTCCACCGGTGGCACCAAGCCCGCCACCCTGGAGACCGATTACGAGATCGGCGTCCCGCTCTTCATCACGACCGGCGAGAAGATCAAGGTCGACACCCGCACGGGCGACTACCTCGGCCGGGTGAACAGCTAACCGTGGCCGCTCGCAACAACGCCCGCAAGCGCGCGTTCCAGATCCTCTTCGAGGCCGATCAGCGCGGCACGTCCGTGCAGAATGTCCTCGCGGACTGGGTCCGGCACTCGCGGAGCGACGAGCGACAGCCGCCGGTGACCGAATACACGATGGAACTCGTCGAGGGGTACGCGCAGTACGCGGCCCGGATCGACGAGCTCATCGCGACCTATGCCGAGGGCTGGGACCTCGACCGGATGCCGGTCGTGGACCGCAACATCGTTCGGCTCGGTACGTACGAGCTGGTGTGGGTGGACGGGACCCCGGACGCAGTGGTGATCGACGAGGCGATTCGACTCGCCAAGGAGTTCTCCACCGACGACTCCCCGTCGTTCGTGAACGGCCTGCTCGGCCGCTTCAAGGACCTGAAGCCGAACCTCCGCCGCGAGGACAGCTGACGCTGTCGCTCCGGCAGGGATGCCGCGAACGGAAGGGCCCGCAGCCGTGTGCTGCGGGCCCTTCCGCGTGCCGGGGCGGGTGCGTCGTACATGCGTGTTGTTCGTGCGTGCCGTACGCGTGTGTCGCACGGGCATGAAAAAACCGCCGGGGGCGGCAGCGGCATCAGCTGCCACCACCGCCCCCGACGGGACGTTTCTTCTCTTGCGGCACAAGGCGCGAGAGGTGCGGATCAGACCTCTTCGTGGCCGACCGCGCGACGCGCGTCCGCGTCCAGGACGCCCCAGCTGATGAGCTGTTCGGTCAGGACCGAGGGGGACTGGTCGTAGATCACGGCGAGGGTGCGCAGGTCGTCCTGACGGATCGACAGCACCTTGCCGTTGTAGTCGCCGCGCTGCGACTGGATGGTGGCCGCGTACCGCTGGAGCGGTCCTGCCTTCTCCGCGGGAACGTGCGCGAGACGCTCCAGGTCGAGACGGAGCTTGGGCGGCGGCTCGGCGGCACCGCCGGGCGTGGTGCCCGGCAGGAGCTCCTGGACCGGAACCCCGTAGAAGTCCGCGAGCTCGGCGAGACGCTGCACGGTCACCGCGCGGTCCCCGCGCTCGTACGAACCCACCACGACCGCCTTCCAGCGGCCCTGGGACTTCTCCTCGACACCGTGGAGGGAAAGGCCCTGCTGGGTGCGGATCGCGCGGAGCTTGGCCCCGAGCTGCTTGGCGTATTCGCTGGACATAAAGCTCCCCGGACGCTGGAACATTGCGGCTCCGCCGCGTGGCTGGTAACTCACTGTGAGGTTACGCAGCGTTACTTGGATGCGTCAAGCCGAATGGGTGGGAGCCCCGTGAGAGAAGGGATCCGAGCACTTCACCACCTTGCGGGCCGGTACTTCCGCACCCGGCCGAGAAGGGATCCGGAGGCCCTGGTACCGTGGAACACGCACATCTCGACGTCCTTTAAGAACCGTCCCGTGAGGCGGAGAAGGAGGTCCGTTTCATATGGACACCAGCAACACAGGTCTTACCAACAATTCCGATGCGCGGGCAGTTCTCGAAGGCCCCGACATCGCACGGGTTCTGACCCGTATCGCACACGAAATCGTCGAACGCGCCAAGGGCGCCGACGACTGCGTGCTTCTCGGCATTCCGACCCGCGGTGTTTTCCTCGCCCGCCGGCTCGCCGCCAAGCTCGAAGAGATCACCGGCCGCCCGATGCCGGTCGGCTCCCTCGACATCACCATGTACCGCGACGACCTGCGGATGCGCCCCGCGCGCGCCCTGGCCCGTACGGAAATCCCCGGCGACGGCCTCGACGGACGCCTGGTCGTCCTCGTCGACGACGTGCTCTTCTCCGGCCGCACCATCCGCGCCGCCCTGGACGCCCTCGGCGACCTCGGCCGCCCGCGCGCGGTCCAGCTGGCGGTCCTGGTCGACCGCGGCCACCGCGAACTCCCGATCCGTGCCGACTACGTCGGCAAGAACCTCCCCACGTCGTTGCGGGAGACGGTCAAGGTCCAGCTCGCCGAGGAGGACGGTCGCGACACCGTGCTGCTCGGTGTCAAGCAGACCGCCCCGGCCGACAAGTAGCGCCTGCCCGCTGCGCGGCCCGTGATCCGGGTCGTGCGGCGACTGCTGCCTGCTCGTACGCCTTCCCGCCCTCCGTGAACCTGGAGAGAACCCAGATGATGCGCCACCTCATCTCGGCCGCCGACCTCACCCGCGACGACGCCGTCCTGATCCTCGACACCGCCGAGGAGATGGCCCGGGTCGCCGACCGGCCGATCAAGAAGCTGCCCACCCTGCGCGGCCGCACGGTCGTCAACCTCTTCTTCGAGGACTCGACCCGCACCCGGATCTCCTTCGAGGCCGCCGAGAAGCGGCTCTCGGCGGACGTCATCAACTTCACCGCCAAGGGTTCCTCGGTCTCCAAGGGCGAGTCGCTGAAGGACACCGCGCAGACGCTGGAGGCGATGGGCGTGGACGCCGTCGTCATCCGGCACGGCGCGAGCGGGGCCCCCTACCGGCTCGCCACGTCCGACTGGATCGACGCGACCGTCATCAACGCCGGCGACGGGACCCACCAGCACCCCACCCAGGCCCTGCTCGACGCCTTCACCATGCGGCGCCGGCTGGTCGGCCGGGACGCGGGCCTCGGCCAGGACCTGGACGGCAAGCGGATCACGCTGGTCGGCGACGTCCTGCACAGCAGGGTCGCCCGGTCGAACGTCGACCTGCTGCACACCCTGGGCGCCGAGGTCACCCTCGTGGCACCGCCCACCCTGCTGCCGATCGGCGTCGAGCACTGGCCCGCCCACGTCTCGTACGACATCGACAGCGTCCTCGCCAAGTCCGACGCGGTGATGATGCTGCGCGTGCAGCGCGAGCGCATGAACGCGGCCTTCTTCCCGACCGAACGCGAGTACTCGCGGCGGTACGGACTGGACGGCGAGCGGATGGCGAAGATGCCCGAGCACGCCATCGTCATGCACCCCGGCCCGATGGTCCGCGGCATGGAGATCACCGCAGAGGTGGCCGACTCCGACCGGTGCACGGTCGTCGAGCAGGTCGCCAACGGGGTCTCCGTGCGGATGGCCGTCCTCTATCTGCTTCTCGGCGGCAACGAGTCCGCCGCCCACACCACCGCACGTACCGAGGAGAACAAGTAATCATGAGCAAGATCCTTATCCGCGGTGCGAAGGTGCTGGGCGGCGAGACCCAGGACGTACTGATCGACGGCGAGACCATCGAGGCGGTCGGCACCGGTCTGTCCGCCGAGGGCGCCGAGGTCATCGAGGCCGACGGCAAGGTCCTCCTGCCGGGCCTCGTCGACCTCCACACCCACCTGCGCGAGCCGGGCCGGGAGGACTCCGAGACGGTCCTCACCGGCACCCGCGCCGCCGCGTCCGGTGGCTTCACCGCCGTGTTCGCCATGGCCAACACCTTCCCGGTCGCCGACACCGCCGGCGTCGTCGAGCAGGTCTACCGGCTCGGCAAGGAGTCCGGCTACTGCGACGTGCAGCCGATCGGCGCCGTCACCGTCGGCCTGGAGGGCAAGAAGCTCGCCGAGCTGGGCGCGATGCACGACTCGGCCGCCGGGGTGAAGGTCTTCTCCGACGACGGCAAGTGCGTCGACGACGCGGTGATCATGCGTCGCGCGCTGGAGTACGTGAAGGCCTTCGGCGGCGTCGTGGCCCAGCACGCCCAGGAGCCCCGCCTCACCGAGGGCGCCCAGATGAACGAGGGCATCGTCTCCGCCGAGCTGGGTCTGGGCGGCTGGCCGGCCGTCGCCGAGGAGTCGGTCATCGCCCGCGACGTACTGCTCGCCGAGCACGTCGGCTCGCGGGTGCACATCTGCCACCTGTCGACCGCCGGTTCGGTCGAGATCGTACGGTGGGCCAAGTCGCGCGGTATCGACGTGACCGCCGAGGTCACCCCGCACCACCTGCTGCTCACCGACGAGCTGGTCCGCTCGTACAACCCGGTCTACAAGGTGAACCCGCCGCTGCGCACCGAGAAGGACGTCCTCGCGCTGCGCGAGGCGCTGGCCGACGGCACGATCGACATCGTCGCCACCGACCACGCCCCGCACCCGCACGAGGACAAGGACTGCGAGTGGGCCGCCGCCGCCATGGGCATGGTCGGCCTGGAGACCGCGCTGTCCGTGGTCCAGCAGACGATGGTCGAGACGGGGCTGCTCGACTGGGCGGGCGTCGCCGAGCGGATGTCGTACGCCCCGGCCGTCATCGGACGCCTGGAGAGCCACGGCCGCCCGGTCGCCGCGGGGGAGCCCGCGAACCTGACCCTCGTCGATGCCGCTTACCGTGGACAGGTGGACCCCGCGGGCTTCGCCTCCCGCAGCCGCAACACCCCCTACGAGGGTCGCGAGCTGCCGGGACGCGTCACCCACACCTTCCTGCGGGGCCGGGCAACGGTCGTGGACGGGAAACTCGCGTGACATCTCTTATCGCACTGGCGGCAGAAGCCGAGAAGAAGTCGGCGGAAGTGACCGACTGGGGCTCGCGCATCGCGTGGGTCGTCGGACTGGCCCTCTTCGTCGCCCTCGTGTACTGGCTGATGCGCCAGGGCTGGAAGTGGCGCGGGACCCTCCAGTCGGACCTGCCCGAGCTCCCCGAATCGCCGGAGCAGCCCGGTGCGGCGAAGCTGAGGATGAGTGGCCGGTACCACGGGTCCACCACGGCCGGGCAGTGGCTCGACCGGATCGTGGCCCACGGTCTGGGCACGCGCAGCAGGGCCGAGCTGACCCTCACCGACCAGGGGCTGGTCGTCGTACGCCCCGGGGCGGGCGACTTCTTCATCCCCGCGCCCCAGCTCCGCGAGGCCCGGCTCGACAAGGGCATCGCGGGCAAGGTCCTCGCGGAGGGCGGCCTGCTGGTCGTCACCTGGGAGCACGGCGGCAAGCTGCTCGACTCGGGCTTCAGGTCCGACAGGGCGGCCGAGCACACGGCCTGGGTCGAGGCCATCACCACCATGAACAGCACAGCAGTGGCAGTTACTACGGAAGGCACCGCACGATGACGATCTCCACCCGGGGAGCCGGCCAGGCTCCCGCCGTACTCGTCCTGGAGGACGGCCGCAGCTTCCGCGGCCGCGCCTACGGGGCCGTGGGGGAGACCTTCGGCGAGGCGGTGTTCAACACCGGCATGTCCGGCTACCAGGAGACCCTCACCGATCCCTCGTACCACCGTCAGGTCGTCGTGATGACCGCCCCGCACGTGGGCAACACCGGCATCAACGACGAGGACGACGAGTCGGCGAAGATCTGGGTCGCGGGCTATGTCGTCCGGGACCCCGCCCGCATCCCGTCCAACTGGCGTTCCCGCCGGTCCCTGGACGACGAACTGGTCAAGCAGGGCGTCGTCGGGATCTCCGGCATCGACACCCGCGCCCTCACCCGCCACCTGCGCGAGCGCGGTGCCATGCGGGTCGGCATCTTCTCCGGTGCGGCCCTGGCCGACGAGGCGACCCTGCTCGCCCGCGTCAAGGAAGCCCCGCAGATGAAGGGCGCGAACCTCTCCGCCGAGGTCGCCACCAAGGAGACGTACGTCGTCCCGGCGATCGGTGAGAAGAAGTTCACCGTCGCGGCGATCGACCTGGGCATCAAGGGCATGACCCCGGCGCTGATGGCCGAGCGCGGCATCGAGGTGCACGTGATGCCCGCGACCGCCACGGCCGACGACCTCTACGCGGTCGCCCCGGACGGTGTCTTCCTCTCCAACGGCCCCGGCGACCCGGCGACCGTCGACCTCACCGTCATCAAGGAGGTCCTCGCCAGGAAGACCCCCCTGTTCGGCATCTGCTTCGGCAACCAGATCCTCGGCCGTGCGCTCGGCTTCGGCACCTACAAGCTGAAGTACGGCCACCGCGGCATCAACCAGCCGGTGCAGGACCGCACCACCGGCAAGGTCGAGGTCACCGCGCACAACCACGGATTCGCCGTCGACGCCCCGCTCGACAAGGTCTCCGACACCCCCTTCGGGCGGGCCGAGGTCTCCCACGTCTGTCTCAACGACAACGTGGTCGAGGGCCTGCACCTGCTCGACCAGCCCGCGTTCAGCGTCCAGTACCACCCCGAGGCAGCAGCCGGACCGCACGACGCGGCCTACCTGTTCGACCGCTTCGTGAACCTCATGGAGGGCCAGCGTGCCTAAGCGCACCGATATCCAGTCCGTCCTGGTCATCGGCTCCGGCCCGATCGTCATCGGCCAGGCCGCGGAGTTCGACTACTCCGGCACCCAGGCCTGCCGCATCCTCAAGGCCGAGGGCCTGCGGGTCATCCTGGTGAACTCCAACCCGGCGACGATCATGACCGACCCGGAGATCGCCGACGCCACCTACGTCGAGCCGATCACCCCGGAGTACGTCGAGAAGATCATCGCCAAGGAGCGCCCCGACGCGCTCCTGCCCACCCTCGGCGGCCAGACCGCGCTCAACACCGCGATCTCCATGCACGAGCAGGGTGTGCTGGAGAAGTACGGCGTCGAGCTGATCGGCGCCAACGTCGAGGCGATCAACAAGGGCGAGGACCGCGAGCTCTTCAAGGGCGTCGTCGAGGCCGTCAACGCCAAGATCGGCCACGGCGAGTCCGCCCGCTCGGTCATCTGCCACTCGATGGACGACATCCTCAAGGGCGTCGACGAGCTCGGCGGCTACCCGGTCGTCGTCCGCCCCTCCTTCACCATGGGTGGCGCCGGCTCCGGCTTCGCGCACGACGAGGAGGAGCTGCGCCGCATCGCGGGCCAGGGCCTCATGCTCTCGCCGACCACCGAGGTGCTCCTGGAGGAGTCCATTCTCGGCTGGAAGGAGTACGAGCTGGAGCTGATGCGCGACAAGGCCGACAACGTCGTGGTCGTCTGCTCCATCGAGAACTTCGACCCGATGGGCGTCCACACCGGCGACTCCATCACGGTCGCCCCGGCGATGACCCTCACCGACCGCGAGTACCAGCGGCTGCGTGACATCGGCATCGCGATCATCCGCGAGGTCGGCGTCGACACCGGCGGCTGCAACATCCAGTTCGCGATCAACCCCGACGACGGCCGCGTCATCGTCATCGAGATGAACCCGCGCGTCTCCCGCTCCTCGGCGCTCGCCTCCAAGGCCACGGGCTTCCCGATCGCGAAGATCGCCGCCCGTCTCGCCGTCGGCTACACGCTGGACGAGATCCCCAACGACATCACCGAGAAGACCCCGGCCTCCTTCGAGCCGACTCTCGACTACGTCGTGGTCAAGGTCCCGCGCTTCGCCTTCGAGAAGTTCCCGGCCGCCGACGCCACCCTCACCACCACCATGAAGTCGGTGGGCGAGGCCATGGCCATCGGCCGCAACTTCACCGAGGCGCTCAACAAGGCGCTGCGCTCGCTGGAGAAGAAGGGCAGCCAGTTCACCTTCGTCGGCGAGACCGGTGACAAGGCCGAGCTGCTGGAGACCGCCAAGGTCCCCACCGACGGCCGCATCAACACCGTCATGCAGGCCATCCGGGCCGGCGCCACCCAGGAGGAGGTCTTCGACGCCACGAAGATCGACCCCTGGTTCGTCGACCAACTGTTCCTGATCAAGGAATACGCGGACGAGCTCGCGGCCGCCGAGAAGCTCGATCCCGAGCTGCTTGCGGAAGCAAAGCGCCACGGCTTCTCCGACGTCCAGATCGCCGAGATCCGCGGTCTGCGCGAGGACGTCGTCCGCGAGGTCCGCCACGCGCTGGGAGTGCGCCCGGTCTACAAGACGGTCGACACCTGCGCCGCCGAGTTCGCCGCGAAGACCCCGTACTTCTACTCCTCGTACGACGAGGAGTCCGAGGTCGCGCCGCGCGAGAAGCCCGCCGTGATCATCCTGGGCTCCGGCCCGAACCGCATCGGCCAGGGCATCGAGTTCGACTACTCCTGCGTCCACGCCTCCTTCGCGCTCAGCGACGCGGGCTACGAGACCGTGATGGTCAACTGCAACCCGGAGACCGTGTCCACCGACTACGACACCTCCGACCGCCTGTACTTCGAGCCGCTGACGCTCGAAGACGTGCTGGAGATCGTCCACGCGGAGTCCCTCGCGGGCCCGATCGCCGGTGTCATCGTCCAGCTCGGCGGCCAGACCCCGCTGGGTCTCGCCCAGGCGCTCAAGGACAACGGCGTCCCGGTCGTCGGCACCCCGCCGGAGGCCATCCACGCCGCCGAGGACCGTGGCGCCTTCGGCCGCGTGCTGGCCGAGGCCGGTCTCCCGGCCCCCAAGCACGGCACCGCGACCACCTTCGCCGAGGCCAAGGCCATCGCCGACGAGATCGGCTACCCCGTTCTGGTACGCCCCTCGTACGTCCTCGGCGGACGCGGCATGGAGATCGTCTACGACGAGACCCGCCTGTCCTCCTACATCGAGGAGTCCACCGAGATCAGCCCCTCGCGGCCGGTCCTGGTCGACCGCTTCCTCGACGACGCCATCGAGATCGACGTCGACGCCCTCTACGACGGCACCGAGCTCTACCTCGGCGGTGTCATGGAGCACATCGAGGAAGCCGGCATTCACTCCGGCGACTCCGCCTGCGCACTGCCCCCGATCACCCTCGGCGGCTACGACATAAAGCGTCTGCGGATCTCGACGGAGGCCATCGCCAAGGGCGTCGGCGTGCGCGGACTGATCAACATCCAGTTCGCCATGGCCGGGGACATCCTCTACGTCCTGGAAGCCAACCCGCGCGCCTCGCGCACCGTCCCCTTCACCTCGAAGGCGACCGCGGTGCCGCTGGCCAAGGCCGCCGCCCGCATCTCGCTGGGCGCCACCGTCGCCGAACTGCGCGCCGAGGGCATGCTGCCGAAGACCGGTGACGGCGGCACACTGCCGCCCGACGCGCCGATCTCCGTCAAGGAGGCCGTGATGCCGTGGAGCCGCTTCCGCGACATGCACGGACGCGGCGTCGACACGGTGCTGGGCCCGGAGATGCGTTCCACCGGTGAGGTCATGGGCATCGACTCGGTCTTCGGCACGGCGTACGCCAAGTCGCAGGCCGGCGCGTACGGCCCGCTGCCCACCAAGGGCCGCACCTTCATCTCGGTCGCCAACCGCGACAAGCGCTCCATGATCTTCCCGGCCCGTGAACTGGTCGCCCACGGCTTCGAGCTGCTCGCCACCTCCGGCACCGCCGAGGTCCTCAAGCGCAACGGCATCAACGCCACCGTCGTGCGCAAGCAGTCCGAGGGCGAGGGCCCCAACGGTGAGAAGACCATCGTCCAGCTGATCCACGACGGTGAGGTCGACCTCATCATCAACACCCCGTACGGCACCGGCGGCCGCCTCGACGGCTACGAGATCCGTACGGCGGCAGTGGCCCGCTCCGTCCCCTGCCTCACCACGGTCCAGGCGCTCGCCGCCGCCGTGCAGGGCATCGACGCGCTCAACCGCGGCGACGTGGGAGTGCGCTCCCTCCAGGAACACGCGGAACATCTGACCGCGGCCCGCGAGGACAGCTGAGAACGAGGGGGACACCGGAAACGGTGTCCCCCTCTTCGCGAGCCGACCCCCACGCACCTCCCGAAGGCAGTCACCCATGTACAAGCTCCTCTTCCGCCTCGTCTTCACGCGGATGGACCCCGAGAAGGCCCACTACCTGGCCTTCCGTTGGATCCGCCTGGCCGCCCGCGTCCCCGTCCTGCGCACATTCGTGGCCGCCGCCCTCGCACCCCGGTACAAGGAACTCCGCACCGAAGCCCTCGGCCTGCGGATGCACGGCCCCTTCGGCCTGGCCGCCGGCTTCGACAAGAACGCGGTCGCCATCGACGGCATGACCATGCTCGGCTTCGACCACATCGAGATCGGCACCGTCACCGCCCAGCCGCAGCCCGGCAACCCCAAGAAGCGCCTCTTCCGCCTGATCGCCGACCGCGCGCTGATCAACCGCATGGGGTTCAACAACGAGGGTTCCGAAGCGGTGGCCGCGCGCCTGGCCGCCCGCAACCCCGTCTTCCGGGCGACCGTCGGCGTCAACATCGGCAAGACCAAGGTCGTCCCCGAGGAAGAAGCGGTGGGCGACTACGTCACCTCCACCGAGCGCCTCGCCGCGCACGCCGACTACCTCGTGGTCAACGTCTCCTCGCCGAACACCCCCGGCCTGCGCAACCTCCAGGCCACCGAGTCGCTGCGCCCGCTGCTCACCGCCGTGCGCGAGGCCGCCGAGCGCACCGTCACCGGCCGCCGCGTCCCCCTGCTGGTCAAGATCGCCCCCGACCTCGCGGACGAGGACGTCGACGCGGTCGCCGACCTGGCCCTGGAACTCGGCCTCGACGGCATCATCGCCACCAACACCACCATCGCCCGCGAGAGCCTCGGCCTGAAGTCCTCCCCCGAGCTCTACAAGGAGACCGGCGGTCTCTCCGGCGCCCCGGTCAAGGAGCGCTCCCTGGAGGTCCTGCGCAGGCTGTACGCCCGCGTGGGCGGCGAACTCACCCTCATCGGGGTGGGCGGCATCGAGAACGCCGAGGACGCCTGGCAGCGCATCCTCGCCGGCGCCACCCTCGTCCAGGGCTACAGCGCCTTCATCTACGAGGGCCCGTGCTACGCCCGCGCCGTCCACAAGGGCCTGGCCGCGCGCCTCGCCGCCAGCCCGTACGAGACCCTCGCCGAGGCCGTCGGCGCAGACACCCGGAAGCAGGCCGCCGCATGACCACTCCCTTCGGAACCCGCCTCCGCACGGCCATGGACACCCGTGGCCCCCTCTGCGTCGGCATCGACCCGCACGCCTCGCTGCTGAACGCCTGGGGCCTGGACGACGACATCAAGGGCCTGGAGACTTTCACCCGCACCGTCGTCGACGCACTCGCCGACCGGGTCGCGGTCCTCAAGCCGCAGTCCGCGTTCTTCGAGCGCTTCGGCTCGCGCGGCATCGCCGTACTGGAGAAGGCCGTCGAGGAGTCGCGGGCCGCCGGTGCGCTGGTCCTGATGGACGCCAAGCGCGGCGACATCGGCTCCACCATGGGCGCGTACGCCGCCACCTACCTCGACCCGGCGTCCCCGCTCTTCTCGGACGCGGTCACCGTCTCCCCGTACCTCGGCTTCGGCTCGCTGCGTCCGGCGCTCGACCTGGCGAGGGAGAACGGCGCCGGCGTCTTCGTCCTCGCCCTCACCTCCAACCCCGAGGGCGCCGAGGTCCAGCGCGCCACCGCCGCCGACGGCCGCTCGCTGGCCCAGCTGATGCTCGACCACATGGCCGCCGAGAACGCGGGCGCCGCACCGATGGGCTCGGTCGGCGCGGTCGTCGGCGCGACCCTCGGCGACGCGGGCGCGGATCTCGCGATCAACGGGCCGCTGCTCGCCCCGGGCATCGGCGCCCAGGGCGCGACTCCGGCCGACCTTCCCGGAGTCTTCGGGTCCGCCGTCGGGAACGTCGTCCCGAGCGTGAGCCGCGGTGTTCTGCGTCACGGACCCGACCTGACCGGACTCCGGGATTCCGCCCAGCGGTTCGCCGACGAGGTGCGGGAAGCGGTTTCCGGCGCCTGAGAGCGGGCCGGAGGTGGTCTTCGGGGTGCCTTTGGGCGAGCCGGGAGGCGGTCGGCGGACGGGTCCGGGAGCGAAGTTGACGAATTAGTGACCCAAAACCCGGGTGTTACGCGGCAAATGTCCAGCTCGTCTGAGGCTGACCAGGACTTTTAGTCCGTTCTCACTGACGGGAGCGGCCATGCCCGCTAGTCTCCGACGAGAGCAAACACACAGCTCCACCGTGTGTCGCTCACCGCGTGCGGAAGGGACTGGTTTCCGCACCGGTCCGTATCCGACAGATCGACATCCGAGGTGACGTAGGCGTGGCTCTTCCGCCCCTTACCCCTGAACAGCGCGCAGCCGCGCTCGAAAAGGCCGCCGCGGCTCGCCGGGAGCGGGCCGAGGTCAAGAATCGACTCAAGCACTCCGGCGCTTCCCTCCACGAGGTCATCAAGCAGGGCCAGGAGAACGACGTCATCGGGAAGATGAAGGTCTCCGCCCTTCTTGAATCCCTGCCCGGCGTGGGCAAGGTCCGCGCCAAGCAGATCATGGAGCGGCTCGGCATTTCCGAGAGCCGCCGGGTGCGCGGTCTCGGCTCCAATCAGATCGCATCGCTGGAGCGTGAATTCGGCGGCAGCGCTGCCTGATCCCTGCCCATGGGCATCCGGCGTTCCGGGCACCCCCGGAAAGCTGGAATAATCGCTCCATGGCTGCAACATCCCGGGGGACGTCCCCCGCACCCCCGGACGTACGTCCGCGGCTGACCGTGCTCTCCGGCCCCTCAGGGGTCGGCAAGAGCACGGTCGTCGCGCATATGCGCAAGGTTCACCCCGAGGTCTGGCTCTCCGTGTCGGCCACCACGCGCAAGCCGCGGCCCGGCGAGCGCAACGGCGTGCATTACTTCTTCGTCACGGACGAGGAGTTCGAGAAGCTCGTCGCCAATGGCGAGCTGCTGGAGTGGGCCGAGTTCGCGGGCAACCGCTACGGCACCCCGCGCAACGCCGTCAGTGAGCGCCTGGAAGCGGGCGAGCCCGTTCTCCTGGAGATCGACCTCCAGGGTGCCCGCCAGGTCAAGGAGTCGATGTCCGACTCCCAGCTGGTCTTCCTGGCCCCGCCGAGCTGGGACGAACTGGTCCGCCGCCTCACCGGCCGCGGCACCGAGTCGCCCGAGGTCATCGAGCGCCGGCTGGCCGCTGCCAAGGTCGAGCTCGCCGCCGAGGCCGAGTTCGACACCACCCTTGTCAACACCTCCGTCGAGGACGTAGCGCGTGAGCTGCTAGCCTTGATGGAAGTTGTTTGATCTTTGTCCATTTTTTCGGGCGCCCCAGAAGACCGGTCCTCCGGGAAGCCGGGTATCCCGGAAGTTTTCGGAAGGTAGAGCGTGTCCTCTTCCATTTCCACGCCCGAGGGCATCATCAACCCGCCGATCGATGAGCTGCTCGAGGCCACGGACTCGAAGTACAGCCTCGTGATCTACGCGGCCAAGCGCGCGCGTCAGATCAACGCGTACTACTCCCAGCTGGGCGAAGGCCTGCTGGAGTACGTCGGTCCGCTGGTGGACACCCACGTCCACGAGAAGCCGCTCTCGATCGCCCTGCGTGAGATCAACGCGGGTCTGCTGACGTCCGAGGCCATCGAGGGCCCTGCGCAGTAGCCGGTAGGCGAATTAGGCAGCACCAGCACCTTCACCACAGGCCCGACGGGACTCCCGTCGGGCCTGTGGTGTGTGATGGGTCATGCAGATGTCGGTCGGGTCGGTACGAGTGCGGGAGCTGTGACTGTGGAGAAGCCGAAGGTCGTCCTGGGAGTCAGCGGGGGCATCGCCGCCTACAAGGCGTGCGAGCTGCTGCGCCGGCTGACCGAGTCGGGCCATGACGTGCGGGTCGTACCGACCGAGGCGTCGCTGCACTTCGTGGGCGCCGCCACCTGGTCGGCGCTGTCCGGCAACCCGGTCTCCACCGAGGTCTGGGACTCCGTCCACGAGGTCCCGCACGTCCGCATCGGCCAGCACGCCGATCTGGTCGTGGTCGCCCCGGCCACCGCCGACATGCTCGCCAAGGCTGCCCACGGCCTGGCGGACGACCTCCTCACCAACACCCTGCTCACCGCCCGCTGTCCGGTCCTCTTCGCCCCCGCGATGCACACCGAGATGTGGGAGCACCCGGCCACCCAGGAGAACGTGGCGACGCTGCGCCGCCGCGGCGCGGTGGTCCTGGAGCCCGCCGTCGGCCGGCTGACCGGCGTCGACACCGGCAAGGGGCGGTTCCCCGACCCGGTCGAGATCTTCGAGACGTGCCGGCTTGTCCTGAGGAGGCACAGCCTCGGGCGTAGTGTCACCGAGCCCGACCTCACCGGCCGCCATGTCGTCATCAGCGCGGGCGGGACGCGCGAGCCGCTGGACCCGGTCCGCTACCTGGGCAACCGGTCCTCCGGCAAGCAGGGGTACGCCCTCGTGCGCACCGCGCTGGCCCGGGGCGCCCGGGTCACGCTGATCGAGGCGAACACCGGGTTCACCGATCCGGCCGGCGCGGACGTGGTCCACATCGGGACCGCCGCCCAGCTGCGGGAAGCGGTGCTGAAGGCGGCCGAGGACGCCGACGTGGTGGTGATGGCCGCCGCCGTCGCGGACTTCAGGCCCGAGACGTACGCCGCCGGGAAGATCAAGAAGCAGGACGGTCAGGAGCCCGCGCCGCTCACCCTGGTCCGTAATCCGGACATTCTCGCCGAGGTCGCGGGTGCGGGCAGCGGTGCGCGGCTCCGGCCGGGCCAGGTCGTCGTCGGATTCGCCGCCGAGACCGACGACGTACTCGCCAACGGCCGCAAGAAGCTCCGGCGCAAGGGCTGTGACCTGCTCGTCGTCAATGAGGTGGGGGAGCACAAGACCTTCGGCTCGGAGGAGAACGAGGCGGTGGTGCTGGCCGCCGACGGGGCCGAGACCCCGGTGCCTTACGGGCCGAAGGAAACTCTCGCCGAGGTCGTGTGGGACTTGGTCGTCCCTCGACTCGGCTAGAACCCCCAGCAGGACAATTCGGCTCGCCAGGGGTTCGAAACACCGTGAAATCGGGGTATTCGAACCCAGGTGCGGCTTGATTTCGGTGCCGTGCCGGGTAGTGCCGCCGGTCACACCACTCCCATTCGGCGAGACACGTGGTCCATCAGCCAGGCACGACAGATAAAGTGGTGGCGGATCGACGCCGGGCGCAGCTCCCGGCCGGTCCGCCAATGATCAGCCAGCAGCCGCTGCAACCCCAGGGAGCGTTGTGTCCCGTCGTCTGTTCACCTCGGAGTCTGTGACCGAGGGCCACCCCGACAAGATCGCTGACCAGATCAGCGACACGATTCTCGACGCGCTCCTCCGGGAGGACCCGACTTCCCGGGTCGCCGTGGAGACCCTGATCACGACGGGCCTCGTGCACGTCGCCGGTGAGGTCACCACCAAGGCGTACGCGCCGATCGCTCAGCTCGTGCGCGACAAGATCCTTGAGATCGGCTACGACTCCTCGAAGAAGGGCTTCGACGGCGCTTCCTGCGGCGTCTCGGTGTCCATCGGCGCGCAGTCCCCGGACATCGCGCAGGGTGTCGACACCGCGTACGAGAAGCGGGTCGAGGGCGACGAGGACGAGCTCGACAAGCAGGGCGCGGGCGACCAGGGCCTGATGTTCGGCTACGCCTGCGACGAGACCCCGGAGCTGATGCCGCTCCCGATCCACGTCGCGCACCGGCTCTCGCGCCGACTGTCCGAGGTTCGCAAGAACGGGACGATCCCCTACCTGCGCCCCGACGGCAAGACCCAGGTCACCATCGAGTACGACGGCGACAAGGCCGTCCGTCTCGACACCGTCGTGGTCTCCTCGCAGCACGCGAGCGACATCGATCTGGAGTCGCTGCTCGCCCCGGACATCCGCGAGTTCGTGGTGGAGCACGTCTTGGCGCAGCTCGTCGAGGACGGCATCAAGCTCGACACCGAGGGCTACCGCCTGCTGGTCAACCCGACCGGACGCTTCGAGATCGGCGGCCCGATGGGCGACGCCGGCCTCACCGGCCGCAAGATCATCATCGACACCTACGGCGGCATGGCCCGCCACGGCGGCGGCGCCTTCTCGGGCAAGGACCCGTCCAAGGTGGACCGCTCCGCCGCGTACGCGATGCGCTGGGTCGCCAAGAACGTCGTGGCCGCAGGTCTCGCCGCGCGCTGCGAGGTCCAGGTCGCGTACGCGATCGGCAAGGCCGAGCCGGTCGGTCTCTTCGTCGAGACCTTCGGCACGGCCACCATCGACACGGACAAGATCGAGAACGCCATCGCCGAGGTCTTCGACCTCCGCCCGGCCGCGATCATCCGCGACCTCGACCTGCTGCGCCCGATCTACGCCCAGACGGCCGCCTACGGCCACTTCGGCCGCGAGCTGCCCGACTTCACGTGGGAGCGCACGGACCGCGTGGACGCGCTGAAGAAGGCCGCGGGTCTCTAAGGCGTAGTGCTCTCCCGTCAGACGTACTGCCCGCTCGTCGGGCGTGCTGCGTGTGGCTGGGCCCCGGATCGCTCGAAGCGGTCCGGGGCCCATTTTTTGTGCCGTCCCAAATGCGTATGCCACGCAATTGCCTTGGTCCGGTCCGGAGTCGAGGGCCTAGGGTGGCTGGGGTCCGGTGCGGGAGCGAGCGGATACTTCCCGGGCGAACACGCCCTCGCGGGTTCGAATCCCGCCCTCGGGTCCCTTGGTACGGGGGCCGGTGTGGCCGAGTGGTCTATGGCAGAGGCGCCCCTTCGGGCGTTCGTGATCCGCTCGCCGATTTGATCTCGGACGTACGACCGGAGGTGCCACCGCGGCCGGAAGCGCCGCGGTGCACCACCGCCACCGCGGTCAGACCGAGCGCCAGCCCCGCGACGGTCTGGGCGCCGAAGGGCTCGCCGAAGGCGACGGCACCCCAGACGGCGGTGACCGGGGCCATCAGGAACATCAGGGTGTTGACCCTGGTGACGCCGGACCGGTGCAGCACCACCCAGTACAGGCCGTAGCCGCCGAAGGTGGACAGGACCACGAGCCAGGCGGTCGCCACCCAGAAGGGCGTCTCGGCGGGCGGCGCCGCCGCCCCCGAAGCGAGGGCGAGCGCGGTGAAGACGACGGCGCTGGTGGTGCAGTGGACGGTCATCGACACCATCGGCGGCACCCGCCGGCGCGAGCGGCTCTCCAGGAAGGTGGCAGCCACCAGCGACAGCATGCCGAGGAACGGGACCAGATAGGCCCACCACGCGGGTCCGCTCCCCGCACCGGCGTCGGCCAGCGTGACCAGCAGCACTCCTGCGGTCCCCAGCGCCAGCCCGAACCACTGGCTCCGCGAGACGAACAGACCGAGCAGCGGCCCCGCGAGGGCTCCGGCGACCAGGGGCTGCACACCGTCGATGAGGGCCGTGGTGCCGCTGGAGACGCCGAGCTGGATGGCGGAGTAGACGGTGAGCAGATAGCCGCTCTGGGACAGCGCGCCGATCAGTGCCTGACGTGCCACTTCGCGTGCCGTGAGGCCCCGCCAGGTCCTGCGGGCCAGCGCGGCCACGGCCAGCAGCGCGACGGCCAGCGGCAGGAAACGCCACATCAGGACGGTCACCGCGGGCGCGCTTCCCGCACCGAGCTTGGCGCCGATGAACCCGGAACTCCAGCAGAGCACGAAGCCCGCCGCGAGGGCGAGGTCGGTGAGAGCGCGTCCTGACGGTCCCGGCAGCCTGGGTATACCGATCTGTATAGCCATGGCGTTGACTATACAGATCGGTTTACTGTGGGGGCATGAATCCTGTGAAGAAGCCGCAACCTCTCACCCAGCGGAAGCGCGTCACGATGACACCCGCCGCCGTACGGGTGCTGGAGGCCGCCGGGCGGCTCTTCTACGCCAACGGCATCCACGCGGTCGGGGTGGACCGCATCGCCGCCGAGGCGGGAGTCACCAAGAAGACGCTCTACGACCGGTTCGGCTCCAAGGAGCAACTGGTGGTGGAGTATCTGGCGGAGCGCGACGAGCGGTGGCAGGCCTTCCTGGCGGCGCGGTGGGACGCCGTGCCCAAGGAGCCGACGGCCCGTGTCCTGGCCGTGTTCGACGCCTCCCACGCGTGGGCCACGGAGGTCGGCTCCAGGGGGTGCAGCATGATCAACGCCCATGCGGAGATCAACGACCCCGCCCACCCCGCGTACCCGGTACTCGTCGGGCAGAAGGCGTGGATGCTCGACCTGTTCACCGGGCTCGCCGAGGAGTGGGCGCCGGGGCGGGGTGCGGAACTCGGCCGGACGTTGCTGCTCCTGCACGAAGGGGCGCTGGTCGCGCACGGCATGAAGATGTTCGCGGAGCCGGTGCTGCACGCCAGGGAGCAGGCGCGGGCGGTCCTCGCGGTGGCGGGCGGGGCGGGGTGAAGCGGGCTGCGGCCACCGTGCGCTGTCAGTGGGGTCTGGTAGGTATGAGGCTGTGAGCAGCGACGATGAGCAGGGCCGGGAGCCCGCGGGGCAGGAACCGGAGCAGCTTGCGTTGCTCCGGGACATGGTGCGTGAGGCGAAGGTACCGAAGGCCAAGCCGCGAACCTGGCGAGGGGCGCCGCTGGCCAGGGAGCTGCCGGTGGCCAGGGTCATGGTGAACAAGGGCGTGCTGCACCTCGACCGCTACTTCGACTACGCGGTGACCGAGGAACTGGACGCGCAGGCGCAGCCGGGGGTACGGGTACGGGTGCGGTTCGGCGCCGGCGCGCACCGGGTGCGGGACGGGCGGCGCGAGGGCGGTGGGCTGATCGACGGGTTCATCGTCGAGCGGGTGGCGGAGTCGGACTATCAGGGGGCGCTGGCGGCGCTGGCGCAAGTGGTGTCCCCGGAGCCGGTGTTGAGCCCGGAGCTGCTGGGGCTGGCGCGGGCGGTGGCGGACCGGTACGCGGGGAGCCTCGCCGATGTGCTGCAACTGGCGATTCCGCCCCGCAACGCGCGGGCGGAGAAGAAGGCGTTTCCTCCCGCGCTGCCGGCGCCTGCCGTGCCCGAGGCGGGGAGTTGGGGGAGGTACGAGCAGGGGGCCGCCTTCCTGGAGTCGCTGGCCCGGGGTGGGTCGCCGCGGGCCGTGTGGACCGCTCTGCCGGGACCGATGTGGGCGCGGGAGATCGCGCGGGCGGTGGGGGCGACGCTGGCCTCCGGGCGGGGGGCGCTGGTCGTGGTGCCCGACGGACGGAGTGTGGAGCGGGTGGACAGGGCGCTCGGTGAGGTGCTGGGGGAGGGGCGGCATGCGGTGCTGACCGCCGACGCCGGTCCGGAGAAGAGGTACCGGGAGTGGCTGGCGGTGCGGCGGGGGGCGGTGCGGGCCGCGGTGGGCACGAGGGCCGCCATGTTCGCGCCGGTCCGGGACCTCGGTCTGGTGGTGGTGTGGGACGACGGCGACTCCAACCTCAGTGAGCAGCACGCGCCGTTGCCGCACGCCCGGGAGGTGCTGGAGCTGCGGGCCACCCAGGACAAGTGCGGGTTTCTGCTGGGGAGTACGAGCTGCACGGTCGAGGCCGCGCAGCTCGTCGCGAGCGGGTGGGCGCGGCCGCTGGTGGCGCCGCGTGAGCAGGTACGGCTGGCGGCGCCCCTCGTACGGACCGTGGGCGACCAGGAGCTGGCGCGGGACGAGGCGGCGCGGGCCGCCCGGCTGCCCAGTCTGGCCTGGCAGACCGTGCGGCAGGGGCTGAAGAGCGGGCCGGTGCTGGTGCAGGTGCCGCGCCGGGGGTATGTGCCGAGGTTGGCGTGCGAGAGGTGCCGGACGCCGGCCCGGTGCAAGCACTGTGCGGGGCCTCTGGAGGCGCCCGACGCACGGGATCTGCACTGCGGGTGGTGCGGGCGGACGGACGAGCGGTGGGTCTGCACGGAGTGCGGCTTCAACCGGCTGCGGGCACAGATCGTGGGGGCGCGGCGGACGGCGGAGGAACTGGGACGGGCGTTTCCGGCGGTGCCGGTGCGGACCTCAGGGCGTGACCACGTGCTGGATGTGGTGCCGGGGGAGCCCGCGCTGGTGGTGAGTACGCCGGGGGCGGAGCCGGTGGCTGAGGGCGGCTACGCGGCGGCGTTGCTGCTCGACGGCTGGGCGATGCTCGGGCGGCCCGATCTGCGGGCCGGGGAGGACGCGCTGCGGCGGTGGATCGCGGCCGCGTCGCTGGTGCGTGGGCAGGAGGCGGGCGGCACGGTGGTGATCGTGGCGGAGCCGACGTTGCGTCCGGTGCAGGCGCTGGTGCGGTGGGACCCGGTCGGCAATGCGCAGCGGGAGTTGGCGGAGCGGGCCGAGCTGGGCTTTCCGCCGGTGTCACGGATGGCTTCGGTGAGTGGGCGGGAGGGGGAGGTGGAGGAGTTCCTGGGGATGACGGAACTTCCGGCGGAGGCGGAGGTGTTGGGGCCGATTCCGTTGCCGGTGGCGGATGCGGGGCGGCCTCGGCGGGCGCAGGATACGCCGGTGGGGGAGCGGTGGGAGAGGGCTTTGGTGCGGGTGCCGCCGGGGCGGGGGGCGGCGTTGGCGGCGGCGCTGAAGGTGGCGCAGGCGGGGAGGATGGCGCGGGGGGGCGGTGGGGGTGAGGGGGTACGGATTCGGGTGGATCCGCCGGATATTGGTTAGGGGGCGGCCCCGCCGCCCAAGGGGGCTATCAGGAGTGAGAGGGCGGGCGGGGCCGTCGCCCAGGGGGGATACAAAGGTGAGCGGGGGTTCTGGGCAGCGGGGCGCCCCCTGGCGGGGCAGGGGGCGCTGGGGGCGGAGTGGGTCAGCCGTTGCGGGGGCTTGGGAAGGAGGCGGGGCGCGATTCTTCGCGGAGGGACTGGCTGGAGGCCGTGGGCTGGGGCGGCATGGAGCGGGCGGCAGGGACCGCGGGGAGGATGCCGGGCATCGTCCGGGTGGTGGCCGGGGCCGTCGCTGTCGCGGTGGTTCCGGTGGTGGAGGATGCCGGGGCGGGGACCGCGGACGGCAGAGCGGGGGAGTGGGGTCCGGCGGGTGACGGGATCGTGGGGTCCGCGGCGTTGTGGTCCGGGGTGGTCGCGGCCGTGGACTGGGCCACTGCCCGGCGGGCGCCGTAACGGCGGTGCACCGCCTGCTTGGTGACCCCGAGCGCCGAGCCCACCGCGTCCCACGAGAAACCGAGCGAGCGGTCGAAGTCCACCGCGGCGGTCACCAGGGTCTCGACGCTGTCCCGCAGTTCCTGCGCGAGGCGGACGGTCGGAGCGGGGGCCCGTCCGTACACGACGAAGCCCGTGGAAGGTCCTGAGCGGCGCGGGCGGTACACATTGCCCAGCTGGGCGGTGAGGGTACGCAGCGCGTCCACCTGCCGGCGGACCCGCTCGATGTCCCGTACCAACAGGTGCAGGCTGGCCCGCGCTTGGGCGTCGTGGGTTGCGTGGTCGGCCATGAAGAAGCCTCTCGAACCGGCGTGGATGAAGAAGGACGAAGAAGGACGGGGCCGTCAGGTTGACGACCCGTTTCGGTCAATCTCTTTTGACCAACGCGCCACCCGGTGTTGTGGTCACGCTCCAGGGGCGTGTCCGCATATGCGCGGGGCGCACGGACATCCGTACGCCCCCTCGGGCACGCAACGGCCCGCGCCCATAGACTGGTGCGCTGCCCGATTCCGTACCCGAGAGGCCCGTATCTTCATGAAGCTCGTCTTCGCCGGTACCCCCGAGGTCGCCGTGCCCGCCCTGGACGCCCTGATCGCCTCCCGGCACGAGGTCGTCGCCGTGGTGACCCGCCCCGACGCTCCGGCCGGACGCGGTCGCAGGCTGGTCGCCAGCCCGGTGGCGGAGCGGGCCGAGGAAGCCGGGATCGAGGTGCTCAAGCCGGTGAAGCCGCGCGACGAGGAGTTCCTGGCGCGGTTGCGGGAGATCGGGCCCGACTGCTGTCCGGTGGTCGCGTACGGCGCGCTGCTGCCCAAGGTGGCGTTGGACGTGCCCGCGCACGGGTGGGTCAACCTGCACTTCTCGCTGCTGCCCGCGTGGCGCGGGGCCGCCCCCGTGCAGCACTCGGTGATGGCGGGGGACGAGGTGACCGGTGCGTCGACCTTCCTGATCGAGCAGGGGCTGGACTCGGGGCCCGTGTACGGGGTCGTCACCGAGGACGTACGTCCCACCGACACCAGCGGTGACCTGCTGACCCGGCTCGCCTTCGCCGGGTCCGGGCTGCTCGTGGCGACCATGGACGGCATTGAGGACGGCACCCTGAAGGCGGTGCCGCAGCCCGCCGAGGGGATCACCCTGGCCCCGAAGATCACCGTCGAGGACGCCCGGATCGACTGGCACGCGCCCGCGCTCCGGGTGGACCGGGTGGTGCGGGGCTGCACACCCGCGCCCGGTGCCTGGACGGTCTTCCGCGGTGAGCGGCTGAAGCTGGTGCAGGCGGGCCTGGCCGCGGATCGGACCGAGCTGGCGCCCGGCGAGCTGGCGGCCGGTAAGAACGACGTCCATGTCGGCACCGGTTCGCACGCCGTGGAGCTGCTCTGGGTGCAGCCGCAGGGCAAGAAGCCGATGAAGGCCGCGGACTGGGCGCGTGGGGTGCGGATCGCTCCGAATGAGCGGGTCGGCGCGTAGCGACGTCAGGCAGGGCGGTGGTGGGAGACGGGTGGGCGAGCGGCTGACCAAGGCGGACGTACGCTGAGAGGGTTCGACCCTTTCGACAAGCGGAGCACCTTTTGAGCGACCAGAAGCCCCGGCAGAACGCCCCGAAGTCCGGGAACGGCGGCCCGAAGTCAGGGAACGGCGGCCGGAGCGGCCAGGCCCGCAAGCCCTACAAGCCGCACCGCAAGCCCCAGAAGGACCCCGTCCGCTTCCTCGCCTTCGAGGCGCTGCGCGCCGTCGACGAGCGGGACGCGTACGCCAACCTGGTGCTGCCCCCGCTGCTGAAGAAGGCCCGCGAGAAGAACGCGGAGTTCGACAACCGCGACGCCGCACTCGCCACCGAGCTGGTCTACGGCACGCTGCGCAGGCAGGGCACCTACGACTCGGTCATCGCGGCCTGCATCGACCGGCCGCTGCGCGAGGTGGACCCGCCGGTGCTCGATGTGCTGGCGCTCGGCGCGCACCAGTTGCTCGGTACCCGCATCCCGACCCACGCCGCCGTCTCGGCGAGCGTGGAGCTGGCGCGGGTGGTACTCGGTGAGGGGCGGGCCAAGTTCGTCAACGCCGTACTGCGGAAGATCTCCAAGCAGGATCTCGAAGCCTGGGTGGAGCAGGTCGCGCCGCCGTACGAGGACGATGCCGAGCAGCACCTCGCGGTCGTCCACTCGCACCCGCGCTGGGTCGTCTCGGCGCTGTGGGACGCGCTGGGCGGCGGCCGGGGCGGCATCGAGGACCTGCTGGAGGCCGACAACGAGCGGCCCGAGGTGACCCTGGTCGCCCGGCCGGGACGCTCCACCACCGACGAACTGCTCGATGTGCTCGGCGAGGAGTCCGGGCTGCCGGGCCGCTGGTCGCCGTATGCCGTACGGATGGCGGAGGGCGGCGAGCCGGGGGCGCTGGAGGCGGTCCGGGACGGACGTGCCGGTGTGCAGGACGAGGGCAGCCAGCTGGTGGCCCTCGCCCTCGCGAACGCCCCCGTGGACGGGCCCGACGAGCGGTGGCTCGACGGCTGTGCGGGTCCCGGCGGCAAGGCGGCGCTGCTCGCCGCACTCGCCTCCGAGCGGGGCGCCGCGCTGCTGGCCTCGGAGAAACTGCCCCACCGGGCGCGGCTGGTGGAGCAGGCGCTCGCCGGGAACCCCGGGCCCTACCAGGTCATCGCCGCCGACGGCACCCGCCCGCCGTGGCTGCCCGGCACCTTCGACCGGGTCCTGATGGACGTGCCGTGCTCGGGTCTGGGCGCACTGCGCCGCCGCCCCGAGTCGCGGTGGCGGCGTCGCCCGGAGGACCTGGAGGGCTTTGCTCCGCTCCAGCGGGAGCTGCTGCGACAGGCGTTGAAGGCGGTACGGGTCGGTGGCGTCGTCGGTTACGCGACCTGCTCGCCGCACCTGGCCGAGACGCGGGTCGTCGTGGACGACGTGATCAGGGGCAAGGGCGCCGGCAACGAGCCTTTCGAGGTGGAGTGGCTCGACGCGAGGCCGCTGATGCCCGGGGTCTCGGCGCTGGGTGACGGCCCCGACGTACAGCTGTGGCCGCATGTGCACGGCACCGACGCGATGTATCTGGCGCTGCTGCGACGCACGGCCTGAGCCGGGGCGGGACGCCCGTGGGGCGGGGCAGTTGACCGGGGGCGCCGCCCCCGGGTCCCCGCTCCTCGGGCCGCCCGCACAGGAGAACCGCATCCCGGTCGGGGAACTGCCCCGGTACATGGCAGGCTTGGGGCATGGCAGCGCAGATCAATCCCAGCATCCTGTCCGCGGACTTCGCCCGGCTCGCCGACGAGGCCAAGGCCGTCGAGGGCGCCGACTGGCTCCATGTCGACGTCATGGACAACCACTTCGTGCCGAACCTGACGCTCGGGGTGCCGATCGTCGAGTCGCTGAGCAGGGCCACGGATATTCCGCTGGACTGCCACCTGATGATCGAGGACCCGGACCGCTGGGCGCCGCAGTTCGTGGAGGCCGGCGCCGGGTCGGTGACCTTCCACGCCGAGGCGGCCGCCGCTCCGGTGCGTACCGCCCGGGAAATCCGTGCCAAGGGCGCCCGTGCCTCCATGGCGCTCAAGCCGGCGACGCCCATCGAGCCGTACGAGGACCTGCTGCCCGAGCTGGACATGCTGCTGATCATGACGGTTGAGCCGGGCTTCGGCGGACAGTCGTTCCTGGACATCATGCTGCCGAAGATCCGCCGGACCCGGCAGCTGATCTCCAAGCACGGTCTGGAGCTGTGGCTCCAGGTGGACGGCGGAGTCTCCGCCTCCACCATCGAGCGGTGCGCGGAGGCGGGTGCGGACGTCTTCGTCGCGGGCTCCGCCGTCTACAACACCGACGACCCGGCCGCCGCTGTCCGTATGCTGCGCAACCAGGCCGACGAGGCGACCGGTAAGGCACCCTGGGCCTGCGCCCACTGACTGGTCGCACCGGTTCCCTTGCCGCAGCGATACGGCGACGGTAATAAGAAGGCAAAATGAACGGGGCCCCTCAGGGCTGATCAAGGTACGTCGCATCTGACAGGATGAACGACGAACCATTGTGTGAACGTGAAACAGAGGTAAGGAGATCGCGGTGTCTGCGATGTCAGCGGGCCGGTCGGCCATGCGGATGGGACCCGCTGAGCTGGTGCAGGCGGCGGCCATGGCCCGCCGTTTCTACTTGGAGGGCAAGTCCAAGATCCAGATCGCCGAGGAGTTCGGTGTGAGCCGCTTCAAGGTGGCCCGGGTCCTGGAGACCGCCCTGGAACGCGATCTCGTACGGATCGAGATCCGTGTCCCGGCCGAACTGGACGCGGAGCGTTCCGACGCCCTGCGCGCCCGGTACGGGCTGCGGCACGCGGTGGTCGTGGAGTCCCCGGCGGACGCCGCCGACGACGCCCCGGATCCGGAGAACCTGGGCGAGGTCGCCGCGGATCTCCTCGGTGAACTGGTCAACGAGGGCGATGTGCTGGGCCTGGCCTGGGGCCGGTCCACGATCCACATGGCCGCCGCCCTGCACCACCTGCCGCCGTGCACGGTCGTGCAGCTCACCGGTGTGTACGACGCGGGCACCGCCGAGCGCGGCTCCGTCGAGGCGGTCCGCAGGGCGGCCCAGGTCTCCGGCGGCGAGGCGCACCCCATCTACGCCCCGATGCTGCTGCCCGACCCGGCGACGGCCGCCGCCCTGCGCAACCAGACCGGGATCGCACGCGCCTTCGAGTACTTTGACAAGGTGACCGTGGCGTGTGTGTCCATCGGTTCCTGGGAGCCGGGTATCTCGACCGTTCACGACATGCTCACCGACGAGGAGCGCGCGCACTACGCCTCGCTCGGCGTCGCCGCCGAGACCTCCGCGCACCTCTTCGACTCGGAGGGCCGCCGGGTCGGCCGCGACCTCGGCGAGCGCTGCATCACCGTCGAGGCGGACCGGCTCCGGCGCATACCCGAGGTGGTCGCCATCGCGGGCGGGCTGCGCAAGGCCGCGGCGATCGACGCGGTGCTCCGCTCCGGCCTGGTGACCAGCCTGGTCACGGACACGGCCGCCGCGGACTACCTGCTGAGCGCGGGCGGGACGCCGCCGCGTCCGGCGCTGGACCGGGCGGACCCGGACGACTGAGCCTTTGTGCGTACGACAAAGGGGGCGCTTGGCTTGATGCCGGGCGCCCCCTTTGGAGCATCCGCCCACTCCACCTCGTCCGCCCTGGAGGATCCGCCCAGCGCGCAAAACCGGACACTCGTGGGATAATCGAGTACGTGCGTTTTCCCCCGGGCTGAAATGCCCCGGGGCCAACACCGAACGACTGGATGTTCCGCGCGTGCGTTTCCTCAACGATCTCAAGCCGCCGTACGACCTCACGTACGACGACGTCTTCATGGTGCCGAGCCGCTCCGCGGTCGGTTCCCGCCAGGGTGTGGACCTCTCCGCCCCCGACGGCACCGGCACCACGATCCCGCTGGTCGTCGCCAACATGACCGCCATCGCCGGCCGCCGCATGGCCGAGACGATGGCCCGCCGCGGCGGCCTCGTCGTCATCCCGCAGGACATCCCGATCGAGGTCGTCACCGAGGTCGTGGGCTGGGTCAAGACCCGCCACCTCGTCCTCGACACACCGATCGTGCTGGCCCCGACCCAGACCGTCGCCGAAGCGCTCTCGCTGCTGCCCAAGCGCGCGCACAACGCCGGTGTGGTGGTCGACGCGGACCAGAAGCCGGTCGGCGTCGTCACCGACCAGGACCTGGCCGGCGTCGACCGCTTCACCCAGCTCTCCGAGGTCATGTCCAAGGACCTGGTGCTGCTCGACGCGGACATCGACCCGCGCGAGGCCTTCAACAAGCTGGACGCCGCCAACCGCCGCTACGCCCCCGCCGTGGACAAGGACGGCCGCCTGGCCGGCATCCTGACCCGCAAGGGCGCCCTGCGCGCGACCCTCTACACCCCCGCCACCGACGCCAACGGCCGTCTGCGTATCGCGGCCGCCGTCGGCATCAACGGCGATGTCGCAGGCAAGGCCAAGCAGCTGCTCGACGCGGGCGTCGACACCCTCGTGGTGGACACCGCGCACGGCCACCAGGAGTCGATGATCGCCGCGGTCAGGGCCGTGCGCGCGCTCGACCCGCAGGTCCCGATCGTGGCCGGCAACATCGTCGCCGCCGAGGGCGTCAAGGACCTCATCGAGGCGGGCGCCGACATCATCAAGGTCGGTGTGGGCCCCGGCGCCATGTGCACCACCCGGATGATGACCGGCGTCGGCCGGCCGCAGTTCTCCGCCGTCATGGAGTGCGCCGCCGAGGCCAGGAAGCACGGCAAGCACGTCTGGGCCGACGGCGGTGTCCGCCACCCGCGCGACGTGGCGATGGCGCTGGCCGCCGGTGCGTCCAACGTGATGGTCGGTTCCTGGTTCGCCGGTACGTACGAGAGCCCCGGCGACCTCCAGCAGTCGGCCGACGGCCGCTGGTACAAGGAGTCGTTCGGCATGGCGTCCGCGCGCGCGGTCAAGAACCGCACCAGCGAGGAGTCGGCGTACGACCGCGCCCGCAAGGCGATCTTCGAGGAGGGCATCTCCACCTCGCGGATGTTCCTGGACCCGTCGCGTCCGGGCGTCGAGGACCTGATCGACTCGATCATCGCGGGCGTCCGTTCCTCCTGCACCTACGCCGGTGCGGCCTCCCTGGAGGAGTTCGCCGAGAAGGCGATCGTCGGTGTGCAGAGCGCCGCCGGTTACGCGGAGGGCAAGCCGCTGCACGCCAGCTGGAGCTAGTACGGAGTGATCCTCCGGGTTCAACCGGCAAGGCCCGCCTCCCCGTTGGGGAGGCGGGCCTTCGGCGTTCCGGGGTGCCCGATAGCCTGCCCGGACGGTGTTCGACGGGGAGGGACAGTCATGATCCGGGTGTTGCTGGCGGACGACGAGGCGATGATCAGGGCCGGGGTGCGCGCCATCCTGGGATCCGCGGACGACATCGAGGTCGTCGCCGAGGCCGCGGACGGGCACGAGGCGGTCGAGCTGGCGATCAAGCACCGGCCGGACGTCTGTCTGCTCGACATCAGGATGCCCAGGGCGGACGGGCTCCGGGCCGCCGAGGAGCTGCGGCGGCTGCTGCCCGGCACGGCGGTGATGATGCTGACCACCTTCTCCGAGGACGCGTACATCGCGAGCGCGCTCGGATCGGGCGCGGCCGGGTTCGTCCTGAAGTCCGGTGACCCCCGGGAGCTGATCGCCGGGGTGCAGGCCGTCGCCGAAGGCGGCGCGTACCTCTCGCCGACCGTCGCCCGGCGCGTCATCACCCACCTCGGTACCGGCCGACTGGGCAAGGAGGCGTCCGCCCGCGCCCGGATCGAGCAGCTGAGCGCGCGGGAGCGCGAAGTGCTCGCGCTGGTCGGGGCCGGACTCTCCAACGCCGACATCGCCCGCCAACTGCACGTCGTCGAGGGCACGGTGAAGGCGTACGTCAGCCAGATCCTGGCCCGGCTCGACTTCAGGAACCGGGTCCAGGCGGCGATCCTCGCGTACGAGGCGGGGCTCGTCCCGGGGGAGTGAGGGGCCGCGTCGCACCGGCGGGAGGCCGGCACGGAAGGGCGCCACAGGGGGTTTGGGGTGGATTGCCCGGGGGAGGTGTCAGTGGATCGGTGCTGTCGAGGTGGTGTTGAATAAATTTGCAGCGCGTGGACGCGAATGGCGGGCCTGCCTTCGGGTACACGCGCCCTTGCGCTGATACACCGATGAAGGGGAGGACACCGTGTCCATGGCGACCGCAGTCCCGACTGGCACCACGCGTGGAATGTCCGTGGTCGCACCCGCGGAGCAGGAACTTCCGCACGTGGAAAGTCCGTCGGAGGTAGCCCCGAAGGATGCCCGTGAGCTGTCGAGGATCTTCTTCGCCAGGCTCGCCGTCCTGGAGGAGGGCACGCATGAGTACCAGTACGCCCGCAACACGCTGATCGAGCTCAATCTGGCCCTGGTGAAGTACGCGGCCACCCGGTTCCGCAACCGCTCCGACCAGATGGAAGACATCGTGCAGGTCGGCACGATCGGTCTGATCAAGGCCATCGACAGGTTCGAGCTGACCCGCGAGGTCGAGTTCGCCACCTTCGCCATGCCGTGCATCGTGGGCGAGATCAAGCGGTTCTTCCGGGACACCAGCTGGTCCGTGCATGTGCCGCGTCGGCTCCAGGAGTTGCGGATAGACCTGGCCAAGGCTTCCGACGTGCTCTTCCAGCAGTTCGACCGGGCACCGACCACCGCGGAGCTGGCCGCCTATCTGGACATGGAGCCGGAGGAGATCGTCGAAGGACTGGTCGCCTCCAACGGCTACACCGCGGGCTCCATCGACATCCCGCTCGACGACGGCGCCGACTCCGGTTCGCAGACCCTCGCCGACCGGCTCGGTGACACCGACGCCGACCTGGAGATCGTGGAGAACGTCCAGGCACTCAAGCCGCTCATCGAGGAACTCGACGAGCGCGACAAGCAGATCCTGAGCATGCGCTACGGCGCGGAGATGACGCAGTCGCAGATCGGGGCCGAGCTGGGGGTCTCCCAGATGCAGGTCTCCCGGCTGCTGACGCGCATCACCAAGAGGCTGCGGGAGGGGCTGCTCACCCAGGAGTGAGCGGGCGCCGCGCGCAAGTGAATGAGTAGTTCAAGTGAATGAGTGGTTCCGGAGCCTGGCCACCCCTGGGAGGGTGACCGGGCTCCGGCACGTGGTACCGCCCCGGGCGGCAGGATGTGCCTGGCAGACGTACGGCGTCAGCAGGCAGGACGTACGGACCCGGCAGCCCCGTTCGGGGCCTGTGTCTAAACCCCGGCCGGGCGCAGCCATGTCGCGCTGACCCGCTTGCCCTCCGGCAGCCGGTGTACTTCCACCTGGCCCGCCAGGCGCATCACCATGTGCCAGCCGAAACCGCCACCGCCGGAGAAGTCCGGCTCGCGTGCCACCGGGGGATCAGGGCTGGAGTCGTCCATCTCGATCACCAGCCGCCCCTGTCCGGCGCGCAGTCGCAGCCGCCACCAGCCGGAGGTGTGCCGGACGGCGTTGGTCACCAGCTCGCTGACCACCAGCAGCACCGCGTCGAAATCGGCCCAGGGGCAGTGCTGGGTCAGATAGGCGGCGGCGGTCTCCCGGGCGGATGCGCTGTCCCCCTGCGCTCCTCGCGGTGAATCCAAGACAACCACGGGCGGCTCCTTAGTCATCAACCGCTCGCATACCCCGATGTCAGCAACTCATTTCCCCTGCGACCCCCTCAGTTGTGAGCGCGTGCGGTGAAGGCAGACTCCGGGTCCGGGAAGGCGCGGAACACCGCGTCGAGCCCGGTGATCCGGAATATCTTCGCCACCATCGGACCCACCCCACTGACCACGATGTCCGCGCCCGCCGCCTGCGCCACCTTGCGCGCGATGATCAGCATCGTGATGCCCGTGGAGTCGAAGAAGGTCAGCCCGGAAAGCTCCAGAACGAGCAGCTTGCCCGGGGAGAGGGCCAGGTGGACCAGGACCGAGCGCAGCTGCGGCGAGTTGTCGAAGTCGAGGTCGCCGCCGATGGTCACCACCAGCCCGTCGGGCAACTCCCGGACGCTGACGGTCAGTTCACGGTCACTGTCCCAGGACTTGTCACCACTGGATTTGTCACGGTTCATGCGCTGTCCTCGCGGGTGCGGCGTACGGTCAGGGCCACCGTGTCGTCCGGATGCAGGATCACGGTGTGCATATCGGCGGCGATGGCGCCGGGGATCTTCTCTATCGGCAGATGGCGGTGGCGTCCGGCCGCTTCCTGGAGCCTGCGCTCCCCCTCGCGGGGGTCCCGTCTGCTCTCGGTCAGGCCGTCGGTGTAGAGCACCAGCAGATCGCCGGGTGCCAGTTCCTCGTACAGCAGGCGCTCGCTGCCCGGCAGCGGATAGCCGATGCCGCGCCCGCGCACGTCCAGGAACTCCGTGGAGCCGTCCTCCCGTACCACCAGGGCAGGCGGATGGGAGCCGTTGGCGAGAGTCAGGCCCCCGCCCGACGGGTTGATCCGGGCGAGGAGCACCGTCGCCATCAGCTCGCGGTCGAAGGGCAGCAGGATCTCGTCGGTGCGCTCCACGATCGAGTCCAGCGGGTGGCCTTCGAGGGCCAGTGTCCGTACGGCGTGGGTGACGTTGAGGGCGCTGCGGGTGCTGGTGACGCCATGGCCCAGGGCGTCGACCAGGGTGATGTGCACCCGGCCGTCGGGCAGCAGGAACCAGTCGTAGAGGTCGCCGCCGGTCGGGGCGTCGGTGCCGGCCGGCTCGTAGTGCACCGCCATCTCCAGGCCGTCGACCCGGACCGGCGGCGGCCGCAGGGCGTCCTCCAGCTCGCGCAGCATCTGGCCGTGCGCGCGCCTCAACTGCTCGTCCCGCTCCTCCAGTTGGACATAGAGGGCGAGTACGCCGCTGTTGGTCTCGGCCAGCTCGTGCTTGAGCCGCTTGTGGTCCTCGGCGAGCCTGTCGGCGCGGGCGACGGCGGCGCGCAGCTCCTCCTCCAGGAGGTCGGCGACACCGGGGGCGCCGGTCGTCGGGACCGGGGCGCGGGGCGGCGGCTCGGCGGACTGGGGCAGGTGCCAGACCGCCGCCGCGCCCGGCATCCGGTGGGCGGGCAGCGGGAGATCCTTCAGCGACGGCGGGCGGGGGGCCAGCGGGGTGCGCAGCCGGACAGTGAGTGCGGTGCGCCCGCTGTCCGGGTCGGCCTCCCGGCTGACGTGCAGCGACACCGACCGCCCCGCCCCCAGCTCCCCCGCGGCCACCTGGGACACCGCGAGCGCCAGCCGGGCCCGCAGCTCGACCGGCAGTCGCAGCTGGTGCGCCAGGCGGCGCAGGGTGCTGCGCAACCCGAGGAGGGAGTGGTGGGTGGTGCTGTGCGGGATCATGCGTCTCTTCTCGGGATTCCGTGCGGGCCCGCCGGGGTGGGGCCGGGTGCTGCGGTGGCCGGGCCGGATGATGCCGGAGCCGGGGAGCCGGTGGCGAGCACGGTCGCGTCGTCGCGGCTGCGCCGGAAGTCGTGGGCGAGCGAGGCCACCAGGAGCGGCGGCGGCAGCCGCAGCAGGAACGGGGCCGCGTCGTGCGTCCAGCGGTTGTCGATGCCGTCGCTGTGCAGCACCAGCGTGGAGCCGGGGGGTACCGCGACGCGCTGGACGCGTGGCAGCGGCATGTTCCAGCCGACCACCCCGGGCACCCCCGTCAGCCGCGAGCGCACCCCGTCGAAGCCGACCACCTGGGTGCGCACATTGCCGATCGAACAGTGCTCGGCGTCCCCGCCGGGCCGCAGCCGCAGCAGCCCCACCGCGGCGCCCCGGGTGTGTCGCAGTGCCCGGTGCAGCGCGGTCATCAGGGTGGGCAGCGGCAGCGAGGGGTCCCGGTGGAAGGCCCGCAGCGCTGCCTCGGTGGCCTCGGCGGCGGGCGGTCCGTGCCCGAGGCCGTCCACCACCAGCACGGTCCGCTGCCCCGTCTCCGTATCGGAAACGGCCCAGCCGTCGCCGCAGCGCTCCTCGCTCTCCACCGGCAGACAGAGCGCCGCCAGGTCGGGACCGGGGGCGGGCCGGGCGCCCGGGGCGGTGATGCGGGCGCAGATCAGGGTGCCCAGGCCCGGCCTGGTGCGCAGGGTGAACTCGGAGGCGATCCGCCGGACCGCGCCGAGCCCCGAGCCGAGGGTGCCGGTGGTGGTGAAGCCGTCGGTGAGGGCGGCGCCCAGGTCGGGGATGCCGGGGCCCCGGTCCGCGGCCAGAATCTCCAGGCCCGCGCGCAGCGGCAGCGGCTGTACGAACACCGAGCCCTCCTGCGCGTGCTTGGCGATGTTGCTCGCCAGCTCGCTGGCCAGGACCGCCGCCCGGTCGGGCAGGGACCCCGGCAGCGCACTGTCCAGGGCGATCCGCCTCGCGGTGGCCGCCGCGAGATGGACCGCGCTGTAGTGGTCGATCCGGACGCGCGTGGAGACGGGCGGGCACATGCCCGGCCGGTCCGCGCGGGAGGGTTCCGGTGCGGCGGACATCAGCGGACGTTCCAGCGGGTGGCGACGATGGTGGTGCCCCGGCCGGTCGCGTCCGGGCTTGTGGTGCTGCGCACCGAGAACTCGTGCATCAGCCGCCGCGCCCCGCCGAGCCCGTGGCCGAGCCCCGCCCCGGTGGTGAAACCGTCCGTCAGCGCCGTGTCCAGGTCCGGGATGCCGGGCCCTTCGTCGCTCACGGTCAGCCGCAGCCCGCGCTTGCCGCCCTGCCGCACCTGCTCGATGGCCAGGCTGCCGCCACCCCCGTGGATATAGGCGTTGCGGGCCAGTTCGCTGGCGGCCGTGACGATCCGGGTCTGGTCGACCAGACCGAAACCGGCCTCGACGGTGGCGGCCCGCACCGCGTGGCGGATCGTCAGCAGGTCCTCCTCGGTGACGACGGCATATCTCCCGACGGCCTTCGGGGGCGACTCCTGCCGCGCGGCGAACTCCGTCGTGTGGGTCAGCTTTTCATCGTAGAGAGTCACGGGGGGCCTCCGCAGCGGGCCGGGGCATTCGCTGCCAGCCCAGCGTGAGCAGACCCTGCTCCGCGTTGAGGGCCGTCTCCACTCCGGTCAGTTGCAGACCGAGCTCGACCAGGGTGATCGCCACCGCGGGCCGCATGCCCGCCACGATCACCCGGGCGCCCAACAGTCGCGCCATGGTGGTGAGTTCCATCAGGGTGCGGGCCACGAACGAGTCGATGATCTCCAGCCGGGAGATGTCGATCAGGACGCCCCGGGCCGCGTCGCTGACGATCCGGGTGGTCAGCTCGTCGGTGAAGGCGAGTGCGGCCTTGTCGTCCAGCTCGTTCAGCAGACCCGTCACCAGGACATCGCCGAGCCGCAGGATCGGCACCCCGGTCTGCTGCGGAATCCGGGGCATGCCCGGAGCGTCGTTCATGGGCGTCATGGCCCCGCCGGGGCGTGGCTGTCGGAGACCGATGGCTGGTCGGTGAGGCGGACCGCGGCGGCCAGCGCGTCGGCCAGGGTCGCCCGGGTCAGAATCGTGGACAGGTCGATGCCCAGCTGGGCGATGGTCTGTGCGATCGGCGGGCGGATGCCGGAGATCACACAGTCCGCGCCCATCAGCCGTACCGCGTTGACCGTGTGCATCAGGTGCTGGGCGACGGCGGTGTCGACGGCCGGGACCCCGGTGATGTCGATGATCGCGACCTTCGCCTCGTGGTCCTGGATGCCCTGCAGCAGGTTCTCCATCACCACCTGGGTGCGCGCGGTGTCCAGGGTGCCGATCAGTGGCACCGCGAGGACGTGGTGCCACAGCCTGACCACCGGGGTGGACAGTTCCATCAGCTGACGGGACTGCCGCTGGATGATCTCCTCGCGCCCCTCGACGTACGTCTCGAAGGAGAGCGCGCCGGCCGCGTCCAGCAGCCGGTTCACCAGCACCGCGGCGGAAAACAGCTCGGCGGTGTCCTTGGTGGTGTGCTGCATCGCCTCAAGCAGTGCCTCCTTGAGCGAGAGCACCGCCAGGGAGGTCGCGGTGGGGGTGGCGCCCGCGCGGGCCCGGCGCAGCGACAGCTCGATGACCGTCCTGCGCAGCTCGTGCTGGGAGGTCACCAGCCGTTCCACGGGTACGTCGCTCGCCAGCCCGGCGCTGAGGGCGGAGATCAGCAGATCCGCCTCCTCGCGCAGCTCGAACTCACTCATGTCCGCGCCGAGGGTGGACCGGTCCAACTGGAGCCGCACCCATCGGTCCGCGATCTCCTGTTCCCGCTCCCGCAGGGCGTCCAGAAGGCTGTCGCGCACGGTTGTCTCGCTGGTACTCACACACACCTCTCGCTGTCGGCGTCGGCCTGCCGGTTGACACAGCCCGCCTCGCCCCGGTTACCCCGCCCGGCGCAACCCATGCGTTGCATCTCCCCCAGCTGCTCGGGGCCGCCCCGCTTCCCTCCGCGACAGCAGTTCCCCCATCGCCGTCGCGACCGCGTCCGCGAGGACCGCATGCCCCTCGTCATTGGGGTGCAGTCCGTCCGCGAGGTGCTCGGGGCCGAGCAGTCCGTGCCCCGGCAGCAGCGCCAGCCGCTCGTCGCCTGCCGCGATCCGCTCCCGTACGACGTCCTCCAGCGCGTCCCGCAGTTCGGCGAGCGTAGCCCCGAGCGGGTTCGGGGCCTGCTCGGCCGCGGGTCGCAGCACGGGGGAGAGGACGAGCAGCGGGGTGCGCGGATGACCTTGCCGTACGAGGGCGAGGAAGGCCCGCGCCGTCTCGGTCAGCAGCGGCGGTGTGAAGGGGGTGCACCCCCAGCAGTTGGTGCCGAAGGCGAGGGTGAGGGCCTCGGCGGGGACACGGGCGAGGTGCTGGGCCACGGCCAGCTCACCGCGTCCGGCGCCCGCGTGGCCGAGGTTCACCGTGTCCAGGCCGAGAGCGCGTCCGGCCGCCGCGGGCCAGGCGTGCGCGGGCCGGGTGGACCACCATCCCTCGGTGATGGAGTCGCCGTGCACCAGCCAGCGGGGGCGCGGCGGGGCGGGCTCTATACGACCGCCCAGGCCGCGTATGCCAAGGAAGTGCGGAGACTGCGACTCGGGTGGATAGACCGTGAACGGGCCCTGGGCGGGCGGGAGTTCGAGACGTACCACCGACTCGTCGGCCGGATCGGCCAGCACCTCGGCCCACTGCCGGCCGTCCGCCCACAGCCCGAACGCGTGCGGTACGTCGCCGGGCTCGGCCCGGTAGTGCAGCTCGACCGCGTCCGCCCCGTACGCGACGAACTCCAGCCGCACGCCCACCGGCACCCCCGCCCGCTCCAGCACGTCCCACGGCAGCCGGTCCAGGTCGCCGGGATCGGCCCGCACGGGCTGCCCGTCCTCGTCACGCCACGCCACTCCACGCAGAAAGTGCCCCGGATCCAGCCAGGTCATCGACGCCTCCCTCGGTCCGCCGGCGGCAGCGGCCGGTCACTGGACAGCCTGCCCGGCCCGGAGGGTGGACATGAGCCGAACGGCTGTAAGGGCAGACCTGGCGGACGAGTTGACGTACCGGACAAAAAGGAAATCGAAAGTAGGGGCGCAATAAAGAGTCGCGCACGTCGGATGTACGCAATGATCATCCGTCGATGCGCAAGGTTGCTGCATTACGAGTGGGAACGGACACCTCATAGGCTTCACCGCTGTACGTGGAGTGGCGGCGACCGCCTGCTCGGCGGTTCCCGGGCTCCGGCTGCTTCGTCATGCCTGCGAGACCTGTGCCCCGCCGTGGTCGCCGCCGCCCGTTGAGGCAGCGATAAGGAGCCACCCCCGTGTTGGATCAAGGCGCAGCGCCACCCGTCGTCCCACCGTCCCCCCGCAGGACCGGTGGGTCCCCGCTGTTCCGCCTCAAGCCGGTCGAGCGGCTGGTCAACGAGGGTGGCAAGGGTGAGGGCGGCTCGCTCAGGCGCTCGCTCTCGATGTGGCAGCTGACCATGATCAGCATCGGTGCCACCCTGGGCACCGGAATCTTCGTCGTCCTTGGCGAAGCAGTTCCCAAGGCCGGCCCCGCCGTCACGATCTCCTTCGTGATCGCCGGTCTCACCGCGCTCTTCTCGGCCCTCTCGTACGCCGAACTGGCAGGCAGCATCCCGGTTTCCGGGTCCTCCTACTCGTATGCGTACGCAACGATGGGTGAGCTCGTCGCCTGGATCTGCGGCTGGTGCCTGGTCCTGGAGTACGGCGTCTCGGTCGCGGCGGTGGCCGTCGGCTGGGGCGAGTACCTCAATGAATTCCTCGACGGGACGATCGGCGTCACCATCCCCGACGCCCTGTCCGCCCCGCCCGGCGACGGCGGCATATTCAACCTCCCCGCGCTCGTCGTGGTGCTGCTCGCGATGGCCTTCCTGCTCGGTGGAGCGCGTGAGTCCGCCCGCGCCAACACGATCATGGTCGCGGTGAAGATCGGCGCCCTGCTGCTCTTCTGCGTGATCGGCTTCCTCGGCTTCAAGTCCGGCAACTACGCCGACTTCATGCCGCTGGGCACGGCGGGCGTCAGCGCCGCCGGTGCCTCCCTCTTCTTCTCGTACATCGGCTTCGACGCCGCCTCCACCGCCGGTGAGGAAGCGAAGAACCCGCAGCGCGACCTGCCGCGCGCGATCATGCTCTCGCTGATCATCGTGACCACGCTGTACGTCCTGGTCGCGGCCGTCGCCGTCGGCGCCCGCAACTGGAAGGGCTTCGAGGGTTCGGAGGCCGCGCTCGCCGGGATCATGAAGGACGTCACCGGGCAGGCCTTCTGGGGCACCCTGCTCGCCGCCGGCGCCGTCATCGCGATCGCCAGCGTGGTGCTGACCGTGCTGTACGGCCAGACCCGCGTCCTGTTCGCGATGTCCCGCGACGGCCTGGTGCCGAAGGTCTTCGCCAAGGTCAGCCCGAAGACCCGGACACCCCGGGTGAACACGGTCATCGTGTCGCTGTTCTGCGGCATCCTGGCCGCCGCGATCCCGCTCGGCAACCTGGTCGACGCCACCAGCATCGGCACGCTCTTCGCCTTCGGCCTGGTCAATATCGCGGTGGTGATCCTGCGCTACACCCGCCGCGACCTGAAGCGGACCTTCCGGGTGCCGCTCGGCCCGGTCTTCCCGATCCTCGGCTTCGTCTTCTGCGTCTACAACATGTTCGGGCTCGGCTCCGCGACCTGGGTGGTCTTCGGAATCTGGATGGCCGCCGGACTCGTGTTCTACTTCGGATACGGCATGCGCCACTCCCAGCTGGCGAAGGGCGCGCCGGAGAAGACCTCCGTAGACGCGTAGAAATGTGATCCACCCGCAGTGCGACTGAACGATCTCGACGAGCGCATCGTCCATGCCCTGGCGGAGGACGCCCGGCGTTCGTACGCCGACATCGGTTCCCTGGTCGGCCTGTCCGCCCCCGCGGTCAAGCGGCGGGTGGACCGGCTGCGGGCGGAAGGCGCCATCACCGGGTTCACCGTGCGGGTGGACCCGGCGGCGCTGGGCTGGGAGACCGAGGGCTTCATCGAGATCTACTGCCGGCGCAACACCTCGCCCGAGGCGATCAACCGAGGGCTGGAGCGGTACCCCGAGATCGCGTCCGCCTCCACCGTCACCGGGGAGGCGGACGCGATCGTCCAGGTCTTCGCCTCCGACATGCGCCACTTCGAGCGGGTGCTGGAGCGGATCGCGGGGGAGCCGTTCGTGGAGCGGACGAAGTCGGTACTGGTGCTCTCGCCGCTGCTGCGGAGGTTCTCGTCCGGATCACCGGCCTAGGAAGCGCCCACCCCGAAGCCCCCTGCGCGACGTCAGGCGCGGGGGGCTCCGCGCTGTCCGGGGCGGGTGGGGGAGCGGGGCGCGGCTGCCCCGCGGACGCAGCCCCGGCCCCCGCACAACAAATCGCCACCGACACCCCTTCTGACGCAACGGATACGCACTCGGTGCGCAACGCTCGCGCCTTGTCGGGGGTGAGGACCGGCCCGTACCGTCATTACGTCCTCCCCCACCCTTCGCACACCGCCCGAGGTCAGCCATGCCGTCGTCGACGCCGCCGCTCCGTACCGCCCTGCTCCAGAGCTCCGGGCGTCCCGGTTCCGTGGCCGCGAATCTGAAGGCGCTCGACGAGGCGGCCGCCCGGGCGGCGGACGCCGGGGCCGGGCTGCTGGTCTGCCCGGAGATGTTCCTGACCGGATACGCGATCGGCGAGGACGTCCACCGGCTGGCCGAGAGTGCGGACGGGGACGCCGCCGACGCGGTCGCGGACATCGCCGTACGGCACGGGCTCGCGGTCGTCTACGGCTACCCGGAGCGCGACGACGACAAGGTCTACAACTCCGCCCAGCTGATCGACTCCACCGGCACCCGCCTCGCCAACTACCGCAAGACCCACCTCTTCGGTGGCTTCGAGCAGGACAGCTTCACCCCCGGTGAAGTGCCGGTCGTGCAGGCGGAGCTGGGCGGACTGCGGATCGGGCTGATGATCTGCTACGACGTGGAGTTCCCGGAGAACGTACGGGCGCACGCGCTGGCGGGCACCGATCTGCTGCTGGTCCCGACCGCCCAGATGCACCCCTTCCAGTTCGTCGCCGAGGCGGTCGTCCCGGTGCGCGCCTGGGAGAACCAGATGTACGTCGCGTACGTCAACCGGACCGGCCCGGAGGGCGAGTTCGAGTTCGTCGGGCTGAGCTGCCTGGCGAGCCCCGACGGCGCCACCCGGCTGCGTGCCGGACGCGGCGAGGAACTGCTGGTCGGCGAGGTGGACGGCGCACTGCTGCGTGCCTCGCGCGAGACCAATCCGTATCTGCGCGACCGACGCCCGGGGCTGTACGCCTCCCTGGTCTGATCCCGGGCCCTCCCTGGTCCGACCCCAGGCCCCCTGGTCCGACCACCCCCTCACTTCGCCCTGCCCAGCTAGGAGTCCGTACCCCATGACGTCCACGGTGCCCACCGCCGTCCAGCACACCGACGCGCAGCCGCCGATCACCATGTTCGGTCCGGACTTCCCGTACGCGTACGACGACTTCCTGGCCCACCCGGCGGGCCTCGGCCAGATACCCGCGACCGAACAGGGCAGCGAGGTCGCCGTCATCGGTGGCGGGCTGTCCGGCATCGTCGCGGCGTACGAGCTGATGAAGATGGGCCTCAAGCCCGTCGTGTACGAGGCCGACCAGATCGGCGGCCGGCTGCGGACCGTCGGCTTCGACGGACCCGAGACCGAGGGGCTGACGGCGGAGATGGGCGCGATGCGCTTCCCGCCGTCCTCGACCGCGCTCCAGCACTACATCGACCTGGTGGGGCTGAAGACGAGCCCGTTCCCCAACCCGCTCGCCCCGGAGACCCCCTCGACGGTCGTCGACCTCAAGGGTGAGTCGCACTACGCGGAGACGGTGGACGACCTCCCGCAGGTCTACCGGGACGTGGCCGCCGCCTGGAACGCCTGTCTGGAGGAGGGCGCCGACTTCTCCGACATGAACCAGGCGATGCGCGAGCGCGACGTGCCGCGCATCCGTGAGATCTGGGCCGAGCTCGTCGAGAAGCTCGACAACCAGACCTTCTACGGGTTCCTCTGCGAGTCCAAGGCCTTCAAGTCCTTCCGGCACCGCGAGATCTTCGGCCAGGTCGGCTTCGGCACGGGCGGCTGGGACACCGACTTCCCGAACTCCATCCTGGAGATCCTGCGCGTCGTCTACACCGAGGCCGACGACCACCACCGGGGCATCGACGGCGGCAGCCAGCAGCTTCCGCTGCGCCTCTGGGAGCGCGAGCCCGAGAAGATCGTCCACTGGGCGCAGAGCACCTCGCTGGCCAAGCTGCACGGGGGCGAGCCCAGGCCCGCCGTGACCCGGCTGCACCGGACGGCCAAGAACGGGATCACCGTCACCGACGCCTCCGGCGACATCCGCACCTACCGGGCGGCGATCTTCACCGCCCAGTCCTGGCTGCTGCTCTCCAAGATCTCCTGCGACGACTCGCTGTTCCCCATCGACCACTGGACGGCGATGGAGCGGACCCACTACATGGAGTCCTCCAAGCTCTTCGTGCCGGTGGACCGGCCGTTCTGGCTGGACAAGGCCGTCGACGACAGGGGGAACCCGACCGGGCGGGACGTGATGTCGATGACGCTCACCGACCGGATGACCCGGGGCACGTACCTCCTGGACGACGGCCCGGACAAGCCGGCCACCATCTGCCTCTCGTACACCTGGTGCGACGACAGCCTGAAGTGGCTGCCGCTGACCGCGAACGAGCGGATGGAGGTCATGCTCAAGTCGCTCGGCGAGATCTACCCGAAGGTCGACATCCGGAAGCACATCATCGGCAACCCGGTGACCGTGTCCTGGGAGAACGAGCCCTACTTCATGGGCGCCTTCAAGGCCAACCTGCCGGGCCACTACCGCTACCAGCGGCGCCTGTTCACCCACTTCATGCAGGACCGCCTCCCCGAGGACAAGCGCGGCATCTTCCTCGCGGGCGACGACATCTCCTGGACGGCGGGCTGGGCCGAGGGCGCGATCCAGACCGCGCTGAACGCGGTCTGGGGTGTGATGCACCACTTCGGCGGCGCCACCGACGGCACCAACCCTGGCCCGGGCGACGTGTACGACGAGATCGCGCCGGTGGAGCTGCCGGAGGACTGAGGGCCCGAGTCCGCACCCCCACCGCGGGGCGGACAATGGCCTTCAGCGCAGGGGAGTCAGCAGACACCGGCCCACCAGGCCGACCCCCGCGTCCATGCGCTGCGCGAACTCCTGCGAGAGATCCGGGAGTTCGCGCAGTCCCCAGAGGACCCGGGCCGCCGACCAGGCCGCGTCCCTGGCCCGCTCCAGACTCCAGGTGCCCACCAGATGGGTCAGCGGGTCGGCGATCTCCAGCAGGTCCGGGCCCGGCATCAGGTCCTCGCGGATCCGCTCCTCCAGTGCCGCCAGGGTGTCCCCGACCCGGTCGAACTCGCCCTCCAGGGCGGCGGGTTCGCACCCCAGTGCCGCAGCGGTGTCGACCACCGCGAGCGCCAGGTCGTGCCCGATGTGCGCGTTGATTCCCGCGAGCGCGAACTGCAGCGGCCGTACGCCCGGATGGCGCCGGTACTGGAACAGCGGGCGCCAGCAGGCGGGCGTACGGCGACCCGCGGCGGCCGCGTCCACGGCGCCCAGATATCGTTCCGCGAAGAGCACACCCAGCGTGGCCGCGGCGCGCGGGCGGGGAAACCGCCCGCCGTCGATCTGCCGGCCGAGTTCCTCGGTCACGGTCAGATAGACCCGGTTGAAGACCGCCACCCCGTCAGTGGGGGGCCACTCGTAGCGAACGTTGCGCATCCGTTCCACCACGGAGCGCACGGACGACGGCGGGGTGAGCAGTTCGGCGGGCCGTGTACGGTCCCTTTGAACTGCGAAGTGCTCGATCTGTGCCATGGGGGCAGCGTCCCAGTCATAGGCTTTGCACGATGCAGCCGGGCCGGGGCTTCCCCAGAACGAGGGAACGAGAGCCCCCGGAACCCGGGGGGAAGGGGGGAGAGACACGGTGTCAGGCATAACCGGCCCACGCCGGAACCGCCGCGTCGAAGGCAGACGTGGCGACAGCACCATGACGGGTGCTGAGAGCGCCGGGAGCGAGGCGGACCAGGTGGTCGGCCCGGACTCGGGTGCCGCTTCGGGTTCCAGACGGGCGGCGCGGGCAGCCCGTCGACCGGGCAGCGGCCCGGGCGGCCGTGAAAAGCGGGTGAACGCTGCCACCCTGCGCGGTGCGATGGCCGTGGTCGCCTCGGCCGTGGTGGCCGTCGGCACGGTCACCGGAGTGGTCTCCGCGACCTCCGGCGACAAGGACCGCACCACCGCGAGCCCCGAGGTGACGAGGACGCCGCAGATGCCACCGCTGCCCGCGGCGCCCAGCCCGTCACCCACCACCGCCTCACCGTCGCCGACCGCAACCGCCACCGCGACGAAGAAGCCGGCCCCCAAGCCGCCCCCCAAGAAGAAGCCCGCACCGCCCAGGAATCAGAGCGCACCGGTCTCCGGCAGCCTCTACCTGCACCCGGAGTCCCAGGTTCTGGACTGGGTACGGGCGAACCGGGGCGACCCGCGGCACGCGCTCATCCAGTCGAAGATCGCCGCGCAGCCGGCCGCCGTGTGGTTCGCCGAGTTCAATCCGTCGACCATCACCAGCAGGGTCAGGGCGGTGACCGCCGGTGCGGCGGCAGCGGGCCGGGTGCCCGTCGTCGTCCCGTACGCGATCCCCGAGCGGGACTGCGGCGGCGCCTCGCAGGGCGGTGCGCCGGACTACGGGTCGTACGACAGCTGGATCAAGAAGTTCGCGGCCGGGCTCGGCAGCGGGGACGCCATCGTCATTCTGGAGCCCGACTCGATCGCCCTCACCGAGTGCCTCTCGGCGGGCCAGCGGGCCACCCGCTTCGCCGCGCTCTCCCGCGCCGGGCAGGCCATCCACGCGGCCAACCCGCGCGCCCGCGTCTACTTCGACGGGGGCCACTCCGGCTGGCACAGCCCCGGCAAGATGGCGGGCTATCTGCGCCAGGCCAACGCCGCGACCAGCAGCGACGGCATCTTCACCAATGTGTCGAACTTCCACCGCACCTCCGACGAGGTCGCCTACGCGCGCGGGGTGCTCGCGGCGCTGGGCGGGCCGTCCTCACTGGGCGCGGTCATCGACACCAGCCGCAACGGCAACGGCGCCCCGGCCGCGGGCCAGTGGTGCGACCCGTCGGGCCGTGCGCTCGGCCGCCCGCCGACGACCAACACCGGTGAGTCGCGCATCGACGCGTATCTCTGGGTCAAGCTGCCGGGCGAGTCCGACGGCTGCAAGGGGTCCGCGGGCAGCTTCACACCGGACTACGCGGTGGATCTGGCCAACGGCTGAGCAGCGGGTTCAAGGAAACAGCTGAGCAGCGGGGTTCAAGGAAACAGCGGACAGGAGAAAGCGCCCGGTGGGCCCGAAACCTCGGGTCCACCGGGCGCTTTCGTACCGGCGACTAGCTCTTGTCGTACGAAGAGGTACCCGAGTCCAGCAGCGGCTCCCGCTCCGGCGACGCCTCCTTCATGTGCGCCGGCGCCAGCGCCCGCAGCACGTGGTAGCCGGTGATCACCACGATGGTGCCCAGCGCGATCCCGCTCAGCTCGAAGCTGTCGGTGACCTTCAGGCTGACTCCGCCGACGCCGATGATGATGCCCGCGGCGGCCGGTACCAGGTTCAGCGGATTGCGCAGGTCCACCTTGGCGTTGATCCAGATCTGCGCGCCGAGCAGGCCGATCATGCCGTACAGGATGACGGTGATGCCGCCGAGCACGCCGCCCGGAATGGCCGCCACGACCGCCCCGAACTTGGGGCACAGACCGAAGAGCAGGGCGAAGCAGGCGGCAGCCCAGTAGGCCGCCGTCGAGTAGACGCGGGTCGCGGCCATTACGCCGATGTTCTCGGAGTACGTGGTGTTGGGCGGGCCGCCCACCGCGGTGGACAGCATCGAGGCGGCGCCGTCGGCGGCGATGGCGGTGCCCAGCTTGTCGTCGAGGTTGTCACCGGTCATCTCACCGACGGCCTTGACGTGCCCGGCGTTCTCCGCGATCAGCGCGATCACCACGGGCAGGGCGACCAGGATCGCCGACCACTCGAAGCTCGGTCCGTGGAAGGACGGCAGGCCGATCCAGTCCGCCTTGGCGACGCCGGAGAGGTCGAGCCGCCAGTGCTCGGCGGCCGGACCGCCGCCCACCGAGGAGTTGATCTTCCCGAAGACCAGGTCGAAGATCCAGGAGATCGCGTAGCCGAAGATCAGCCCGAGGAAGATCGCGATGCGCGAGAGGAATCCGCGCAGCGCCACCACGGCCAATCCGGTGAACAGCATCACCAGCAGCGCCGTCCACTGGTCCTGCGGCCAGTATGTCGACGCCGTGACCGGCGCCAGGTTGAAGCCGATCAGCATCACGACCGCACCGGTCACCACCGGCGGCATCGCCGCATGGATGATCCGCGCGCCGAACCGCTGCACCGCCAGACCCGCCAGGAACAGCGCCGCACCGACCACGAACACCGCGCCGGTGATGGTCGCGCTGTCGCCGCCGCTCGCCCGGATCGCGGCGGCCACCCCCACGAAGGACAGTGAGCAGCCCAGATAGCTGGGCACCTTGCCCTTGGTGGCCAGCAGGAAGATGACGGTCGCGACACCCGACATCATGATGGCCAGGTTCGGGTCGAGACCCATCAGCACGGGGGCGACGAAGCTGGCCCCGAACATCGCCACCACGTGCTGCGCGCCCAGCCCCGCGGTGCGCGGCCACGACAGTCGTTCGTCGGGGCGGACGACGGCTCCGGGCGCCGGAGTGCGCCCGTCACCGTGCAAGGTCCAGCGGACGCCGAGGCCCATGGGTACTCCTGTTCAGCTCTGCTTGTGATCGGAATCGACCGAAGCAAATGGTATGGCTGAAAAGCAGTGCTCACTCCCCGGCTCGCTCCCGGCGCACCTTCGGCTCACTTGCCGACGGGCGAAGCTCCCCGCTCCGGGGCCGGAGCGTCCTGACGCCCCGCCCCGCGCAGCACCTGAGCACCCACCACGAGCCCGAACGCCAGCACCGTCACCAGCCCGAACGACACCACCAGCGAGGTGGCGTCCGCCACCGCACCGATCGCGGACGGCGCGATCAGGCCGGAGGTGTACGTGATGGTGGCGACGCCCGCGATGGCCTGGCTGGGGTTGGGACCGCTGCGACCGGCCGCCGCGAAGGCCAGCGGTACGACGACCGCGACCCCGAGCCCGATCAGCGCGAACCCGGTCAGCGCCAGTGGCACCCCGGGTGCCACGACCACCAGCACCCCGCCGACGGTCGCCGCCACACCGCCCACGCGCACGGTCGGCACCGGACCGAACCGGTCCACCACCCGGTCGCCCATGAGCCGCGCCACCGCCATGGTCAGCGCGAACGCCGTGGTGGACGCCGCAGCCAGACCCGGATCGGTGTTCAGCACGTCCCGCAGATAGACCGCCGACCAGTCCAGGCTGGCCCCCTCGGCGAACACCGCGCAGAAGCCCACCGCGCCGATGATCAGCGCCGACTTGGGCGGCAGCGTGAAGCGCGGCGGAGCCTCCGCCTCCGGGGCGCTGTGCAGATCCAGTACGCCCTGGCAGGCGACCAGCCCGATCACCGTCAGCACGACGGCCGCGAGCAGATGGTGCAGGCGGGCGTCGCTGCCCATGTGCGCGGCGAGCGTGCCGCCCGCCGAACCGATCAGCGCACCCAGACTCCACATGCCGTGCAGGCTGGACATGATCGACCTGTCGAGCCGGGTCTCCACCTCGACGCCGAGCGCGTTCATCGCCACGTCCGACATGCCGGCCGTCGCGCCGTACACGAAGAGCACCGCGCACAGTGACCAGATGTTCGGCGCCAGCGAGGGCAGGGTGAGGGCCAGTGTCCAGAGCATCAGCAGACCGCGCAGTGCGGTGCGGGCGCCGAAGCGGTGACTGATCGCCCCGGCCAGCGGCATCGCGACGGACGCGCCGATCGCGGGGAAGGCGAGGGCCAGGCCCAGTTGGCCCGCGCTGATCGAGGCGTGGTCCTGGATCCACGGGATGCGGGTGGCGAAACTGCCGGTCACCGCCCCGTGGACACAGAAGACGGCCGCGATGGCGTACCGCGCCTGCTTCAGCCGTTGCGTGGTGAACTCCATGTCTCCCCTAGCGTCCCTGCGTTCTCGGTTTCTTCGGTCGGTACCGGCATGGGTGTCGATCCGTATCGCGCAGTAAACTATCAGGAAGCCTGCCTGATAAATAGATCTGAAAGGATCCGGTCATGCCCGCCTCTCCGAGCACCGCCCGCGCCATCAACGACCGGCGCGCCCTGCAACTGCTCCAGGAGGAGGGCCCGTTGACCGCGGGACAGCTCAAGACCCTCACCGGCCTCTCCCGCCCCTCCGTCGCCGACCTGGTCGAGCGCCTCCAGAACGCCGGACTGGTCGCCGTCGTCGGAGAGTCCGGCACCGAGCGCCGGGGGCCCAACGCCCGGGTGTACGGAATCGTCGCCGAGCGCGCCTACCTGGCCGCCCTCGACGTCCGCACCGGCAGCGTCGGCGTGGGCGTCGCCGACCTGCTCGGCCGCACCCTCGCCGAGGCGACCCTGCCCATCGCCGGCGACGTACCCACCGAGGCGGCCGTGGAAGCGGCGGTCGCCCTCCTCGAACGCACCGCCCGTACCGCGGGCGCCGTCACCCTGCACAGCGTCGGCATCGGAGCCCCCGGCCTGATCGACCCCGCCACCAGCGAGCTGCGCGACAGCTCGGGGCTGCCCGCCTGGCACCGCAGACTCGTCGCCGTACTCCAGGAACGGCTGCCCGCCGCCGTCCTCGTCGAGAACGAGACAAACCTCGCCGCCGTCGCCGAACAGCGCCTCGGCGCCGCCCGGGGCCACGACACCTTCGTCTACCTCTGGCTGGGCGAGGGGGTCGGCGCGGCCGTCGTCCTGGACGGGAAGCTGCGCAGGGGTGCGTCCGGAGGCGCGGGCGAGATCGGTTTCCTGCCGGTACCCGGCACCGCCGGGCTGCCCTCGGCCACCGGCTGCGACGGAGGCTTCCACTCCCTCGTCGGCGGCGCCGCGGTCTGCGAACTCGCCGCGACACACGGCCTGGTGGCCGCCCAGGACGCCACTGCCGCCCGGCGGGACGATCCCGCAGCTGCCGTCACCCCTGCCCGGCAGGACGGCCCCGCCGTCATCACCGCCGCCCTGGAGGCCGGCGAGCGGGCCGAACCCTTCCTCGACGCCCTCGCCGAGCGCCTCGCCCTCGGAGCGGCCTCCGTGGTGGCGGTGCTCGACCCCGGCTGCATCGTCCTCGGCGGCGACATGGGCCTGGCCGGCGGCAAGACCCTGGCCGCCCGCGTCGAGGCCCGGCTCGCGGAACTGTCACCGCTGCACACGGAGGTACGGGCCGGCGAGCTCGGCGGCGGCGCGGTGCTCGACGGGGCGCTGCTGATCGCCCGTGAGGCGGCCCAGGACGAGCTCTTCGCCCCGGCGACGTAACGCACGCACTGCGCCCCGGCCCTCCACCGGACGTAACGCACTGCGCCCCGGCCCTCCACAGTGTGGACAGCCGGGGCGGAGCGAAGCGGGCGGCGTCAGCAGGCGCCGAGGTCCTGCCAGACGCCCCATTCGCCGGTGGTGCCGGGCTCGGCGCCCTGCGTCCACCACTTGGCCTTCCACTGGTGCGCCTTGTGCGACACGGTCGCTCCGCTGTTGTACGCGGTGGCCGCGGCGTAGCCGGGCGCGGTGCACGCACCCGGGGTCGGCGTCGGCGTCGGGTCGGGACCGGGGCCCGGGCCCGTGCCCGGCTCGACGGTCTCGATGCCGCGTGCCAGGTCACCGGCGAGCGCGTAGCTGGTGCCGCCGATGTTCACCGTCCAGTTCCACGGGGTGGAGACCGGCAGGTAGTAGTTGAACGACAGCTCGACCGAGGCGCCGGGCGCCAGGGCCTGCCAGGCCGGGAGCTTCAGCGAGGCCCGGTGGAAGTCGCCCTTCAGGCCGCCGACGTTGCTGCCGGTGTGGTCGCTGCTGATCACCTTCGTGCCGAAGCCCGACTGGTCGGAGGCGTTGGCCGGAGCCGCCGTCGAGTAGTCGAACTGGAACTCGGTACCGCCCGGCAGCGCCGTCTTCGTGTTGTTGGTGATCTTCAGCTTCGGCGTGATCGGGTAGTTGGAGTCGCCGAGCTTGAACTCACCGAACTCCACCCCGATGTTCACCGCCTTCTTCGGCAGCGCCTTGTTGGAGACCGTCGCGCCGTACGGCTTGGCCGCCTTGAACTTGTCGTACATCAGCGAGGTCAGCGTGGACCCGGTCTCGTACTGGCCCTTGGCCGCGTTCCAGCCGTAGTCGCCGGCCAGCTCCCAGATCATCGTGCCGCCGATGCCCCGGTCCACCACGTAGTCGGCCTTGGTGCCGACGGACTGGTCGTCCTCGGTGGACAGGAAGACCTTCTTCTCGGCGTTCCACAGCCACGGCGCGACCAGCGAGGAGTCGTACTTGCGGACATAGGTGCCGGTCAGCTTGGTGCCCGCGGGGAAGCCGTACTTGGTGGTGTAGTCGCCGACGATCCCCTTCTCCAGGTTCTTCGCGTGCCACATCGGGTTGGAGCCCGCCGGGGACTCCTTGCCGTTGTCGTCCTTGTCGTGCCAGAGGTTGTCGATGCCGACCGCCCCGTCACCGCACTTGGTCAGACCCGACCCGGCGGGGCAGCTGGTGGCCGAAGCCTTGCCCCACAGTCCGTCGGTTCCGCCCTGCACGTTCTTGTGGCCGCGGGTGTAGTAGGGCAGGCCCACATTGATGCGTCCCGAGGGCATCGAGCCGCGGAAGTAGTGGTACGCCCAGTCGGTGTTGAGGTAGCCGATCCCGCCGTACTGCGCGCTGCCGTAGACATTGGCGCCGGCCAGTTCGCCGTCCTTGCCGTTGTCGTAGAGCGCGGCGTTCGGGCCGACGTGCTCGTTCCAGGCGCCGTGCAGGTCGTAGGACATGATGTTGACGTAGTCCAGGTACTTCTGGACCTGGAAGGTCTCCATGCCGCGCAGCAGATAGCCGGAGGAGGGGGCGGCCACGGTCAGCAGGTAGTGCTTGCCGTCGGTGGCGCCGGCCCGGTCCAGCTTCTCCCGCAGGCTCTTCATCAGGGCCGCGTAGCCCTTGACCAGCCCGGCCCGGCGGGCGTTCGCCAGCTGCCAGTCGAGCGGGTTGCCCGCGTCCTTCATGGTGGTCGGGTACTCGTAGTCGATGTCGACGCCGTTGAAGCCGTACTTCTTGATGAACGCCACGGTGGAGTCGGCGAAGGTGTCGATGCCGGCCTGGTTGACCGAGCCGTCGGCGTTGGTGGCCATCGAGTAGAAGCCGCCGGAGTTGACCCGCTTCCCGTCGTCCCCGAAGTAGCCGCCGGTCTCGGCCCAACCGCCCACCGAGACCAGGGTCTTGACGTCCGGGTGCTGCTTCTTGAACTTGTTCAGCAGGTTGAAGTGGCCCTTGTAGGGGAGCGCGGGGTCCATCTCGGCGCCCGCGACGCCCGGCCAGGTCATGCCGGTGGAGGCGTTCTTCTCGCCGTCCGCGCCGACCGAGATCTTGTTGTCGCCGCCGATGTGCGCGAAGGCGTAGTTGAGGTGGGTGACCTTGTCCCAGGGAATGTCGGACGCCAGGTAGGACGGCAGACCGTCCTTGCCGGTGCGCCAGCCGGTGAAGTAACCGATGATGCGGCGCTGGTGGTCGGCGCCCATCTTCTCGCGGCCCTCGGTGTCGTAGACCGAGCAGTACGGGACGTCCACGCCCGGAGTCTTGTAGAGCCCGTCGGGCCGACAGGACTCGTTGTCCACGGCGGCGGGGGCGGCAGGCGCGTCCGCGAGCGGCGCTGCCTGGGCGGAGAGGGTGCCGCCGAGGAGAGCGGCGAGAGCGGCGGTCGCGGTGCCTGCCAGCAGCGCCGCGCGGCGGGGCCGTGCGGAGCGCACGGTTCCGATGCCGTTTCCGGCGCCGGTCGATCTTGTACGAGTGGGGGACAGCACGTCAGGTCCTCCTGTGGAGGCTCGGGCGTCACACGACGGAACGGGGGATGGGGCCGTGCATGCCCGGGGTGTGCGCACACCGTCGGGCTGTCTCCTGGGAGGTGACGCAGACGTTAAGAGGACTAGACCAGCTGGGTCAATAGGTCCGGACCAAGTCCTGTGAGTCAGCCCACAAGTCGTTGCGGACCACGCCCGCGATCAGGCGTGGCACACTGGCCGTGTACCAGCAGCAGCGCACTCCGGGGTCGGTGTAATTCCGAACCGGCGGTTATAGTCCGCGACCCGGTCACCTCCAGTGACCGGTTGACCAGGTGTAATTCCTGGACCGACGGTGAAAGTCCGGATGGGAGGCAGTGCGCGGCGGGCCGTCACAGGTCGATGAGGTACGCCGCCGTCGGCGGGGCAGTTCCCGGGATTTCCACGGGACACCCCTCTTTCTCTGGCTCGGCGTCCCCCTTGTCGTACCCCGTGACTCGTGCCCGCTTCATCTGTCGTCATCGACAGGCCCCGGAGTCCGTGCCCCAAGTGGCAGGAGGACCCGGTGGCAACCGCCGCAGCCGAAACGACGCCCCACGACGCATGTGACGCGTGGGCCATGCGCCGTGCCATCGAGCTCGCCGCGCGCGGACTCGGCGCCACCAGCCCCAACCCGGTCGTCGGCTGCGTCATCACCGACCCCACCGGCACCGTCGTGGGCGAGGGTTTCCACCAGCGCGCGGGTGGCCCGCACGCCGAGGTGCACGCCCTGCGCGACGCGGGCGAGAAGGCCAGGGGCGGTACCGCGTACGTCACCCTGGAACCCTGCAACCACACCGGTCGCACCGGCCCCTGCGCCCAGGCCCTCCTCGATGCCGGAATCACCCGGGTCGTCCACGCGGTGGCCGACCCCAATCCCCAGGCCAAGGGTGGCGCGGACACCCTCCGCGCGGCCGGCGTCCAGGTCGAGCAGGGCCTCCTCGAAGCCGAGGCCACCGCCGGGAACGCCGCCTGGCTCACCTCCGTCGCCCTGAAGCGGCCCTACGTCCTGTGGAAGTACGCGGCCACCCTCGACGGGCGCATCGCCGCGGCCGACGGCACCAGCCGCTGGATCACCTCCGCCGAGTCCCGCGCCGATGTCCACCGGCTGCGCGCCGAGGCGGACGCGGTGGTGGTCGGCTCCGGCACCCTGCGCGCCGACGACCCGCACCTCGCCGTGCGCGGCATCGCGGGCGCCGTCCAGCCGCTGCGCGTCGTGCTGGACACCCACGCCACCGTCGCACCGGGCGCCCGGGTGCTGGACGGCGCGGCGCCCACCCTGATCGCCGTCGCCGAGGACGCGCACAGCGACCTCCCCGACGTCGTACGCCTGCCGCGCACCGGCGCCGGGCTCCACATCCCGTCCCTGCTCGCCGAGTTGTACGCACGCGGAGTGCGCTCCGTGCTCCTCGAAGGCGGGCCCACCCTCGCCGGGGCCTTCGTCGCGGCCGGCGCCGTGGACAAGGTCATCGGCTATCTCGCCCCGGTACTGCTCGGCGCGGGCCCCGCCGCGCTCGCCGACGCCGGAATCAGCACTCTCGCCGAGGCGTTGCGACTCGATGTGACCGAGACGGTCCGCATCGGCCCCGACCTGCGCGTCACCGCTGTCCCCAAGGCTGCCGTTCGCACGGCCGCCGTCCCCGCCCCCGCCGTCCCCACTGCCTCCAAGGAGCGCTGAGCGTGTTCACCGGAATCGTCGAAGAACTGGGTGAGATCACCGCCGTCGAGAACCTCGGCGACTCCTCCCGCTTCCGCCTGCGCGGCCCCCTGGTCACCGAGGACGCCAAGCACGGCGACTCGATCGCGGTCAACGGCGTCTGTCTCACCGTGGTGGACACCGCCGACGGCGAGTTCACCGCCGATGTGATGGCCGAGACCCTCAGCCGTTCCAGCCTGGGCGCCCTGGCCGTCGGCTCCCGGGTCAACCTGGAGCGCCCGATGGCGCTGGGCGGACGCCTCGGCGGCCACCTGGTCCAGGGCCATGTGGATGGAACCGGCACCGTCGTCGACCGCACGCCCTCCGAGCACTGGGAGATCGTCAAGGTCGCCCTCCCGGAAGGGCTTTCGCGGTACGTCGTCGAGAAGGGCTCCATCACCGTCGACGGCGTCAGCCTCACCGTGGTCGACGCGGGCGACGACTACTTCACCATCAGCCTCATCCCGACCACCCTCGCGCTGACCACCCTCGGCATCAAGCAGGCCGGCGACCCGGTCAACCTTGAGGTCGACGTACTCGCGAAGTACGTCGAGCGGCTGCTCGGAGACAAGAACGCCGACCGGGCCTCCGACCGGACCGCCGCCGGGACCACCGACAACAGCACCGCCCAGAACTCCGGCAAGGAGACCGTGAAGTGAGCGCCTTCGACTGGCTCAACTCCGAAGCCTTCACGGCCTTCGGCCAGCACATCCTCTGGTCCGACATGATCGGCAACACCGTCGGCCTGATAGCCCTGGCCCTCGGCTGGCGGCGCTCCATCTGGACCTGGCCCGCCCAGCTCCTCTCCGGTCTGATCCTGGTCGCCGCCTACGCGTCCGTGCACCTCAGCGGCGGTGTCGGCAAGCAGCTCCTGGTCATCGGCGTCGCCCTCTGGGGCTGGCGGCAGTGGCAGCGCGGCAAGCAGCAGGCACAGGACGGGACCATCGCCGTCCGCTTCGCCACCTGGCGCGAGCGCGGCATGCTGCTCGGCGGCGCTGCCCTCGGCACCCTCGCGGTGGGCGGCCTCTTCACCCTCTACCCGTCGCTGTCCTGGAGCCCGTGGGCCGACGCGTACATCTTCGTCGGCACGCTCGCCGCGATGGTGGCGCAGGCACGCGGACTGGTCGAGTTCTGGTTCGCCTGGCTGCTGGTCGACCTGGTGGGCGTACCGCTCGCCTTCACCAGCGGACTCGCCTTCTCCGGTTTTGTGTACGTCATCTACCTCGGCCTGGTCCTGTGGGGCATGCGGGACTGGTGGATCCGTTCCCGCCGTACCACCGCGCCCCGCCTCGAAGGAGCCACGGTATGACCACCGCCCCGCCCCGCCCCGGCGGCAGCCCGGCCCCCGCGTCGGCCCCCGCCCCGTACGACACTCCGGAGGCACTGGTGCAGCACGCCCCGCAGGACGACCGCGAGGACCTGGCTCTCGACCCCGTCGAGCAGGCCATTCGCGACATCGCGGCAGGCCGGCCCATCGTCGTCGTCGACGACGAGAACCGGGAGAACGAGGGCGACCTGATCGTCGCCGCCGAGAAGATCACCCCCGAGATCGTCGCGTTCATGATGAGCGAGTGCCGAGGTCTGATCTGCGCCCCGATGGAGGGCCCGGAGCTGGAGCGGCTCGCGCTGCCGCAGATGGTCGAGCACAACACCGAGTCGATGCGCACCGCGTTCACCGTCTCGGTCGACGCGAGCGCGGAGCACGGCGTGACCACCGGGATCTCCGCCTGGGACCGGGCGGCGACGCTGCGGCTGCTCGCCTCCGGCGACAGCACCCCCGGGGACTTCGTCCGCCCCGGCCACATCTTCCCGCTGCGGGCCCGCCCCGGAGGCGTACTGGCTCGCAACGGCCACACCGAGGCCGCCGTCGACCTGGCCCGACTGGCAGGGCTGCGCCCGGCCGGAGCCATCGTGGAGATCGCCGACGCGGACGGGGTGATGCTGCGGCTGCCCGAGCTGATCCCCTTCGCCCGCAAGCACGGCCTGACGATCATCTCCATCGAGGATCTGGTCGCCCACCGCCGCGCCGGCGAGGAAGCCGTCGTGGAGGAGGTCCCCGCGCCGACCGTGGTTCGTGAGGCCGAGGTCCAACTCCCCACCACCTTCGGCGAGTTCACCGCGTACGGTTATCGGGCCGCCGACGGCGTCGAGCACGTCGCCCTCGTCCACGGTGACATCGGCGACGGCGAGGACGTCCTGGTCAGGGTCCACTCCGAGTGCCTCACCGGCGACATCTTCCACTCCCAGCGCTGTGACTGCGGCCCCCAGCTGGATGCCTCGATGCACCGTGTCACCGAGGCCGGACGGGGCGTCGTCGTCTACCTTCGCGGTCATGAGGGCCGGGGCATCGGGCTGCTGTCCAAGCTGCGCGCGTACGAACTCCAGGAACGCGGCGTCGACACTCTCGACGCCAACCTCGAACTCGGCCTCCCGGCCGACGCCCGCGACTACGCGGCCGGCGCCCGGATCCTGGCCGACCTCGGCGTCCGCAGCCTGAGGCTGATGACGAACAACCCGGACAAGATCACCGCGCTGGTCCAGCACGGCCTCACCGTCAGCGGACGCGTGGCCATGCCGATACAGGCCGGCGAGCACAACCTGCGGTATCTGCGCACCAAGCGCGACCGGATGGGCCACGACCTGCCCTGGCTGGACGGCGCCACCGTCCCCACCTGCGGCAACCAGTGAGAGCCCGTGTCTGAAACCCCGGCCGGGGTTTCCGACACGGGCTCCAACCACCGACCCCGAGCAAGCAACCGGTCAGCACCGACCGAAAGCAAGGAGAACGACGAACGTGAGCGGCAAGGGCGCACCCGAACTGAGCGTGAAGAACTGCAACGACCTGCGGGTGGCGGTAATCGCGGCCCAGTGGCACGAAAAGATCATGGACGGACTCGTCGACGGTGCCCTGCGCGCCCTGCACGAGCTGGGCATCGACGAACCCACCCTGCTGAGGGTTCCCGGCTCCTACGAGCTGCCGGTGGTCGCCAAGGTCCTCGCGGGCCGCGGCTACGACGCGATCGTCGCCCTCGGAGTCGTCATCCGGGGCGGCACCCCCCACTTCGAGTACGTGTGCCAGGGCGTCACCATGGGCCTCACCCAGGTCTCCGTCGACACCGGCGTCCCGATCGGTTTCGGCGTACTCACCTGCGACACCGAGGAGCAGGCGCTCGACCGCGCGGGCCTGGTCGGCTCCGCCGAGGACAAGGGCCACGAGGCGGTCACCGCCGCCGTCGCCACCGCGACCACACTGCGCACGGTCGCCGAACCCTGGCGCTGAGTGCCTTGGGGGGACCCCGTACTCTAAGGACCATCATGGCCAACAAGACTTTCGAAGAGCTTTTCACCGAGCTCCAGCAGAAGGCCGCCAACGGCGACCCCACCACCTCCCGCACCGCCGAGCTGGTGGACAAGGGCGTGCATGCCATCGGCAAGAAGGTCGTCGAGGAGGCCGCCGAAGTCTGGATGGCCGCCGAGTACGAGGGCAAGGAAGCCGCCGCCGAGGAGATCTCGCAGCTGCTCTACCACGTCCAGGTGATGATGGTCGCGCGCGGGATCTCGCTCGACGACGTCTACGCCCACCTCTGACACGACCGCCTCCGGCACGCCCACCTCTGGGCACACCGCTCGTCCCGCCCGCTTTTCCCTTCGCGACAAAGGAAGCCGACCTCATGCTGCGCATTGCCATCCCGAACAAGGGCTCCCTCTCCGGACCTGCGTCGGCGATGCTCCATGAGGCCGGCTACCAGCAGCGCAAGGAGTCCAAGGAACTCGTCCTGGTGGACCCGGTGAACGAGGTGGAGTTCTTCTATCTCCGCCCCAAGGACATCGCGATCTACGTCTCGGCCGGCCGCCTCGACATCGGCATCACCGGCGAGGACCTTCTGATCGACTCCGGCGCCGGCGCCGAGCCGATCCTCCCGCTCGGCTTCGCCCGCTCCACCTTCCGCTTCGCCGCCAAGCCCGGCACCGCCACCTCGCTGGAGGACCTGGCGGGCAAGACGATCGCCACCTCGTACGAGGGCATCGTCGCCAAGTTCCTCGCCGAGCGCGGCATCGAGGCATCCGTGGTCCACCTGGACGGCGCCGTCGAGACCGCCATCGAACTGGGCGTCGCCCAGGTCATCGCGGACGTCGTGGAGACCGGCACCTCGCTGCGCAACGCGGGCCTGGAGGTCTTCGGCGAACCGATCATGACCTCCGAGGCCGTCGTCATCCGCCGCAACGGCGCCGACGCCGAGGACCCGAAGGTCCAGCAGTTCCTGCGCCGCCTCCAGGGCGTCCTGGTGGCCCGGTCCTACGTGATGATGGACTACGACTGCCGGGTCGAGCACCTGGAGAAGGCCGTCGCCCTCACTCCCGGCCTGGAGTCCCCGACGATCTCCCCGCTGCACCACGAGGGCTGGGTCGCGGTCCGCTCCATGGTCGCCGCCAAGGAGGCGCAGCGCATCATGGACGACCTGTACGCGCTGGGCGCGAGGGCGATCCTCACGACGGCGATCCACGCCTGCCGTCTCTGAGAGCCCGAGCCCGACCCGTCCCTCTTCACTTCTCGTACGTCGCCGAAGGATGCCGTCCGCCGTGTCGCAGCCCGAACTCCCCGCCCTTCCGGTCACCTTCAGGCCCCACCGCACCCGGGTGGTCCTGCTGACGATCGGGGCGCTGATGTTCGCGACGGTCTCGGCGGTCGGCCTGACGCTCGACATGCTCAGCGGGGGAGAGCGGGCGAGCTTCGTCTTCACCGGCGCGCTGCTCTTCGGCGTGCTGATCCTGCTCAGCCGCCCCAAGGTCGTCGCGGACGAGACCGGTGTCACCGTGGTGAACCTCACCACCAGGCGACGGCTGGAATGGGCGGAGATCCTCCAGGTCAACCTGCGCCCCGGGGACGCCTGGGTGTTTCTGAACCTCAGCGACGGCACCAGCCTGCCCGCCCTCGGCATCCAGCCCGGTATCGCCAGGGAACAGGCCATCCGGGACGCCCGCGCCCTGCGTGCGCTGGTCGAGGCGCACGGGACGCACAGCGACTGACCCGCCGTAGCACCGACCACCTGATGACCCGCCCGCCGTCGATACTCACCGGCTGAGCCCCTGCCCCTCACAGGGCAGTCCTGTTTACTCTGAGGGGTGGGGCGCCGAGCGCGCCCCGCCCCGCTCAATCGGCCATGACGGCTTGCGGGGTCGTACCTTCGACCCAAGGAGTGACTCCCTCCAGCAATGGACGGATCGTCCGGCAGTACCTGCGCCGCCCCCTCGCTTCCTGAGGCGGCGGCATGACCATCCCGCTTCTGCTGCTCGCAGCGGCATTCCTCCTGATCCTCGCCAACGGGTTCTTCGTGGCGGCCGAGTTCGGCCTCGTCACGGTGGACCGGCCCGACGCCGAACGTGCCGCCGCAGCAGGCGACAAGCGCGCCGGCCGGGTCGTGAAGTCCCTGCGCGAGCTGTCGTTCCAGCTCTCCGGCACCCAGCTCGGCATCACCATCACCTCACTGGTCGTCGGCATGCTCGCCGAGCCCGCCCTGGCGGCGCTCCTGCACGGGCCGCTGACCGCCACCGGAATCCCGGCGGGCGCCGTCTCCGGCATCAGCGTCGTCATCGGCATGCTGCTGGCCTCCGCCGTGCAGATGGTGATCGGCGAACTGGTGCCCAAGAACTGGGCGGTCTCCAAGCCGCTCCAGGTGGCCCGCTTCGTGGCAGGCCCGCAGCACCGGTTCTCGGCGCTGTTCCGGCCGGTGATCGCCGCTCTCAACACGACGGCGAACCGTCTGGTACGGATGCTGGGCGTCGAACCCACCGACGAACTGGCGTCCGCCCGCACCCCCGGTGAACTGGTCTCCCTGGCCCGCCACTCGGCGCTTGCCGGGGCACTGGAACAGGACACGGCCGACCTCTTCGTACGGACCCTCTCGCTCGGCCACCTCACCGCGCAGCATGTGATGACGCCGCGCGTGAAGGTCAGTTCGCTCCAGTCGTCCGCGACCGCCGCCGACGTCCTCAACCTCACCCGGGCGACCGGGCTTTCGCGCTTCCCCGTCTACCGGGAGCGGATCGACGAGATCGTCGGCATGGTGCACCTCAAAGACGCACTCGCCGTGCCGGTGCACGAGCGCATCCGGGTACCGGTCGGCAGGATCGCCGTACCGCCACTCCTGGTACCCGAGACGCTGCCCGTGCAGCCGCTCCTGGAGCGGCTGCGCAGCGAGCAGCCGATAGCGGTCGTGGTCGACGAGTACGGCGGCACCGCCGGGGTCGTCACCCTGGAGGACATCGTCGAGGAACTCGTCGGCGAGGTCCGCGACGAGCACGACGCCGAGGGCTCCGACCGGCCGGAACTGGCCGCCGTCGCCCCCGCCGAGGACGGCAGCCCCAGCTGGGAGGCGGACGGCAGCTGCCGGGTCCTCACCCTGCGCCGGATAGGACTCGACGTACCCGACGGGCCCTACGAGACCGTCGCGGGCCTGGTGGCCGATCTGCTCGGCCGGATCCCGGCCCCCGGCGACCGGGCCGAACTGCCCGGCTGGAAGCTGTCCGTACGACAGGTGGACCGCTACCGCGCGGAGCGGGTGCGGCTGGTCCGCACCCCCACGGTCGCCTCCGGTGGCACGCAGCCCGAGGGCAACCCCGGCGGCAGGCATTCCGTCGGCAGGCAGTCGGTCGGTAAGCAGTCCGCCGGTAAGCAGCTCACGGAGGCGGCTCGATGAGCGCTCTGCAACTTCTCTTCGCGCTGCTCCTGGTGCTCGCCAACGGTTTCTTCGTCGGTGCCGAGTTCGCTCTGGTCTCGGTACGCCGAAGCCAGATCGAGCCCCTGGCCGCCAAGGGATCGGCGCGGGCCAAGCAGGTCATGTACGGCCTGGAGCATCTGCCGCAGATGATGGCGGCGGCCCAGTTCGGCATCACCGTCTGCTCGTTGACGCTGGGCGCGGTCGCCGAGCCGACGGTGGCGCACCTGCTGGAGCCGCTCTTCCACGCGGCCCATGTGCCCGAAGGGCTGATCCACCCGCTCGGCTATGCGATCGCGCTGGCCTTCGTGGTCTCGCTCCACCTGGTCATCGGCGAGATGGTGCCGAAGAACCTGGCGATGGCGGCGCCGGAGAGGACCGCGCTGTGGTTCAGCCCGGGGCTCGTCGCTTTCGCCCGGCTGTGCAGGCCGGTCACGGCGGCGCTGGGGTGGTGTGCGCGGATGGTGCTCCGGGCCTTCCGGGTGGAGCCGCGCGAAGAGGTCGAGTCGGTCTTCACCAGTGAGCAGCTCAACCGGCTGGTCGAGGACTCCGGGCAGGCCGGGCTGTTGAAGCCGGGGGAGCAGGAACGGCTGGAGGACGCGCTGGAGCTGGGCAGCCGCCCGGTGACGGATGTGCTGCTGCGGCGGGCCTCGTTGGTGACGGTTGATCCGTCGGTCACCCCACGGCAGATCGAGGAACTCACCGTCCGCACCGGGTTCTCGCGCTTCCCGGTGTGTGCGCCGGGGCCCGCCGGAGCCTTCATGGGGTACGTCCACGTCAAGGACGTACTCGACCTGGACGAGTCGGAGCGGGCGGTGCCGCAGCAGGTGTGGCGGCCGATGACGACGCTCCGGGCCGAGCTTCCGCTGGACGACGCACTGTCGGTGATGCGCAGGGCGGCGACGCACCTGGCGCAGGTGGCGGACGCGAGTGGGCGGGTGCTGGGGCTGGTGGCGCTGGAGGATGTGCTGGAGATGCTGGTGGGGGAGGTCCGGGACCCGTCGCACCGGGAGGTGCCGGCGTCGGCGTCGGGCGCTGCGTCGGCGGTGCGGTGGGGACAGCCCCGGGAGGAGAGGGAGGCGGGGAGGTTGCTGGCGGGGTAGGGGGCGCATGCCGTGGCTTGTGGGGCGGGGCTGTGTGGGCCGGGCGGGGCGGTGTGGCCGGGCGGGGTGCTACAGACCCCCGCCCCCAGGTGAATCCGTCGGCCCCGCCCCCGGGCCCCTCCCCACCGGCCCCCGTCCGGACAGCACCTCTCCGTACGCCTGCATCAGGTCCGGCAGCCGCAGGGTCGACAAGTCGTCCCGGGTCGGGGTGGAGGCGTACCCCGACAGCCTCAGGTCCCGGTACGCGCAGCTCTTCTCGTACAGGGTGCGGAGGAACCGTCCGTTGCCCAGCTCGTCGATCCACCCCTGCTCGACCACATGCCCGCTGATGCTGCGGAGCTCCTCCAGCGACTCCTCGTCCCAGGCGTCGCCGTTCTCCCCGGCGAGCACCTCACCGATGCTGGTGAGTTCGAGCGGGCGGTAGCTCGGGAAGTCGACGCGGGTGGTGAAGCGGGAGGACAGGCCGGGGTTGGCGGCCAGCAGCCGGTCCATGCCCTCCGGGTAGCCCGCGAGGATGACCACCAAGTGGTCGCGGTTGTCCTCGGCGCGCTTGAGGAGGACCTGGAGCGCCTCGTCGCCGTACGCGTCACCCTTGCTGTAGCCGGAGTTGGCGAGGCTGTAGGCCTCGTCCACGAACAGCACCCCGCCCATCGCCGAGTCGATCAGCTCGTTCGCCTTGACCGCCGTCTGGCCGAGGAACTCGCCCACCAGATCCGCGCGCTGGGCCTCCACCAGATGGTCCCCGCCGAGCAGACCGAGCGCGTAGAAGACCCGGCCCAGGATGCGGGCCACCGTCGTCTTGCCCGTACCGGAAGGGCCCGAGAAGACAAAGTGACGTTTCGGCGGTTGCACCGGCAGACCCTGCCCGGCCCGCAGCCTGGCCATGTTCAACTGGGCCGAGAGTGCCCGGACCTGGCGCTTCACCGGCTCCATGCCGACCATCCGGTCCAGCTCCCCGAGCGCCTGCTCCAGGAGCGCGGGGTCGGAGGGCCCGGCAGGGAAGGGCGGCAGGCCGGCGGGCAGCGGGGGGCCGGCCTTCTCCCGTACCCCCATCGGCGTTCCCGGCGGCACGGAACCGCCGAACGGCAACTGGCCGTCGCCGCTCACCCGCAGGTCCCCGCTGTCCAGGGCCTCCGGCTCGCCCAGCGATTCCAGGGATTCCTGGCCGAGCCCGGCCCCCGCCAGCGACACCGACGCCAGATCGGCCGCCGCCTCGTCGTACCCGTCGAGGCCGTCGCCCTCGGAGATCGCGGCGAGTCGTGCGGCGGTGTCCATGAAGGCCGGGTCGACGCGGTGCACCGCACGGTAGAGGGGAAGGGCGGCGGCGCTGCGGCCGGTGCCCTCGTGCGCCCGGGCCAGCCAGTAGCGCAGCTCCTTGCGCTGGGGCTGTTCGCTGCGGCAGCGCATCAGGGAGGCGGAGAGCAGCGGCTCGGCCTGGCCGAACATCTCCAGGCGGACCCGGGCCATCCCGCCGAAGAGACCGGACTCGATGCCGAGCAGCGGGTCGTCGACGAGGGAGTCCGTGTGGCGGACCAACTGCTCCCAGTCCTTGACCAGATAGGCCCGGCACGCGTGCAGGAAGCGCACCTGCTGGTCGGTGTCCACCGGCGGCAGACCGGCCAACGCCCGGTCCAGTTCCGGGACATGGCGCCCGTCGAGCCAGTGCGAGGCGTGCGCGAGCAGCAGGTCGCGCGGGCTTTCGAGGACCGGCTGCACCCACCAGCCCAGCCAGTACCAGGAGTTGAGCGTCCGGCGGTGCCGGGCGCGCTGCTCGCCGAAACGCTCCCGATGGCGGTGCATGCGTAACAGCGCCGTCGTGGTGTCGATGCGCAGGGCGTGCAGGCCGAGCCAGCCGTCCGCCATGCCTGGGTCCAGCCGTACCGCCGCCCGGAACTCTTCCTCCGCCTGCGGGTACGCCCCCATCGTGTAGGCGTCCACGCCGCGCAGCCAGGCGAGGTCGGCCGGGGCGTGCGTGCCCTGCGTGCCGAAGTCCATCACGTCCCCCACAGACCGTGCCCCCCGTGATGTGCGCCGGGCGTTTGCCAGTGACCCAATGCCATTGGCACTTGCCCGAACCGCCGTGTCCCGGACGGGAATTGACCACACCGAAGGGCATCGTACCTGGGCAGGGGGCGGCAAAATAAGGGCGGCGCAGGCCCCGCACGGATGGTGACCCTGAGTGAGTGAACCGGGTCTACGCGCGCTCCGCAGGGGCCCTGGAGGGCAGAACGAAGCCCCCGATCACGGGGGAACAACCGGGGGCTTCGTGTCTGCGGGCGGCTTCGGAAAGCCGCACATTGAGAACGTAAGACCTGTACGCCCCCTGGGTCAAGCGGAGTTGGAGCACTCGCGGGGGCGGTTTTTCGCCCGTTCCGCAGGGTCGGGGCGGGCGACTACGGAAGGTGACGAAGTGGTTCTCTCACGCGGTCGCGGAGGTCCCCTGACGCCACTCGTATCCCTCGCGCAACTGCCGTACCAGGGTGTCCGCGAACGGACGGGACGGGTCCGCCGAGAAATGTCGCCGCTCCGCCTCGGTCCAGCCGTCCCAGAACGCGGACTGCTCCGCTCCGTCCCGCTCCCGGCCGCGCCGCCACGAGCTTTCGGCGTCCATGTCCATCCAGAGGAGGTGCGAGAGGAGGGGGCGCAGGGCGCGCCGACCCGCGCCGACGCCCTCGACGAGGACGACGGGTGCGGGAGGAAGTGTGTACGTCGTGGGGCCGGAACGGCGCAGCACCCAGTCGTACGGGGCGTACCGCGCACGCTCGCCGCGCGACAGCGGTTCGAGCACCTGGGCGGTCAGCCGCCCGGTCCAGTCGAACAGCTCGTCGTGGGTGGCCAGATCGTCGAGGTGCAGTACGGGGGCTCCGCCGAGCGCGTCGGCCAGCCGGGCGGCGAAGGTGCTCTTGCCGGAGCCCGCGTGCCCGTCCACGGCGATCAGCCGGACCGGACCGCAGGAGGGGGAGAGGTCACGGAGCCGGGCGGCGAGCGGGGCGAGAGAGGTGTGAGGGGCGAGGTGGTTCACCCGGCCCAGCTTAGGAGCCCTTCCGTCCGCGTGCCGCCGCAGGTGACCGGGGTGCCGGTCGCAGTATGGGGCGGACCTTGGGTGCGAGCCGCCGCTGTGGGGTAGCCATAGCTGCTGCCTGCTGCCTGCTGCCTGCTGCCTGCTGCCTGCTGCCTGCTGCCTGCTGCCGGCGGCTCGTTGCCCGCTGTTCGAACGGACCGTGCCCACCTCGTCCCCCTGGGGGTTCCCGATCATGGCCAGACCCGATCCGTCCGCTTCCGTGCCGTCATCTGCTGCCGTACCGCCGTCCGCGCCGCGCAGGACGGTGCTGGCCGCCGCGCTGGTGGCGGCGGCCGGCGCGGCCGTGCCCGCCGCGCACGCCGCCGACGCTGCTGCTCCCGGTGGGTCCGCTCCTGCCCCCGCCCCCCGTCCCGAGGAGGCCCGTACCGTCGACAACCACTTCTGGACCAGCTACACCGACTGGCGCTCCGGCACCGGCCCCGGCACCCGTGCGGTCGGCGGGCGCCGTCCCGGCCTGGTCATCGGCGTACCGGACGGGCTGACGACGTATCGCGACCCGCACACCGGGCGCACCGGCAGCTACGAGTACGCGGTCTGGACCTCGCCGCTGCACCGCAGCCGTGTCCCCGCCACCGAGATCGTCGCCTCCTGGAACGTGGACACCCCGCCCGGCACCTGGCTGGCCGTCGAACTGAGGGCGGCGTACGCCGACGGTTCGCGCACCCCCTGGTACGTGATGGGCCGCTGGGCCGCAGGGGACGCCGACATCAGGCGAACCTCCGTCGACGACCAGGCCGACGGCCGCAGCGGCGTCTCCACGGACACCCTCGGCGTCACCGACCCGGCGTCCGGCGTCCGGCTGACCGGCTATCAGCTGCGGGTGACCCTCTGCCGGCCGCCGGGCTCCGGCCTTTCGCCGACGGTGTGGCGACTCGGGGCGATGGCCTCCGACGTGCCTGACCGCTTCACCGTTCCGGCGTCGAAGCCGTGCCGCGCGGTCGAGCTGCGGGTGCCGCGCCACTCGCAGGAGATCCATGTGGGGCAGTACCCGGAGTACGACAACGGGGGAGAGGCCTGGTGCAGCCCGACCTCCTCCCAGATGGTCCTGGAGTACTGGGGGCGCCGGCCCACTCCCGAGCAGCTGGCGTGGGTCGACCCGTCGTACGAGGACCCCCAGGTCTGCCATGCCGCCCGGCAGACGTACGACTACCAGTACGCGGGCTGCGGGAACTGGCCCTTCAACGCCGCGTACGCCGCGACGTACCGGGACATGAACGCGGTCGTCACCCGGCTGGGATCGTTGAACGATCTGGCGATTCTCCTGTCGGCCGGTATCCCTGTCATCACGTCCCAGTCCTTCCTCAAGGAGGAACTGACGGGCGCCGGCTACGGCACCTCGGGCCACCTGATGACGGTCATCGGCTTCACGCCCTCGGGCGATGTGATCGCAAACGATCCGGCGGCCCCCACCAACAGCGCCGTACGCAGGGTTTACCGGCGGCGTGAGTGGGAGAACGTGTGGCTCCGCACCAAGCGGAAGAACGCGAGCGGGAAAGTGGTGTCCGGCACCGGGGGCGTCTGTTACGTGTACTGGCCGACGGGTCCCACGGGCGACCAGCGGCGCGCTCTGAGGGGGTTGGGGCTGCTCTGAGGTCCGGAGGCCCGCAGGGAGGGCCGGCGGGAAGAGGGCAGGAAAGAGCAGGAATGAGGCCCCCGCAGCGTGATCATCATCCGCTCGGGGGCCTTGCCAGACTCTCTGTGTTTACGTAAACATGAGGATATCGGCAAGGGCTTTCCGCTGATGCGCCTCCCACTTCGCCTCTCCTTGAGCACCAGGAGCAACCTCTTATGCCCGTTCTTCAGATCGACGACGGCGGATTCAGACTCGACGGCGAACCCTTCCGGATCCTGTCCGGCGGGCTGCACTACTTCCGTGTCCACCCGGGGCAGTGGGCCGACCGGCTCCGCAAGGCCCGCCTCATGGGCCTCAACACCGTGGAGACGTACGTCCCCTGGAATCTCCACCAGCCCCGGCCGGATCAGTTCCGCATGGACGGCGCCCTCGATCTGCCCGCGTTCCTCGACCTGGCGGCGGCGGAGGGGCTGTATGTGCTGCTCCGCCCCGCGCCCTACATCTGCGCCGAGTGGGAAGGCGGCGGCCTCCCTTCCTGGCTGCTGAACGAGCCGGACATCCAGCTGCGCTCCCGCGACCCCCGTTTCCTCGCCGCCGTCGACGACTTCTTCGCGCGGCTGCTGCCACCCCTGCTGCCGCGACTCGCCACGAACGGCGGCCCGGTGATCGCCGTACAGGTGGAGAACGAATACGGGGCGTACGGCGAGGACACCGCCTATCTGGAGTACCTGGCGGACGCGTTGCGCCGGTGCGGCGTCGACGTACCACTGTTCACCTGCGACCAGCCGGCCGATCTGGAGCGCGGACGGCTGCCGGGGCAGCTCGCGACCGCCAACTTCGGCAGCCGTACCGCGCAGAACCTCGCCGCTCTGCGCGCCCACCAGCCGAACGGCCCGCTGCTCTCGACCGAGTTCTGGATCGGCTGGTTCGACCGCTGGGGCGGCCCCCATGTGGTCAGGGACCCGGAGCAGGCCGCACAGGAACTGGACGAACTGCTGGCCAACGGCGCCTCGGTGAACTTCTACATGTTCCACGGCGGCACCAACTTCGGCTTCACCAACGGCGCCAACGACAAGGGCACCTACCGGCCCACCGTCACCTCCTACGACTACGACGCCCCCCTGGACGAGGCGGGCGACCCGACGGAGAAGTTCACGGCCTTCCGCAGGGTCATCGGCAAGTACGCGCCGGTCCCCGCGGAGCCGGTGCCCGACCGTGCGCCCAAGCTCGCCCTGGAGCCGGTGACGCTGGCGGAAAGCAGCGGACTGCTGGACAGCGCCGTGCTGCTCGGCGAGCCGGTCCGCTCCGCGCAACCGCTGACGATGGAGCAGCTCGGGCAGGACTTCGGATTCGTCCTGTACGAGACCGGGCTCCCGGCGCAGGGCCCCGCACTCCTGGAGATCGAGCAGATACGGGACCGGGCCCAGGTGTTCCTCGACGGCCGCCCCGCCGGCGTGCTGGAGCGCGAGAACCACGAGCACGCCCTGGCCCTTGACGTGCCCCGCGCGGGCGCCGTGCTCTCGGTGCTCGTGGAGAACCAGGGCCGGGTCAACTACGGGCAGGGCATTCACGACCGCAAGGGCCTGCTGGGTGAGGTCCTGCTGGACGGCGCCCCGCTCGCCGGCTGGACCTGCCGTCCGCTGCCGCTGACCGGGCTGGGCGATCTGGTGTTCAGCGACACCGCCGTGCCGAGGGTCGGTCCTGCCTTCCACCGCGGCAGCTTCGAGCTGACCTCGGTCGCGGACACCTACCTCCACCTCGACGGCTGGACCAAGGGCAACGCCTGGATCAACGGCTTCGCGCTCGGCCGGTACTGGTCGCGGGGGCCGCAGCGCTCCCTCTACGTACCCGCCCCGGTCCTGCGCGAGGGTGCCAACGAGATCGTCGTGCTCGAACTCCACAGCGCGCACCGCGCCCGCACCGTCGCCTTCCGGGGGGCGGCGGACCTCGGCCCGACCGAGGAGTAGCGGGCCGCGACAGACGGCAGGGCACCGGCGCGAGTGCCGGTGCCCTGCCGCGGTGTCCTCCTGGTCAGGATGTGCGGCGCCCTCCCGGTCGGGCGGTGCTGCGGAAGGTCCAGGACTGGTTGGCGCCCGTGGTGGGCCGGTAGACGCCGACGGGGTCGCCGTCGGTCGTCGACTCGCCCGTCACGTCGAGGAGTTTGCCGGTGGCGCGGTTGACCAGGGTGGTGCGTCCGTCACCGCCGGTCGAGCGGATCCACTGCTGTCCGGTCGAGTCGCCGGTCGTCGCGAGGGTGAGGGTGTCACCCGATACGGACAGTGCCTTGCCGGACGTCGAGTGGGTGATCCGGTAGGCGGCGGTGCTGCCCCAGTCGGTGGTGTCGAGCTTGCTGAGGGTCCACTGTTGGGCGGGGTCGGCCGGGTCGGCGGCGCGCTGGACGGGGGCGAGGGCGGCGTCCACGGCCAGGGCCAGCCCGCTGTGGTCGTTGACCAGTTGGCGGGGGCCGCCGAGTGGGGCGGTGGTGGCCGAGGGGTCGACCCCGGCGGTTCCCGGCAGCACGAATGTGGTCACCGATCCCGCCCCGACCGTGGCTTTCAGGGACTTGCCCGTCGTGGTCACATCGCCCTCGCGCCGGAGATCCTTGGTGGCGTCGGTGGTGTGGCGCTGGACGGGACCGGCGCCGACAGTGCCGAAGCCTGCCAGGTCGAGGGTGAGGTCCTGCTCCTCGCCGGTCGGATTGGTGTGGACGACGACGGTGCCCAGGCCGTCCGGGCTCAGTGCGGCCAGGGTGTTCGGGTCGTCGGTGTTGATGACGCGGGCGCCAGGGCGTACAAAACGGCTGTAGTTGGCCATCGCCCAGTACTTCTTGTTCTTGCGCAGCGGCTCGGTCGCCGCGTCCGCCGGGGTGAAGTCGGTCTGGATCAGGCCCCAGTTGGAGTTCTCGTGGGCCGGGGTCATGTTCTCGTAGTCCTCGACGGCCTGCCACAGCACCCAGGCCCGCGGTTCCAACTCCCGGATGTCGTCGTTGATGCGGCGGGTCAGGTCGAAGGCGGGACTCATGTCGGTGAAGCTCTGCGGCACGCTGCCGCCGACATCGACCTCGGACATCCACAGCGGGATGCTCTCGCCCTTGGCGATGTCGCGGGCCCCGGTGCGGCCGTTCGTACCGTACGTGTGCGTGTTGAGCCGTCCGACCGAGCTGCGCACGGCAGGGGCGTAGGTCTCCCAGTTGGTCCTGAAGAGCTGGGGGTTGGTCTCGTCCATCGCCGCTATCGGGAGTCTGCTGCCCTTCGCGTCGAGAGCCGAGCGCAGGGTGGCGACCATGCGCGCCTGCGCGTCCGGGTCCCAGTGCGAGCCTTCCTGGCGGCCACCGGCGCGCCAGTAGTCGGTGTGCGGCTCGTTGACGGGGGAGAGGGAGTCGAAGGTGACGCCGGTGGACTGCTGTACGCGCTGGACGGAGCCGGCGAGGTAGGCGGCGAACTTGCCGTACTGGTCGGGGCGGAGATTGTTCTGCCAGGCGTTGGTGGCGCCCGAGGTCAGGCCGCTCTCGGTCATGAAGTACGGGGCCGAGTTGGAGAACGCCTCGAAGGTGGCGGCGCCGCGTGCCTTGGCGGCGGTGAGCCACCAGCGCTGGTTGGCGTCGGCGTCCGGATTCCAGTGGGTGGGGTCGTCCGGGTTCCACCAGTCGGGGCTCTGTGGGCCCGGACGGTTCCAGTGGCCGGGGACGGCCGCGCCGGGGCGCATGTAGGGGGCGGTCTCCGGGCTGTCGCCGCCGCCGATGTTGTAGCGGGCGATGGTGAAGCCGAGGCCGTCCGCACTGTAGAGGGCGTCGGCGAGCTTGTCGCGCTGGGAGTCGGGCCAGCCGCCGGTGACATTGGCGAACCAGGCGAGTGCGGTTCCCCAGCCCTGGAAGGCGGGTTGCTGGTAGCTGGGGTCCAGGCGGACGTTCAGGGGGGCGGGGGCCGACCGTGCGGCGGGGGCCGACTGCGGGGTGGGGGCCGACTGGGCAGCGGAGGCGGTGGGTGCCGTGAGTGCGGGCAGGCTCAGGGTGGCGAGGCAGGCGCCGGCGAGTGCTGCGGCGGCGGGGCGGTTGCGGGGGGATCGGCGGGGGGTGGATCGGTGATGCGGTCGGGGCTCGGTGCGTGGGTGGGGGTAGGGGTGGGCCACGTAACTCTCCCGGTTCGGTGGGGGCGGTGGTGGAGGTGCGGGGGCCGGTCAGGCGGCCGGGCGCTGCCACTGCTGGTTCTCACCAAAGTTGCAGGTCCACTGGATGAGCGCGACGCCGTCGTGGGTGGCCTGGTTGGTGACGTCGAGGCACTTGTCGCTGTGCTGGGCGACGAGCTGCACCGCCGTACCGGCCGGCACCGCCTTCCACCGCTGTGCGGCTGAACCGTCGCAGGTGTACTGGACGACGGCCGCGCCCTCGGCGGTCGAACCGTCCTTGGAAGAGAGGCACTTGCCACTGTGCCGGAGCACGATCTGGACCGTGCCCCCGCCCATGTCCTTGAGCCAGAACCGCTGGTTCACACTGCCTGCGTTGCAGGTCCACTGGACGAGCCGGGCGCCGTCCGCGGTGGACCAGTCGGCGCCGTCGGCACACTTGCCGCTCTTCACCGACGTGAGCGTCTCCCAGGTACCCGGCCCCTGCACGGTGCCCGCGGCGGTGTCGAGGGTGAGCTGCGGGAAGTAGTCCATGGTCATGGTGGTCGCGGTGGGGAACTCCAGCGGCAGCCACACGTACTGGGAGTCGTTGACCTTGCCCCCCGTCGAGTTGCCCCAGCGGTCGCCCATGTACAGGTACGAGGTGCCGGAACTCCCCTGCACGGGCAGGACGAAGGCGGTCTGCGAGCCGTACGCCGTGCCGTCGCCGATGTTCTGCGGCTCGCTCCAGGTGCCGGTGACGCTGCTGGCCGTGCCGTACTTCTGCTGGTTGGGGGACCAGCCGGTGGCGCCGGAGGTCAGCAGGAAGTAGACGCCGTTCCGCTTGAACATGGCCGGCGCCTCGCGCGACTGGCCCGCCCAGAGCTTCTGGACCTGCGACTGGACGGCCGTGTAGTCCGCGGTGAGCCGGTAGACGTGCAGGTCGGCGTTCTCGTTGGCCGCCGAGATCATGTAGCCGGCGCCGTCGTCGTCGACGAAGGTGGTGATGTCGCGCGACATGTGGTCCAGCGGGCGGAAGCTGCCCCGCCAGGTGTAGTCGCCGTCCACCGTGGAGGAGACGGCGACCGCGGCCCGCGCCTCGGAGTAGTCGGCGGAGTTCTCCTTGTGCATCCACATCACGAACTGGCCGGTGGCCTTGTTGAACATGACCTTGGGCCGCTCGATATTGGCGGAGGCCAGCTCGGGATCGCTCTCCCGGGTCAGCACGTGCTTGCGGAACTCCCAGTTCTTGAGGTCCGTCGAGCGGTAGGCGGAGACGTACCGAAAGCTGTTGTCGTCGTTGCGGTTCTCGCCGAACCAGTAGTAGTACGCGCCGACCTTGACCACCCCGCCGCCATGGGCGTGCACGGGGTTGCCGTGGGGGTCGGTGAACTGGGTGGCGTTGGGGACGGTGACGGGCGCCGCCTGGGCGGTGCCGGCACCGCCCAGGAGGGTCAGGAGGAGGGCGGACACGAGGGCGAGGAGCGCCGCCGTGCCGCGGGATGTGAGTCGCATGATGCGTACCTCTGGCTGTCGTCCGGGCTGGGGATCGCCGTGCGCGAGCGGCGGAAGGCCATGCATGGTCACGTGAACACCGACGCCTGTTTGCGTAAACCTGCGTGCATGTTTGCGTAAACATGGATGCTGGAGAGAGTTTGGAAGTGGCCGTGGGGCCTGTCAAGCGTTTGCGCAAGAACCCGAGTTGGCGATCCGCCCGGTGACACGAGCCCGCTCGCGGGGGTACGGCGCGTGGCCCTTCGGGGGCGGGCCCTCCGGGGCGACCGGGAACGGTCGCTCGCCCGGAGGAATCCCGGAAGCCCGGAGGAATCCCGGAAGTGCTACGCCCTGCGCGGGGAGGGCTGGTATGCAGCCGTGCTGTCGCGGACGACGAGCCGGGTCGGCACCAGCCGCGTACCGTCCGCGACGTTCTCGCCGCGCAGTTCGCGCAGGGCGACATCCACGCACAGTTCCCCGACCTTCGCGAAGTCCTGGTGGACCGTCGTCAGGGGCGGAATGAAGGAGGCGGCCTCCGGGATGTCGTCAAAGCCGACCACGCTCACATCCTCGGGCACCCGCTTCCCGCTGTCGTGCATCGCCCGCAGTACCCCGAGCGCCATCTGGTCGTTCGCCACGAACACCGCCGTGCACTCCGGCTCCCGGGCCAGCCGCAGCCCGGCCTCATAGCCGGATTCCGGGCTCCAGTCGCCACGCAGGAGCGGCGGCGGCTCGATGCCCTCCTCGCGCAGCGCGGCCTCCCAGGCGTCCGCGCGACGGGTGGCCGCGAAGGACTCCTCGGGTCCGGCGAGATGCCAGACCGCGTGGTGCTCCAGGTCGAGCAGATGGCGTACGGCGGCCCGCGCGCCCTCGTGCTGATCGGTGTCCACCACCGGGAACCGGTCGCTGGCGTCGGAGTCCACCACGACCACCTTCACGTGCGGCGGCAGGATCAGCGACCCGGTGTCGAGCAGGTGCACCTCCATGATCAGCACGACCGCGTCCACAGCGAGTTCGTCGAGCCGGGTGAACGCCCCGGTGACGCTGTCCCTGGTCGGCGCGTCGAGCGGAATCAGGGTGACCGCGTACCCCGCGCGGGAGGCGTTGGTCGCGATCGCTTCCAGGGTCCGCACGTTTCCGGTGCTGGACAGGCTCGTGGTGATGACCCCCAGGGTGCGGAAGTCACCGCGCTTGAGCGCGCGGGCCGCACTGTTGGGCCGGTAGCCCAGCTCCTTCATGGCGTCCAGCACCCTGCGCCGGGTCGCCTCGATGACGGCGGAATCCCCGTTGGAGACCCGGGAAACCGTCTGCGAGGAGACGCCGGCGGCCCGCGCCACATCGGCCATCGACACCCGGGCCCTACGCCCCCGCGCACCGGCCTCGTGGGCAGTCGTCGTCGACGCGGCTCTGTCCTTGTTCGTCACCGAATTCCCTCTCATTCGTCCCCGCCCCATGCTTGACGCTCCCCAGCCGGAGTGTCACCATCACGCTACCGATGATTACGTAAACATTCCTCATCGGGTCAGCCGCATCCGCCCGGTTCTCCCGGCCGTGAGGCTTCTCCCTGCTCGTGCAGACCGGTCGGTCACCGAATCAAGGACCCCCACCATGACGCTTCCGCCGACACCGGCGAAGACAACTCCCGCGCCACGCCCGCGAGTTCCGTTCAGTCTCCGCAGGGAGTCCCTCGTCGGGTGGGGGTTCGCCGGTCCGTTCGTCGCCGTCTTCGCGCTCGTCTTCCTGGCTCCGATCGGGTACGCGCTGTACCTCAGTCTCTTCCGGGACCGGCTCATCGGCGGAACGTCCTTCGTGGGTATCGACAACTACCGTCAGGCGCTTGCCGATCCGCAGTTCTGGGAGGGCCTGGTCAGGGTCGCACTCTTCCTGGCCGTCCAAGTGCCGATCATGCTGGGTATCGCCCTGCTGGTGGCGCTCGCGATCGACAGCGGCCGACTGTACGGAAAGGCGTTCTTCCGCGTCTCGATCTTCCTGCCGTACGCGGTCCCCGCCGTGGTCGCCAGCCTCATGTGGGGTTTCGTATACGGCACTCGGTTCGGGCTGGTCGGCAACATCAACGATGCCCTCGGCATCACCCTGCCCGACCCGTTGTCCCCCGAGCTCGTACTGGCCTCCATCGGCAACATCGTGACCTGGGAATTCGTCGGCTACAACATGCTGATCTTCTACGCCGCGCTCAAGGCGGTGCCCCGCTCGCTCTACGAAGCGGCCGCGATCGACGGCGCGGGGGAGTGGCGGATCATGCGCTCCGTCAAACTGCCCGCCATCCGCGGCGCCCTGGTCATCGCGACCATCTTCTCCATCATCGGCAGCTTCCAGCTCTTCAACGAGCCGAGCATCCTGCAGAAGCTCGCCCCCAACGCGATCACCAGCGACTTCACCCCCAACCTCTACACCTACTCGCTGTCCTTCTCCGGCCAGCAGCACAACTACGCGGCGACCGTCGCTCTCGTGATGGGTGTCTTCACCGCGATCATCGCGTACACGGTCCAGCTGCGCGGCATGCGGAAGGGCTGAGCACATGACGCACCTGACCACGGAACGCGACGGCACCGAGCCGAACCCCGTGCCGTCCGCCGGGCGGACGACCATCACCCCCGCCCGCATCTCCCGCCGCACGCCCCGGCCACCCACCCGCCGCCGGAGCTTCCGGACCCCGCTGGACCCCAAGCGCAGCATCCCGCTGACCCTGGTGACCGGAGTCGTCCTGGTCTACACCCTGCTCCCGCTGGTCTGGCTGTTCATCAACGCCACCAAGGACCAGAACAGCCTCTTCAGCTCCTTCGGCCTCTGGTTCGGCGACGACTTCGACCTCTTCGGCAACATCTCCCGCACCCTGACCTACGACGACGGCGTCTTCCTGCGCTGGCTGCTCAACACGCTGCTGTACGTCGTCGTGGGGGCGGGCGGCGCCACCTTCCTCGCCGTACTGGGCGGCTACGCACTGGCCAAGTTCCAGTTCCCCGGCCGCCGGGGGGTTTTCGCCGTCGTCCTGGGCGCCGTGGCCGTGCCCGGCACCGCGCTCGCCGTGCCCACCTTCCTGATGTTCAGCAACATGGGGCTCACCAACACCCCGTGGGCCGTCATCATCCCCTCCCTCATCTCGCCCTTCGGGCTCTATCTGATGTGGGTGTTCGCCGCCGAGTCCGTACCCACCGAACTCATCGAAGCGGCCCGCATCGACGGCGCCGGAGAGCTCCGCATCTTCTTCCGCATCGCCCTGCCCCTGCTGGTGCCCGGCACCGTCACGGTCCTGCTCTTCTCCATGGTCGCGACCTGGAACAACTACTTCCTGCCGCTGATCATGATCAAGGACCCCGACTGGTACCCGCTCACCCTCGGGCTCAACGCCTGGAACTCGCAGGCCCAAACGGCGGGCGGCGAGGCCGTGTTCGACCTGATCATCACCGGCTCGCTGCTCACCATCGCGCCGATCGTCCTGGTCTTCCTGCTGCTCCAGCGGTACTGGCAGTCCGGCCTGGCCGCAGGAAGCGTCAAGGAATAACACAGCTCCGCAGCAGCCGGCTCGGGCCGCATCCCGGGCCCCTTTCCTCTCCGCGCCTCTCCGTACCTCGAATCAAAATCGAATCAGGAGCACCCTCCATGAGAACGCCCAGTACCCGCCGCCGGCTCGTCGCGGCCGCTGCCACCGCCTGCGTCATGGCCCTCACCGCCACCGCCTGCGGATCCTCCGACCAGGCGGCCGAAAGCGGCCCCAAGGACGTCAAGTCGGCGCTGGAGAAGGGCGGCAAGCTCACGGTGTGGGCCTGGGAGCCCACGTTGAAGAAGGCCGCCGCCGAGTTCGAGAAGAAGTACCCGAAGGTCGACGTAGAGCTGGTCAACGCGGGCACCGGCGACAAGCAGTACACGGCCCTGCAGAACGCCATCGCCGCGGGCTCCGGGGCCCCCGACGTGGCGCAGCTGGAGTACTACGCGGTGAGCCAGTTCGCCATCGGCAAGTCCGTCGAGGACCTCTCCTCCTACGGCGCCGCCAAGCTCGACAAGACGTTCAGTGCGGGCCCGTGGAGCGCGGTGCACACCGGCGACGCGGTGCACGCACTGCCCATGGACTCCGGCCCGATGGCGCTGTTCTACAACAAGAGGGTCTTCGACAAGCACTCCATCGCCGTCCCCACCACCTGGGACGCGTACGTGGAGGCGGCCCGCAAGCTGCACAAGGCCGACCCGAAGATATCCATCACCAATGACACCGGCGACGCGGGCGCCACCACCAGCCTCATCTGGCAGGCCGGCGGCCGCCCGTACAAGAGCCAGGACACCGAGGTCACCGTCAACTTCACCGACGCCGGCACCAAGAAGTACGCGGACACCTGGCAGAAGCTCCTCGACGAGAAGCTCGTCGCGCCCGTCAGCTCCTGGAGTGACGAGTGGTACAAGGGCCTGGCCGACGGCAGCATCGCCACCCTCGCCATCGGCGCCTGGATGCCCGCCAACTTCGTCTCCGGTGTCGCCTCCGCCTCCGGTGACTGGCGGGTCGCCCCGCTTCCTCAGTGGACCGAGGGCGCCAAGGCCAGCGCCGAGAACGGCGGCAGCTCCCTCGCCGTACCCAAGGCCGCCAAGAACAAGGAACTGGCCTATGCCTTCAGCGAGTTCGTGACCACGGGCGCCGGAGCCTCCGCCCGCGTCGCCGAGGGCGCCTTTCCCGCCACCAAGGCCGATCTGGACTCGAAGAAGTTCCAGGACACGAAGTTCCCCTACTTCGGCGGCCAGCGGGCCAACAAGGTGTTCGCCGAATCAGCACGCAACGTCGGCACCGGCTGGTCCTACCTGCCCTACCAGGTGTACGCCAACTCGGTCTTCAACGACACCGTCGGCAAGGCCTACGTCTCCGCGACCCCGCTCTCCCAGGGCCTGACCGCCTGGCAGCAGGCCAGCGTCAAGTACGGCACGGACCAGGGCTTCAGCGTCAACAAGTAGCCCCCCTCACGCCTCAGCGCGTCCCGCCCGGCAGGCGGCCCCCCTGCCGGGCGCGCTCCACCACACTCCTGCCCGCCCTTCCACGGGCCCGCACTCCCCTCTGCCCTTTTCCGGGCCCCGCGCCGCCGGGCCCGTACCCCCGCATGCCCTTTTCGAGGAGCCCAGATGTCCCGTACGTCCCGCAGGTGCACATCCGCCGCCACCGGCCTCGTACTCGCCCTGAGCGCCACCGGGTGCTCCTCCGGCAAGGAGGCCGCCGGTGACGACACGACGGCCGAGGTGACGGGAAGGATCTCCCTCACCTACCTCCAGAAGCAGGGCGACCAGGAGTACTTCGTCGGCGAGGCGGCCGGCGCCACGGCCAAGGCCAGGGAACTCGGCATCGACCTCAAGATGGTCAACCTGGGCAACGACGCCAACAAGACGGTCAGCGAGATCCAGTCCGCGATCGCACAGAAGACCAACGGCCTGATCGTCGTCGTCCCCGACCCGGCGGTGGGCCCGCAGGTGGTCCGTACCGCCAAGGACGGCAAGGTCGCCCTGCTGACCTCCGACGACCAGATCTGCACCACCGGCCCCGACCCGTCCGCCTGCGGGAAGACCGATCTGGTCCCGAGGATCGGCTTCAGCGGGGCGCAGATGGGCGTCGAGGTCGGCAAGCGGGCCGCCGAGGAGTACAAGAAAGCGGGCTGGAGGGCCGAGGAGACCCGGGTCATCTCGGCCTGGAAGCAGGACGTCACGGTCTGCGGCGACCGGGTCGGCGCCGCGAAGAAGGCGTTCGGCGCCGCGGCCCCCGGCGTGCAGGCCCTCGACGTACCCACCGACAACACCCCCACCGGCGCCCAGGACAAGATCGCCGCGACCGTCACCGCCCATCCCAAGGTCACGAACTGGGTGGTCTGGGGCTGCAACGACGAGAACGTCATGGGCGGCGTCACCGCCCTCCAGAACTCCGGCATCAGCCCGGACCGCGTCATCGGCATCGGCCTGGGCGCCTATCTCGCCTGCAAGGAATGGCAGTCGGACAAGCCGAGCGGAATGAAGGCGGCGCTGTTCATCAACGGCAAGGACGTCGGTGCCCTGGCCGTCCAGACCATGTACGACAAGCTCAAGAACGGCAAGGACTTCCCGCAGGAGGCCTTCGCCCCGACCACCATGGTGGACCGGACCTCCTGGAAGAGCAGCGGCGTCGTCTGCGGCTGACCGCCCCCCCGCCCAGAGTCCGCTCGCGCGACACCTCAGAGGTGAAACCAGCCATGAGCCGCACCAACTCCCCCTCTTTACCGGACAGCCCGGGTACGCAACCGGAAGGTGCCCCGCACGACCCCGAAGCCACCCCGCACGATCCGCACACCGTCGCCGTCACCGGCATCAGCAAGTCGTTCGGTGCGGTCCACGCCCTCACCGGCGTCACTCTCGACTTCCCGCCCGGCCGGGTCACCGCACTGATGGGCGAGAACGGCGCCGGGAAATCCACCCTCCTGAAGATCCTCACCGGCGTCCACCGGCCGACCACCGGCCAGATCCGGATCGACGGCCGCCCCGTCGAGCTGCACTCTCCCGCCCAGGCCAGGGCCGCTGGAATCCGGATCATTCCGCAGGAACCGGAGATCATTCCGCACCTCTCGGTCGCCGAGAACGTCTACGCGGGGTCCCTGCCCCGCCGCCGCGGCAGGATTCTCGACCGTGCCGAACTGCGGCGACGTGTCGAGGCGGACCTGACCCGGCTCGGCTTCGCCGACGTACTCGACCCCTGGCTCCCCGGATCCAGGCTCACCCCCGCCCAGCGCCAGCTCGTCGAGATCATGCGAGCGCTCACCGGTGACACACCCGCCCGGCTGATCGCCTTCGACGAACCCACCTCCTCGCTCTCGGAGCACGAGGTGGACGCCCTGTTCGCCCTGATCCGACGACTGCGCGGGCAGGGCATCGCGATCGTCTACGTCTCCCACCGGATGCGGGAGATCTTCCGGCTCGCCGACCGGGTCGCGGTCCTGCGCGACGGCGGCCTGGTCGACGTACAGCCGGCCGACGACACCGACGAGGGTGAGCTGGTACGTCTCATGGTCGGCCGCGACCTGACCGGCATGTTCGTCCGCCACCGCGTGGCCACCGACCGACTGGTCCTCGACGTCCGGGGTGTCACCACCGACGACGTCCAGGACATCTCCCTGAAGGTGCACGCGGGCGAAGTCGTCGGCCTGGCCGGGCTGATCGGAGCCGGACGCTCCGAACTCGCCCTGGCCCTCGCCGGTGACCTCCCGCTCCGCGATGGCAACGTAACCATCGACGGAAAGGCCCTGCGCAGCGGCCATCCCGGCGACGCCATCCGGGCCGGACTCGGCCTGGCACCCGAGGAACGCAAGGCCCAAGCCCTGTTCCTGCACCGGTCGGTGCGCGACAACACCACCCTGGTCGTACTCGACCGGCTGCGCCGCTTCCGCTTCGTCCGGCGCTCCGCCGAGCGTGAACTCGCCCAGCAGTACACCGACCGCCTCCGGGTCCGTACGCCGTCGATCAACCACGAGGTGCGCAAGCTCTCCGGCGGCAACCAGCAGAAGATCGTGCTGGCCCGCTGGCTGGCCCGTAAACCCAAGGTCCTGATCCTCGACGAGCCGACCCGAGGCATCGACGTCGGCGCCAAGGCCGAGATCTACCGGATCATCGCCGACCTGGCCAAGGACGGGGTCGCCGTCCTGGTGATCTCCTCCGAACTCCCCGAACTGCTCGGTCTCGCCGACCGTGTCGTGGTGATGCAGGGCGGCCGGATCACCGGCGAGCTCGACCACAGCGAAGCCGACGAAGAATCGATACTCGCCCTGGCCATGGCCGACGACCTGGCCGGCTCCCACTCTGGAGTCACCTCATGACCCTCACCAGCGCTCCCGCCCCCGCAGCGAAGGAGGACAGCGCCGGGCCCCGGCGCTCCGTCCTCGCCGGAGTCGGTGGCCAGAACCTCAGCCTGGTCGGCGCCCTGATCGGCGTGCTCGCGCTGTTCGGGCTCCTCAACGACAATTATCTGAGCCTGTCCAACATGCAGGTGATCGCCGAGGCCGCCACCATCACCGGCCTCCTCGCGCTCGTCCAGACCGTTGTCATCATCTGCGGCGGCCTCGACATCTCGGTGGGCTCCCAGGTCGGTGTCGCCTCGGTGGTCAGTGCGATGGTCTTCGCCGGTTCCGGCTCGAACGCCCTGCTCGGCATGGCAGCGGCTCTCGCCGTCGGAGTCCTGGTGGGCCTGCTGAACGGCCTGGTCATCGTGTACGGCAGGGTCAACCCGACCATCGCCACACTGGCCGGTCTCGCCGCGTACAAGGGCCTCGCCCAACTGCTCTCCGACGGCCGGGCACAGGGATACGTCCTCAACAACGACGTCTTCGTCTTCCTCGGCCGGGGCAGGATCGCCGGGCTGCCGGTGATGGTCTGGATCCTGATCGTCGTCGCCCTCGCGGTGCATCTGCTCCTCAAGTACACCGACATCGGCCGCAACATCTACGCCGTCGGCGGCAACGACACCGCGGCCCGTCTCGCGGGCATCAACATCAACAAGTACCTGGTCTGTGTGTACGTCCTGGTGGGCGTCGTCGCCGCCATCGCCGGCATCCTGCTCACCGCCCGCACCGGCTCCGGCCAGCCCACCTCAGGCAGTGAGGGCCTGGAACTCAAGGCGATCACCGCCGCCGCACTGGGCGGCTGCGCACTGAAGGGCGGCAAGGGCGGCATCGGCGGCACCCTCCTCGCCGTCGCCCTGCTCGGGGCCCTGGAGAACGGCCTCACCGTGGAAGGCATCAACACCTTCTGGCAGAACGTCGCCCAGGGGGCGCTGCTCGTCGTCGCCGTGGTCATCCAGCAGCGGCGCAACGGGGAGCGGGCGGTCGGGCTGCCGCACTGACCGCCCGGCCGGCGTCCGGTCGGGCGGGCGGGCCCCGGGCCCCGGGGACGGTGACCAACGTCATCTGTACCGGGGCCCGTCCCGCTGGCAATGTGGAAGCGATGGTTCCGCATGGTTTCCACCGTTCCTGTTCCACGGTTCCTGTCCCACCGTTCCTGTCCCCTGCCACGTTCGTGAGATCCGATGACTGCCGCCACTGCCGCTGTGTCCACCCGCCTCCGCGCCCGCACCGGCGGCCCCGACGACCGAAGCGGCCCCAAGCTGCTGGAGCACCTGCTGGGCTGGACCCTGGTGGTACTGGTGGCGATGTTCGTCACCGGCGCCGGTCTGCTGTGACGCCGTAGCCCCCGAGAAGGGGGGCCGGTGCTCGGGCCGGGGGTCAGGAGGCGCCGAGGGTGAGCCCGTTCGTCACGATCAAGTCCGAGGTGACCATGGCCTGTTCGGCGCTGACGTCCGTCATGAAGACGAAGGGCGGCACCACCGGCGGTACGGGCAGCCGATCCGGGGTGAAGGTCAGACAGAGCAGCCCTTCCAGGCAGCCGCTGAACTTGGTGAGGTAGAGGGTGACGTTGCCGCTGAGGTCCAGGGTGTCGGCACCCAGGGCGAGTTCGTCGCGGCCGTCGCGAGTCCTGAGCCGGTAGTCGGTGAGGGAGGCGGCCTTCATCTTGAGGACCATCACCTTCAGCGAGCCGTCGGCGGTGCGCACTTCCTTCACCCCGGCGATCAGGAAGCCGTCCGGGGCGAACAGCGTGGTGGTGACGGTCGGCGGCACCCGGGGGGCCAACGGCTCGGCCGGCGCGGCCACCGCCTTCTGGAGCGGGGTGGCGAGGGCGGCGAACAGGACCACGGGCAGCGCGACCGCCAGGGCGCGCGGCCCCTGCTGCCGGACCGGAGGGGGAGTGCGCCCGCCGTCGGCGGCTTCCGGCTGCCGCTCGGCCAGCGGCGCCCATCCGAACCCCATCGCACTGCCCGCGATGCCCAGCACCGTGCCGACCAGGAACCCGCCGAGATTGGTCGCCGCGAACGAGAGCACCGACAGGATCAGCGCGTTGATGCTGACGTAGTGCCGGGTGTGCGGCAGGAACCACAGGAACAGTCCCGCCGCGACCAGCGCGATCCCGATACCGAGGGCGGCGAGCCCGCCGAGACCCAGACTGACCAGCACCGTCAGGGGCGACAGCGGCACGAGGAGCAGCTCGGCGCCCGCCAGGACCAGTAACAGCCCCGCCCAGAAGGGGCGTCGGTGCCGCCAGCCCCGGAATCGCCGCCGCCGCCCGGGCCACGGCAGTCGTTTGTCCAGCCACCTGCGCCGGGCCCGGGCGGGCCCGGCGCCCTTCGGCCGGCCGCCGCTCAGAAGCACTTCTTGCCGTCCAGGTTCACATCCAGCTTCAGGCCCTTCAGCCGGAAGTTGCCGCCGGTCGCCGACCAGGCGTGCGAGCGCACGCCCGCGACCTCGATGTTCCCCGCCTGGAGTCCGAACTTGCCCGCCTCGCCCTTGACCCCCGGCACCGCGTCCAGGGTGGAGGCGTCCCGGCCGATCTGCGCCGTGCCGAAGCGGGCGTTTCCGGTCAGGTCCTCGCCGTCGATGATCAGGTTGCTGGCGGTGACCTCGCCCGCATCCCCGCCCGCCATCAGCTTGAACACCACCGTGCCGACCGGGGTCTTGACCTCGGCGGACTGGCAGATGTCGGAGAGCCTGGCGTTCCCGATGCCGAGCAGGGCCACCGGGTGACCCTTGCCGTCCGCCGACCGGTCCGTCTGGACGTACGACGAAAGGCCGCTGCTGGTCAGCTTGGAGGAGGAGACCTGGAAAGTGGTGCCGGAGACGGCGAACGAGGCGGCCAGCGCGCCCTGCCCCATCATCGCCGCCATCGCCCCGACGGCGAGTACCGCCGGCACTGCCAGGACCGCGCTCCGGCGCCAGGACGTTCTGCCTTCGGGGGACTGTTCCGCCGCTCGATTCCGCGGCTTGTTCGCTGCGCTCACCGGTTCCTCCCGTACGTCGCAGACAGTGCGTTGGGGGAAGTGCATGAGGAGCGGAGGGCGGGCCGTGGAATACTGCGGCCATCCTTCCGGAGTAGGAGGCTAGGGCCTAATTTGAATAAGAGTCAACAGCGCGGAGCGACCGGTAAATCCCAGGCGCGCAGAGCCGAACTCATCGCAACAGGGCGGAAGTTGTTCGCCGACACCTCCTACGACGCGCTCTCCATGGACGACATCGCGCAGCACGCGGGCGTCGCCAAGGGGCTCATCTACTACTACTTCACCAACAAGCGCGGCTATTACCTGGCGATCGTCGAGGAGTCCGTCGCCGACCTGGTCGCCCGAGCCGGCAGTCACCCCGAGCTTCCGCGTGCCCAACGGGTCCGGAGCACCGTCGACGGCTATCTGCGCTATGCGCAGCATCATCAGGCGGCGTACCGCACGATCGTCACCGGCGGGGTCGGCTTCGACGTCCAGGTGCAGTCGATCCGTGACGCCGTGCGCGAGCAACTGCTCACCACCCTCGCCGAGGGCGCGTATGGCAGCGCGAACATTCCGCCCACCGCCCGGCTGGCGCTGCTCGGCTGGATGACCGGCGTCGAGGGCATCACGCTCGACTGGGTCGGTGATCCGGTGCTGCCGCGGGAGGAGGTGTGCGAGCTGCTCGTCGCGCTTCTGCGCGCGACCCTGGAGGCCGTCGGCGAGCTGGTGCCCCAGTGCCCTGCTCCGGCGCTGGACGACACGGTCACGTAACACCGGCGCGCCCTGCCCGGCCTGCGGCTTTTCGACCCGTGACGGATGGGGCGCGATCGGGCATACTCAGCCGCCACAGCCCCGCCGGCCCCGCTTCCGTAACCCGGAAAGTTGGTTCAGGCTGGCAGGGAGAGAGAACCGGCGGCGCCGCCACACCCTGCGCGTGCGTCTGCCGTCGCGCCCGACAGGGAGGACGCCGCACATGCCCGACCGCGCTCCGCAGCCGGTGGAACGACAGCTGCCCACCGAGGAGTCCCGCGACCTGCTCGCGCTGGTACGCGACATGATCCAGCGGGAGATCGCTCCGCAGGCCGCCGCGGAGGAGGACGCCGGGCACTTCCCGCGCCAGGTCTTCTCCCTGCTCTCGGAATCCGGGCTGCTCGGTCTGCCGTACGACTCCCGCTTCGGCGGCGGTGACCAGCCGTACGAGGTCTACCTCCAGGTACTCGAAGAGCTCGCGGCCGCCCGCCTCACCGTGGGCCTCGGCGTCAGCGTGCACAGCCTCGCCTGCCACGCGCTGGCCGGTTACGGCACCAAGGAACAGCAGTCCGCCCACCTCCCCGCCATGCTCGGCGGTGGCCTCCTCGGCGCCTACTGCCTCTCCGAGCCCGCCTCCGGTTCGGACGCCGCCTCGCTGCGCACCAAAGCGGTCCGGGAGGGCGAGAACTGGGTCATCAACGGCACCAAGGCCTGGATCACCCATGGTGGCATCGCCGACTTCTACACGGTCCTCGCCCGAACGGGGGTGGACGGGCCGCGCGGCATCACCGCCTTCCTCGTCCCCGGCGACGCGGACGGGCTGAGCGCCGCCACCCCCGAGAAGAAGATGGGCATGAAGGGCTCGCCCACCGCCCAGCTGCACTTCGACGGCGTACGGGTGTCCGACGAGCGCCGCCTGGGCGACGAGGGCCAGGGCTTCGCCATTGCGCTCTCCGCGCTGGACTCGGGCCGCCTGGGCATCGCCGCCTGCGCCATCGGCGTCGCCCAAGCGGCATTGGACGAGGCGCTCTCGTACGCCACCGGGCGCGAGCAGTTCGGCCGGCCGATCGCGGACTTCCAGGGGCTGCGGTTCATGCTGGCGGACATGGCCACCCAGATCGAGGCAGGCCGCGCCCTCTACCTGGCGGCGGCCAGGCTGCGGGACGCCGGCCGCCCCTTCTCCCGCCAGGCGGCGATGGCGAAGCTCTTCTGCACGGACGCGGCCATGAAGGTGACCACCGACGCGGTCCAGGTCCTCGGCGGCTACGGCTACACGGCCGACTTCCCGGTCGAACGCCTGATGCGCGAGGCCAAGGTCCTCCAGATCGTGGAGGGCACCAACCAGATCCAGCGGATGGTGATCGCCCGGCACTTGGCGGGGCCGGAGTCGCGCTGAGGGCGGCTTCGGGGGCGGTGGCTCGCGCGTGTTCGGGGCCCCGAGCCCCGGCTGCCGGTCTCCCGGGCCTGGTCCGGTTGTCCGTGGGCGCTCATCGGTGGGTGGCGTGGGTCGCCTGCGGTGCGATTCCCCACCCCGCCCCTTCCCGAAATCGGGCGCGAGCCCCCGGGCCTGAGGGGCAGGGGAACGCCTTCAGGTGCGTCGTGGCTGGTCGCGCAGTTCCCCGCGCCCCTGGAATGCCCCTGCGGGGCACCAGGCCGCGAGGCCGCCACCCCCGCTATGCCGCCGCTGCCTTGGGCGGCGGGGCCGCCCCCCGGGGGCGGAATGGGCGGGCAAGGGGGCGGCCCCCGGCGGACGCCGAACCCACCCGGCACCGGCCCGCTCCGGCACCGGCTCCTCCCGCCCCGAGCCCCCGCCGCCGGCGACGTACCCCCATCCCTCACCCCGCCCTCACTCCTCTTGGCCCCGGCCCTCTCCTGACGTACCGTCAGGAAACTCATTCCCAGGGCCGGCCCCACCCGCGCCCGGACAGGCCAGGAGGACCCATGCCCGCCCCCGCCGACCGACCCGCCGACCGCCAGGTCGACCGCCCTGTCGCCCTGGACGAATACCCCGTTCACCAGGCCCCCTTATCGATGAAGCACGTCGTCACCGGTGACCGGAACGCCTACGACCGCTGCATCTACCACCTCGTCGACCACACCGGCCACGCCCTCCTCATCCTCGGCCTCGGTGTCTACCCGAACACCGGCGTCATCGACGCCTACGCGACCCTCCGCGTCGGCGACACCCTGCACGCCGTCCGCGCCTCCGACGCCCTCCCCGACGACCGCATCGGCCCCCTCTCCGTCGGCCCCCTGCGGATCACCGTCGACGAACCCCTGCGCCGCTTCACCCTCGCCTGTGACCCCGACCCCGGCGACCCGGACTCCCTCTCGTACGAGATCAGTTGGACCGCGGACTTCCCGGCCGTCTGGGAGCCCCACCACGTCCAGTACCGCGGCGACCGCCTGATGCTCGAAGGCCGCCGCTTCGTCCAGGCGGGCAGCTGTACGGGAGTGATCCGCGTCGGCGGCGAGGAGATCCGGCTCGCACCGGGGGAGTGGACCGGCACCCGCGACCGGAGCTGGGGCGTGCGCCCGATCCCCGGCGAGGAGGGCGGCCGCGCCGCCGAGGAGCTGCGGCCCGAGGGCTTCCACTGGCTCTGGATACCGGCCCGCTTCGACGACCGCTTCGTGCTGGTGATCGCCCAGGAGGACGCGGACGGCCACCGCACCCTCAACGAGGCCCTGCTGGTCCGCGAGGGCGAACGCGACCGCCAACTCGGCTGGCCCAGGACCGACATCAGCTATCGCCCCGGCACCCGCCACCCCACCGGGGCCGTCGTCCACCTCACCGACCAGGACCGCAAACCCCTCGAACTCGGCATCGAGATCCTCGCCTCCTCGCCCCTGGCCGTCGGCGCCGGCTATCCGCCCGCCGCCGACTGGCAGCACGGCACCTGGCAGGGCCGCGACTGGACCGACCGCCGCACCTACGACCTCTCCGACCCGTCCGCCCACCCCATGGCCGCCTACGGCGTCATCGACCACGCCGCCCGCTTCACCCTCGAAGGCCGCACCGGATACGGCATCTTCGAGCACGGCAGCTTCGGCCGCCACGACCCCAGCGGCTTCACCGGCTACGACTCGACGGCGCCCTGACCCGGGCACATCGCACCGACCCGACCCGCCCTTCCCACCCAGAGGAGTACGGAAATGGTCTCCGCACCGCGCCCCCGCACCACCACCCGCGACCCCGAAGAACTGGGCCGCCGGCTCACCGCCTGGTTCCAGCCCCAGCTGCCGGGCGCCCGCGTCCACGACATCCGGGTCCCCGACTCCAACGGCATGTCGAGCGAGACACTCCTCTTCGACCTCGACCACCCCGACGCCCCGGAAACCGCCTGCGCCCTGCGCCTCGCGGCCGACCCGGCGGCGTACACCGTCTTCCCCGTCTACGACATGGCCCGCCAGCATCGCGTGATGAGCCTGGTCGGCGCGCACACCGACGTCCCCGTTCCCCGCGTGCTCCGGCTGGAGGAGGACCCCGGGCCGCTGGGCGCGCCGTTCTTCGTGATGGCCCGCGCCGAGGGCCGGGTGCCGCCGGACGTCATGCCGTACACGTACGAGGGCAACTGGCTGCACTCCGCGACCGACGCCGAACGCGGCACCCTGGAGGCCGCCAGTATCGGCGTCATCGCCCGCCTGCACGACCAGTTCCCGCCCAAGGAGAGCGAGTTCCTGCTCCCCGAGGTCGAAGGCGGCCCGCTGCGCCGCCATGTGACGGCCCAGCAGACCTACTACGAATGGGTCGTCGACGGACTGCCCCGCTCACCCCTGATCGAGAAGGCCTTCCAGTGGCTGGAGGAGCACTGGCCCGACGACGAGGGCGAGTCCGTGCTGTGCTGGGGCGACGCGCGGATCGGCAACATCGTCTACGACGGCTTCGAGCCCGCCGCCGTACTCGACTGGGAAATGGCCGCCCACGGCCCGCGCGAACTCGACCTCGGCTGGACCGTCTATCTGCACCGCTTCTTCCAGGACCTGACGGTGTCCTTCGGCCAGCGCGGCCTGCCCGACTTCCTGCGCCGGGACGCCATCGAGGAGCGATATGCGCGGCTGACCGGCCACACCCCGCGCGACATGGAGTTCCACACCCTCTACGCCGCGCTGCGGCACGCCGTGGTCATGCTGCGCATCGCCTACCGGCAGGCCCACTTCGGCGAGGTCCGGGTCCCCGAGGACCCGGACGTGCTGATCATGCACCGGGACTCACTGCAGGCCATGGTGCGCGGCACGTACTGGAGTGAACAGGGCCACCGCTAGCGGGGGTTACGCCGCCCGCTGGCGCGGCACCTTCAGGGGACGCGAGCCCGGACCGCCGACGTGCGAGAAGGGCTGCGTCCGCCAGTCCAGCCCCTGCGGGAGCGTCAGGAGCAGAGCGGTGTCCTGCTCCTGCACCTCCGTGGTCTCGTCGGCAGGCCCCGCGTCGGCGGCCGGGCGCCCCGTGCCGGAGCAGGCCGTCAGACCGAAGGGGTTCCACGGGGTGGGGCACTTGGCGTGCTCCGGGAGCACGTCCTCGCCAGCCAGCAGCGCGATCGGCTGGACGCAGTCCGGGCAGATCACCCGGAACATCTCGAAGGTGTCGTACGAGTCCGGGTCCGGCCCGGCGCTGTCGGCGGCCACGTAGGACGCGGCGTCGGTGATGTCGGAAACATCGGAGGGCCCCGATTCGGAACGACCGGTGCGCTTCAGGCTCTGCATGGAGACTCTCCCCCTAGAGGTGGGCCGACAAGGCGCTGCGGCCTCGACCACACCAAGCACTTCCCTGCGCACCTGCGCGATAACCCCACAACCGGGAAGGACACGGTCGCAACTGTGTGGTCTTCGTCACATGCCGTCCGCAGATGCCCGTCCCGCCGTCTCGCGACCTCCGTTCCACCAGGCAAGACGCAACCGGCTCACGTATCACTCGGGCCCCACGCCCTGTAAGTTCTTGGCCCATGGAGGAGCTGGATCGTCAGATCGTGGACCTGCTCGTCAAGGACGGGCGGATGAGCTACACCGACCTGGGCAAGGCCACCGGCCTGTCCACCTCGGCGGTGCATCAGCGTGTCCGCAGGCTGGAACAGCGCGGGGTCATCCGCGGGTACGCCGCGGTGGTGGACCCCGAGGCGGTCGGGCTGCCACTCACCGCGTTCATCTCGGTGGCTCCCTTCGACCCCAGCGCCCCCGACGACATCGCCGAACGGCTGGCGGGCGTCGAGGAGATCGAGGCCTGCCACAGCGTCGCCGGCGACGAGAACTACATCCTCAAGGTGCGTGTCGCCACCCCGCTGGAACTGGAGCACCTGCTCTCCCGCATCCGCTCGCTGGCCGGAGTCTCCACCCGCACGACGGTCGTCCTCTCCACCCCGTACGAGGCGCGCCCGCCCCGCGTCCAGTAGGTCACGGGGCCGTCCGGGCACCCTGGTCACGAGGGCCCCGCGCGCTGCGCGAGACTGGTCCCCATGACCGAGCGCACCGCCCCCACTTCCCCCACGCCCTCCGACCGCACCGTGCTGCTGCGCGGCGGTGAGGTGCACAGCCCCGCCGACCCCTTCGCCACCGCCATGGTCGTCGAACGCGGACATGTCGCCTGGGTGGGATCCGAAGGGGCGGCCGACGCCTTCGCGAGCGGGGCCGACGAAGTCCTCGACCTCGAAGGCGCGCTCGTCACCCCGGCGTTCACAGACGCACATGTGCACACCACTTCCACGGGCCTCGCGCTCACCGGGCTCGACCTCGCCGGGGCCCGGACGCTGCCCGGCGCGCTGGAGATGGTACGCGCCCACGCCGCGATGCGCCCGGCCGGCGAGGTGCTCATCGGCGGCGGCTGGGACGCCTCCCGGTGGCCCGAGCAGCGCCATCCCACGCGCGCCGAACTCGACGCCGCGGCCGGCGGGCGCCCGCTCTGCCTCCCCCGTATCGACGTCCACTCCGCCGTCGTCAGCACCGCCCTGCTCGACCTGGTCCCCGGAATCACCGGCCTGGACGGCTACCACCCGGACGAGCCGCTCACCGCGGCCGCCCACCACGCGGTACGCGCCGCCGCCCACGGCGCGATCAGCCCGGCCCAGCGCACCGCCGCCCAGCGCGCCGCGCTCGCCCGCGCCGCCTCCCTCGGCATCGGCTCCGTCCACGAGTGCGCGGGACCCGAGATCTCCTCCGAGGACGACTTCCTCGGCCTGCTGGAGCTGGCCGCCGACGAACCCGGCCCGCGCGTCTTCGGGTACTGGGCCGAACTCGTCGCGAATGCGAAGGACGCCCAGCGCATCCGCGAACTCGGCGCACTCGGCGCGGCCGGCGACCTCTTCGTCGACGGCTCGCTCGGCTCGCACACCGCCTGCCTCCACCAGCCCTTCGCCGACGCCCCGCATACGGGCACCGCCCACCTCGACGCGGCCGCCGTCGCCGCCCATGTCGCCGCCTGCACCGAGGAAGGCCTCCAGGCCGGCTTCCACGCCATCGGCGACGCCGCCCTGACCACCGTCGTCGAGGGCGTCCGCGCCGCCGCCGAACAGGTCGGCCTGGCCCGCGTCCGCGCCGCCCGCCACCGCGTCGAGCACGTCGAAATGCTCACCCCCGAGGCCCTGGCCGCCTTCGCCGACCTCGGCCTCACCGCCTCCGTACAGCCCGCCTTCGACGCGGCCTGGGGCGGGGCGGAGGGCATGTACGCCCAGCGCCTGGGCGCCGAGCGGGCCCGCACCCTCAACCCGTACGCCGCCATGCTCAAGGCCGGTATCCCGCTCGCACTGGGCTCCGACAGCCCGGTCACCCCGCTCGACCCGTGGGGCACCGTGCGCGCCGCCGCCTACCACCGCACCCCCGAGCACCGGGTGTCCGTGCGGGCCGCCTTCACCGCGCACACCCGGGGCGGCTGGCGGGCCGTCGGCCGCGACGACGCCGGCACCCTGGTGCCCGGCGCCCCCGCCGACTACGCGATCTGGCAGACCGGCGAACTGCTGGTCCAGGCCCCCGACGACCGGGTCGCCCGCTGGTCCACCGACCCGCGCTCCGGCACGCCCGGGCTGCCCGACCTCTCGCCGGGCGCACAACTGCCGGTCTGTCTGCGCACCGTGGTGGCCGGCCGGACCGTCCACGTAGGGCCGAACGCATGACCTCAAGGGTCTCGCGTACCGCCGATCGGTGAGCGTGAAGCGGCCGGAGGGTACTCCGCTCAATCCGCACTGACCTGCTGATTCGAAGAAACGCCGCAGGTCGCACGGGTGTTGACAGACAGCGGCCACCGGCGGGTAGGTTCGGCCGGGTCCACCACGAAACGTCCGGCCGGAAACCTTCCACGCAGTCGTCGAACGCCGCTGGGTCATGGGACGGAAGGTGCCGCTACCGGCACCCCGCCCCGGGAACCAGGTTCAGCGCCCGCGCCTCGGGGGCGAGGGAAGGTTTTTTCGTCCGACGGTGCGACCCGGGTAGGGCCCCGGCGTTCAGTAGACAACGGCGAGGATGTCCGCAGCCGGCGGGCAACTGGTCGGCCCGAAGGACGCCGGGCCCCCATCCGTAGAACCTCCGCACATCCCTTCCCCGGAACCGGCCCCGGCCGAACACACGACCCTGGGCCTCGCGCCGCTGCCCGCTCGCTATGGTGGGTCCCTCTGTGTACGGGCATGAAAAGGGGCAGTAGTGAACGACGGCGGTCAGAAGCGTTACGGTCCGCTCGGCAATGTTCTGGTGATCATCCCGACCTTCAACGAGGTCGAGAACATCAAGCCGATCGTTGCCCGGGTCCGGGAATCCGTTCCCGAGGCGCACATCCTGGTCGCCGACGACAACAGCCCCGACGGCACCGGAAAGCTCGCCGACGAACTCGCCGCCGCCGACGACCAGGTGCACGTCCTGCACCGCAAGGGCAAGGAAGGCCTCGGCGCCGCCTACATGGCGGGCTTCCGCTGGGGGATGGACCACGACTTCGGGGTCCTGGTCGAGATGGACGCCGACGGCTCCCACCAGCCCGAGGAACTGCCCCGCCTGCTGACCGCGCTCAAGGGCGCGGACCTGGTCCTCGGCTCGCGCTGGGTGCCCGGCGGCCGCATCGTCAACTGGCCCAAGTACCGCGAGTTCATCTCCCGCGGCGGCTCCACCTACTCGCGCCTGCTGCTCAACGTGCCGATCCGCGACGTCACCGGCGGCTACCGCGCGTTCCGCCGCGAGACCCTCGAAGGCATCGGCATCGACGAGGTGGCCTCGGCCGGCTACTGCTTCCAGGTCGACCTGGCGCGCCGCACCGTCGAGGCCGGGTACCACGTGGTCGAGGTCCCGATCACCTTCGTCGAGCGGGAGCGCGGCGACTCCAAAATGAGCAACGACATCCTGGTCGAGGCGCTCTGGCGGGTCACCGCCTGGGGGGTCGGCTCGCGCGCCAACAAGCTGCTGGGCCGCAAGCCCTCCTGACGCACCTCCGCGGGCCCCTCCCGGGCCGGGGTCCCCAGGGGGAGCTCACGCGCTCTTTACGCCGTTCAGGCGCCCTGCCAGGCACACTGGGGGCATGACGACCGGCACACCGCCCCCGACCGCCCCGACGACCACCCGCAAGCGCTCGCGCGTGCGCACGTATCTCCCCCTCGCCATCGCGGCCTGGCTGGTGCTGGAGATCTGGCTGCTGACCCTGGTGGCCGGCGCGGCCGGAGGGCTCACCGTCTTCCTGCTGCTGGTCGGCGGGGTGGTGCTCGGTGGAGCCGTGATCAAGCGGGCCGGACGCCGCGCCTTCAAGAACCTGAGCGAGACCCTCCAGCGCCAGCAGCAGAGCGGCGGCGCCTACGACCCCCAGGCCGAGCAGGGCCGCAAGGGCTCCGGCAACGGCTTCGTGATGCTCGCCGGACTGCTGCTGATCCTGCCCGGCCTGATCTCCGACGCCCTCGGCCTGCTGCTTCTGCTGCCGCCGGTGCGCAAGGCGCTCGGGCGGTACGCCGAGAAGTCCCTCCAGCGGCGGATGAACGCCGTGCAGCAGCCCGGCAGCCTCGGTGACATGTTCCAGCAGGCCCGCATGCACCAGCCCGACGGGAAGGTCGTCCAGGGCGAGGTCATCCGCGACGACACCCCCGGCGGCTCCCACCCGTACCCCCCGCGCCACGACGACGGCCCCCGGACGCCGCTCACGCCCTGAGAGCCGGGCCCCGGCCCCGGGGGACGGGGAGACCCCGGGCTCCGGGGCCGCACATGACAAAGAGCCGTGGGGGGGGGGGGGGGGGGGGGGGGGGGGGGGGGGGGGGGCGGGGGTGGGGGGGGGGGGGGGGTGGGGGGGGGGGGGTGGGGGGGGGGGCGGGGGGCCGGGACACCCCCCCCCGCCGCCCCCGCCCCCCCCCCCCCCCCCCCCCCCCCCCGCCCCCCCCCCCCCCCCCCCCCCCCCCCCCCCCCCCCCCCCCCCCGCCTCTTTGCGCTGTACTTCTCCCGAGGCCCTCAGCCGAGAAACGGCATCAGGCAGACTTGCGGCTGTCCCGCGGGTGCACAGCGATGTTCATGGCGCCGGAACGCAGTACCGCGAGCCTTTCGGCCAGGACCTCTTCGAGTTCCTCGCGGGTGCGTCGCTCCATGAGCATGTCCCAGTGCGTACGCGCGGGCTTGCCCTTCTTCTCCTCCGGCCCATCGCCGTCCACCAGAAGTGCCTGGGTCCCGCAGACCTTGCACTCCCACTCCGGCGGAATTTCAGCTTCCACGGAGAAAGGCATCTCAAAGCGATGCCCCTTCTCACATGCGTACTCCACCGCCTGGCGCGGGGCCAGATCGATGCCGCGGTCCGTCTCGTAGCTTGTCACCACGAGCCGCGTACCGCGGAGAGCTCGCTCACTCATGAATCGTGCCTCCCGGGCTTTGTCGCCCACAGGACAGGTGTGTCGCTGTCGTCGTCATCCGGTCAACGTCCGGTCGGCGGTAAAGATTCCCGTTGCGGGTCAGTGCGTCGCCCGTCGTGCCGCCCCCTGTTGTACCCACCAGTGACCGCTTTGTCACATCTGACAAGCAGATGTCACCCATACTTTTTCCTGCGTAAGCACGCAGTAACGGTCCGCCTGGTAAGCCAAAGGCGTACACTACCGGCCTTTTACTTCAAGGTCTAAATTCTTTCCGGTACGGGGTTTCCCGCCGCCGCCACGGCCTCCCTCACGGGTACCCGCGCCAGCAGAACGAATCCCACCAAGAAGAAGACCACCAGGGAGATGATGGCGTCCCGGTAGCTTCCCGTCAGCTGGAAGGCCAGACCGAACACCAACGGCCCCAGCCAGCTCATCCCGCGGTCGCTCATCTCGTACGCCGAGAAGTACTCGGCCTCCTTGCCGCGCGGCACCAGGTGCGAGAACAGTGAGCGGGACAGTGCCTGGCTGCCGCCGAGCACCAGTCCGATGGCGGACGCCAGCACGAAGAACCAGACGGGTGCGCCGGCGGGGAGGAAATAGCCCACGCCGATCGTCAGCGTCCAGGCGACGAGCGAGCCGAGAATGGTCCGCTTGGCGCCGTACCGCTGGGCCAGACGCCCCATCCCGAGCGCCCCGAAGATCGCCAGGACCTGGACGAGCAGGATCGCCGTGATCAAGGTCGTCTGGTCGAGTCCCAGTTCCTCGGAGCCGTAGATCGAGGCCTGTGAGATCACCGTCTGGACGCCGTCGTTGTAGACCAGGTACGCCAGCAGGAACGACAGCGTCAGCGGGTGCCGGCGCATGTCCTTGAGGGTGGCGACCAACTGCCGCCAGCCCTGGCCCATGGACAGCCGGGCGCCGTCGGTGGCCACCTTGGCATCGCGCAGCCGGCGCAGCGGGATCAGGGCGAAGGCGCCCCACCAGACCCCCGCCGACGCCAGACAGATCCGCACCGCGGTCGACTCGTCCAGGCCGAAGCTGTCATGGCCGGTGTAGAGCACCAGATTGAGCACCAGCACGAAGGCGCCCGAGGTGTAGCCGAAGGCCCAGCCCCGGGAGGACACCCGGTCGCGCTCGTCCGGCTCGGCGATCTGCGGCAGATAGGCGTTGTAGAGCGCCATCGACACGGAGAGCGAGGCATTGGCGACGATCAGCAGGAGGGCGCCCAGCAGGTAACGGTCGCCGTCCAGGAAGAACATCCCGGCCGTCGCGGTCGCCCCCAGGTACGCGGCGGCGGCCAGCAGCGGCTTCTTGCGGCCCGTACGGTCGGCGATCGCACCCACCATCGGCATCAGCAGCACGGCGACGATCACCGACAGGGACACCGCGTAGGCGAACAGGGAGCCCGCGCGGACCGGGATGCCGAGCGGGTGGACGTATCCCTCCGCGTCGGCGGCGGCCTTGGCGACCGTCGTCAGATAGGGGCCGAGGAACACGGTCAGCACGCTCGTGGAGTAGACCGAGCACGCGAAGTCGTAGAAGTACCAGCCCCGTTGTTGACGTCCGCGGTCCGCCGCGTCCCCCTGCGGCTGATCCACTGCTCGGCTCTGCACGCGCGCTCCCTGTCAGATCCCCGTAACAACGCGTGAACGGGCGGGGAGGTCAGGTCAGGTCCAGGCCCCCCGCGCGGTCAGCACCGACCGCAGCGTCGCGATCCGGTCCGTCATGATGCCATCCACACCGAGATCGACAAGGGCTTCCATCCGGTCCGCCTCATTGATCGTCCAGACATGGACGCGCAGGCCGAGCGCGTGCGCGGTGGTGAGGAAGCGTCGGTCCACCACGCGTACCCCGTTCTGCGTCTCCGGCACCTGTACGCAGACCGCACCCCGCCGCAGCGGAACCGGCACCCCGAGCGAGCGCAGCCGCAGCGCCAGCACCCCGCGGACCCCGTAGGAGGTCGCGAGCCGCGGTCCGGCGAGGCGCTGCGCCCTGGCCACCCGGCTCTCGCTGAAGGAACTCACACAGACGCGGTCCCAGGCGCCGGTACGGCGGATCAGGTCGAGCAGCGGGAGCAGCGCGGACTGCGCCTTCATGTCGACGTTCCAGCGGGCCTCGGGAAACTCCTCCAGCAGGTCCTCGAAGAGCGGGAGGGGCTCGGTGCCCGCCACCCGGGCCCGGCTCACCCGCTCCCAGGGCAGGTCCGCGATCCGGCCGGCGGAGTCGGTGACCCGGTCCAGGGTCGGGTCGTGGAAGGCGACCAGCTTGCCGTCGGCCGTGGCGTGGACATCGGTCTCGAAGTACCGGTAGCCCTCCTCGGCCGCCCGGCGGAAGGCGGTCGCGGTGTTCTCCAGGCCGTCGGCCGCCCCGCCGCGGTGGGCGAACGGAACGACCGGTCCCGGATGATCGAGGTAGCTGTGCTGAGGTGCGCGGTTCACCCGGGAAGTATCGCCCGCCCCGGCGCGTCACCGGCGACCGGCTCCGCCGGCTCCCGCGCCTCCCGCACAGGCTCCGGCGACTCCTCCCGCGCCGGCTCGGGCGACTCCTCCCTGGCCGTTTCCGGCGACTCCTCCCGCGCCGGTGCCGGTGCGGAGAACAGCCGGAGGAAGAACTGCGCGAGCGGGCCGATGGCCAGGGCGTACGCCACCGTGCCCACCCCCACCGAGCCGCCGAGCAGGAAGCCGGTGACCACCACCGCGATCTCGATGCCGGTACGGACCAGGCGGATCGAGCGTCCGGTCGCCCGGTGCAGCCCGGTCATCAGACCGTCGCGCGGCCCCGGGCCGAACCGGGCGGCGATGTACAGACCGGTCGCCGCCCCGTTGAGTACGATCCCGCCCGCCAGCAGCGCGATCCGGGCGGGCAGTGCGTGCATCTCCGGGACGAGGGCCAAGGTGGCGTCGATCGCGAGGCCGACGACGAACACATTGGAGACGGTGCCCAGACCGGGCCGCTGCCGGAGCGGAATCCAGAGCAGCAGGACGAGCGCGCCGACGATGATCGAGACGACGCCGATGCTGAGACCGGTGTGCTCGGCGAGGCCCTGGTCCAGCACGCTCCACGGCGAGAGCCCGAGCCCCGCCTGAACCAGTACCGCCGCACTCGCTCCGTACAGCGCGAGCCCCACGTACAGCTGGGTGAGACGGCGGATGAGATCCGGCATGGGAGGCCCCTCGGGGGTAGTGGTGGTGGACCGACGCATGACACTCTGTGGCCTGTAAGGACGAGCCAACCATGGCCAATCCGGGGAAGGTGGACTGATTTCATGGCGCAGTGGACTTCGGCGGTGGGGGCGCCCCAGCTCGCCCGTCAGCTGGCTTCCCAGCAGTCCCGTCCGGCAGGCCCGCACGCCCGCAAGCCGCCCGCCTACCGGGCGCTGGCCGACGGGGTGCGGCTGCTGGTCCTGGAGGGCCGGGTTCCGGTCGCGGCACGGCTGCCCGCCGAGCGGGAACTCGCGGTGGCGCTCGCGGTGAGCCGTACCACCGTCGCCGCCGCCTACGAGGCGCTGCGCGCCGAGGGCTTCCTGGAGTCCCGCAGGGGAGCGGGCAGTTGGACCGCCGTACCGGCGGGCAATCCACTGCCCGCGCGCGGCCTGGAACCGATGCCTCCGGAATCGCTGGGCAGCGTCATCGACCTCGGTACGGCCTCGCTGCCCGCGCCCGAGCCGTGGCTCACCCGGGCCGTCCAGGGCGCCCTCGAAGAGCTGCCGCCGTACGCCCACACCCACGGCGACTACCCGGCGGGCCTCCCCGCCCTGCGGCAGATGCTCGCCGACCGGTACACCGCCAAGGGCATCCCCACCATGCCCGAACAGATCATGGTCACCACCGGTGCGATGGGCGCCATGGACGCCATCTGCCACCTCTTCGCGGGACGCGGCGAGCGGATCGCCGTCGAGTCGCCGAGCTACGCCAACATCCTCCAGCTGATGCGCGAGGCGGGCGCCCGCCTCGTCCCGGTCGCGATGGCGGAAGGACTCACCGGGTGGGACCTGCCGCGCTGGCGGCAGGTGCTGCGCGACGCGGCCCCGCGACTCGCCTACGTCGTCGCCGACTTCCACAACCCGACCGGCGCCCTCGCCGACGAGGACCAGCGCCGGGCACTCGTCGAGGCGGCCCGCTCGGCGGGCACCGTGCTGGTCGCCGACGAGACCATGACCGAACTCCGTCTGGACGGCGACTTCGACGCGATGCCGCGCCCTGTCTGCGCCTTCGACCCGGCGGGCAGCACCGTCCTCACGGTCGGCTCGGCGAGCAAGGCGTTCTGGGCGGGCATGCGCATCGGCTGGGTGCGGGCCGCCCCCGAGGTCATCCGCAGTCTGGTCTCGGCGCGTGCGTACGCCGACCTGGGGACGCCCGTGCTGGAGCAACTGGCCATCAACTGGCTGATGAGCACCGGCGGCTGGGAGCAGGCGGTGGACGTCCGGCGCACCCAGGCCAGGGAGAACCGGGACGCCCTGGTCGCGGCGGTGCGCAGGGAACTGCCGGACTGGGAGTTCGACGTACCGGCCGGCGGGCTGACCCTGTGGGTGCGGACCGGCGGGCTGTCCGGGTCGCGGATCGCCGCGGTGGGGGAGCGGGTGGGCGTGCGGGTGCCCTCGGGGCCCCGCTTCGGGGTGGACGGCGCCTTCGAGGGGTATGTGCGGCTGCCGTTCACCGTGAGCGGGCCGGTGGCGGAAGAGGCGGCGGTACGCCTGGCGGCGGCCGCGCGGCTGGTGGAGTCGGGGGCCAGCTCGGGGACGGACGCGCCGAGGACGTCGGTGGCCTGACCCCCGGTACGCCGAAGAGCCGGTACCCCGTGTCGAAGGGCCGGTACCCCGTGTCGAAGGGCCGGACCCCGTGTCGAAGGGCCGGTACCCCGCTCACCACGCGGGGTACCGGCCCTTCGGCCTGCTCAGCCCTCGGCGGGCACCGGTGCCGGGTCCAGGTCCGCGCGGCGGTCCTCGACCGGGAAGGACCGCTCCGGCAGCAGTTCGAGCACGGCCTGCCGGTGGGAGTCGCTGGTGGCGTCGTCGTACGGGTCCGGCGTGGCCGGCACCTGGAGCCGCATCACCGGGCCGCCGCCCAGCCGCGCGTATCCGCGCCCCGGCGGCACCTCCGGCGTCGGTGTGGTGTGCGGAGGCACGCCCAGTACCTCCGCCACTTCCTCCGGGGAGGCCGGTCCGAGCACGGCGCGCGCGCGGGTGTGCGCGCGCACCGGGTCGCTGAGGGTGTCCAGGGTGTCGAACTGCTCGGCCACCACCACCGTCACATTGGCCGCCCTGCCGTGCCGCAACGGCACCTGGAGCAGTTGCTGCGGGTCACAGTGGCCACCGGACGCCGCCAGGTGACCGAAGACGCTGGGCCGGTCCAGCAGGATCCACAGCGGGCGCCGGGTGTCCTCGGGCGCCGGACGGCCCGCCTGCCGGGCCAGATTGGCGGAGATCAGCCGTCGCTCGGTCTCGGACGCCGCCCACTCCAGACTGGCCAGCGCACCGGACAGGCCGCACTCGACCGCCAGGACGCCGTTGCGTCCGGTGAGACAGGCGTACTCGCCGGTGCCGGTGCCCTCGGCGATCAGTACGTCGCCGTCCTGGAGCGCCTGGAGAGCGAGCGAGCGCAGCAGGCTGGTGGTGCCGCTGCCGGGCTGGCCGACGACCAGCAGATGCGGCTCGGTGGAGCGGGGCCCGGTCCGCCAGATCACCGGGGTGGCGTCGCTCTCCCCGTCGTCGGCCTGGACCGGGACCGTGCGGGGCACCGCGTCGCCGTCGGTGAAGCCGAGGACCGTTTCGCCGGGAGCGGTCACGAAGCGCTGGGCGGCGACGGTGGTCGCCAGCGGGTCGAGGACCGTCATGACGAGTTGGTTGCCCTCCTCGTCCCAGTCGAAGCGGTACTCGCGGCCACGCCCCGACTTGGCGTGCAGCAGTTGCTCGATGCGGGCCCGGGCGGGGGCCTCGCCGTCGGTGAAGTAGGCGGGATAACGGATCAGCAGCCGCGAGGGGCGGCCGGTGCCGTCGAATTCGTACTCGCTGAAGGCCTTGTCCCACTCGCCGCCGTGCGCGAAGAGCGGATCGGGGTCCTCGGGGACCGAGAAGTAGGGCACCAGCGCCTCGTAGAGGGACTGGAGCCGTTCGGTCTCGGCGGGGGCCGGACCGGTCTGTACGGGGGCGCGCTCATGGCCCTTCCAGGCGGCTGCGGCCATCACCGTGATCAGGGCGAGCAGCGGCCCGTACGGGATGAGCGCGACCACCAGGACGACGGAACCCACCAGGAACAGCGCGGGACCGCGCTTCTCCTTCGGGGTACCCGCCCAGCGGGCGCGACCGGCCGCGGCGAGCTTGCGCAGGCCGCGGCTGATCGTGATCAGCGGATGGAGTACGTCCGTGGCGCTGTCGGCGGCAGTGCGCGCCAGCTCGCGGCTGCGGGCCACCGAGACACTGCTGCTGCTCAGAATGCGGGGGAGGGGACGCCGGGCCACGTCGTAACTCCTGGGTTGGGGGTGGGTGGACGCGGGTCAGAACTTGATCCCGCCCAAAAGGCTGGCGAGGCTTGCTCCTCCGGCCTTGATGCTTGGGGCGATGGCGGTGCCAGCGAGGTAGAAGCCGAAGAGTGCGCAGACCAGGGCGTGGGATGCCTTGAGTCCGTCCTTCCTGAAGAACAGGAAGACGATGATGCCGAGCAGCACGACGCCGGAGATGGACAGGATCATGAGAGATCTCCTGGTTGAGGGGGACAGTCACCATGAGTCCTTCCAGGCTCACAGAAAGTATCTATGCCGCAAATCGGGCAGTCGGGTTAGTTTTCGTTTCTTTCACCGGACTGGCAGAGCCGGACGCGCTCGCGGTGATCTTTGCCTCACGGGGGCCGGGTCATGTCGCCCGCGGGCCAGTACCCTGACGATTCACTCGTACGGCTCTGACGCCGTGCGCCCCTGGTCAAGGCATGCGAAAGGCAGGAAGTCCGCGATGAGCGAAGCTCCGGACCCCGAGGTCGTGGAACTGGCGACCAAGATCTTCGATCTCGCCCGGCAGGGCGGGACGGCGGATCTGGCCGCGTACATCGACGCGGGCGTCTCGCCGGACCTGACCAATGAGCAGGGGCAGACGCTGGTGATGCTCGCCGCCTATCACGGGCACGCGGCCTCGGTGGAGGCGCTGCTGGCCCGGGGCGCGGACGCGAACCGCGCCAACGACCGGGGCCAGACCCCGCTCGCGGGAGCGGTCTTCAAGGGTGAGGACGAGGTGGTCGCGGCGCTGCTGGCCGGCGGGGCCGATCCGGCCGCCGGAACGCCGTCCGCGGTGGACACAGCACGGATGTTCGACAAGAAGGAGCTGCTGGAGCTGTTCGGCGCGAGCTGACGGCTCGCGTGGTGGGGGAGTCCGGGGGACGTCGTAAATGTGGTCGCGGTGGCGAAATGACCGGGGCATCATGACGACGGATTCACAAACACCAGGGGCGGGCAGAAGTCGCCGCAACGGGGAGATGTGGAAGGGCCCACTCCGGGCCATCGGGTCCGCTCCGGGCCCACCGACGAGAGGCAGAGGAAGATGGTTTACATCAAGCAAGAGTTGTCCGCGGGCGGCCGAGCATGTTGTCGCGTGGCGTAGGCACGGCACGATTCCCGGTTGCGTCGACAGCTTGATGTGAGGCTTTTTCCATGTTTGATCCAGTCATAGCGCCGAGCGGCACGCTGCTCGGCCTCCTGCAGAGGGGCCGGGGTGACGGCACGCTGCACGCGCTCGCCGCACCCCGCCCGGAAGCCCTCGCGGCTCTGCACCACTGCGTGACGACCGACCCCCGCCACGACTGGCAGGTCGAGAATCGCTCGCTCTACTACGCCCGCCTCTACCTGGACCTGGACGGCGGCCTCGAAGCGATCGAGGAGCACCTCTTCGACGTCGAGGACGTCTTCGACACCGAGGAGAACCGCACCGGGCTCGCCCTCGCGGTCCTCGGCCACCTCGCCTCGTACGGCAGGGACGACGCCCTCGTCCTGCTGCGCAAGTACGCCAGGACCGGTGCCAACTGGGCCTGGGCGCTGGACGAACTGGCGCTGCGCGACGACGACAGCGGGCTGCGCTCGCTGGCCGGTCCTGTGCTGTCGCGGTTCGCCACGTCCCCCGAGGGGGACGCCGAGCTGGCGGCGGTGGTGCGCGACGCCTACGAGCCCCGGCCCTGGCGGCTGTGGGCGGAGGATCCGCGCGACGCCGTGGGCGGCCGGGTGCGGGCGGCCCAGGAGCAGGGGTCCTTCGACCGCTGGCAGCGTCAGATGCGTACCTCGGGGCCGCGCCCCGAGTGGAGTGTCGAGGCGGTCTTCGAGTGGGCCCAGCAGGGGCTCGAACGGGGCGCGGCGCTGCACGTGCCGGCCGCGCGCTGCCTGTCGGCGGTCGCCGGACCGGAGGATCGTTCAACGATCCTTCACGTCGCACGTAGTGGTGTTGACGGGGCCCGGTGCACGGCCCTGCATTACCTGGCCGAGTCACGGGACCCCGCCGTCCTCGATCTGATCGAGGACGCGGCACAGAGTCCGTCGTCCACCGTCGCCGAGGCCTCCGTCGCCGCCTTCGAGCGGATGTGCGGACCCGAAGCCGTGGACCGGGCCAGGGGCTGGGTCCACCGGCCGGACGCCCTGGGCGCCTCGGCAGCGGGTGTGCTGGCCTGCCGAGGCGGGGCGCAGGACGCGCCGCTGGTCCTCGGCGCACTGCGCGAGGCGGTACGGGCCGACGGCCCCGACGCGCCACGTATCTGGCCCCTGGTGGACGGGGCGGGCCGCCTCGGCATCGCCTCCGCCGCTCCCGTACTGCGCCACATCTACCGCGAGACCACCTCCTCCCACCTCCGGCAGCGCGCGGCAGGCGCGCTGGCCGCCACCGATCCGTCCTTCGCCTCCGGCTTCGCCGTCGAGTGCCTCTGGGACTGCGAGGAGACGACCCGCGAGGTCGCCGCACGGCACGCCGAGACCGGCGACGTGCGGGTGGCGGACCGGCTGCGGCGGCTGGCCGCCGACCCGGCCGAGGAGATCGAGGTGCAGACGGCCGTACGCAGCAGGTTCGGCCCGGACGCGGACGCCGCCGCCGTCTGAGCGGGCGTACGAGCGTGAAGTCGAGGGCGGGAGTGCCGGAGGGATCCGGGGCTCCCGCCCCCGGCGCGTTCCCGGATCTCGCGGCCCTCTGCCCGTGACGCGTTCCCGGGGCCCTTCCTCCCTCAGCGCCTGTGTCTCAGGACGCCAGACGCCCCGTCGGCACGAAGCGCAGCGCGATGCCCGGAGCGGCTTGGGCCGCCGCGTCCAGATCGGCCTCCGGCACGACCCCCACCACCGGGTAGCCGCCGGTGGTCGGGTGGTCCGCGAGGAAGACGACCGGGCGGCCGTCCGGCGGCACCTGCACCGCCCCCAGCACCAGCCCCTCACTGGGCAGTTCACCGTCCACCGCCCGCTCCAGGGCCGGGCCCTCGGTGCGCAGCCCGATGCGGTTGCTGGCGGAGGACACCCGGTAGCGGGCGGTGGCCAGCGTGCGCAGCGCGTTGTCGGTGAACCAGTCCGTCCGGGGCCCGGGCCCCAGCCGCAGCACCAGTTCGCGCGGCGGCTCGCGCCAGGGCAGCGTGTCGACCCGGGCGGCGGCACCGGCCCCGCCCCGGCCCCCGAGCGGCAGCATCGCCCCGGCGGCCAGCGGCGGCGGGCCGAGCCCCGAGAGCAGATCCGTGGAACGGCTGCCCAGTATCGGCTCCACCGCGATCCCCCCGCCGAACGCCAGATAGCTCCGCACCCCCACCACCGCCCGGCCCACGTCCAGCAGCGCACCCCCCGGAACCCGCACCGGAGCCCCCCACGCCACCGGTCTCCCGTCGACCCTGACCGGGCACGGCGCCCCCGTCACCGCAACGGTCACCGCCCCGCGCACCCGTACCGCGCAGCCGTCCAGGGTGGTCTCCAGCACGGCGGCCCCGGCGGGGTTGCCCAGTAGCCGGTTGGCCAGGTCACGGGCGGCCCGGTCCAGTGCCCCCGAGAGCGGTACCCCGACATGGGCGTGCCCGGGGCGCCCCTCGTCCTGGACGGTGGTCAGTGCCCCGGGCCGTACGACGGCGAAAGCTCCGTCCGTCACTGTTCCTCCGGTACGAAGCGGACCCGGTCGCCCGGGGTGAGCAGGGCCGCGGGCACCCGCGCGGGGTCCCACAGCACGGCGTCCGTCGCCCCGATCAGCTGCCAGCCGCCGGGCGAGGAGCGCGGGTAGACACCGGTGTACGGTCCGGCCAGCGCGACGGATCCCGGCGGGACGGCGGTACGCGGAGTGGCCCGGCGGGGGACGGCGTACCGCTCGGGCAGCCCGGTCAGATAGCCGAAGCCGGGCGCGAACCCGCAGAAGGCGACCCGGAATTCGGTTCCGGAGTGCAGGCGTACCACCTCCTCCTCGGACACGCCCCAGAGCTGTGCCACGTCGCGGAGGTCGGGACCGTCGTACCGCACCGGCAGCTCGATCACCTCCCGCCGGTCCGCCACCAGTGGCGGGACCTCCCAGCCCACCAGGTGCTCGGCAAACCTGGCCGGGTCGTCGAGACCGTCGAGCAGGACGGTGCGGGCGGCGGGCACTATCTCGCGCACCGGCGGCAGGGAACCCGCGGCACGGCGGCGCAGCAGCTCGGCGTGGAGCGCGCCCGCCTCCTCGGCGTCGGCGAGTTCGACGAGGAGGGCGTGGTCACCGGCGGGCAGGGTTCTCATCAGGCGGATTCCGTAAGGGAGTTCGGACCGGTCGTACGCCAGCTCATACGAAGGACTCCACCCGGACCCCGGCCGCCTCCAGCGCTGCCCGCACCCGTCGGGCGATCCCCACGGCGCCCGGGGTGTCCCCGTGGACGCACAACGAACGCGCGCGGACCCGCACCGGCTGCCCGGACAGTGCCGTGACCTCACCGGAGACCGCCATGGCCACGGCCCGCTCCACCACCGCGTCGGCGTCGGAGATCACCGCGCCCTCCTGGGAACGCGGCACCAAGGTGGCCTCGGAGGTGTACGCCCGGTCGGCGAACGCCTCGCGCACGACGGGCAGCCCGGCCTTGACCGCGAGGCCGAGCAGCAGCGACCCGGGCAGGCCGAGCACCGGAAGGGAGTCGTCCGCCACCAGCACACCCGCCACCACGGCCGCCGCCTGCTCGGCGTCGTGGACCACCCGGTTGTAGAGCGCCCCGTGCGGTTTCACGTACGCCACCCGGGACCCGGCCGCGCGCGCGAAGACGTCCAACGCGCCGATCTGGTAGGCCACTTCGGCGGTCAGCTCGGCGGACGGAACCTCCATCGAGCGGCGTCCGAACCCGGCCAGGTCACGGTAGGAGACCTGGGCGCCGATCGTCACCCCCCGCTCGGCGGCCAGCTCGCAGACCCGCCGCATGGTGACCGGGTCGCCCGCGTGGAAACCGCAGGCCACATTGGCGCTGGTGACCACGGAGAGCAGTTCCTCGTCGTCGGTCAGCCGCCAGCGGCCGAAGCCCTCGCCGAGGTCGGCGTTGAGGTCCACGGAGATCCCGGGAACCGGCGCGTCGTCGTTCATGTACGCATCATCCTCCTGTTCAGGCCACCCGGTACTGCTCGTCGCGGACGTCGGTGAGGAGCATCTGCCCCGGCGCACGGGTCAGCGCGCGAACGGCGGCCGGGTGGTCCCGGTGGCGCCCGCCCGGTAGCCCTCGCGGGCCTGCCGCGGAACGCGCGCCGCGCACACCCCGGTCACGCTCACACCAACTCCTTCCCGCGCGTCTCGGGCAGACCGAGCAGGGCGATCACGGCCAGCCCGTATCCGATCGCACCGAAGACCAGCGCGCCGCCGACGCCCCAACTGCCCGCCAGAAAGCCCACGGTGGTCGGGAAGACGGCACCCACGGCGCGTCCGGTGTTGTACGTGAAGCCCTGCCCGGTGCCGCGCACGGCAGTCGGGTACAGCTCGCTCAGGAACGAGCCGAAGCCGCATGCCCAGGGCGGGGGACAGAGCCTGATCGGCCTCACGTCCGGCCACCCGCATCCGCGCCCCCGAGCCCCAAATCGACGCCGCCCCCACCGCCGGCACCGAGACGCCACCCCCGCCCCCATCTGGCCCGTTTCGACCGTTGTCAGTGCAAGGACCTAATCTGTGCCACGTGACTTCGCCTGCCTCGACGGAATTGGTTCCGCCCCAGCTCAGCGCGGGGCCGCGGCCCGCCCAGGGCCCGGCCGCCGACGAAGGGCTCGCGCGGCGCCTTCGCGCGCTCGCCTGCACCGCGCCGCTGCACGACCTCGACGTACGCAAGGCGAATCTCGCCGGTGAGTACACGGTCTACGCGATGGCGGAGGTGGCCCTCTCCGCGATCGACCTGATCACGCTCAACATGGACTTCGACACCGGCGCCGACCACGACCAGATCGTCTCCCGGCTGCTGCCCCGCGTCGCGGCCCAGGCGCCCCGCCGCCCCGCCTCCGAACACGAGCGGGTCGCCCGCTGGGTGCTGGAGAACCTGGTCAACGTCGGCAGCGTCGACCGGGGCTTCCGCGCGGTCTACGGGACGTTCGGCACCGACGGCGTCTACACCCGCCGCGACTACGACTTCAAGCTGGTCGAGGAGGTCGCCGGGTACGGCGGCGGGGTCTTCCTGCGCACCACCGACGAAGCCGTCAACGTCCTGGTCGGCGCCCTCGACACCGACGTCACCAGCGCCCAGATCGCCGCCGAGGTCAAGCTGGAGGTCCTGATCAACCGGGGCCGCCTCGCCGACGCCCAGCTCGCCGCCGAACAGGCCCGCTACCGGACCGTGCAGTACGCCGAGACGCTGCGCCGCACCCTGGAGGCCACCCGCCGCAACGTCCGCGCGGTCGACTGGCTGAACGCCGTACCCGACATGATCGCCGAGGCCCTCGACCACGTCGCCGACCGCTACCGGCACGAGAACGCGATCCTCACCAACATCCGCAAGGCCCGCGACGAGTCAGAGGAGCCCGAGCACAAGCGGCGCGCCGCCGAGCTCGTCGACATCGTCAAGGACTGCATCCGCCGCCACACCCAGCTCCAGTCCCGGCTGCTGGAAGCGGGCCCGCTGTTCCGCGCCGAGCAGGACCGGCAGGCCTTCGCCCCGGCCTCCGCCCACTCCGGCCTCGACCTCTACGGCCAGCTCGTCGCGCCCGTACTGCCGTTGCCGCTGGAACAGGCCATCCGCGTCACCGACGCCTTCTTCGCGCACGGTGCGGGGCTGCGCACACCCACCTCCGTCCGGGTCGGCGACCTGGTCGACATACTGCTCAGCCCACCTGTGGAGCGCGAGCACCTGGGCGCCGAGATGCCCGAGCCTGACCTCATCGCCACCCCCGACGACAGCCGGTTCAGCGAGGAGCAGCTCGCCGACGCCCTGGAACTGCTCGACCTGCCGCACGACGCGCCCCGCCGCCTCTCCGGACTGCTCACCGAGGCCCGCCGCCGCGACCCCGAACTGCCGTACCTTCTCGCGCTCCTCGCCGTGCACGCCGCCAGCCCGCCGGTCGGCACGGCCTACCGGCAGGGCGAGGAACGCCTGCTGTTCGCCGTCGACGACGGCACCCAGCTCGACGACCCGGAGTTCGGCGGTGCCGATCTCATCGTCGGCACCGCACTGCTCGACACGATCGGTATGGCATCCGGCCGGGCGGAGGCCTCATGAGACATCCCGGCCGCCCCGCCCGCGTAACCCCCCACCGCACCACCGACGCCGAGGAGCAACAGCCGTGAGCGAGACCCACGCAGAGCACACCGCGTGGACCGGTGACGTCGTCGACGTGCCCGCCGTCCCCGCCGCGGTGACCCCCGCCGACGCCGCCGACGCCGCACGCCTCGTCTCCTTCGGCCTCCAGCCCAAGCTGCTCCCGGCCCGCGACGCCGAGTACGCCGAACTGCTGCGCCGCTACCGCGAGGAGGCCCCCTTCGCGCGGCTCGCCGACGCGGTCGCCACCGGCCTCGGGCTCGTCGTCCTGGAGGTGTCCACGCGCGCGGGGATGGCTGTTTCCGCCGGTGAGGACTCCGTCTTCGCCGTACGGATGGGCGACTACGCCCGGCGCGCCTCGGCCGAGTCCGCCGACCGGTTCCTGCACGGTCTGGCCCATCTCGCCGTCGCCGCGATGGCGTTCCCGCGCCCCGAGGACCTGGCCGACGACGGCTACATCGGGCGGCTCACCGTCAACGGTGTCGATGCCTTCGTACGTCAGGCCTGCCGCCGCCTGGAGGAGCGCGCCGAGGAGGCGGGGGAGAACACCGACCCCGCCACCGAGGCCCCCGGCCTGGAATCCGCCTGGCGGATCTACTCACGGCGCAGCGCCACCGGCGCCACCAAGGACGCCCGCCGCCTCGCCGGATCCACCACCGGCATCGTCGGCAAGGCCGTCGCGTTCCTCACCGACTCCGGCTTCCTCCAGCGCACCGGCGACGACGCGGGCGGCGCCTACCGCACCACCGCTCGTTACCAGTTGCAGGTACGCGACATGGCGGGCAGTGCGGCCATGGCCGAGCTGCTCGACCTGGGCGTCGTACCCGTCACGGACGGCAGCGCCACGCTGGTGCCGCCGTCCGATACCGATGATCTTGAGCTGGCCGCAGACGCCGGCCTGCCCTTCCACGCGTAAGAGCCTGTGTCCGAACCCCGGCCGGGCGCCCGCCGCCCGGCACGCACGCTCGCGGCGTTGCGACAAGCTCCTCGTAGCTCCGTTACGAGGACCTTCCCGCGCCTTGCGATCGCACGCACCGGACGACGTTCGCTGATCCGACCGGGTTTTCAGACACAGGCTCTCACCGCGCAACCGTTCCAGACGACTGAGAGTCCGCCGCCATGTACGAGTTGTCCCGGGTCCGCCTCTACTCCATCGGGCCCGCCGGCGCCCGCTACGCCGACACCGTGCTCGACCTGCGCGGCGTCGGCGCGCCGGTGCCCCACCCCGCGCCCACCCAGGCGGACTTCTTCGAGGACGAGCCGGTCGGCCCGCCCCGCCGCCCGGCCCCCGCGGGCGTGCTCTTCCTGGAGAACGGCGGCGGCAAGTCCGTACTCCTCAAGCTGATCTTCTCGGTCATGCTGCCCGGGCACCGCAACACCCTCGGCGGCGCCAGCTCCGGTGTGCTCCGCAAGTTCCTGCTCGCCGACGACTGCGGGCATGTCGCCCTGGAGTGGCAGCACACCCTCACCGGCGAGTGCGTGGTCGTCGGCAAGGTGAGCGAGTGGCGCGGGCGGCAGGTCTCCAACGACCCGCGGAAGTTCGCCGAGGCCTGGTACTCCTTCCGGCCGGGACCCGGGCTGAGCCTGGACTCGCTGCCGGTCGCCGAATCCACCGCCGTACGACGCAACACCGAAGGCAGCTCCGGCGCACAGGGCCGCCGCCGCACGATGAAGGGCTTCCGCGACGCGCTCACCGAGGCGGGCAAGGCCTACCTCAATCTCGACGTCCACTGGGAAGAGATCCACGACCGCTGGAACGAGCACCTCGGTGACCTCGGCCTGGACCCCGAACTCTTCCGCTACCAGCGCGAGATGAACGCCGACGAGGGCGAGGCCGCAGGACTCTTCGCGGTCAAGAAGGACTCCGACTTCACCGACCTGCTGCTGCGCGCCGTCACCGACACCCGCGACACCGACGGCCTCGCCGACCTGGTGCACGGCTTCGGCAACAAGCTGGGCCGCCGCGCCGAGCTGATGGCCGAGCGCGACTTCACCGCAGGCTCCGTCGAGCTCCTCAACCGCATCGTCGAGGCCGCCGACACCCGCGCCCGCACCCGCGACATCCACACCGCCTCCGAGCGCCGTACCCGCACCCTGTCCCGCCGGCTGTGGGCCCGCGCCGCCGAAGAGCGCGGACGTACGGCAGAACTCGCCCAGCAGGTCGCCTCCGCCGCACACACCGTCACCGAGGCCGAAACCGCCCGCGGCCACAGCGCCCAGATCTCCGCCGAACTCGCCTACCGGCACGCCTCGCTGGCGCTGGCCGCCGCCGAGAAGGGGGCCGCCGCGCAGCGTCGCGAGCTGGCCGACGCCCGCACCCTGCACTCCGCCTGGCAGGCCGCCGAGGCCGTGCTCCGCCATCGCGCCGCCGCCGACCGCTCCGCCCGCGTCGCTGTCGCCATCCGCGACGCCGAACGCGACGCGGCCCCCGCGCTCGCCGCCCGCGCCACCGCCGCGGGCGATCTCGTACGCGCCCTGCACAGCGCCGCCGAGGACGGCGAGCGGGTCGCCGCCGAGCACGAGGAACGTTCCGCCGCGCTCCAGGAGACCGGCGAGGCCGCTCACCGTGACGCCACCGTCGCCGCCACCGAGGCCCAGCGGGCCCGCAGCGAGATCGGCCACCTGCGCCAGCGCCTCACCGAGGTCGAGGCGGAGACCGCGGAGGCGGTACGGGCGGGCTGGCTGGACGACACCGCCCCGGACGCCGACCCGGCCCGCGCCGCCCTGGCCGCCTCGGACGCCGAGAAGACCGCGGTCGCCGCCTGGGACGTCGCCCGCGAGGCCGCCCGCACCACCGCGGACCGGGCCCGCGAGGCAACGGCCGAGGACGCCCGCGCCGAGCTCACCGCCGCCCGCGCGGCAGACGCGGCACAGGCCGCCACCGCCGTCCACGAGGCCGAGCACCGGGCCGCGGCCTCCCTCGCGGCCGAGGAACGGCTGGCCGAACTGCTCAGCCTGCCGGGGGCCGAGACCTCCGGCGGCACGACCGGCCTCCCGCAGCCGCGCAGCGGCGATGCGGGCGAGCACGGGGCCGACGGCACCGCGCCGGGTGAATCCGGTGTCCGGGCCGACGCCTCCGCCGGTACCCCGCCGGGTTCCGGCCTCGGCTCCCAGCGCGACGGCTCGGGCCCGGGCCGTACGCCTTCCACCGCCCCGCGCAACGGCGCCACCCACTCCTCCTCCGACGGCACCCGCCCCGGCGCCACCGCCACCAAGGCCCCCCGTACCCTCCGTCCCACCGCCGAAGGACCCCTCACCGTCGAGGAACTGGACCGCAACGCGGAGGACCTCCTCGCCCTGCTCGACCAGGGCGTCGCCTCCGCCGAACGCCAGCTCTTCGAGCTGCGCACCGCGGCCGCCGACGACTCCCGCATCCTCGGCGCCCTCGGCGACGGCGGCCTGCTGCCGGCCGGCCCCGACGTACTCGCCACCGTCGAGTACCTCGGTGAGCACGGCATCCCCGCCCTCCCCGGCTGGCGCTACCTCGCTCAGGCCGTCGACCCCGCCGACCACGCGGCCGTCCTCGCCGCACGCCCCGAGCTGGTCGACGGCGTCGTCATCACCGACCCCGACTCGCACGCCCGTGCCCGCGAAGTCCTGGCGGGCGCCGCCCTGCTGCCCCGCTCCGCCGTGGCCGTCGGCACCGCGTCCGCCCTGCTCGCGCCCGTCCCGGGGGCAGCAGGCGGGCGCGCGGAGCAGGGCTCGGTCTTCCTCGTCCCGCCGAACCCGGCCATGCACGACGAGCACGCCGCCGACGAGGAGCGGCAGGCACTGCGGGCCAGGGCCGCCGTCCGCGACGAGGAGATCCGCACCCTCGCCGCCCGGCTCACCGGCGACCGCACCCTCGGTGCCCGGCTGAGCTCCTGGCGCGAGGACTGCCCGCCCGGCATGCTCGCCGAACTGGCCGAAGCCGCCGCCACCGCCCGCGAGGCGGCCGAAGCAGCCGCAGCCGTCCTCGCCGAGGCCCGTACGGTGCGCGCCGAGGCCGACGAGGCCGCCGCCGACGCGGCCAGGGTCCGCGACGAACGCCAGGAGGCCGCCCAGCGCGCCCGCCGGGTCGCCGACGTGCTCGCAGGCCTCGCCCACCGGCTCCGCGACCGCGCCGGCTGGCAGGCCACACTCCGTGAACTCGCGGACGAGGCCGCCGAGTCGGAGGCCCGCGCCGCCACCCTCCTGGAGCGCGCCAAGGCCGCCGACGAGGACCGCCGCACCGCCCAGCGCACCGCCGACGACGCCCACCGCACCTCCCGCACCCTGCGCGCCGAGCGCGCCGAGATCGCGGGTGCCCCCGAGACACTGCCCGAACCCGGCCCCGACGCCCCGCGCACCGCCCTTCCCGCCCTGCGCGAGGCCTACCGGGCCGCCTCCCAGCTGTACGAGAAGGTCGGCGTCGGCGCCGACCTGCGCGCCGAACAGGCCCGCGCCGAGAGCGACGAGAGCGCCGCCCTCACCGACCTCAACCGGCTCAGCAACAAGGTCCGCACCCGGGCGGGGCAGCTCCTGGAAGGCACCGACGGCGCCGACGGGCCGTCCCGCCAGGCCGCCGCCGCCCGCGCCGAATCGCTCGTACAGACCCTGGAGACCCGGGCGTCCACGGCCAGCGAACAACTCGGACGGCTGCGCGGCGAGGCCGAACGTCTGGCCCCCGAGGACGGCGAGTCGCACACCGAGCTGCCCGCCGGGCTGGCGCCCTCCGACGCGGAGCACGCCCAGACGCTGCTGCGCACCGCCAACGCCGAACTCGCCTCCCGAGCCGACGCGTTGGAGGTCGCCCGAGCAGCCCACGGCGAGCTGCTGCACGCCCACCGCGCCGCGGAGGACGCGGCCGGAGGCTTCGACGAGACGGCCGCCCTGCTGCGGGACCTGCTGCGCGACCACCAGCAGGACGAGGAGGGCCAGGGGAACCCCGAGCTCTACCCCGGCACCCTGGAGGAGGCGCGCAACTCCGCTGCCGAGGCCCGGCGTTCACTGCGCGGCTGCGCGGCCGACCTGTCGGCGGCCGAGGCCTCCGTACGGGAGGCGAGCGACGTTCTCGTACGGCACGCCAACTCGACCCGTTACGAGCAGGTGCGCACCCCCGCCCGCCAGCAGATCCGCGAGCTGCCCGCCGCCTCGCTGCCCGAGCACGCGGCGGCCTGGGCGGCGGCCTTCGCGCCCCGACTGCGGGTACTGACCGACGAGTTGGCGCAGCTGGAGCGCAACCGCGACAGCATCGTCGACCGGCTGCGCGGCCTGGTGGAGTCCGCGCTCGCCACGCTCCGTTCGGCGCAGCGGCTCTCGCAGCTGCCCGAGGGGCTGGGGGAGTGGTCGGGGCAGGAGTTCCTGCGGATCCGCTTCGAGGAGCCGGACCAGGCGACGCTGGTCGAGCGGCTCGGCGAGGTCGTCGACGAAGCCACCCGGGCGGCCGTGAAGAAGAACTCCGACATGCGGCGCGACGGCATGTCGCTGCTGCTGCGGGGTGTGCAGGCGGCCCTGGAACCCAAGGGGATCGCGGTCGAGATCCTCAAGCCGGATGCCGTACTGCGCGCAGAGCGGGTGCCGGTGGGGCAGATGGGTGACGTGTTCTCCGGCGGGCAGTTGCTCACCGCGGCGATCGCCCTCTACTGCACGATGGCCGCACTGCGCAGCAACGACCGGGGCCGCGACAAGCACCGGCACGCCGGCACGCTCTTCCTGGACAACCCGATCGGACGCGCCAACGCGACGTATCTGCTGGAACTCCAGCGGGCAGTCTCGGACGCGCTCGGCGTCCAGCTCCTCTACACGACCGGGCTGTTCGACACCACGGCGCTCGCCGAGTTCCCCCTGGTCATCCGGCTGCGCAACGACGCCGACCTCAGGGCGGGTCTGAAGTACATCAGCGTCGAGGAGCACCTGAGGCCGGGCCTGCCGCAACAGAGCACCGAGGGCGAGACGATCCACGGCGAGATCACCGCGACCCGCATGTTCAAGCGCACCCAGCCGGACGAGACCCGGGCCGCCGGGTCCGCGGACGTAACCCCGCAGGCCGACCGGGAGGCGATCGCTCCGGCGCCGGCCGCCGAACCCAGGGACGTAACCCCGCAGCCGGCCCAGGAGCGGTCGGCGACGGCGCAGGTCGACTGACCGCCGGGTGCCAGTCCCCCCGCGCGGCAGCCCTCACGCCTCCGAGAGCTGCCGCGCACCCCTGCGGTCCCTGCCCGAGGCCCGCTCCCGCTCGCGTATTCGCGCTTCCTCGCGTGCCGAACGCCGTGCCAGCCGGCGCTCCCGCCGCAGCTGCCGCGCCGTACTGCTCGGCACGGACACCACACCGTTGCGCTGGTTCCACACCTGGCGGGTGACCCACACATCCAGCACGCCCCAGGTCGCGGCGACCGTACTCGCCACACTGCTCAGCACCATCGGGAACGCCAGCCAGGACCCGGTCAGGCTGAACAGATACGCCACCATCGCCTGTATCAGGGTCAGTGACGCTATGACCACCGCCCGCACCGCGGACGTACGCACCGGATCCGGCAACCGCCAGCGCACCGCGGGCTCCTCGACCCACAACTGCCGCGCCGCCGGCATGTCCGAGTCCGGCTGGTGCTCCTCCGTCTTCATGACCCCACTCCCCACCACTGCTCCCCATCAAAGCCCGGATCAAGCGCCGTCAGCTCTGATCTGACTGCCCGGCTTGTGCTGCTTTACGCGAGCGCCGGGCCCCCCATTCGTCTGCCCGTACACAAGGACGAACAACCCGTACAAAAGATTCCCGGTGTTGGGACACGGAACGAATAATTCCAGCCATCCCCCCGTGTGCGGAGAAGGGCGCATGGGGAGGTGTCCTTTGCCACAGGCACGGCGACCAACTCCCGTGATTCCGGGACAAGTCATGATCAGCACCCGACGCGACGGCCGAAAACAGTCCGGACGTGCCTTCGAGTTGCCAGCGCGTCAGTAGTAGGCTCACGCCGTTTGTTGACGGCGTGCGTTGACGGATCGTGCGCGGCACGCAGTCGACGCAGCCCGGACGGACCAGACAGACACAGCACTTCAAGTATCGGATCAGACGGAACACCACCCCCGCCGCGCGGGGTTGAGCTGGGGGAGGCCATGCGCTTTCGCGGGAAGTCCATCCGCCGGAAGATCGTGGCGTTGTTGCTGGTGCCGCTCGTCTCCCTCACCGCCCTGTGGGGATTCTCGACGGTGCTCACCGGCCGCGAGGCAAGCGAGCTACTGGACATCGCCTATGTCGTCGAGAAGATCGGCTCACCGGTCGAGGACGTCGTCCAAGTCGTCCAGCAGGAACGCCGGCAGACCCTCGTCTACCTCGCCGACCAGCGGAATTCCGAGGCCCTGCCCACCCTGCGCCGACAGCGTGCCGCCACCGACAGGGCGGTGGCCGCAGTGCGCAAGAACTCCCAGGACCCGGATGTCGCGGAGGAGTTGAAGCCGCAGGCCACCCAGCGCCTGGCCTCGCTCCTCGAAGCGTTCGACGGAATCGCCGCACTGCGCCGCTCGGTGGAGAACAACACCGTCACCCGCAGCCAGGCGCTCGGCCTCTACAACCGGCTCGTCGACCCCTGCCACACCTTCCTCGCCAACCTCCATGTGCTGCGCGACGTCGAGATGGACAAGCAGGGCCGCGCCCTCGTCGGCACCACCCGCGCCCGCGAACTCGTCTCCCGCGAGGACGCGTTGATCGCCTCCGCACTCGCCCTGCGGAAGATCACCGCCACCGAACTCAGCGAGCTCACCGGCCTGATCGCCAGCCGCAAGACGCTGTACGACACCAGCCTGGAGCAACTGCCGTCCTCCGAGAGGCAGCGCTACGAGCAGATCTGGAGCGGCCCCGACACCGCCGACCTGCGCTCCGCCGAGGAGAAGCTGCTCGCCCAGGGCCCCACCCGCCGCCCCACCGCCGTCAGCGCCACCACCTGGCAGAACGCCGCCCCGCCGGTCCTCGACCTGCTCGCCACCCGGGGCGACGAGGCCAGCCACGCCTACCAGACCCGCGTCGAACCGGTCGCCTTCGGTGTCCTCCTCAAGGCGGGCGCGGCAGGCGTCCTCGGCTTCCTCGCGCTGATCGTCTCGATCGTGGTGTCCGTGCGCGTCGGCCGCGAACTGGTCCGCGACCTCAACCGGCTGCGCAAGGAGGCCCACGAGGCCTCCGGTGTCCGGCTGCCCGCCGTGATGCGGCGTCTCGCCGCCGGTGAGGCCGTCGACGTCGAGACCGAGGCGCCGCGGCTGGAGTACGAGAAGGACGAGATGGGCCAGGTCGGCCAGGCCCTCAACACCCTTCAGCGGGCCGCCGTCGAGTCCGCCGTGCGCCAGGCCGACCTGCGGCGCGGTGTCTCCGAGGTCTTCGTCAACCTGGCCCGCCGCAACCAGGTGCTGCTGCACCGCCAGTTGACGCTCCTGGACACCATGGAGCGCCGGACCGAGGACACCGACGAGCTCGCGGACCTCTTCCGCCTCGACCACCTCACCACCCGTATGCGCCGGCACGCCGAGGGCCTGGTGATCCTCTCCGGCGCGGCCCCGTCCCGGCAGTGGCGCAAGCCCGTCCAGCTGATGGACGTCGTCCGCGCCGCCGTCGCCGAGGTCGAGGACTACGAGCGCATCGAGGTTCGACGGCTGCCGCGGATCGGCGTCGGCGGCCCGGCCGTCGCCGACCTCACGCACCTGATCGCCGAACTCCTGGAGAACGCCACGGTGTTCTCGCCCCCGCACACCGCGGTGCAGGTACTCGGCGAGCGCGTCGCCAACGGTTTCACCCTGGAGATCCACGACCGCGGCCTCGGAATGGCCCCCGACCTCCTGCTCGACGCCAATCTCCGGCTCGCCGAGACCCCCGAGTTCGAGCTGTCCGACACCGACCGGCTCGGCCTGTTCGTGGTCAGCCGGCTCGCCCAGCGGCAGAACGTCCGGGTCTCCCTCCAGCAGTCCCCGTACGGCGGCACCACCGCGGTCGTCTTCATCCCGGCGGCCCTGCTCACCGAGGCCCCGGACACCGACGGCAGCGGATTTCGCGTCGAGTCCGGGAGCGAGCACGACCGGGGCCGAACCGGCGAGCCGGTGCTGGCCGCTCTCGGCCGTACGTCCACGGGTCCCGGCCGTACGTCCACGGGCCGGCCGGGACAGCCGGTGCTCGACGGCCCCGTGGAACTGGAGCCCCCGCTCGGCGCCCTCGGCCTGGAGCCGGCGCCCGCCCTCGGCGCCGCCTCCGCCTCGCTCGGCGACCTGGAGGACACCGAGAGCGAGCGGGGCGGGATCTTCCGCGCCAGGGGCCTGGAGAACCGTGGCGCGGAAAACCGTGGCGTGGAGAACCGTGGCCCGGACAGGCCGCGCACCAACGGCAGCCGTACGGGCGGTCCCAGCCGGGGCCGTATCACCGACGCCGCCCGTGTCCAGCACCAGCAGGCCGCCGACCTCACCCGGGACAGCGCGGGCACCGCCCGCCCCGGAGGCCCGGTACCCCTGCCCCGCCGCAAGCCCTCCCTGGTCGCCGAACACGGCCGCCGCATCGGCCCGCAGCAGCCCCGCGAGACTCCACAGCCCCGCGAAACTCGGCAACTTCGTGAGACTCCACAGCCCACCGGGAGCCAGCAGCCCCGCGAGCCCCAGCGGCTTCGCGACATTCGGCAGCCCCGAGAGGCCCAGGAGACACAGCAGGCCCCGGCACCCCAGCACGTCCGCGGACAGACGGCCGCCGGGCCCGACGGCGCAGCGCCCTCCCTGGGCGGCCTCCCGCGCCGCGTACGCCAGGCCAGCCTCGCCCCGCAGCTGAAGAAGGAAGCGGAAGCTGCCCGTACCGCCCAGAACGCCCGCCCGGTCCTTGCCGAGGAGCCCGAGCGCGACGCCGACGAGGTACGCAGCCGCATGGCCTCCCTCCAGCGCGGCTGGCAGCGCGGCCGCCGCCAGAACGAGGAGCCCGACCCCACCGACGCACCGGGCACGCCCCACACCCCGGGCGCACCGCACACCTCCCACACCCCGCCCGCGCCAGCGAACCGTACCGCCGCCACCACCGCCGAATCCGCCGCCGACGCCACCGGGCCACGCACAGGGAACGACACCGGAACGGCCGAGACAGCATCAGGAACGACAGCAGAGGGAGACGGTTGATGACCACACCGCACGCACCAGCACACAACGCCACGGGCCGGGGATCCGGCGAACTCAACTGGCTCCTCGACGAGTTGGTCCAACGCGTCGGCAGCATCCGCAAAGCGCTGGTGCTCTCCAGCGACGGGCTCCCCACCGGTGCCTCGCAGTCCCTCACCCGGGAGGACGGCGAGCACCTCGCCGCCGTCGCCTCCGGATTCCACAGCCTGGCCAAGGGCGTCGGCCGTCACTTCGAGGCGGGCATGGTGCGCCAGACCGTCGTCGAACTGGACGACGCGTTCCTCTTCGTCACGGCGGCCGGCGACGGCAGCTGTCTCGCCGTGCTGTCCGACGCGGATTCGGACGTCGGCCAGGTCGCGTACGAGATGACGCTCATGGTCAAGCGCGTCGGTGCCCACCTCAGGACGGCACCACGGTCCGGTCTGCCCACCGGCGGGTGAGCGGAGCCGGGATGAACGACGCAGGCACGGACAGAGGTACGGGTGCGGGCGGCCCGCCTCCCACGGGAGGCGAGGGCCGTACGGCCGCGTGGCCACCGGGTGACCCGGGACCGCGCGACAATACGGGCGCCCCGGCCGACTCCGCCGGACGTGGGCAGCCCTCGCACTGGTTCGACGACGACGCGGGGCCGGTCGTCCGCCCGTACGCGATGACCAGGGGACGTACGAGCAGTGCGACCCGGCACCGGCTCGACCTGATCGCCGTCGTCATCCCGCAACCCGAGGCCGACGAACCCGACCGCGACCAGACGCTCGCCCCCGAGCACGTCGAGATCGTCGAACTCTGCCACGAGAGCCCGCAGTCGATCGCCGAACTCGCCGCCACCCTCGACCTGCCCGTCGGCGTCGTCCGCGTCCTGGTCGGCGACCTGGTCGAGGACCAACTGGTGCACGTGACCAGGCCGGTCGAGCCGGCCGAACTGCCGGACGAGAGCCTGCTGCGCGAAGTGATCGACGGCCTCAGAGCACTCTGAACCGCCTCCGAAGCAGTCTCCACGACAGCTTCGGGAACCGTCCCCGCGGCGGCCTCGACAACTGCCTCTGATACGCCGCCCTCTGACACACGGCGCGGAACACAACCCTCCGCGCAGCGAGATCGGGAGAACCCAAACGATGGTCTTCGGGCGTTCCAGCCGCAAGAAGCGGCCCGTGGAGCCGGTGACGCTGAAGATTCTGGTCGCCGGCGGATTCGGGGTGGGCAAGACCACCCTGGTCGGCGCGGTCAGTGAGATCAGACCGCTGCGCACCGAGGAAACCCTCAGTGAGGCGGGCCGGCCGGTCGACGACACCCAGGGCGTCGAGGCCAAGACGACCACCACCGTCGCCATGGACTTCGGCCGTATCACCCTGCGCGAGGACCTCGTCCTCTATCTCTTCGGCACACCGGGACAGGACCGCTTCTGGTTCCTGTGGGACGAGCTGGCGCAGGGTGCGCTCGGCGCCGTGGTGCTCGCCGACACCCGCAGGCTGGAGGACTGCTTCGCTGCCATCGACTACTTCGAGCGCCGCGACATCCCCTTCACTGTCGCCGTCAACTGCTTCGACGGCGCGGACCGGCACCCCGCCGAGACCATCGGCGCGGCACTCGACCTCGACCCGGACGTCCCTGTGATGCTGTGCGACGCCCGCGACCGAGAATCCGTCAAGGAAGTCCTGATCGCGGTGGTCGAGCACGCCCTGGAGCTGTCGGCGAGCCGCCGCAGGGCCGCTGCGGCGGCCACCTCGTAACACCTGACGTACCGGGCCGCTGCCCACGAGGCGGCCCACACCCCCGCCGACTGGCGCGAAGCGGCCCGCACCCCCGCCGACTGGGGTGCGGACCGCGGCAGTTGCCCCTCCCGCGCGCCGCACGGAATGCGACGCCTGACGATCGTAGTGCCGTTACTCCTGTCCGTCCTCCTGCCAGCCGAAGCTGCGCTCAACCGCCTTGCGCCAGTTGCGGTATTCGCGGTCGCGCTCCGGCGCACCCATCCGCGGCGTCCACTCCGCGTCGCGCTGCCAGTGCGCCTTCAGCTCGTCCAGGTCCGACCACACCCCGGTCGCCAGACCGGCCGCGTACGCCGCACCCAGACAGGTCGTCTCGGAGACCTTCGGCCGGATCACCGGCACGCCCAGCACGTCCGCCTGATGCTGCATCAGCAGATTGTTGACGGTCATCCCGCCGTCCACCTTGAGCGTGGTGATCTGCACCCCGGAGTCCTGGAACATCGCGTCCACCACCTCGCGGGTCTGCCAGCTGGTCGCCTCCAGCACGGCCCGCGCCAGGTGCGCCTTGGTGACGTAGCGCGTCAGGCCGGTGATGACCCCACGGGCGTCGGAGCGCCAGTAGGGCGCGTACAGACCGGAGAAGGCCGGTACGATGTACGCCCCTCCGTTGTCCTCGACGCTCGCGGCGAGCGGCTCGATCTCCTCCGCACCCCGGATGATCCCGAGCTGGTCGCGGAACCACTGCACCAGCGCCCCGGTGATCGCGATCGAGCCCTCCAGGCAGTAGACCGGCGCCTCGCTGCCGATCTTGTAGCCCATGGTGGTGAGCAACCCGTTCTTCGACGGCACCGGCCTGTTGCCGGTGTTCAGGAGCAGGAAACTGCCGGTCCCGTACGTGTTCTTGGCCGTCCCCGTGTCGTAGCAGGCCTGCCCGAACACGGCCGCCTGCTGATCGCCGAGCGCGGACGCCACCGGCACCCCGCCGAGCTGGCCGACGGCCGTCCCGTACACCTCCGCCGACGACTTGATCTCCGGCAGCACGGCCTCGGGCACCCGCATCGCGGAGAGGATCGCCGGGTCCCACTGGAGGGTCTGAAGGTTCATCAGCATGGTCCGGCCGGCGTTGGTGACGTCCGTGACGTGCACGCCGCCCTGCGTGCCGCCGGTGAGGTTCCAGATCAGCCAGGAGTCGATGGTGCCGAAGGCGATCTCGCCGCGCTCGGCCCTGGTCCGCAGCCCGGGAACGTTGTCGAGCAGCCAGGCCGCCTTCGGGCCGGAGAAGTAGCTCGCCAGCGGCAGCCCGGTCCGGTCGCGGAAACGATCCTGCCCGTCCGCGCCGCCCAGCTCGTTGCAGAGCGCGGAGGTACGGGTGTCCTGCCAGACGATCGCGTTGTGCACCGGCTTCCCGGTGGCCCGGTCCCAGAGCACGGTCGTCTCGCGCTGGTTGGTGATGCCCAGCGCGCTCAACTGGTCCGCGCGCATTCCCGCCTTGGCGAGCGCCCCCGCGACGACCGCCTGCACCTTGGACCAGATCTCGGTGGCGTCGTGCTCCACCCAGCCGGGCTTCGGGAAGATCTGCCGGTGCTCGCGCTGGTCCACGGCGACGATGCCGCCGTCGTGGTTGAAGATGATGCAGCGGCTGGAGGTGGTGCCCTGGTCGATCGCCGCGACGAACTTCTCGCTGTTTGCGCTCATGAGGTCCCCTCGATCGGAAGCTGCCGGTGGTTCGGGAGGCGCCGGTTCGATAGGTGTGGGTGGCATGCCGGAGTACGGGCCCCAAGGGCCGTTACTGGAAGAGCCAGTTGTAGACGAGGCCGCCGAGCGCACCGCCGGTCAGTGGGCCGATCACCGGGATCCACGCGTAACTCCACTGCGACGAACCCTTGTTGGGTATCGGCAGGACGGCGTGCACGATGCGCGGGCCCAGGTCGCGGGCCGGGTTGATCGCGTAACCCGTGGGCCCGCCGAGCGACAGACCGATACCGACCACGAGAAACGCGACGAGCAGCGTCTGGGTGCCGGAGACGCCCAGCCCCTTCGTCAGCCCGAAGGCCAGGATCGGCAGCACCAGCGCGAAGGTGGCGATGATCTCGGTGACGAGGTTGGCGGCCGGGTTCCTGATCTCCGGGATCGTCGAGAAGATCCCCAGGGTGGGAGTTGACTGCTCCTTGTCCTTGTTGGCGTCGAACTGTGCGTAGTAGACGAGCCAGGCGAGTACGGCGCCGATCATCGCGCCCACCATCTGGCCCAGGATGTACACCCAGACCTGGCCCCACACGCCGGTGTCGACCGCGATGCCGAGGGTCACCGCCGGGTTGAGGTGGCCACCGGAGAGGGGGGCCGCGGTGTAGGCGCCTGCCAGTACGGCGAAGCCCCAGCCGAAGGCGATGACGATCCACCCGGCTGCCTTCGCCTTGGAGAATCTCAGGGTGACCGCGGCGCACACACCGGCGCCGAACAGGATGAGAATGGCGGTGCCGATGACTTCCCCGCGGAAGACTTCCCCATTGGTGAAGGTGTCCATGGCGGCTCCTTGGGATCGCCCGGGGGCGGGCCCCGGTCCGTGACTGGGCACGGCGCGGCGCGGCTCGATCCCGTACAGGCTGGGGCCGGTGAGGCGACGGCGCCGACTGACAACGGGAAGTGTTCACCGGCTGCGATAGGGCGTCAAGGCGCAGGACAGCAACGGGAGTTGGGGTTCCGGTGCGGCGAGGGGAGGGGGTCGGACGGCCCGGTCCGATGGGCCGCCCGACGGTTTGTCAACGGTGCTCGGCAAGCCACTTCTGGGCAGTCTCGGCAAGCTCCGCGTCGCGCCCCGCCAGCATCATCCGGATCATCTGGACATCCCCGCGCAGCGACCACGCGGGGTGGCCGAAGGTGGCGGGGTTGTTCTTCTCGATCAGGAAGTGCGCGGGCCAGGCGGCCCCGTACCCGACGAGCGGAAGCGCGGGGAGGTACCGTTTCTTGCCGCGCGCCAGACCGTAGGTGGTGAGGGCCAGGCCGGTGAGGGTGCCGGCCAGATGGACCCAGCGGGTGGCGGCGCGGGAATGCATGGCGACGTAGTAGGGCCAGAACTCCTCGTACGAATCACATGTCTGCTCCATGGGGGCACCGTATGCGCTCCACGCGGGAACGGGTCCGGTGAGCAAGGGTGCGGTATCGGGAACCGGCGCGGAGAACCCTCGGACGAGGAGAACCGGACACGGGGAATCCTGCGTCCGGTGAGGAGAGAGCGGGTTGCCGGGGCCGACGGGGGTGGTCCTGGCAACCTGCTCCCTCACTTCCTTCACTTCACGGACCGCCGCGCCACCGGGAAGTCGAAGTACGTGTCGGGGAAGAGCTCCGGCTTGTGCGTGAAGTGCCACCACTCCTCGGGCAGGTTGGTGAACCCCTGCGCGGCGAGGGTGTTCTTCAGCAGTTGCCGATGCGCCCGCTGCGCTCCCTGGATACGAGGGTCGTCGGTGTGCGACAACGTGTCGAAACAGTCGTAGCCGGTTCCCATGTCCACGGAGTTGTCCCGGAAGCGCTCACCGGGCGGCGCGAAACACGGCACAAGCCTTTCACCCGGTACGTACGGCCGGGTGGGACGGGCCGGCAGTCTGACGATCGTCAGATCGACCGTACTTCCCCGGCTGTGCCCCGACTTCTCGGCGATGTACCCGTCCGCGAACAGCCTCGACTTGTCGACCCGCGGATAGAACTCCCCCTTCATCCGGGTGTCTCCGAGATCCTTCGCCCACCGCACGAAGTGATCGACCGCGCGCTGCGGCCGGTAGCAGTCGTACACCTTGAGCGTGTACCCCGACCGCAACAGCCCCCGCTGCGCCTTGCGCAGCGCCTGCGCGGCGGGCCGCGTCAGAATGCAGACGGGCTCCCGGTATCCCTCCACCCGCTCACCCATGAAGTTGTGGGCGGTGGCATACCGCATGTCCTGCAGAATCGTCGGATCCACGTCCCGCAGAGCGACAAATCCACGGGGAGCTTCGGGGGATACGGTCCCGCCGGGGGCGGGATGCGGGCCGGTGCCGGGCACGGTGCCGGACGCCAGGGCCGGGGTGGGCGCCACGGCAACGGAGATCAGAGCAAGCGCGGCGGCGGCAAACACACCGCACATCCGCCCGGAAGAACCAGATCGTCGTCTCATGCGCCCCGTCTACCACCTCTGAACCCCGCCCGAAACCCCGCCCGAAACCCCGTTCGTGGTCCCCGCCGGCTTCTGCCGAGTGCTACGCAGCGATGGCCGAGGTGTCGGTCACGGCGGACCCTCCGGGCATGGGACCGGACCTCCACGCCACATCTCTCAGGCAAGCGACCCGCTTCGCCCGGCCGACTCGCAGGCCACCCGCTTCGCCCGGCCGACTCGCAGGCCACCAGCCTCCGCGCCAGCCGTGATTCCTGCTCCCACAGCCACGTCCACGGCGTGCTCCGTGTCCTTTCCCGGTCTCTCCCCTTCGTGCCGGCCCGCTCCCGTTCAGCCCCCCGAAAGCCGCCAATACCCTCCACCTGCCACCCCAGTTCACCTAGCCTCACCCCGTGAACCCCTCGCCCCCGCACTCCCACTGCCACCACTGCGGCACCCCCTACCCCCACCTCAACTCCTGGCCCCGCAGCTGCCCCGCCTGCCACCGGACGGCCTACCTCAACCCGCTGCCCGTGGCAGTGGCCCTCCTCCCGGTACGGCCCTGCCGCCCTCAGCCGGGACCCCACACCACCGGCCTCCTCGTCATCACCCGCACCATCGCACCCCACCCCGGCCAGGTGGCCCTCCCCGGCGGATTCATCGACCACGCCGAGGACTGGCGCCAAGCCGTGGTCCGCGAACTCCGCGAAGAGACCCGCATCGAGGCCGATGCCGCCGACGTCCGTCTGGCCGACGCCCTGAGCTCCCCGACCGACCACCTCCTCCTCTTCGGCCTCCTGCCCGCCGTCGAGGAAACCGACCTGCCCCCGACCGCGCCCACCGACGAGACCGCAGGCTGGCACATCCTGCACACCCCGGCCGAGCTCGCCTTCCCCCTCCACACCCAGGCAGCCCGCGCCTGGTTCGCCGGCGCCTACTCCTGACCCGACACCGCTCCCGGAGCGCCACAACACCCGCCCCCTGAGCGGGCAGGGTAACCAGCCTCCCCACCCGGAAGCCCGTCGGCCCCCGCCCTCCTCAAACCCCCCGCTCCCGCACCGGAATCCCCACCTCCGCACCCCCTTCCCGCTCCACCACCACCCGCCCCTTCTCCACCCGGGAGGTGAACCGCTCCACCACCGGCTGCTCCCACCCGTCGCCCCCGTCCCTCACCAGCAGCCCTCCACCCGTCCGCCCCGCCTCCGGAGCCCACACCTCCAGCACCAGCTCGCCACTTGGCTCCCGGACCGGAATCACCGCACCACCCCTGGCCAACACCGGAACCCTCGACCTGGCCCCCGCCACGCCTGGCGCGTCCATCAGCACCTGCCCCGGCCCCTCGAACGCCTCTCCGCTGGCCGTGTCGTACCACCGCCCCCGCGGCAACCGCACCGCACGCCGGTCCACCCCCGGCTCCAGCACCGGCGCCACCAGCAACGCGTCCCCCAGCAGAAACGCGTCCTCGCAGTCCCGCAACGCCCGGTCCCCGGTCGCCCCCCACCACACCGGCCGCACATACGGCGCCCCGGTGAGCCGAGCCAGATGCGACAGCGTCACGAAGTAGGGCAGCAACCGCTCCCGCTCCGCCAGCGCCGCCCGCGCGTGCTCCAGCACCCGTGGCCCGAACTCCCACGGCTCCCGCCGCCCCGCGTAGATCGCCCCATGCGTACGGAACAACGGCAGCCACGCCCCCAACTGGAACCACCGCAGATAGAGCTCGGGCCCCGGATTCCCGCCGAAACCCCCCACATCCGGCCCCGAATACGGAACCCCGCACAACCCGAGCCCCAGCACCAGCGACAACGAAGCCCTGAGCCCCGGCCACCCGGTGGTCACATCCCCGGACCACGTCCCCCCGTACCGCTGCATCCCGACCCACCCGGACCGCGAGAACAGGAACGGCCGCTCCTCGGGCCGCAGCCGCCGCAGCCCCTCGTATCCCGCCCGGGCCATCGCCAGCGCGTAGACGTTGTGCGCCTCACGATGATCGCCGCCCCGCCCCTCCATCCCGTGCCGAGCCGACCGCGGCAACGTCGGATCCCCGAACGCGGAGAACGAGACCGGCTCGTTCATGTCGTGCCACACCCCCGAAAAGCCCTGCTCCAGCCGCTCCCGGTACAACCCGCTCCACCACTCCCGGACCCCCGGATCCGTAAAGTCCGGAAACGCACACTCCCCGGGCCACACCTCCCCGCGCACCTCCCGCCCCCGCCCGTCCCGCACGAACGCCCCGGCCGCGACCCCGCTCTCATACACCGGATCGCCCCGCTCCGCCCGCACCGCCGGATCCACGATCGACACCATCCGCACCCCGCCCTCCCGCAACTCCCGCGCCAGTCCGGGCAGATCCGGGAACTTCTCCCCGTCCACGGTGAAGACCCGATGCCGGTCGTAATGATCAATATCCAGATGTACGGCGGACAACGGCAGCCCCCGCTCCCGGTACCCGGCCACCACCCGCCGCACCTCCTCCGCACTCCCGAACCCCCACCGGGCATGCTGCGGACCCAGCGCCCAGGACGGCGGCCGTACCGGCCGCCCGGTCAGCGCGGTCCAGCCCTGCAACACCCTCGCCGGTGTCCCCACCACCACCCAGCACCGCAACGGCCCACCTGTCATCCGCACCTCACTGCACCCCGCCCGGTCGTGCCCCGAGCCGTCCCCCTCCTCGCCCTCCCGCAGCACGACCTCCCCGTCCCACGTGCTGTCGTAGAACGCCAGATGCGCCCCCGCATCCGCCACCACGAACTGCACCGGCATCGTCAGATACAGCGGATCGTCGCCCGGCCCGAACTCCCCACCCGGATCCGTGTTCCACAGCCGGTACGTTCCGCCCCGCAGCCGTGGCCCGCCCGCGCGCCCACCCAGGCCGAAGAACCGCGCATCCGCCCCCACCTCCGACCGCTGCGACCACCGCCCCTCCGTCCCCGGCCCCTCCGCCACCCGCCCCTCATCAACCGACCCCACCGGCTGCCACCACCGGGGAGGCAGCTCCCGCCGCAGCAGAACCCCGCCCGGGGTGCGTACCTCGATCGCCCCGTGCCTGGACACCGCCACCGTCACCCGCTCCGAGACAACCTGCCAGCCGTCGTCCTTGTCGGGCTCCAGCACAACCCGGGGATCGGCATCGGGACACAGACCCGCCAGCGCATACGACGGCTCCGGCCCGGCCCCGTCCCACCCCCAGAACACCGCCCCACCCACAGCCACCAGAATCCGCAGCTCCGACCGGCCGAACCGGACGATCCCGCCCCCGGGCAACGCCTCCGCCCCGACCACCGCCCCCGGCACCCGGGCCCGCTCGGGACGCCGCTGCGGCAACCCCCACGCATCCGTACGCCGCCTTCGCCACGCGGCCCGCACGGACCGAAGCCCCTGTGCCGTACCGACCAGCCTTACCGAGCGAACCAGGTCACGACCGTTCATGGCCCTCACCCTGCCACCGCCCCGCCGCCCGGGGAGCCCCGTTCAACTCCCGTTCACCCAGACCGGCTTCACGACCTCGCCGCGATACCCGCCACTGGCTCCCCCCTTCTCCTCAGCACCCCTCCGACCAGCACTTTCACCCGCCCGCCCTGGTGCGGAAGTCGATCACATGGCATCGTCCCCCTCAGCCCGCCCACGCACCGACGGTGGCACCGGACCGCAACCCCGTCCCACCACCCCCGCGCGGATGCAGCCCAGGACCAGCACATCCAACGCACCGATCAGAACCGCAGAGCCGTAGAACCCGGGAGCCGCCCCATGACCTCGATCTCCGCGACGAACACCGCGTCCCAGCCCGAGCCCCTCTGGCAACCGGGGCCCGACCGCATCGCCGAGGCCGCGGTCACCCGCTTCCAGACCTGGGCCGCAGACCGCTACGGAGCCCCCGCCGACGGCGGCTACGAAGCACTCCACCGCTGGTCGGTCACCGAACTCGACACGTTCTGGAAGGCCGTCGCCGACTGGTTCGAGGTCCGCTTCTCCACCCCGTACGAGTCCGTACTCGGCGACCGCACCATGCCCGGCGCCCAGTGGTTCCCCGGCGCCACCCTCAACTACGCCGAACACGCCCTGCGCACCTCCGAGGACCCGTCCCGCGCCGACGACCCCGCCCTGCTGCACGTCGACGAGGCCCAGAACCCCCAGCCCCTCACCTGGTCCGAGCTCCGCCGCCAGGTCGGCTCCCTGGCAGCCGAACTCCGCGCCCTCGGCGTCCGCCCCGGAGACCGCGTCAGCGGCTATCTCCCCAACATCCCCCAAGCAGTCACCGCCTTCCTCGCCACCGCCGCCGTCGGCGCCGTATGGACCTCCTGCGCCCCCGACTTCGGCGCCCGCAGCGTCCTCGACCGCTTTCAGCAGGTCGAGCCCGTCGTCCTCTTCGCAGTCGACGGCTACCGCTACGGCGGCAAGACCCACGACCGCACGGAAACCGTCGCCGAACTCCGCCGCGAACTGCCGACCGTCCGCGCGGTCATCCACATCCCCCTGCTCGACACTCCTGCCCCCTCCGGCACTCTCGAATGGTCTTCCCTCACTGAGAGTGACAACGAGCCGGTCTTCGAGCAAGTTCCCTTCGCTCACCCTCTTTGGGTTCTTTATTCGTCGGGCACCACAGGACTGCCCAAAGCGATCGTCCAGTCCCAGGGCGGCATCCTGCTCGAACACTTCAAGCAGATCGGCCTGCACTGCGACCTCGGCCCCGACGACCGCTTCTTCTGGTTCACCTCCACCGGCTGGATGATGTGGAACTTCCTCGTCTCCGGCCTGCTCACCGGCACCACGATCGTGCTGTACGACGGCAGCCCCGGCTTCCCCGACACCGGAGCCCAGTGGGCCGTCGCCGAAAAGACCGGCGCCACCCTCTTCGGCACCTCCGCCGCCTACGTCATGGCCTGCCGCAAGGCCGGAGTGCATCCGGCCGCCGACCACGACCTCACCCGCATCAAGTGCGTCGCCACCACCGGATCCCCGCTCCCGCCCGACGGGTTCCGCTGGCTCCATGACGAATTCGCCGCCCGTGACCACGACCTGTGGATCGCCTCGGTCAGCGGCGGAACGGACGTCTGCAGCTGCTTCGCCGGCGCGGTGCCCACCCTCCCCGTCCACATCGGCGAACTCCAGGCTGCGTGCCTCGGCACCGACCTCCAGGCCTGGGACCCGGAGGGCAAGCCCCTCAGTGGTGAGGTCGGCGAACTCGTCGTCACCAACCCGATGCCGTCGATGCCGATCCGCTTCTGGAACGACCCCGACGGCTCCCGCTACCACGACAGCTATTTCGACACCTACCCCGGCGTCTGGCGCCACGGCGACTGGATCACCCTCACGGAACACAACTCCGTGATCATCCACGGCCGTTCCGACTCCACCCTCAACCGCCAAGGCGTCCGCATGGGCTCCGCCGACATCTACGAAGCCGTGGAGCGCCTCCCGGAAATCCGCGAATCCCTCGTCATCGGCCTCGAAGAGCCGAACGGCGGCTACTGGATGCCACTCTTCGTCCACCTCGCCGAAGGCGCGGAACTCAACGACGAACTCCGCACCCGCATCAAGAACACCATCCGCACCGCGCTCTCCCCCCGCCACGTCCCCGACGAGGTCATCGAAATCCCCGCCGTCCCCCACACCCTCACCGGCAAGCGCATCGAAGTCCCGGTCAAACGACTCCTCCAGGGCACCCCGCTCGCCAAGGCGGTCAACCCCGGCTCGGTCGACAACATCGACCTCCTGCACTTCTACGAGGACCTCGCCCGCACCCGCGGCAACCGCTGAGCAGACCGGGCCCACGCCCCATTGTCAGACCCTCCGGTTACGGTGAGTGAGCAATGATCGACTGCGAGCTCAGGGGGAGCAATGGAGCACATCGGGAACGACATCAACCGCAACCACCACACTCAAGCCATGCGCCGCACCCTGCGCCGCGAAGTCCCCAGCACCGTTGGCCTGTTGGTCGACGAGGAGGACTTCGCGGCCATGGCCGGCTACCGCACCTTCACCTTCGACGACCACACGGTCTACCTCCAACTGGTCGCCGAACTACTCACGGCCCTGGCCTCACAAGGCCTGCACACCACCGTCGCGCTCTTCGACCCGGAGGAGTTCGAGGAGTTCTGTACGAGCACCGGCCTCGACCCCGACACACCTGAGACACGCGCCCGCTTCACGGCGGAGGTGGCCGCCCGGGGCGCCTGCGTCCCCTACGCGGGCCAGCCACTCGACACCCTCGTCCCCACCCTCATCAACCAAGCGGTCCGCCAGGCCACCTGGGACTGCGCCACCCTCCTCCTGGCCGACCTCGGCAACTGCGCCGACTGCGGCAAGGACATCGGCCGCGAAGCCTTCGAACGAGCCTCGTACCTGGTGGTCGGCCTGCTCCAGGGAGCGGGCCCCGGCCTCCACCACCTGGTGTGCAGCGTCACCGCGGACGACGAGCAACTGCTTGCCGTGCTCCACGTGGAAGTGAGCCAGGACGGACTCCCCGAACTCCTCGACGACGACGGCGCCCAGTTCGTCACCGTCCTCGCGGCAGGACTCGCGCTCAACAGCCCCGGGGGAGTGGTCCTGCGCACCACCCGCAACGATGAGCCCGACCGGGTGTACGGCTGGCGCCTGGACCACGGCAGGCTCGCGGCCCTGACCGAGGCCGAAGTCTTCAACGCCTACTGCACCGACGCCGAAACCGGCGAACCGGTCGCTCCGGAATCCGGCGTCGACTACTGCGCGGGCTATCCGATCGTGAACGATCCGGGAGGCGGCCCCGGACACTGAAAAGCCCGTGGGGCCGCCGTTACCACCGGCGGCCCCACGGGCCTGACACTTCAACGCTGTCGGGTCACTCCCCGGACAGCACCGCCTGCGCGGCCACACGCGCTTCCTCGGCGGTGTCCACGGCACGCGCCGCGGCAGCCGCCCGCTCGCACTGCGCCAGCGTGTACTTCGCCAGCGTCGCACGGACGTAAGGAATGGCCTTCGCGCCCATCGACAGAGAGGTGACACCCAGACCGGTCAGCACACAGGCCAGCAGCGGGTCGGCGGCAGCCTCCCCACAGACGCCACAGCTCTTGCCCTCGGCCTTGGCCGCATCGGCCGACGCCGCGACCAGGTCGAGCAGCGCAGGCTGCCACGGGTCCTGCAGACGGGACACCGCACCGACCTGACGGTCGGCGGCGAAGGTGTACTGCGCCAGGTCGTTGGTGCCCAGCGAGAGGAACTCCACCTCCTGCAGGATCGAACGCGCCCGGAGCGCGGCGGACGGAATCTCCACCATCGCGCCGAACTTCGCCTGCAGCCCCGCCTCACGGCACGCGTCCGCGAACGCCTTGGCGTCCGTGCGGTCCGCGACCATCGGCGCCATGACCTCCAGGTACACCGGCAGACCCTGGACGGCCTTCGCCAGCGCGGTCAGCTGCGTACGCAGGACCTCCGGGTGGTCGAGCAGCGAACGCAGACCACGCACGCCCAGCGCCGGGTTCGGCTCCTCGGCCGGCGTCAGGAAGTCGAGCGGCTTGTCCGCACCGGCATCCAGCACACGCACGACCACGCGGCCCTCGGGGAAGGCCTCAAGCACCTTGCGGTACGCCTCGACCTGCGACTCCTCCGACGGCGCGTGCTTGCTGTCGTCCAGGAAGAGGAACTCGGTGCGGAACAGCCCCACACCCTCGGCGCCGGCCTCCACCGCGGCGGGGACATCGGCAGGACCACCGATGTTGGCGAGCAGCGGAACCTTGTGCCCGTCGGACGTCGCACCGGGACCGGTCGAAGCGGCCAGCGCAGCCTTGCGCGCGGCGGCCGCCGCCTCCAGCTCGGCACGCTTCTCGGCACTCGGCTCGACGAAGATGTCACCCGTGCTGCCGTCGACGGCCACGACAGTGCCCTCGACCAGCTCACCGGCACCCGGCAGCGCCACCACAGCAGGGACACCCAGCGCACGCGCGAGAATCGCGCTGTGACTGGTCGGTCCACCCTCTTCGGTCACGAACCCGAGCACCAGCGCCGGGTCCAGCAGTGCGGTGTCGGCCGGCGCCAGGTCCCGCGCGATCAGTACGTACGGCTCGTCACTGTCCGGCACACCCGGCATCGGAACGCCCAGCAGACGCGCGACGATACGATTCCGCACGTCGTCCAGGTCGGCCACACGTCCCGCCAGGTACTCACCAGCGTTGGCAAGCAGCGCACGGTACGCGGCGAACGCGTCGTACACACCACGCTCGGCGGTGCTGCCGACGGCGATCCGACGGTCCACATCGGCCATCAGCTCCGGGTCCTGAGCCATCAGGGCCTGAGCCTCAAGCACAGCCTGGGCCTCGCCTCCGGCCAGGTTGCCCCGGGCCATCAGGTCAGCAGCCACAGCTTCCACCGCCTGCCGGGCGCGCCCCTGCTCGCGCTCAGCATCCTCGACCGGAATCTGCTTGGCCGGCGGTTCCAAAACCGCCGTGCCCATGTGCCGAACCTCGCCGATCGCCACACCGTGGCTCACGCCGACGCCTCGCAGCGTTGTCTCCATTTCACCGTCTCCGCTAGTTGCGACGGACTCCGCCGTCGCGGTGGATGTACTACCCGCCGTCATTACGGCGCCGATGTCTACTTCCAGGTGAAGAGAGCGTCGCCGACCTTCACGTCGCTGTCCTCGGCCAGGTCCGAGAGGGCATCGGCAGTCGCTTCCAGCGCCACGACCGGGCAGATGGGCGACTTGCCGGCAGCCTCGACCGCGGCCGGGTTCCAGCGCACGATGTCCTGTCCACGCGTCACGGTGTCACCCTTGTTGACGAGAAGCTCAAAGCCCTCGCCATTGAGCTGAACGGTGTCGATGCCGAGGTGGGTCAGCACACCGTGGCCCTCGCCGTCGACGACGACGAACGCGTGCGGGTGCAGGGAGACGACAACACCGTCGACGGGCGACACGGCCGCGGACGGTTCGCGTACGGGGTCGATAGCGGTGCCGGGACCGACCATTGCTCCGGAGAACACAGGGTCGGGGACTGCGGCGAGTCCGATGGCGCGACCTTCAAGAGGGGACGTCACGCTGGTCATGGGGGCCTCCCAGGGGCGGAGTTTGTGCGGCGCCGTCACTACCTGTCCTGGACGGCATACCTGCTTCAGAGGGTAAGTCATAAGAAGTCCCGGTTCCGCACGAGAGGTACCGCTTAGATGACCTAGGTACTCACCGGAAACGATTTGCCTCAACAAGCGGCGCCATGTACTGTCGTACTCCTGCCTGACCCCAACACGTACTCACTTCTCTGTGATGTCGTGTGTCGGCAGCGCCTCTTATGAGTGTTGATCCTATCTCGGATCCTTATTCCCGCATGCCGTGGAATAGGTGGTCGGAGGGACGAAAAAGCGCTGGTAGAGTCGGAGTCGCTGGAAAGGGAAAACGCGAAAGCGAAGAACCTGAAAGGCACCGAGGAAATCGGAACGGAAACGGTCTGATAGAGTCAGAAACGCAAGAACAGAACAACTGAAACACCGAACGAAACGTCCGGAGGAAAGCCCGCGAGGGTGAGTACAAAGGAAGCGTCCGTTCCTTGAGAAC